>PFVX01000024.1:0-101956 GCA_002790835.1 bacterium CG_4_9_14_3_um_filter_65_15 | reverse complement strand
GCCACCACCGCCGTTCCACCGGTAACGGGTTGGGCCGCGGAGCCCCCCCCCGCTTTCCGGTCGGCGCCGGGATCCCCACCACATCCGAGAACCAGGACCAGCAGGGAGAGCGCCAGACCAAACCCTACCGTCCTGCGTCCGATTCGGATGATTTCGGTCGTTCGAATCATGATTCTCCCTGTCCGCCTTATCATCGGCATGGGCCCAACAAAAAATCGCGCGACCCCTCCCGGAGCCGCGCGATCAACTTAGCCCACCCGCAATTGCGGGTCAACAGCGCTCACTTCACGAGAGTGAGCTTGTACGTTTGCCGACCTTCCGTGGTTTCGGCCCGCATGAAGTACACACCACTGGCTTGCCGCGAACCGGAGTCGTCCTGACCGTCCCAGACCAGGGTGTGCCAGCCGGAGGAAACCGCCCCTTCGTGGAGGGTCCTGACCTTGCGACCCATGATGTCGTAGACGCCCACCGCCAGCTGCGACTGGGCCGGGACATACAGTTTCACGGACGTGACGGGATTGAAGGGATTGGGGTACGGCGGCTGCACCACGAAGCTGTTGCCGGGCACAGCTTCCCCGTCGGGAACGTCCACCAGGTTACGGGACAAATAGACCCCATCCCGCTTCATGTTGCCGTGGAAGGTCGGCCAATACACGGCGGACGCGTTGTACGCGAACGGCATGTCCCAGATGTGGACCTTGCGCCCGTAGGCGGCGAACACGATGTCGACATCGAGATCATTGTCCAGGTCGCAGATCACCGGAGCCGTCGTTCCCGGACCCGTCAGCGAAATGGGGAATCCGGCCACTGCCGTGCCGTCGGAGTGGTACGCGTACATCTTGTCCGGTGCGTTCTCGTCACCGCCGCCGATAGCCTGGAGGACTTCGGGGCTCCCGTCGCCATCGACATCACCCACGACGGGGCTGCCCTCGGTGCTGCCGGGCAGGGTCACGGGCCAACCGCTGAGCATGGTGCCGGAAGTGCCGCCGAGGACATCCGTATCCACCACCACCAGCCGGCTATCCAGACCGGATACGTTGGAGGTGTAGATGATCTCCAGTTGCCCGTCTCCGTCCATGTCGCCAACGGCGGGGCTGGTCACCCAGCTCAGGTTCGCGGTGATACCCGGCCCGTAGGGGAAGCCGGGATAGTCCGTGCCGTCGGCCTGAATGGCATAGACCTGGCCCCAGCCCGTGAAGAAGACGATCTCCACCATGCCGTCGTTGTTCAGGTCGGCGACGGCGGGGCTGGCCCCGACCGGTCCGTTCACGCTGCGCGGGAATCCCGCCACATCCGTCCCATCGTACTTGACGGCCATGAGCCGCTTCAGCCCGGAGCTGTCGTTGCGGGTGCCGAAGATCACATCCTTGGCGCCGTCGCCATCCAGGTCGTAGAGGGCCGAACCGCTCATGGACCATTCGTAATCCGAGCCCGCCCGGTAATAGAATATCCCGTCGGTACCGGGATCCGCATCGCCGTCCCGGACTTCCGATCCGTCGACGTGCCAAGCATAGACCCGACCGTTCAGGGCGTTGACGACGATTTCCGGCTCTCCGTCGCCGTCAATGTCCCCCACGGCAGGGGCTGCCCAGTTCCAGCCGGTACCGGGTAAACTGGTGGAAGCCCGCGGCCATCCAGGCAATTCCGTGCCGTCGTACCGGAAGATATGGATGACGAAATCGTCCAGGAGCTGTTCGCTGGCAATGATCTCAAGGCCCGGCTGGTGATCCAACTCGGCCAGGGTCACGGCTGCGGGCTCGAAGTCCGAATTCAGGTTCGTGAACGGCCCCAGGGTCTGGGAATCCCCGTCGCCGTCGATGAGTTCCTGACCGTTGCTGCGCCAGACGTAGATCTCGTCAGAGGCCACGACGATCTCGTTCAGGCCGTCCCCATCCAGATCCCCCACGGCGGGGTGACTGCTGGATTCCACACCGAAATCCGCCGGGAAATTTTCGACTTCGGGCGGGGCGGTCGACTGGGAAATGACCCCGGAATATGCACTCGGGACCAGCGAAGAGTCCACCGCGACCACCTGGTAATAGTACTCGGTCAGCAAATCCAGACCGGCATCCCGGTAGTATGCCGTGCCGACTACCAGATCAGGATTGACGCGAATGAACGGCCCGCCAAAATTCTGTGCGCGATAGATGTTGTAACCGTAGGCCAGGGTATTGATTGAGGGTACCCAGCTCAGGGCGATGATGTCGGCGCCCTCGGAGGTGTCGGTCGTGATGTTGGTCACCGGATCGGGGCGGGTCAGAAAGAATTCGCGGTTGGAGGTCCGCCCGTAATTGTCCACGAAATGCAGATACGCCACGGGCACAAATTGATCGCCCGGAATGGAAGCCACCTTTGCCGAATTAATGGTCAGCGAATATGAAGTGGATCCCGGCGCCTCGTCCAGCTGACCCAGCCCGGTCCAGGTGGCGAGAGAATCGGAAATCGTCACGTTCACGTTGTCGGTGCGCAGACGACCGGTGACCAGATCCGCAGTCCCGAATCCGTAGTTTTTCAGGTCGACATTCAGGACGATCAACTCGCCGGCATCGGCGACGCCGTCCCCGTTACCGAAGATCGAGTCATCCCAGTCCATGGCGACCGGTTCGATGGCGGGAGCCAGGACTGTCGGCGTGTATTCGGACACGGCGTGGTTGACACCGTTGGTCACGTCCAACTCGAAATCCAGGACCGTCCGGTCGGAAACGGATGCTCCGAAGGTCACCAGGATCGGGCTTGTGGCGGTGGTTGTGCCGCCGGCTCCCACGTCAGGAAAGGCCACCGCACCGGAAACCACCGTCGCGCCGGCACCCAATGCCGTCAGGGTTCCGCTGAGGCTGGACAAGGCGCCTCCTCCGGTTTCCTCAAGGGACGGGGTCAAGGCCACGGTCTCACCGGCTTCGATGACGCCGTTGCCGTTGCCGCTGCTGCCCAGGGAACCGTTATCCGTGATCCCCATGGACGTCAGAGTCAGGTAGGGCGTCGCCGGAGTGACGGGAATGGTCAGGGTTGCCTGCGCAAGGTTCTCGCCGGTCACGGTCAGAACCGCATCGCCGGCTCGCCCGGGCAGGAAGTTGAAACTCACTTGACCTGACGCATTCGTCACACCGAATTCGTAGTCCTCTCCTGGCATCTGCAGGCAGACCAGGGCGCCGGGTACGGGGCTGCCGAGATTCGAAACACTGACCGGCACAACATTATTCCCGAGGCCGAGACCTGCGGGGGCGCCGAGAGTCAGGGCATCGGGACTGCTGGTCCACACGGCCAGGGTGGGGTCGCCCAGCAGGGTGTAGTTCTCGAATGTCCAGCGGTCAACGTAGTTGTTGGCGGTCGAACCGATGAACGGCAACCGGCTGAGGGCCATGGTCCGGCCCACCCGGAACTCGTTCTGGCAATAGAGCAGGCTGAAGAACTCCTGCTGGTAATTGTTCGAATTGTACGGGAACGCCGCCCGGACGGACCCGAGGGCACAGATGGCCCCGCCGTTGGGGTTCTGCACGAACCGTTCCAGCAGACAGGAATTATCAAAGGCCCCGGACGCACAGTTGAGGGCAAAGATCAGGAAGGTATGATCGCCGTTGACCAGGGCATCGGCATCGCCGGTCATGAAATTGGCGTTGCCCACGGACATGTTGTAGTAGTACCCGTGTCCGATCTGGTTGACGATTCCATACCGGCCGTTGTCCAGGGTGTCGACCAGGGCCGCCAGGGTCAGCGGCGCATCCCACGGATAGAGCTGGTCGGTCTCGTACATGCGCATGTACTGCATATCGGTGCAGGGGATGATCAGGTCGTTGACCTGCTGGTCGGCGAACTGGGCCCCGTCCAGGCTGATGGAATCGCCCGGATGAAAATCGGAGGGGAACAGCACTTCGGCGGCGAAGAGCACCCGGTCGGGCCACCCCGCACCGGCGGCAGTCGACTCGTAGGCGATCACCTTGTCGACGAACACCCCTGCCTGGGTCAACGTGCTGACGGCCGCCCGGCCCACAAAGACCTCCTCGGCGAAATCGCACGCGTCGCCGAGGTCGGCGCCGACGGCGGGTTCCCCGAACTGGGAATTGCCGTTGCGGTTCCAGTTTCCGTCCAGACAAGCGAAATACAGGTCGGTCGGAATCCAGGTCGAGCCGATGGACGGATAATAGGAATTCTCGACGTAGCGAGGAGGCAACACGTCCGAGTCTCCGCCCAGAAGCACGTAGCTCACACCCCACAACTGGTAGGCGTCCCGGATATACAACCGGATGGTCTCCTGGATGTCGGCCCCGTTGCGGAAGTTGGCGGTGATATCCTCTTTGGTCACCACAACGGTGGGGATACCCTGGGACGTTTTGAAATCGGCGAGCCGCTGAAATTCGGTCGCCAGGCTATTGGATGTGATGATCAGATAGCTGACCCCGCTGCCCATGAGACTCGGAGCGGCGCTGGGCTGGAAGTCCCCCTTGTCCACCTCCACGGCCACGCCGTTCTGCCGCATGTAACCCGAAACCTGTTCGGGGTTGGCCACCAGCCGTTCCAGCACAGCGGCATTGTCCGCCGGCTCCCCGGGCACCAGCCGTTCGCGCTGCGCGACATCCGCCGATCCGGAGCGCGGCTGCATCTGGGCACGCACGGCGAATCCGTCCAGGAATTCCAGTGACGTCACGCCACCTTCCTGCAATTCCCGCAGGGGATAGACGCTCACCGAGACCAGCTGATAACCCCGCCAGAAATGGCTACCGGTATACTCGCCCCATTGCGCCGGGAATACACCCCCGGAGTTCTTCATGGTGGCGGTGGAGATCTGGGTCCCGTCATCCGAGACATGGGGCAGGGCGAGCGGCACGGTTTGGAGTGATTTTTCCGCGTGTGTCGCCAGGGCCTCGACCTGAACCGAGGTCACATCCATACCCGTCGGCACGAGCAGCAACAGCTCCCGCACCGGAACCGATGGCAAGCCTGGCTGAGCCAGGGAACGCGTCCCGGGAAATGTCGGCAGGACCAGACCTTGGGCGTCGGTTTGCCAGTTCAGGTCCTTGGGCTGGAAGCTTCCTTCATAGATCACATGGCCCGACGGGGCCGCCTGCGCGGAACCGATCAGGGCGACAGCCAAAAGAGAAATGCCGGTGAGCAGAAGGATATTGGGGAAGCGGGCTCCGGATGCGTGCATGCAGCTCCTCCGTCGTAACCGAAACCCGATCGCCGCAAAGTGCGATGAGTTCGGCAGTAGGGGTGTTTTCGAGGATGGCTTCCTCAGGGTCTTTCCTCATGTTGCGCAACCTGATCAGGATCCAGGAGGATCCGACCTGCCATGATGCTCGTTAGCCAATTTCCTGCGGGAAACCTCCCGATTGACCACAACCGACCCTGATGCTCAAGAGTTGCGCTGAAAGATCTTTAGCCTCAATGCCCAGTAGTGACTATATCATAAGTATATGGATTGGTCAATGGAGCAAATTCCTGCCCATTATAATGAAAGTTCGGATTCATGATCAAAAACTCGTGGCCAACCCTCAATCCTCTTGGTGTGCAACCCGTTAAGGCCTAATCAGCGGGCAGGACAAGGGTCGACTCCGCCTCCATCCAGCAAACCGCTCCCCGATTACGGGCCTCGCCCAGAGGAACCAGGCGCGCCGACCGGGTCCAGTTGCGGACCACGACCCGATCTCCACGGCGGCAAACACTGGTTCCTGTCCTCATGAGAGAAGCGATTTCCTGGTCGGTCAGATAGACCGGAGACATCCCGGAGCTCTCCGTCAAACCCGTCAGGAGTTCGCGCAAGGCCTCTCGCCCCATGCGCTCCACGGTGGAGTCGCTGTGGACAAAGTTGATGCGATGAGCCTCGATGATGGCGGCCTCTCCCCTGGCCCATGCCGCATGGACCTCGTCGATGCAGCGGGCTGCCACCTTGTCCGGGTCAGGATCCTGGGCGGGTTCAAAGCGGCAGTTTCGTTCCAGATAGACCCGATCGCGGTGCACAAGGTAATCCCAACGCAACTGGAGGTTCTTGCGGATCCACGCCACCGTCCCCCATTTGCGGCCGACAAAACGCTGTTCGCGCTTGGCCTGAATCACATCGATGTGGCGGCTGAGCCAAAGTTTCTCCATGCGACCGTCCCAGGTGTAATCCGGCGCGATGATCGAGCCGGGAGAACGGCCGAATGCCGCCTCAAAAACCTGCAGCCCGGTTTCCAATTCCGTGGACAGGGTTGCCCAAGATCTTTGTGGGGTCAGTTCCCGAGCGGCCTGGCTGCCGGGAAAGATCATGATGTTCCGCCTGGCCGCCTCGGCGGCGATTCCACCGGATGCCACCGCGGCCTCGCGAGCCGCCGGGTCGTAATGCAAAAGGGCGTGGTACTCGGGATACCACACTCCGGACGCCATCGCCTGACCAACCGCTTCCGACAATCCTTGCCGACGGTAGGCAGGGGGGACCGCGGGCCAATAATACTCCCGCCATGCCACCCCGGAGTCCGGCGAGGACCAGGCCAGCGAGCCCATGACGTAATTGGGCTGCAGGACGGCCGGAAATCCGTCCCGACCCTCAAAGGAAGACAAGACACCCGCCAGGGCCGAAACCGTAGCGCCGTCTTCGAGGGTGGATTCCCAATACACGGCGGGGAAGGAACCGGGATCCAACAAATCGCGGTCAAGACCATCCAGGGCGTGGGCGTGCGGGATGAACCCCGCCAGTCCCCAGTCGTCACTTTCGATGGCCACCGCCCGGACATCCCTCCAGGCCACGGCTGACCACTGGCCCTGCCAGATGAATCCGGCCGCAAGCAACATGGCCGCCAGCAGAATCAGGACGGCGGCAAACCGCCCCTGCACCGTGGTCATGGTCAATCCTCCCGCTTCTGCGCACGCAGCCACCAGTACGGGCCATAGTCCAGGCCGTGCTGCTGGATGGAATCCCGCAACCTTCCGACCTCACCCCGGCCGCTCCCCGTTCCCCGGTCCAGCAATTCCAGGACCCTACCGGCGTCGGGCCGGCGACGATTGGTCAGCCGACCCCACTGCAGACCTGCCCCGGGCAGCGCACGCGTGACCAGGGGGCGCAAGACCTGATCGTCCATCAAGGGTCCCCGGCCCGTGCCCCACAGGGCGGCCAGGAAAACCTGCAGGTCATGGTAATTGCGGCGGGCGGCGGTGGAAAGATCCGGTTGGTCCTCCAGGATGTAGAGAACCCCACCGGACCGCAAGGAAGACGACCAATGTTCCAGGAAGCCCGCATCGGGATGGTAGGAGAGCAGGTGGCGCACCAGGTTGGCCGCGATGATCAGGTCCACGCCACACTCGGTCACCGGCAACCGGCTTGCCTCGGCGATCACGGAAGCGGATCCGCCGGGCATGCGATCGAGCCCCCAGACCGGAAGACCGGACGCGGAAAGGCGATGTGCCAGACGGGAATCCCCGCAGCCCAGATCCAGTCCGCCACCGCCGGTCCGCCGCGCCAACCGCGTCAGATCACCGGAAAGCGGTTCCGGTAAGGGGTCGAACGGCATGGGTTAACCGTCGTCGGAGTCGGGAGGCAGGATGTCGGGGAGGGGATGGACGACGCCGTGGGTGTCGGTTGTCCCGTCCCGGCTCAATTCCCCGTTCAGGCCGGCCTTTTGCCGCTCGGCTTGCAGATCGATGATGTCCGCCACATTGCGGCCGACCTGGTCGGTCAGGGCGTCGAGGCGGTCGTTGAAGCCCAGAGCGTAGGAAAGCTCCGAGAACAGATCCAGTCCCCGTTGGCGATTCTGCAGGTGGCGCAGTCCGCCCAGCTGCCCGGCCAGCATCCAGGCCCCGAGGGCCGGCAAACCGAGCCAGGCCAAGCCGAGGTAGTCGCTCAAGGCGAACATGATGGTTCCGGCCGTCACCAGCAAAAGGTGGATCACCGCGTTGCGCGGGCTGAAGCCCAGCCGCAGGAGCCGATGGTGCAGGTGAAAATCATCAGCCAGGAAAATCGAGGTCCGGCGCCGGTAACGGCGCAGAATGGTCGTCCCGGTATCCCAGATGGGAACGATCATCGGCGCCAGCAGGACCGGCAGGGACACACCGACCTTCTGGCTGATATTCAACATGAGGCTCGCCAGCATCAGCCCCATCCACATGCTGCCCGAATCCCCCAGGAAGATCTTGCGGCTGCTGATGTTCCAGTAGAGGAAGGCCATGGTCGAGCCGCAAAGGGTGGCCGCAAACAGCGTGGAGTAGAGATCCCCCACCGCAAGGGCGACCGAAACCAGGGTTACCCCGGCCAGGATGCTGATGCCGCTGGCCAGCCCGTCCAGGCCGTCGATGAGGTTCATGGAGTTGATGAACCCCAGGTACCAGAACATGGTGAACGGCCAGGCCCAGCCGCCGAGATTGATTTCACCCATCCCGGGCATGGTCACCGAATCCATGCGCTGCCCGAAGATCATCAGAAACAGGATGGTGATGATCTGCCCGTAGAGTTTCTTCTCGGCGTGGATTCCGAAACGATCGTCCCCCACCCCCAGGGCCAGGATGGCCACGCCCGCCCCGATGAGGATGCCGAGCCAGGACCACGGGAGCTCCGTGTGGAGAATGACGTTTTCCAGGAAGAAGAGGGCACAGAAGAAGCTGATGAATATGGCCATGCCGCCGGTACGAGGCACGGGCTCCCGGTGGGGTCTGCGATACCCGGGGAAATCGACGATATCGGTCAGGAAGCCCAGGTTCCGGAAATGGGGTTGGACCAACCACGACATCAGGAATGCCGCCGCAAAACCCAAAATTGCCACGATGCCCAGGTCCACGAATCCTCCCTGATCAAAAATCGAGCGGCCCTCTCGCGAACCGTCGCAACTTATTCAAGTTATTCCAAGTGTCGAAGCCGGGCAATCAAAAAAACCGGCCTCATCCCAGCACACGTCGATACACTTCGCAGGTTGCGTCAGCGGTCCTGCTCCAATCCCACCTGCGGGCCCGGACACGACCCGCTTCCCTGCGCGTTCGATTGCCTTCGGCATCCCAGGCCAAAACCTGAAGGCCGCGACGGAGGCTGCCGAGATCTTCCGGCTCCACGAATACGGCCTGTTCGCCCGCAACCTCACGCATGGCGCCCCGGTTTGAGGTCAGGACGGGGCATCCGGCCGCCATGGCCTCGAGGATGGGAAAACCGAAGCCCTCCTGCAGGGAAGGAAAGACCAGGCCCGAGCTTCGGCTGTACAGCTCCCATAGCCGGGGAGGCGGGCAGTAATCCAGAACCTCGAGTAGCCCCCTGGCCGCCAAATCCCTTATCCGGCGCCTCAGGGCGCCATCGTTCCAGCCACGCGCCCCTGCCAGCTTGAGCCCGGGAATGGCTGACGGGTCGCGGCCCTTCCCGACGCATTCTGCATGGAAAGCCTCGAAAGCCAGCAGGAGACGCTCGAGATTTTTCCGCGGCTCCAGAGTGCCCACAAACAGGAAGTATCGCTCCCGGTTCGGGGGCGGCGGCAACTCCTCCATCTCCCAGACCCACGACGGCGTGCCGAAGGGCGTCACGAACACGCGGTCCCAGCAGGCAGGCAGGAAATCCCGCACCTCACGGGCGGTGCTCTCGCTGTTGGTGACCACGGCATCGGCCACGGCCAGGGAACGCGGCACGAGGGCGTCATAGTAGAGTCGACGGGAAGTCTGGAGGATTCCCGCGTGGGATTTCCAGGCCAGGTCGTGAACCGTAACCACCCTGCGGCAGGGGCATCGCAGGGGCACGATGAATTGAAGGCTGTGCAGCAGGTCCGCCTTCAGCTTGCGGCACAGACCCGGCAAATCGAATTGGGTGAACAGGGCCTTGCGCCAGGTGCTTCCGGCGACCTGCCGACAGGAAACCACACTCCAGCCTTGGTGTCCGGCCAGAAAATCGAAGGGTTCGGGATGGGTGACCAGGACCGTGAAGGTGAGCGATCGTTCCTGTCCAGCCAGGGCGCGGGCCAATTCCAGGATGCTCCGCCCCACTCCCGTGGGATGCGGACCCACGAGCAGTGCGTCCAGAACGATGTGCGCAGGGTTGGTCACCGTGGCATCCCTCCACCGTCGGCCTTGGGCTCGGGAGCCCGGCTGGCGGCCCACAACAAGCCCAGAGTCAACCAGATATGGGGCAGGTTGTACTGGGAAAACGTGAGCATTTGCCCCCAGACACCCGCAAAAGCCATGCCCACCAGAACCAGAACGGCAGCTTGTTCGGAATCCAGTTCCCGATCTCCCAGGCGCGCCAGGAGGCCGCGCACCAGGGTTCCCAGGAATACGGCGAAGGCCGCCAGACCGACCACGCCGGTCTCGCAGAGGATTTCCAGGTAGAAGTTGTTCACCACCGGCCAGGTGAACTGACTTTGCAGGCCCAACGGGGCAACCAGGACCGGAAAATGCCATCCGAACTGTCCCCAGCCCACTCCCACCAGGGGACTGAGCAGGAAGGCGCGCCACGCGGCCTGTGTGCTGTACCAGCGGGTCAGGTTGGACCAGTCGCTGGTGGAAAAGCTCTGGATCAACCGCCGGCCGAGCAGCCCGGGACCGTGCTGGGCCAGAAGGGTCGCAACCACTACCACCATCAGGAACAAAACCACCCAGAGCCACCGAGCGCCTCTGCCTTCCCAACCGAACCCCTTGCCCCGGACCCGGCGGTGGAGTACCCCGCCCACAACCAGGGAACAGCCTCCGGCCAGCCATGCCCCACGGGACCAAGTCAGGATCAGCAGCAAGGTCAACACCGAGGCGGCGAGACCCCGGAGCCAGCGCCTCCACCTGGTCAACCCCACCAGGGGCAAGGCCAGCAACAGGAAGTTCCCCAGGTACAAGGGTTCGCACATGGTCCCGCGCAGGCGGCCCACCTCAAGCATCGCGTTGTCGACATAAAGGTCCTGGGACCCGGAAAGGATGGCGGGATTGGAGGTGAAAACCGCATCCAAGGACTTGAACCAGCCTGCGGGCACGGCGTGGTTCCCATACTGCACCGCCCCATAAGCGGCCTGCAACAACGCAGCGATCACGATCAGGCGCGACGTCCACACCCAGCGCTCGCGCTGGGAAGTCCACCGGGCGGCCCACAGCGCAAAGGCCAGCATGATGATGAGTTGGATGATCTGTTTTCCGAACCGCCACCAGGCTTCCGCCAGCTCGACCGGTGCCCGAGCCAGCACCAGGCCAAGGCCCGAGAGCAGGACCGCGCCAAACCAGAACCACAGGATGCGGGGAGGTGAGAAAAAACCGGCCCGACCTTCCCGACCTCCCCGGGGTACGGAGCGCAGGGCCAGGGCCAGTCCCCAAACCGCGGCCATGAGCACCCACGCAGGTTGCAGACCTCCACCCCAATCGCGACCGGTTGTCAGCTTCAGCACCCCCACTCCAACCAGAGGGAGGGTTACCAGGCAGGCGGCGTAGAAAATCACGAGGAGTCGTCGGACAAGGATCATGGCTTGCGGCCCCTGGAGCGCAACCGCGCCATGCGCATCAGGGCCAGGATCATGATCACCATGCCCGCCAGGAACAGGAATCCCGCGACGGGATCAGGAGGTTTCTTGCCGGCCGAGGTTGCGCTGGCAGCGGGAGGGACATACCGGATCTGGGCACCCCGGATCTCCAGTTGGCCTCGGGCGACGAACAGGGAGACAACCCCGTCGGTCAAAAGCAACGGCTGGTCCACGGTGAAGCTTCCGTTGCGGAACTCGAGCACGCCCGCGCCGCCGCTGCCTTGGAGCTGGGCCGTGGTGCGGACTCCGAGGTCCCGGGGGCCAAAGGATTCCAGGGTCATGGTATCGGGCACGACAAGCTGGCCGCCCTCCCAGACCAGGGACATCATGCCGGCGCCGGGGCCGTCCTGGCGATGGTAACCGGAAGTCGAATCCCGCGCGGAAACCAGGATCAGGAAACCGGGTCGCCCCAGGGGTTTGCCCGTCCGCGTGCTTGCGGGTATCTCCTGCGCTCCGGCCTGGGCCCAGGGGAACAGGGTCAGAATCATGAGAATGGCTGTGGCGCGGACCATGGTTGAGCGCGTTTCCCTTGTGACGCCACCGAATCACTCCGGGGCCAGAGCGTCCTGCAAAATGGTGACCAAAGCGGCATGCAATTCGCCGCGAACGCCGCCCGGTCCCGGGAAATCGCACATCACCAGCCGGCAGGCGGTGCCCAAAGCCGCGGCGACCGTACCGTATACGTCCGCAATCCGGCTGACAAGAAAAGGTTGCGGGTCAGGGTGCACGTCGAAGTCCGTCGCCACCATCAGGGTCAAACGCTTTGCCCCGACCAGGCGGACCAGTCGTCCGACCTTCACCGCTCCCAGGCGGTCGGGAAGTCGCCCGGCGACCACCGTCAGATCGGGCCACCGGGTTCGTCCCAGGACACCCGGTTCACCGGCCGCAGCGGAGACCTCCCGATTGGTCAGGTATTCATTCTGCAGCAGGCCCAGGTGCCCCAGTTCCAGACCTTCCCTCGGCGGAGCATCAGGCGGTCGCCCCGCAGGCTGCCCGAGGAATGTTTCCACGGACCGCAGCACACCGGCGATTTCCAGAACCGCACATTCCCCCGATCCGCCCCGCGGCCGCAGGAGTGAGCCGCCGCAGGCTTCACGCCGCCACAAGGCAATGAGGGCGGCCCCGACCCTGGCCGAGAGGCTATCCGCCGTCAACCCGACCATCAGAATCCGCGTGGGAAATGCCGAAACGGACTCCGACTCACCCAGGAAATGATGGGCGATGGAACCGATGTGGTGCCGGTCACGGTGCTTGTCGGAGGTCACGTTCAGGCCACCACCACCACGCTGTTTGCCCCGCCGAATTCGTTGGGGACGGTCTGGGCGTTGCTCGGATCGGGCAACCAGGTGCCATCCACGATGTAGCGGTACTGGTGCTGGCCGCTGCCGAGTTGCAACCGGCACTCCCACACCCCGTCCGTCCGCCGGGACATGGGCAGACCGGATGCGGACCAGGAACAGAAATCACCGGTCACCGCCACCCGCTTGGCGCCGGGGAAATCGGCCTCGAAAAGGAGCCCATCCGTCACGACCCGCGGTCCATGCAGCAAAGTCTCCCAGCGGCCCAGATCGGATACTTCCAGGTCAACCTCCTGTCCGGAAATCTCACGCGCCAAATCCCGAAAATCCAAGGCGCCGCGGGATTCGGCGTCATAACGGATCACCGATTGGCCCAGACCCGCTGCCTCCCGGAAGCGCACGGTGTGATGGACGATGGTGTCCAGCAACTCCAGGCCGAACTCCTCGTCCAGTTCGGCCATGATGCGACGAACGAACAGGGGGCGGGTGTCGAAATCCGACATCACGACGTGGGGCACCAGGTCGTGACCGCTCTTTTCCCGCAGCACCGCCAGGGTCTCTCGCATCTTGCGCACGGCCTGCAGGCTGGAGTAGCTGGGGTCGACGGGAATGAGAACCTCTCCGCTGGCAAGCAGGGCGTTGAAGGTCAGCAACCCGACGCTGGGCGGGCAATCGATCAGAACGTAATCATAGGGCATGGCGCTACGACGCAGGTTGTTGCGGAGCCGCCGTTCCTTGTCCTTCTCGCGGGCCAGTTCCTGCTCCACGGCACTCAACTCGATGCCGGCGGGAACCAGGTGAAGATTCCGGTCCACCTCCAGGAAGGCGTCCTCCACGAGAATGTCGGAAGTGAGATAGAGATCGTAGGTGCTCAGGGAGAAGTCCCGTTCCCGGAAACCGTAGGCCAGGGTCGCGTGACCCTGGGGATCGTTGTCGATGAGCAGGACTTTATTGTTCCGTGTGGCGAGAGCTGCGGCGAGGTTGGTGGCACAGGTTGTCTTTCCGCAGCCCCCTTTTTGATTGGCCAGGGCAATCACTCTCATGTCGAATCCTTTCGACCATAGCATCCTCGTCCGACCGGAAAATCCGGACCGGATCATCTATATCGAAAGGGATGCCCACACGCGCAGGCAGGCCTGTTGGGAGGATTCTAGACCGGTTGCCGGACCTGTCAACCAGGATTTTTAAGGAAAAACCTTAGTCAGGTCAACGAGGCCCCCACCACCACGCCGCCAGCAGGCCACACACGATGCCGCCGAGGACCTCGCCCCAGGTGTGGCCCATCAATTCGCGCAGGCGTTTGCCCTGGAGGGCCTCCCAGCCGTGCAGGCCCCCGTCCAACAACTCGTTCAGGAGCTGGGCCTGCTTACCCATCTCCTGGCGCAGGCCCGTGGCTTCGAAGATCACGAAAAGGCTGAAGATGAGTACGAGGCTGAACAGGGTGGAGTCCAGTCCCTCGCTGCGGCCCACCAACACGGTCAGGGTGGTGACGGTGGCGGCATGACTTGAAGGCATGCCGCCGTTGACCAGAAACAAACCGGGCCGCCAGCGACGTCGGGTCAGCAACTCCACCAGGACCTTGGCTGCCTGGGCCAAAAGCCCACTGGCAAGGGCCTGCACCCCGATGTTATGCCACATGACAACTCCGGTCGAAGCTCCTCAATAGATCCCCAGGTATCGATCCAGCTCCCAGGGGCTGACCTCTGCGATGTATTCCTGCCAGACTGCCCGTTTGGCGGAAATGAAATGCGTGAAGATGTGCTCGCCCAGCGCCTCCCGCATCACCTCATCGCCCTCCAGTTCGGCGACGGCTTCCCACAAGTCGCGCGGCAACTGGGTGATCCCGGCTTCACTCTTCTCCGCTTCGCTCATCCCGAACACGTTGCGGTTGACCGGGGGGGCGGGTTGCCGTTGGTTTTCGATTCCGTCCAGACCCGCCGCGAGCATGACCGTAAACGCGAGATAGGGATTGCAGGCGGGATCCGGAACTCGGACCTCGCAACGGGTGCCCGCCCGGCGCCGGGCAGGGACCCGAATCAGGGGGCTGCGGTTGTGATCGGACCAGGCCACGTTCGTCGGTGCCTCATAGCCGGGCATCAGCCGCTTGTAGGAGTTCACCAGCGGGTTGGTGATGGCCACGAAAGCCCGTGCGTGGTGCAGCAGGCCGCCGATGTAATGGAGCATGATCTCGCTGAGCTGGTTGTCCGCATCGGGATCGAAGAAGATGTTTTCCATCGTCCCTCCCACATCCTGGAACAGGGACTGGTGGGTGTGCATCCCGGAACCGTTCACCTCGGCCAGGGGCTTGGGCATGAAGGTGGCATGGAGTCCGTAGTCCTGCGCCACCTTCTTGACCACCATGCGGAAGGTGGTGACCCGGTCGGCGGTTTCCAGCGCTTCGGCGTATTTGAAATCGATCTCGTGCTGGCCGGGAGCCACCTCGTGGTGCGCGGCCTCGATCTCGAAACCCATGGCCTCCAGAGCCTCGACGATGTCCCGCCGGGCATCCTCGCCCAGGTCCACCGGGGACAGGTCGAAGTATCCGCCGATATCGTGGGTCATGGTGGTGGGCTTCCCCAGGTCATCGGTGTGGAACAGGAAGAATTCCAGTTCGGGGCCGCAGACCGGCACCAGACCTTTCTCGGCGAAGCGCTCCAGGAGCCGGCGCAGGGTCAGGCGGGGACATCCCGCGAAGGGGGTGCGGTCGGCATGATAAACATCGCAGATCAGGCGGGCGACGGTCTGACCGCCTTCGGCATAGGGAAACACGGCGTAGGTGCGCAGATCCGGCACCAGCAGCATGTCCGATTCCTCGATCCGGGTGAAGCCCTCGATGGACGACCCGTCGAACATGATCTCCCCCCGCAGGGCCTTGTCGAATTGACTCGCGGGAACCTCCACGTTCTTGTTGTGGCCCATGATGTCGGTGAAAATCAAGCGCAGATAACGGACGTCCGCTTCCTGGATCTGCGCGAGCAGGGCATTCTGGTCTTCCTGGGGGGCAATAACACCTTCTGGGAACGGGCGATTGAAATCCTTGGCCATCGGGGCTTCCTTTCGCGGTTTCACGGGGATCCGGGGTCAATCGGGCAGTGGCGAATGCGGGCAATCTACCAGAAAAACTCCCCGGCGCAAACCGTTCGCTTGAGAATTCGGGTGAGATTTGCCATCTTACCCACCTGTTTCACGGCCCTGGCGGATGTTGCCCGCGGGGACGAGGCACCGATTGCGTGTCGCCAACCGTTGTTCCTGCAAGAGGAAGTTCACGATGTTCAAGTTTCTGCGTTCCCAGGCCAAGGTTTTCTACTGGGTCATCGCCGGGTCATTTGTCTTGTTCCTCGCTCTCGGCGGCCTGACCAGCCGCGGGTGCCAGGCACCCGGGTCGCACAATTACCAGCCCGGAGTCATCGGCAAGGTCAATGGCGCCAAGATCATGGCGACGGACTACGACTACACCGTCCGGAATCAGATCGCCTATCTGCAGCGGCAGAATGCCGACCGCGAGCTGACCGCCGACCAGTACGCCATCGCACGGGAGCGGGCCTGGGACACCCTGGTGCAGAACGCCCTGCTCGACCAGGCCATCCGCAAAAACAAGATCAAGGTCAGCGACCAGGAAGTCCTGGATGTGCTTGAGAACAACCCGCCACAGGAGTTGCTGGCCAACTTCCGGGACGAGAACGGGCAGGTGGACATGGCGCAGTACTACGCCGCGCTCCAGAATCCCGAGAACGACTGGACCGGTCCCGAAAACTTCATCCGCAACACATTCCTGCCCCAGAAAAAGCTGTTCGACCTCGTCAGCGCCGACGTGACCGTCAGCGAAGATGAAGTCCGTCAGGAATACCTGCGCCAGACCGGCCGGGCCGTGGCCGAATATCTGGGTGCCCCCTTCGCGAACCTGGAAGTGCCCGAGGCCACCGACGAAGAACTCTCCGCCTGGTACGATGCCCACCTGGAGGATTACCAGGCGTCCGAAAAGGCCACCTGCAGCTTCGCGCGGTTCCCCAAAGCCGCCAGCGAAGCCGACTTCGACGACGTGCGCAGCTACATCCTGGAAATCCGGGCCAAGATCACCTCGGGCGAAATGACCTTCGCCGATGCCGCCACGGAGTACAGCGAGGACAGCACGGCCGACAGCGGGGGTGATCTCGGCACCTTCGACCGCAAGCGTATGGTCGCCCCCTTCACCGAGGCCGCCTTCAGCCTGCCGGTGGACCAGATCAGCGAGCCCGTGCGGACCCGCTTCGGTTACCATCTCATCCAGGTCCTGGAACAGGTCAAGAACGACGAGACCGGCGAGGTGGAGCAGATCCACGCCCGCCACCTCCTGCTGAAGGTCTCCCCCGGACCCGCTACCCTGGACACCGTCCACGAGATGGCCAAGGACTTTGCCGATTCGGTTACCGCGGCGGATTTCCTGTCCCGGGCCGAGGCCGATTCCATCGAGTCGGGCGTTTGCCAGCCCTTCTCACCCGAACGCGACATCCCCGGCCTGCCCCTGTCCCTCGAAGGCGCCTACTGGGCTTTCGCCGCCGAAAATGGAGCCATCAGCCCGGTGTTCGAGAACAAGGACTTCTACTATGTCCTGATGGCCGGAAAAAAGATCCCCGCCGGTCCCGAACCGCTGGACAAGGTCCGCGGGCGCGTTCTCGCCGACCTGGGCACCTCCCGCAAGGCCGACCTTGCCCGGGGCAAACTCAATCCCGCCGTCGGCGAAGTCCAGATGGGCACCTCCATGGCCGAGGTGGCCGCCAAGTACGAATTGCTCCATGCGGTGACCGACACCTTCGGCGTCAACGCCAACATCAACGACGTGGGCTACGGCACGGATTTCAACTTGAAGGTCATTTCCGGCGCCGTAGGCCAGTTGATCCCCGAAATCGAAACCCAGCGCGGGCTGTTCGCGGCGGTGCCGTTGTGGATCGTGCCCTTCGACGATGCGGTCTACCAGCAGCGCAAGGACGGGATCATGGCCTATCTGCGCAGCCAGGCCCAAGGCGAAGTCCTCCAGGAATGGATGGACGAACAGCAAGCCGCCGCCGAGATCGAAGACTACCGGTACGCCAGTATGGCCCGTCGGTAGATTCCTCCCTTCACTGCAAAGCCTGGGCAGAAGATGCCCGGGCTTTTTCTTTGGTACCGGAGATCCGTTCGCCTATGCTGGGCGCGAAACCCGGATCGGAGGTCCTCCCATGGCCGAACACGAGCGCGACGCCCACACCGGCCCGCCCTTCGCCCGCATCCTGTTCTGGCTGGTCCTGGCCGCGGGAACCGGATTGCTGGTATTCGGCTTCATGGCTTGGCGCGCCACCGAAACCCATCATGCCCTGCCGGCCGAAGCTGCCGGAGAGTTTGCCGACGTTCTGGAACGGCAACCATCCCGGCCACCGGTATTGGAAACCGATCCGGAAGCGGGAACCCGGCGTCGCACCGCCCCGCCGGCAGGCCCGGTCTCCAAAACCCGCAAACTGTGTGTGCTGGCCTACCACGCCGGAAACGGGAACGTGGTGCGGACCGATGTCCCTTTTCTCTTGTACCGGATCAAGGAACCCGTGGCCGGCCTGTTGCTGCAGAAGACACGCTACGACCCCGAAACCCTCGGCCTGAATCCACAGGATCTGGCGAAGTACGGGCCCGGCGTGGTGATCGACGAGAGGCGGCCCAACGGCGACCGCCTCCTGGTCTGGTTGGAATAGTGCGCTTCAGTCTTTTTCGAAGGGGTTACGGGGCGGTTTGCGCTTGAACCCGCCCAACCCCCGGTCCATCTCTTCGAGCTTCTTCCGCTTGCGTTCGTCCGGTTCGCCGGACGAGAACAGGCGGGACATCTTCTCCGACTCCTCCTGCTTGCGGCGGTCGAAGTCGCGCAGGTCCTCGCTGATGGCGGGCCCGTCGGTATCCGGCAGGGTGGCCATCATTTGCCCATCTCCCAACTCGACGTGGTTGGCGAACGCGCTCTCCACCAGCGTCAAGGCCCCCAGTTCGGACAGGGTAGCCACCTGCAGACGCACCGAACTCGCGCTCATCTCCAGCAGATCCGCCAGTTCCTCGGGAGTCGGCGAACGACCATTGAGGTGGGCGAACACTCTCACCCCCGCAGCCAGCAGTTCACCCTCGTTGCGCGTGACGTTGGTCACGATCCACCTCCCGGGCGCGGCTCCTGTCCGCGCCGGCCCATGCGACGTTCCAGGCGCCCAACACGCCCCTGTTCACCGCATTGGAGCGCATGCTGCAGGGCCGTGTCAAGGTCCCGCAGGCGGTGCTCATGCAGGATGGCGGCCTCGCGGTGCAACCACGGGGTCCCAGGCAGGATTTCCAATCCGACGGTGAGTACGCGGCTCAGCAGAGGCCAGTCGCGCAGACCCTTGGCCAGGCGCACGCCGTCCCGCAGAAAGCGGCCCAGGTCAGCATCGGGGTCGCCGGCCGAGCCGGTCAGCTGATCCAAGGCCACGTTCAGCCAGGAGCGAACACCGTCCCTGCGACCGCGCAGCCAGGCGACCCGGGCCAGGGACCAGGAGCAGGACCACTGCTCCAGCAGGGCGTCCGGCCCGGCATCTTTCCGCCCATCGATCCGGGCGGCCCATAACCCGAGCTGTTCCCACAGACGGGCCATGCCGCACATGTCGCGGCGGTTGTGTTCCAGGATCGCGGCCATGCCCCGGAGATCTTCCCCGTGCAGGAACGCGAACCAGGCCGCGGGAATATCCCGTCCATCGATGTCACCAGGGCCCCGTTCCAGGCCGCAGATCCGTGTCTCCAAGGTCTGCTGTCGGCAATCGGGCAGGGTCCGGCTCCACAAGCGGCGGGATGGCACCACGAGGTCCAACCCCGCCAGCGGCGTCAGCATTCCCCGAATCCTGTTCATCACGCCGCGTGTGCGCAACAACGGCAGGTCGAAGGAAGCGCCGTTGAAAGTGACCACGGCCTCCTTGCCGTCGGCGGCAGACGCAACCCGTTCCAGAAGGCTGCGCTCACCGTCGGGGTCGGACATCAGGATCTGCTCGACCACGAAGCGGTCGCCATCCCACCAGGCCAGCCCCACCAGAAACGCCAAGGTGCCGGGGCCGCCGGCCAGGCCCGTGGTCTCGGTGTCCAGAAACAGCAAGGCGGAAGCCGGCAATGGTTCGGCGGGCAAGGCCGGAAATAATCCGACCAGATCGGCGGTGACCAGGGTGGGTGGCGGCCAGGGGTAGGCGGTCTGCCGCCGGTGAATCCGCGCGCCGGGGTCCAGGGACTCCATCCCCAATTCCGCGGCCGAAGGCATGATCCGGGTCCGCACCGGGTCCTCCGGTTTGCCCGGCGCTACGGGACGTCGATTCAACCCGTCCAGGCGGGCCAGGCGCGTGCGCAGATCCATCTCAGGCCTCGGCGCTCATGGCCGTAGCCAGCAACCAGGCCGCCCCGCGGGACGCGGTGCCACCACTGTCGACCGCAGCCCCCACGCAGGCCGGACATCCACCGCGACAGGGGCATCGCTCCAGGTGGGATCGCGCCGCATCCACGAGGTCCTCGAATTGGTCGAAGAGGCGGCGGGCGAAACCCACACCGCCGGGGAAGGCATCGTAGAGGTACAGCGTGGGCCGACCGGTGAACGGCGAACGCACCATGGGCAGGGCCCGCAGGTCCGCCGGATCGGCCATGACGAAAACCGGCGCCACACGACCCAGCAGATGAGTCAATCCCTTGAGGGCTTCGCCCAGATCGAGTCCGGCGTCACCCATGCGCCCGTGGGTGTCTTCCGGCAACTCCCACCAACAACTCGTGGTGTGCATTTCCATTTCCGGCAGATGGACCCGGCCCGCTCCCACCGTCTCGTGCGTCCCCAGCTTGATCTTCTTGAAAACCGTCACCTTGGCCACCAATCCCACCTCGCCCACCGCCAGGGATCCGGTGATGAAGGGCCTTTCGTCGTCGGAGCTCAGCGTCTTCAGTTCGCTCTTGCGCTGGGCATCGGTGTAATAGTCGACCGCAACGGGCCGGACGTGGGCCTCCCGCCGCTCCCAATCCAGCTGGTCGACATGGTACTGCCGGGCTCCGTGCAGGTAGATCGCGTCGTCGTGGAGCAGCTCCTGGGCGCTGAACAGGTCCATCTCCCCGATGACCTGGCCGCCGAGCGTGGCGTCGTCGATGATCACCACATTGTCCGGGGCTGCGCTGCGCAGGCTGACGTCCTCGGCGGGATAGGTGTCGGTCATCCAGTGATATCGTTCGTCACCGCGATGCAGAACCCGCTGCTCGGTCAGGTAGTCCAGAATCCCCGTCACTTCGGTCCCCCCGAAATCCTCCTTCGCCGCGAAAGGCAACTCGAAGGCGGCGCACTTGAGATGGCTCATGAGGATGACGAGATTGTCCGGATCGACCGTGGCGTGCTCGGGGCTGCGGCCGAAGAAGAAATCGGGATTGTTGATGATGTACTGGTCCAGCGGGCTGCTCGAGGCGATCAGGACCACACAGCTGATGTCGTTGCGGCGCCCCGCGCGCCCGGCCTGTTGCCAGGTGCCGGCCACGGTGCCGGCGTAACCGGCCATGATGCACACGTCCAGGCGCCCGATATCGATCCCCAGTTCCAGGGCGTTGGTCGATACCACCGCGTTGATGCTGCCGTCGCGCAGGCCCGACTCGATGGCCCGCCGTTCACCGGGCAGGTAACCGCCCCGATAACCCCGCACCTGGCCGCTCTTGATCCCCACCTTGCGCCCCGACCGCTGCAGGTAGGTCAGCAGGAGTTCCACCCTCACCCGGCTCCGCGCGAATACGATGAGCTGGGACCCGGTGGCGAGAAAGCGCTCGGCGATGCGGCGGGCGGTCTTGACCACCGAAGCGCGGATTCCCAGCTCCGCATTGACAACCGGCGGGTTGTAGAAGACGAAATGCTTCTCGGCCTGGGGAGCCCCGTTCCCCGCCACCTCCTCCATCTCCACTCCCGTCAGGCGCTCGGCCAGTTCCCGTGGGTTGGCGATGGTTGCCGAACAGCAGATGAACACGGGATCGGATCCGTAGAAATTGGCGATGCGGCGCAGCCTCCGCAGCACGTTGGCCACGTGGCTGCCGAAAACACCGCGGTACTGGTGCACCTCGTCAACAACCACGTAACGCAGATTCTCGAAGAGCTTCACCCACAGGGTGTGATGAGGCAGGATGCCCTGGTGGAGCATGTCCGGGTTCGTCACCACGATGTGACCGCTGCTGCGGATGGCCTTGCGCGCGGTACCCGGAGTGTCGCCGTCGAAGGTGTAGGTCTTGATGTCCGCGCCCAGGGCGGTGACCAGGTCGTGCACCTCGTGCATCTGGTCCTGGCTCAGGGCTTTGGTGGGAAACAGGTAAAGCGCCCGCGCCTGCGGGTCGTTGAGCATGGTGCCGAGGACGGGAAGGTTGTAGCAGAGGGTCTTGCCGCTGGCCGTCGGAGTCGGGATCACCACCGACCGACCGGCGGCGATGGAACGCACGGCCGCGGCCTGGTGGCTGTAGAGCCGCTCGATCCCCCGCCCCTTGAGCACCTCCACCAGGCGGGGATCGACCGCCGCGGGAAAATCGGCATACTCCGCCTCGCGAGGCGGGATCACCTCCCAGCGGGTCACGTTGTCCATGAAGCGCCGGTCCCGGCGCAACTGGTCCAGGAGTTGCCGAAGATTCACCGCAGCCTCCTTACCGCAGCCGGCTCGCCGGCCGTCTACTGGCCGGGTGGATCGTTCTTGTCCCGGGAATCGTCGGGCATGTCCTCCAGTTCCCGTTTGACCTCGTCGGTGGCCTCCCGTGTGGCGGACTTGAACTTGCGGATGGATTTGCCCATGGCCTCGGCGATCTCGGGCAGCCGTTTGGGCCCGAACAGGATGAGAGCCAGGGCCAAGATCAGCAGTAGTTCGGACCAACCGGTCATGCCGGGAATAAAGGCCGGGAATGTCAACATATGCGACCTCCTCGCAGGTCAGCGGTACCAGCGGAGCATCTGGGAAGCGATGAAGACCCCGATGACGCTCATGAGATTGAAATGGATCTGGAAGCCGAAAGTCAAATCCAGGACGACCAGATTCCAGTGGGTCACATCCGGCCCGAAGGAAATGTACCGGACAAAGAGCTGTTCGGCCACGCTTCCCTCGGTCAGGAACAAACCGATCACATCACTGACGATGGCCCCGATCATCACACCCAGAATCACTGTCAGAATCACCGTGCCCAGGGATTTCTTCATCTGTCCCGCTTTCTCCCTCCGGACCGGGCCCGGAAATCAGGGTGTGACCGCCGCCAGCAGGCTGCGCAGTCTGTCATGGTCGGCGCCCAACACCAGCGCCATGTCTTCGGTTCCGCGGGAGTCGAACTCCCTCAACACGGGGATCCCACCGAGCAACTCCGCCACGGCCTCGGCCCGAGCCGGCTCCAGGCGGCGGTTGACCAGGAAACAGTGGCGGAATTCCTGTGGCTCCGCGTTGCCGTATCCCACCGGGGCCAGATGCGCCCGCCCCAGCAAGAGGCCGAAATCCCGCGCCAAACCCGTAACCCGGGTCCCGTTGAGGACGACGAGTTGAATGGATCCGGCCGCGATTCCTCCGCCGGGTACCACCTTGCCGCTGGGGGCGACCGGACGGTCACCGAAGCCGGGCAGCGAGTGCCCGCGGCCGAGCCAAAGCGAGATTCCCGCCACCGCAACCGCAACCAACAGCAGAATGTTCAGGCCCCTTCTCACGCATTCTCTCCGACCAGCCGCCGGACCACCGGCAGGATCCGTTCATAGCTCTGATCCAGCGTCTGGGGCATCACCCGCGTCTGGCCGATGGTGCTCATGAAATTCGTGTCGCCGTTCCAGCGCGGCAGCATGTGCATGTGCAGGTGCTCCGGAATCCCCGCCCCCGCACTGGCTCCGCCGTTGTAACCGCAGTTGATTCCGTCGGGCCGATAGGTCTCCACCAGAGTGCGCTCCATGAGGAGCAACAAGGGGCCCATTTCCGCGATTTCCTCTTCGGTGCATCCGCTCAGCAAATGCTGATGCCGGTTCAGGACCAGCAGCAGATGGCCGCTGTTGTAGGGGTAGAGGTTCAACAGGAGGTACCAGAACCGACCGCGGTGCAGAACGTAGTTTTCCCGTTCGTCGCACTCCAGTCGGTTGCAGAAGACGCACCCGTCCTCGGGCCTTTCGCCGGCCACATAGTTGAACCTCCAGGGCGTACAGAGGCGGTCCATCTCAGTCCTTCCTTGCCGCCAACAGCCCGGCTGCGGCTTCCAGCTCGGCTGCGGTATTGATGCCCACGACCTCGTCGGGATCAGCGCAGACCTCGGCCACCACCCGCTTGCCGCCCGCCACCAGCACGGACACGGTATCGGTCAGGTAGTACTCTCCCTGGTTGTTGTCCGGGGTCAATGCGGCCAGGGCGGCAATCAGTTCGGTGGTCCGGAAACAGAATACACCCGTATTGTATTCCCCGATCTCCCGCTGGGCCTCCGTGGCGTCACGGGCCTCCACGATCGCGCTCACGGTCCCGTTTTCATCCTTGATGATGCGGCCGTAGGCGCCGGCATCCGGCACCACGCAAGTGAGCACGACAGCGGAGGCGTCCCCTGCGGCGGCTCGCCGGATGACGCGCGCCAAGGTCGTCGACCTCAACAACGGCACGTCTCCGGCCAGCACGAGGCAGAACCCGGCGGCCTCCAGGGCCGGCACCGCCATCTGCACCGCGTGCCCCGTTCCCAGCTGCGGTTCCTGGGTAACGAACTGCAGGCCGGAACGAGCGCAGGATTCCCGCACCAGCTCGGCCTGGTGTCCGACCACGGCGATGCAGCGGTCGACTCCCGCGGCGGCCGCCGTGTCCAGAACGTGATCCAGCAGGGTCCGACCTTCAATGCGGTGCAGGACCTTGGGCAGGTCGGATTTCATGCGCGTTCCCTTGCCCGCGGCAAGGATGACCGCCTGGACCGATGGTGTCTGAGCTTCCCGTCGTTCTTTCAATTCCGTTTGCTCCTTGCCGCATGCGCGGGCAGCTCGTCCAGCAGGGCCGATTCCCGGACCCGGTCCTCAGCCACATCCAGCACTACGTTGTCGATCAGGCGCGCCGGTCCCACCTGGGCGGCCACCGCCAGCAGCACCCGTCCAGCCACCACATCCGGCACCGCAAGTTCCGGCACCGTCCGAACCACGGCGTAGTCCGGACGGTCGGCAGCGGCCAACTCGGCGGCCATGGCCTCTTCCAGCTTTCCCCCGTCCCGGACACCGTCGGTCAGCAGCGTGCGTCCCCTGTCCAGGGCGCGCCGCAGGCACAGGGCCCGGCCGCGATCGCTCCCCTGGAGGTAGCGGTTGCGGGAGGACATGGCCAGCCCGTCGCTTTCCCGAATCGTGGGCGCATCGATCAGCCGCACCGGCAGGCACAGGTCCCGCACCATCTGGTCGATGACCAGGCACTGCTGGGCATCCTTGCGTCCGAACACGGCGACGTCCGGCCGGACCAGGCCGAACAGCTTGGCCACCACCGTCAGCACCCCCCGGAAATGGTCCGGGCGCGCAGCCCCGCACAGCCCTGCGGCACGACGGCCCGGCGCGACCGAAACTTCACCGGCCTCGCCGTACATGTCGGCGACATCGGGGGCAAAGACCGCAGCCACCTTGCGACCTTCCAGGAGGGCCAGATCCCCCGCGAGATCCCTGGGATAGGCATCCAGATCTTCCTCGGGTCCGAACTGGGTCGGATTGACGAAGATGGAAACCACCACCGGCCCCAGACGGGACCCGCAATCCACCAGGGAAAGGTGTCCCTCGTGCAGGGCCCCCATGGTGGGGACCAAAACCAGCGGGCGGCCGCCCCGCAGGGAGTCCAGCCCTGCCAGCTGCGCCCGCGTCCGCAGCAACAGGGTGCTCATTCCTCGGCCTCGTCGACCCGGCCCAGGTAGGCGCCATCGGGCCCCGGGGATTTCCGATCGGAGCCGGATGAGGGGCCGGATTTCTCGGCCGGATCCCCGAACACATGTTCGGGACCCGGGAACTGCCCGGACCGGACCTCTTCGGCATAGCGTCCGACGGCCTCGCGGGCGGCTGCGCCCAGCTCGGCGTACCGCTTGACGAAACGCGGCCTGAACCCCTCATAAAGTCCCAGCAAATCGTGATAGACCAGCACCTGCCCGTCGCAACCGGGACCGGCCCCGATCCCGATGGTCGGGATGGAAAGGCGGGAGGAAATCCGCGCGGCCAGTTCCTGCGGCACGCATTCCAGCACGAGGGCGAAGCATCCGGCCTGAGCCAGGAATTGGGCCTCCTCCTCCAGCTGAGCCGCCGCCTCGCTGCCTTTGCCCTGGACCTTGAATCCGCCCATGCGGTTGACCGACTGCGGTGTCAGGCCGAGGTGCCCCATGACCGGGATTTCCGCGGCCAGCAGGGCGGCGATCACCTCTGCGCGCACGCGGCCTCCTTCGAGCTTGACGGCATTGACTCCGGCCCGCTTGACCAGCCCGATCGCCCCTCTCACCGTTTCCTGGGGCGAAACATGAAAGCTGCCGTAGGGCAGGTCGGCGATGACCGGAACCTGCGGCCGGGCCCGCACAACCGCCGCGCAGTGCCGCTCCATATCCCCGATGGTCACCGGGAGGGTGTTTTCGTAACCGAGGACCACGTTGCCCAGGGAGTCCCCCACCAGGATGGCGTCCACCCCGCCGTCGGCCGCGATCGTCGCGCTCGAAAGGTCATAGGCCGTCAGCACGACGATCTTCTCGCCGGCCCCCTTCCTGTGACCGAAGACATCGAGCGTCAGCGGCTTGCCCGTCCTGCTCATGCCCGTCTCCTTCCCGACATATCCCTCATCCTCCGCGGGAATCAGGGGCGAAGTATCGCACACCGGTGAACGGCTCCTCGATGTGGTCGTACAACATCTCGAAATCCGCGGGAATGTTGACGAAATCCAGGTTGTCCGTATTGACAACCAGCAGGGGCGCATCCTTGTAATGGTGGAAAAAATAGCTGTAGGCGCCGTTGAGCGCATCCAGGTACTCGGGTTCCATTTCCGATTCGAAGGATCGACCCCGCCATTTGATCCGCTCCAGCAGCACCTCGGTCCGGGCCTGCAGGTAGATCACCAGATCGGGCCGCAGGATTTTCTGCTCCAGGATGTCGGCCAACTGGTGATACATGACCAGTTCCTCGTCCGCGAGGTTCAATGTGGCGAAGATCTTGTCTTTCGCGAAGAGATAATCGGAAATCACGGTGTCGCTGAAAAGATCATGCTGATGCAGGGTTTGCTGCTGGCGAAACCGGCTGAGCAGGAAAAAAATCTGGGTCTGGAAGGCGTAGGCTGCCCGATCCTGGTAGAACAGCGGCAAGAACGGATTCTGCTCCACAACCTCCAGGTTGCAGCGGCCGCTCGAGCGGGTGGCCAGCAGCTTGGTCAGGCTGGTTTTGCCGACCCCGATCACACCTTCAACGACAATGTACCGCCAGGGCAGCACGCCATTCCTCCTTGGTAGGCTCACTCGTGTGGCCGCCTCCGGGCAACAGATGCAATTCCCGGCCGGCCTCTTCCCGCGCCAGGCAAACACCCTCAGCGGATTTACGCCTTATTTTCGCACAGGCCGCAGCGATTGTCTCCCCCGAATCCGGAAAAATTTCCTGCCCGGCCAATTCGGCCAAAGGCAACATCACGAACGCCCGTTCGGCGGCTCGGGGATGGGGAATCCGCAGCTGGTCACGGCTGCAGGACCGGTCACGCCACAGCAGGATATCCAGATCGATGGGCCGCGGAAGCATGTGTCCACCGGGCCGGCGTCCGCAGCGCTCCTCCAGTCCCTTGAGCACGGCCAGCAGGACCAGCGGCTCCAAAGCGGTCCGGACTTCCAGGCAGGCATTCAAATAGGGAGCCTGCCTGCCGGGCCCGACATACTCGGTCTCATAGACCCGACTGCCGCGCCGCACGTCCACTTCCGGGTGTAGAGCGAGGGCGAAGGCGGCCCGGCGCAGGTTCTCCAGCCGGTCCCCCATGTTGCTGCCCAGGCCCAACCACACCGCAGCCGCTTCCTTCGGACCTCCGGCGGGAAAAATCATTTCTGCCGGCCTCTCTCGTCCTCGAGCCAGGCCTGGTCCCTTTCGAATGTCACGGCAGCGGTACCGAGGAAACTGGGGATGGGCGGGTTGGGTTTCTTCACCCGAACTCGAACCCGATCGACGGGAAAGCCCTCGAGCAAGGCGCGGCACAAACGTCCGGCCAGAGCCTCGATGAGGTGGAAGGAGTTCTCGGCCGTCACGGCGCAGATGCGGCGGTGCACCTCGGTGTAATCCAGCGCCGCGGTCAGGGAGTCGGTCCGCGCCGCGATGGCGCAATCGACCCACAGATCCACGTCGATGACGAAGCGCTGCCCCAGCTCCCGCTCCGCAGGATGCACGCCGTGATGGGCATAAACGTCGATGCCGCGGAGGCTCACCTTGTCCATCAGGACCATCCTTCCAGGCGTCGGGCCCCTTCGGCCACAGCCGCATCGGGGGCGGTCAGGCTGATGCGGAACCATCCTTCGCCCCCGGGACCGAAGCCGTTGCCGGGGGTCACGACCAGATCGATCTCCGCCAGCGCCCGGCGGCAGAAATCCATGCTGGTCTGGCCCGCCGGCACCTTCCCCCAGACATAGAATGTTGCGCCGCCCGGAAAGACCTCGTAGCCCGCTTTGCCCAAGGCGGCCAGCATGACTTCTCGCCGACGGGCATAGACCCCCATGACTCCCGCCAGGAGCCCCTGGCGCCTGGATCCGAGGGCAAAGGCGGCGGTTTCCTGAACCGCGCCGAAAACCCCGCTGTCCATGCTCTCCTTGACGCGGGCCAGCCGGCCGATCACCTCGGCATTACCGACGGCGAAGCCCACCCGCCAACCGGTCATGTTGAACATCTTGGACAGGCTGTGCAGCTCGATGACCCTCTCTTTGGCCAGGTCGGCGCCGGCAAGCATACTCACCGGTCGGCTACCGTCCAGGGTGACCTCGAGATAGGCCGCGTCGTTGACCAGCACCGCTCCGGTCCCCGCGGCCCAGTCACGCATGTCATTCCAGAAGTCCGCCCCGACCACCGCTCCGGTGGGGTTGTGGGGGTAGTTGAGGAAGACGAGCCGGGTCCGGGCATCGGTCACAGATTCCAGGGCCCGGCGATCCGGCAAAAAACCCTTGTCCGCACGCAAGGGAAACGGCCGGGGGTCTCCCCCGGCCAAGAGCGTCGCCTGCCCGTAGACCGGGTATCCCAGGTCGGGGACCAGGGTGTTGTCTCCCTCACAGACGAAGGCCAACGGCAAGTGCCCGAGACCTTCCTTGCTGCCGATGAGGGCCAGAACCTGGGTGTCCGCATCGACGGCGACCCCGAATCGGTCGGCCATGTAGGCCGCCACCGCCCCGCGAAAAGCGAGGGATCCCTTTTGCGCGGGATAGCGATGGTTCCGCCCGTTTTCCAGAGCCCCGATCATGGTGTCGACCAGAACCCGGGGCGTGGCCTGATCCGGGTCACCGATGCCCAGATCGACGATGTCGGCGCCTTCGGCCAAGCGACGGCGCTTGGCCGCATCCAGGGCCGAAAAGAGATAAGGCGGCAGGAATGCGAGTCGGTCCACGGTCGCCAGCGTCCTTCTTTGGGTGAAAAAAAGCCCGCGGATCACACGATCCGCGGGCCCAATATGGCACACTCGGCGGGAATCATCCAGCCGACTCAACCGCCCTGAGCGGCTTTTTTCTTTTCGTAAGCGGCCTGGGCGGTCAGGTCATCCATGCGCTGGACCATGGTCCTGGCAGAAGTCGTGTACTTGGGGTGCCCCCCGGAGGCACATTCCTGGAACTTGGCCTTGGCTGTCTGGTAATCACCGGAGCATTCGAACGCCGAGCCCCAGTAGTAGTAGATGGGAGCCAAGGCCAAACGACCCTGGCTGGCATATTTCTGCGCTGCGGCCGAAGCCAGGGACTTGGCCTCACTGCACTGCCCCCCATCGATCATCACCCGTAGCATCTCGGCGTAGTTGGTCAGGTCGTTGGGCTTGATTTCGAGGTACTTGCGGTAGGCCGCAATGGATTCGGTGCGGTTCTTCAACTGGTCCTGGGCACGCGCCAGGGTCAACAGGGCACCGGTGTGGTTGGGATCCTGGGCCAACATCTGCTGGAGCAGGGTGACAGCGCCCGCGTAATCCTTGGCGTTGAAGCGCTGGGACGCCAGCTGGTAGGTGGTGGATCCACCAACCTGGGACCCGTACTTGACGGCCAGCTCATGGTAGTGCTTGGCCTCTGAAACGTTGCCGTTCTTGCGTTGCTGGTCTTCGGCCTTCTTGGCGACCTTGGCGAGCTGGGGCAGGATGTCCTTTTCCAGCTGGGGGCATACGTCCAAGGTGTGCTCGAAAACGTCCACCGACTGGGTGTTGAAACCCACGGCGCTGTGCAGAATCCCCAGGTTGAACAGGACACCGCAGTCGTCCGGAGCCAGCAGCTCGGCCTTCATATACTCCGCCCGGGCATTCTTGTACTCCTTGAGCTTGGCGTAGACCTTGCCGAGGTTGCCGAAATCGCCGGCCTCGACCTCATCCCCGCGCAGCTCGATGACCTTCTGGTAGTACTCCACCGCCTTCTCGTACTCCCCCTTGCCGTTATAGGCTTCGCCCAGGCTGCGGTTGACCTGGATATGCTCGGGGCAAACCTGGATGATGGAATTCAGGCGGGCGATGGCCTGGTCCCATTGCTGGGCGTTGAGGTATTCCACCGCCGAAGCATAGGCCATGTTGGCTTCTTGCATCTGGCCGGGCTGGCATTCGGCCAAAACGGTATCCGCCACTCCGGCGGAAACGGCCGCCAGGAAGATACTGAGAATCAGGGTCAGCAAACGGGGATTCCTCGTCGGGATCACGGACCAACCTCCAACTGGGGTCTTGAAATTCAATCCAGAACTGCGCCGGATGATCGATTCCCCGGAAAGGGGAACCTCTTGAAAAGTAACAACCGTTTTCGGGTCTTGTCAATCTCGGGTCGCGCTGGCCCCGGACTCCTCGATGAAACCGGATGCCCGGGATAAAGTTCCCTCTAGCGGTCCCGCCTCCGGCGCAGAAGCAAGCCCAAGGGTCGACCCTTCCCATCCTTGATGTAGTCCCGACCGTTGAGAACGGCCATGGCCTCGGCCAGAATCGCCAGAGCGATGCCGTGGGGAGAACCGTCACCCAGTTCCAGGCCCACCGGCATCTGGGCCGAATCCAGTCGGCTCAACCAATCCGGCCGTTCGGATAACTTTTCCCTCAACTTGTTGATTTTTCGAGAGCTGCCCAGCAACCCCAGGAAACCGAAACGGGCCTGGCAACGATCCTCGGCCGCCAAGGCGGCCTGAAGATATTCCCGGTCGTGGTCATGGCTGGGGCCGGCGATCAACAGGGCGGCATCGGGCGCCGCTTCCAGGATCGGAGACAAGCCATCGGGCGGCAGGCAGAAGGTGTTGACCCGTCCTTCGCCGGCCAATCCAGCCAAGGACTCCGCTCTGTCATCGCAGACCTTGAAGAGGAATGGCAGACCCCGGCCCATTTCCATCACCGCGCGGCCCACGTGGCCGGCGCCCAGGATCCAGAAGGAATAACCCTGCCGCAGGGACTCCAGGAAGATTTCCACCCTGCCCGTGCATTCGTCGTCCCTGGGACCCGGCTGCCAGTTCAGGAGGCGACATCCCCCCGCTGCAAGCAGGGCCTCGGCGGCGGCGACAACCTCCAACTCGAGGGGTCCCCCGCCCACGGTGCCGATCCGCCGTCCATCGGCAACGACCAGGAGTTTGTCGCCGACCTCGACGGGACCGTTTTCGGCCGCCGCCACGACCGTGGCGAGCACTCCCTGGCGCCCGTCTCCGATCAGGTCGCTCCACACCCGGTTCACATCCTCCCTGCCGTCGCCGACCGGAAAATCCCGTCCCTTACACATATTCCGCCCCTTCCCCGTCACCGACCAGATCGCCCGGTCGGTCGAAATCCTGCACTGTTCCCGCATCGGTGTCGGGTAATGCCAGGAATTCCGGCGCGCAGGGCTGAGAGCTGCGCCAAGCCAGAAATTCCCGGAAAGGCCTCTGGAGCCAGGGGTCGTGGGCCGCCAGTTCCCCCAGGAGGGTCGCCGGAAGCACTACGGGATGCCCGGGTTCCTCGTTCCGGGTCGGACGGACCACCGCCTCGGAGCGCCGGCGACTGGCCGCGGCCAGGGCGCTCACCGTCTTCGCGCCGACCAGGGGCATATCCACCGGGTGCGCCCAGATGTGGGTGGCCTGCGGGCCACACCGACTGTGGTTCCACCCCGTCCAGAGGGTCAGAGCCGTTTCCCCACCCGGGTCCCCGCCCAGGATTTCCACCTCCGGCATATCCGCCAGGGCCACAACATAATGCTCCACATCACGGTGACGCGCCACCAGGACGACATCGGCCCAACTCCGGTAGAGTTCGGCAATGAGCGCGGCGAATGGAGGGCCGCCCTCGGTCAGGGACAACAGGCCCTTCGGGGTCCCCATGCGACGCGAGTCCCCCCGGGCCAGGATGACCACCAGGTCGCAACGCCGTTCGTCCCGGTTCATGGGTTCCCTCCGTTTTCCTCGCGGTAGGCGGTACGGACCACCGGGCCGTCCTCGCGCCGCGTCAGGAAGCTGACCAGAGGCAGCCGCGGATGCTGCATGATGCGGTCGGTCAGGGCGAACAGCCCGATGCTGTCGTCAACATCTTCCAGCCCGGAAATCGCCGCGACCACCGGGAGACCCGGCGGGATCCGGTCCAGATAACCACCGGTCCCCACCAGTCGTGCCTCCAGATCCTCCCACCGGTACAGGTCAGCCGGCTGCCGGGAGTCGAACCCCGCCCCGGAATCGACGGGCAGCCCCACACCTTGTCCCGCCATGAGGACCACGGCCAGGGAAGTGGTCTGCGGCCAGGAGATGCCCTCGCTTTGGTCGGGAGCAGAAAGGTCTTCCGGCAAATAGACCACAACCCTTGCGGGGTTTTGCTCCCGCAGATCGTCAACATAGGCAGCAGCAGACCCGGTTGAAGGCGGTGATACCAGCAGACGGGATCCAGCCGGCAACGACCCGCGACCGGACCAGGTCGCAGGGGAAAACCCCGGCAATCGATCGGCCGGCACATTCGCGCACACGATCACCCCGAGTTCGAGTTCGGCGAAAAAAGCGGCGATCTGCGCGACCATGGCCTCCAAGTCCCCGTCCCCGACGAGGCCCAGCACGTGCCCGCCTTCTCTCGGAAGGAATGCATGCCACGGCTCCAGAAAGGCATAATCCATATCAAATCCTCCCGGGCCCATCGTGCAGGAGGCGACGGTACCAGCTGCGCAAATCGGCGATCATCCTGGGACGCGTGAAATGTTCTTGATAACGCTGCCGGCCGGCCTCGCCCATCCGGCGCGCCAGGTCCGGATCGGCCAGAAGCCTCGCCAAGGCTCCGCCCAAGGCGGCCACATCACGGGGAGGAACCAGGATCGCGGTTCGTCCGGCCTCCCCCACCTGCGATACTCCCATGGGCAGATCCGAGGCGATGACCGCCGTGCCGGCCGCCATGGCCTCCAGTTGGACCAGCCCGAAGGTCTCGCCGCCGTCGACGCTCGGCAGCACCAGGGCCCTGGCCCCCGCCAGACGGGCCTCCAGTTCACGGGGGGAAACCGCCCCGGCAAAGGTGATCCGGTCGCCAAGACCGAGCCGGGTCACCTGCTCCTGCAGGGACCGACGCCGCGGCCCGTCTCCCACGATCTGCAACCGGGCCCCGGGGACCAGCGCCATGGCTTCCACCAGGACCGAGACCCCCTTGTACGCAACCAGACGGCCCACGAAGAGAAACGTGTCGGGCCCGCGGTCCGTGGGAGCGGTCTGCGCCGCGGGCGCGATCCCGAACGGAATCACTTCCACCCGGTCGGACAAACCCTTCAGCTCGGTGGAGGCCTCGGCCAGGGCCGACGACGAAACACAGATTCCCGCCGCCTGCTCCAGGCACTTTCGGACCATGGGCCGCAACAGACGCCCGCCCAGCTTCTGTCGCACCATGTCCGCATGGTGCCATACGGCCAGCGCCGGCCTGGGCCCGGTGTTCCAGGATGACCACGCCAGCCAGGCTCCCGCAACCAGGGGATTGGGCAGGTGAAGGTGGACGATCTGCGGAGAGAAATCCCGTTGGAGATCCCGCAAGTCCCGCATCAGGTCCCAGGTCAGGGGCTGGGAGTTCCAATGCCCCGGGCAAGCCGACAGCGCCAGGATGCCCCGGCGACCGGTCTGGGGTGCGCTGATGACCGCGCGGCGACCGACGGCGTCAGGCGAGGCGGCCAACACGGCGACCTCGTCGCCTTCATGGAGCAGGCCCTGGGCGATGTTTTCCAAGACCGTTTCCATGCCCCCGGTATGGGGGGGATAGTGCTTGCCCACGTGCAGGATTCTCATGAACCGATTGTAGGGCAACACCCGCCGCTCGCAAAGCGGGAAGCCGGTAACACCTCGCTCGATCTTGGGATCGGATCTGCGAAGTCGACACGCCGGACCGCTCCCATGAACGGCCTCACGCCCGGACAAGCTGACCGGGTGGCAAAAAATCCCCCTTCGCCTTGACGGGAAGGGGGATTCTTTTCCAGGCTGACGCGGTCGCCATGAGACGGATGATTACATCATGCCGCCCATGCCGCCCATGCCACCCATGCCGCCCATGCCACCCATGTCGGGCATTCCGGAGCCATCCTTTTCGGGCTCGTCGGCAACGCAGGCCTCGGTGGTCAACAACATGGCCGCGATGGAGGCAGCGTTCTGGATCGCGCTGCGCGTGACCTTGGCCGGGTCGATGATCCCCTTGGCCATGAGGTCTTCATACTCCAGGGTGGCGGCGTTGAAGCCGATGTTGCCCTTCTTCTCGTCACGCAGGCGGGCAACCACGAGGGAGCCCTCGATGCCGGCGTTGGTGGCGATCATGCGCAGGGGCTCTTCGACGGCACGGGCCACGATGTCCCGGCCCACGGCCGCTTCACCGGTCAGATCCAGGGCCTTGATGGCCTTGGCGCACCGCAGCAGGGCAACACCGCCACCGATCACGATACCTTCTTCGACCGCGGCGCGGGTGGCGCTCAGGGCGTCCTCCACACGGTGCTTCTTCTCCTTCATCTCCATCTCGGTGGTGGCACCGACACGAATGACGGCCACGCCGCCGGCCAGCTTGGCCAGCCGCTCCTGCAGCTTCTCACGGTCGTAGTCGCTGGTGGTATCCTCGATCTGGGCGCGGATCATGTTGATGCGGCCCTTGACGTCCGCAGCCTTGCCCTTGCCACCGACGAGGGTGGTGTTGTCCTTATCGATGGTGACCTTGGAGCAACTACCCAGGTCGGCTGTGGTGGTATTCTCCAGCTTCAGGCCCGCATCCTCGCTCATGACGCGCCCACCGGTCAGGGTGGCGATGTCCTCGAGCATGGACTTGCGGCGGTCACCGAATCCAGGAGCCTTCACCGCGGCCACGTTCAGGGTGCCGCGCAGCTTGTTCACCACCAGGGTGGCCAGCGCTTCGCCCTCGATGTCCTCGGAGATGATCAGCAGGGGGCGGCCCATCTGGGCGATCTTCTCGAGGATCGGCAACATGTCCTTCATGCTGCTGATCTTCTTGTCGTGGATCAGGATCATGGGGTCGTCCATCTCCACGCGCATCTGCTCGGCGTTGGTCACGAAGTAGGGGCTCAGGTAACCGCGATCGAACTGCATACCCTCCACGACGTCCAGCTCCATCTCGGTGCCCTTGGCCTCCTCGACGGTGATCACGCCGTCCTTGCCGACCTTGTCCATGGCGTCGGCGATCATCTTGCCGATGGTCATGTCGTTGTTGGCGCTGATGGCGGCCACGTTGGCGATGGTCTCGCCGTCCTTCACCGGCTTGGCCATCTTCCTGATGGCATCGACGGCGGCGGCGGTCGCAGCCTCGATGCCGCGCTTGACGAACATCGGGTTGGCGCCCGCAGCCAGGTTCTTCAGGCCTTCGTGGATGATGGCCTGGGCCAGGATGGTGGCGGTGGTGGTGCCGTCGCCGGCCACGTCGTTGGTCTTGCTGGCGACTTCCTTGACCATCTGGGCGCCCATGTTCTGGAAGGGATCCTTCAGCTCGATCTCCTTGGCGATGGTCACACCGTCGTTGGTCACCAGGGGAGCGCCGTATTTCTTGTCCAGGATCACGTTCCGGCCACGGGGCCCGAGGGTGATCTTCACCGTATTGGCGAGGGCGTCCACGCCTTTCTTCATTTGATCGCGAGCTTCCTCGCTATAGTGGATCAGCTTGGCCATGTCAGATTCTCCTTCTGGTCAGGCGCCGCAAAGGGCCGGCGCGGATTCCGCGTTTTCAGGGACGGATACGTCCGTCAGCCCAGGATCGCCAGGACGTCGCTTTCGCGCAGGATGAGATAATCGTTGCCGTCGACGTTCACTTCGGTGCCGGCATACTTGCCGTACAGCACGATGTCGCCCTTCTTGACCTCGGGCGGCACGCGCTCGCCGCTGTCGCTGATCTGTCCCGGACCCGCGGCGATGATCTTGCCCTGCTGGGGCTTTTCCTTGGCCGTATCGGGGATGATGATCCCACCCTTCATCGTTTCCTTTTCCATCGGGGCCACAACGACCCGGTCAGCCAGCGGCTTCAATTTGATAGCCATGCTCGCTCCTCCCTCGTTCGATCTTCAGGTGATTCGAGACTGTTTAGCAGTCCCGGCATTCGACTGCCAACGTGACCGCAATATACCCGGTCACTCAAGCCCCGCAAGCTCATTCCCGGGAAATCGGCAAAAAAAATGAATTAGAGGGATTTTCCTGTCAAAATGTCGCACTCACCTGACACAACCACTCACAAATTGAGATCACCGGACCGCTGAAGGCTCAACCAAGCTGCCCCGCGCAGGGTCCAGAAAGGATCCAGAACGCGGGAATCTCCTGCCAAATAGGCACCCAGTCCCCCGGTCAGCACCACCGGGCTGGGGCCATATTTCTCCTGGAGGGCGTCGATGGTACCGAGGATGCCGTGGACGCCCGTCAACCAGGCACCGGCGGCCATGGCCGAGGCCGTGTCACGACCAATTTCCACTGGCGCGGGAGCGAAAGGAACGACATCGAGACGGGCGGCGTACTCCCCCAGCTTGCGGGCGGCAAAGGCCATACCCGGCGCGATGAGCCCACCCTGGAAGACACCGTCGGCAAGCAGGTCGAAGGTCGTCGCCGTGCCCGCATCCACGACCAGGGCTTCCTCAAGCCCCCAAGCACGCGCCAGAGCCATGTTGGCCAGTCGGTCCGCACCCACCTGCGAGGGTTGATCGACTCCCCACGAGAAAGGCATGGACCAGGTGTGGTCGATGATCTCGAGTTCGGGGATGACTCCCGCAAGCCGCTGCGACCAGTCCGGCACCACCGACACCAGGACCACCCGGTCCGCCTGAAGATTCTTCACGGTATCGGCGACCGCCGAAGCCAAGTGGGAGGCGTCGGGGGAGTCCGCAGGGCAAGCTTCCCAGCCACGCAAGGATGCGGGGTCGGGTAGTCTTGCCGCTAGCTGATCCCTGGTCGGCCGGCATGGGGGCAGGTGTTGCAGGGAGCACAGGCCCAGATGCAGGCGTGAGTTTCCGACGTTGAGGGTTGCCACACGCCGGGCCCCGTCTCCCCTAGCGGCCATGGGGATCCTCCGCCTTTCCGTCCGGTCCACTGGTGTGCAGGATATGCACATCCCCGACCTGGACCAGAATCAACTCGCCATCGGCGGCCGTGAGTTTCAACCCTCCGCCGTCGTCGATCCCTGCCGCCCGGCCTGCGAGGACCTTGTTGATCGACTGCACCCGGACTTCCCGTCCCAGCAGGCAGTCCAGATGGTCCAGGCTGCTGCGATAGGGTGCCCACCCTTCGGCCTCGAACCGGTCCAGTTCATCCTCGACCTTGGCCATCAGCGCGCCGGCTGGAACGGAGGGTTTGACCAGGCTACCGGTTTCCTGCAGCACACTGGTCGCCGTACCCTGGAGGTCGGCGGGAAAGCCCCCCCTGGGGGTCGCAAGGTTCAATCCCAAGCCCCCCACCGTCAGGGAAGCCGTCGCGGTGACCTCGCGCTGCAGCAGGATTCCTCCCAGCTTGCGTTCACCGACCATGATATCGTTGGGCCACTTCAAACGTGCGTCGACCCGGAGGGTTTCGCGCAACATGGTCACCGTCATCAAGCCCAGCCAGACCGAGAATCCGCGTCCGAGCGCCACACGGTGAGACGGAATCACCACCGAAAGATTCAATCCCCCGCAGTCGGTCCACTTGCGGCCCTGACGCCCATGGCCGGCGGTCTGGGTGCGGGCAACAACCAGGTTGCCCGTCCCCGCCTCCTGGACCGGCGATAGTTGCTCGATTTCCCGGGCCCGCCATCCCCAGCCGTCCCACTCACATAGCCGACCGGTAGCCGTCTCCCCCAGTCCACGCAGGAAATCGTTGGTGCTGCCGACACTGTCCAGCAGGTACAGGCGCCCCCCGTCCCGCAGGAAACGATTACCCGGCGTGAAGCTGGCCAGCCCGAACCAGTCTCGGGCCACACTCTTCGGCGTCCCGCTCCCCGAGTGGAATCCCGTCATGGCGCGTCCCCGCTTTCCGGCGCGAAGTCCAGACCCACGTCCCAGGCCGTCACCGAGTGGGTCAAGCTGCCCACGGAGATCGCATCCACCCCGGCCTGGGCGTAGGCGGCCACCGTTTCCAGCCCCATGTTCCCGGACGATTCCAGCCGGCTGGCAACGCCGGCCCGGCCACGGCACGCCACCGCTTCGCGCGTCATCTCCACGCTGAAGTTGTCCAGCAGGATCCACTCCACGCCCAACGACAGCGCGGCGGTCAACTGATCCAGATCGTCGACCTCGACTTCGATGGCCAGGGCGGGAAATTCCCGCCGGGCGCGGGCGACAATGTCGGCCAGGGGTTCGCGCCGCGCCGCCCAATGGTTATCCTTGAGCATGATGCGATCGAAAAGCCCCATGCGATGGTTATCCCCGCCCCCGCACCGCACGGCGTATTTTGCCAATCGCCGGTAGCCGGGCAGGGTCTTGCGGGTGTCGAGAATGCGGCAGTCGGTCCCGGACACGGCGTCCACCAGCTGGGCCGTCCGCGTGGCGATGCCGCCCAGGTGCTGCAGGAAATTCAAGGCCGTGCGCTCGCCCGTCAGGATGGCGGCCGCCGGCCCGGCCACTTCGGCCAGGGGCTGTCCCGCTTCCACACTTTGGCCGTCCCGGGCCAGGAGTTCGCAATGAACCTCGTCCGACAATCCTCCATACACCAGCGTCAACAGGGGCAGCCCTGCACAGACCCCCGCGCGGCGAGGAACCACCAGCGCGCGCGCGCGTGAGGAGGGATCCACCGCCACGGCCGTCGTGGCGTCGCCCGGCCCGATATCCTCGGCCAGGCTTCGGCGCACCAGTTCGGAAACCCAGGGGTCGACAGGGAAGGTCAGGGAGTTTTCCATCGTGTTCAATCCTCCGTGCCGATGCCCCACTGGGCCTTGAGGTCATCGAGCCGATCCCGCAACGTGGCGGCCTTTTCGAATTCAAGGTTCCCGGCCGCCGCCAGCATTTCCCGCTCCAGCCAATGGACAAGTTCGCGCGGCGAGAGGTCTTCCCGCAACACCGCTTCCCAGGGCTTGTTGTCGACGACATCCTCCTGGAGGCCCCGACCTCCGGCGGCACTGGTGGACATGATGATCTCCTCGCGCGATTTGGTCACCGTGCGCGGGGTGATGTTGTGTTCCTTGTTCCAGGCAATTTGCCGCTTGCGGCGGCGGTCGGTTTCGTCGATGGCCCTGCGCATGGAGCGCGTGATGCGGTCGGCATACATGATGACTTCACCGTTGAGATTCCGGGCCGCGCGGCCGGATGTCTGGATCAGGCTGCGTTCGCTGCGCAGGAACCCTTCCCGGTCAGCATCCAGAATGGCGACCAGCGAAACCTCCGGAAAGTCCAGACCTTCGCGCAGCAGGTTCACGCCCACCAGCACGTCGCTCTTCCCCAGGCGCAGGTTGCGCAGGATCTCGATGCGGTCCAACGCCATGATGTCCGAGTGGAGGTAACAGACCTTGATCCCCGCGGCCGCGAGGTATCCCGTGAGGTCCTCGGACATCTTCTTGGTCAGCGTCGTCACCAGTACCCGTTCCCCGCGCGCGGTCACTTTGCCGATGCGCTCGATCAGGTCGTCCACCTGGAACTTGACCGGCAGGACGGTGATGGGCGGGTCGATCAGACCAGTGGGACGGATCACCTGTTCCACCACCACGCCGCCGGACTTTTCCAGCTCGTAGTCGCCGGGGGTCGCCGAAACGAAGATCGTCTGGGGCGTAACGGCTTCGAATTCCGCGAAGGTCAGGGGGCGGTTGTCCAGGGCGCTGGGCAAGCGGAAACCGTGCTCCACGAGGTTCTGCTTGCGCGAGCGGTCGCCCTGGTACATGGCCCCGATCTGCGGGATCGTGGCGTGGGATTCGTCGATGACCATGAGGTAATCTTCGGGGAAATAGTCCAGCAGGCAGGCGGGCCGCTCACCCTCGTTGCGGCCGTCGAAGTAGCGGGAATAGTTCTCCACACCGGGACAATGCCCCAGCTGCTGGATCATCTCCATGTCGTAGCGGCAGCGGGAGGCGAGCCGCTGGGCCTCCAGGTTGCGACCGTCCCGATCGAACTCGCCCAGGCGCACCTCCAGATCCCGACCGATGGCGTCGATGACCGGTCCCACCCCTCCCTGCCCCAGGACGAACTGGGTGGCCGGGTAGATGGCCGCTCCCCCCACCTTCTCCCTGGTCCGGCCGGTCAACGGTTCCACCCAGGTCAGCTGTTCGATTTCATCGCCGAAGAACTCCACCCGCAGGATCTTGTCGTCGAAACCCGAGCGGATTTCCACCGAATCGCCGCGCACCCGGAAGGTCCCGTAGTCGGCCTCCAGGTCGTTGCGGTGGTACTGGATGGCCACCAGCTTGGCCAGCAATTCGTCCCGGTCCAGCTCCAGTCCGACGCGCAATCCGATGATCCCTTCCTTGAAGGTGCGGGGATTGCCGACGCCGTAGATCGCCGACACGCTGGCCACCACAATGACGTCGCGGCGCGACAGCAGGCTGCTCGTCGCCCGCAGCCGCAAGCGTTCGATCTCGTCGTTTATGCTGGTGTCTTTCTCGATGTAGGTATTGGTGGCCGGAATGAAGGCCTCGGGCTGATAGTAGTCGTAGTAGGAGATGTAGTACTCGATCGCATTGTCGGGGAAGAACCCCTTGAGCTCCCCGTAGAGCTGGGCGGCCAGGGTCTTGTTGTGGCTGAAGACCAGGGCCGGACGCTCGAGTTCGGCGATGGCGCTGGCGATGGTGAAGGTCTTCCCCGATCCCGTCACGCCCAGCAGGGTCTGCCAGCGCGAGCCGCGGCGCGCTTCACGCACGAGCTCGGCGATGGCTGTGGGCTGGTCGCCCGTGGGCGAAAATGGGGCAACGAGGCGGAACAGTGACATGGCGGTTACAGACCGACCGAGTGCCGGTCGAGAATGATTTCCTGACCGGGTCTCAGACCGACCAGGGTGCAGGGCCGATCCTGGAGCAGGACCTCGACCCCTTCGACGCGGTCCAGCTTCAGACCGAAGTGGTCGTCGCCCCGCCAGGCCACGACGTATCCGTCCCGGCAGCGATAGACGCGACCGGATTCGACGCTGCCACCGGGGAACACGGGCAGGTCACCGTCGACGGCCGGCCACACGGCCGGGGCGAAATCATGTTCCCCATCCACCCGCACCTGGATTCCGGTGTGCGACGGCATCCGCAGCAAAAGGGTGAGGTCCCCCCGGCCCGAAGTGAAATCGAAGTCCCCCCCCCGTGGGCAGGGGACGGTCGCCGGGACCGCCACGGAACTCTGTTGCTCCGTCGAATCGGCGGGTGATGCGGCCGTGGTTGCGGAGCTGGTATCGACGGTAGCCGATGCCGGAATGGTTGTCCGCTCGGCGGGCGGCTGCTGCCGGCAACCCCGCACCGCGAACAGGATGATCACCAGGGCGACGACGGCGCCGGCCGCATAGATCATCCAGGGCCGCCAGGACATGCCGAGCTTCTGGACGACCACTTCCTCCGCATCCCAGACCGAGGCGCCCTGCGAAGCCGCGCTCCTCTGCTCTCCTCCGGTCATATCCCCGTAGAGATCAAGCACCCGCCGGGGATCCTCTCCCACGGCCTGGGCGATGGTGCGCAGGAAGCTTTTGACGTAGAGCGGTCCGGACAACTTGTGATACTCGTCCGCCTCCACCGCCATGACCATGGCTTCGGGAATCTTGGTCAGACCCGCCACCTCGGTGAGGGTCAGATCGCGTTTTTTCCTGGCGGCAGCCAGGATCTCTCCGGGAGTCTGCACGACACGCCCTTCCTAGCCCTCTGCGAGGGCCATCAACCGCTGCGCCAATGTCTCGGCCGTGGCGCGGTTTTCCGCCAGCAACTCCTCCTGCTTGCGCACCACCTCGGCCGGGGCGTTGGCGGTGAATTTCTCGTTGGCCAGCTTGGCCTCGCAACCCTTGATCCAACCCCGGACCTTGTCCAGTTCCTTGGTCAGACGCTGCCGTTCCTTGTCCAGATCCACCAGACCGGCCATCAGCAGGAAAACCTCGACCGTTCCGCATACTCCAGTTCCCGCGGGAGCAGGATCGTCTCCACCGCAGACCACGGTCACTTCCTCGAGTTTGCTCAGCAGGGTGATTTCCGCGGCATCCTCCCGCAGGTCATCCACCTGGTCGGGATCCGGGACGCGCAACAGGACCCGGCCCCGACGTCCCGGAGCCACATCCAGCTCGTTGCGCAGGTTGCGGATCACGGTCACGATTTCCATGACCCGGCCAAAGCGTTCCTGGTCGGCGGCGAACGTCTCCGCACCCGCGTTCTCCGGCAGGGAAGAAACCATCAGGAATCCTCGGGCGGGAGGCAACCAGCTCCAAAGTTCCTCGGTGATGAAGGGCATCACCGGATGCAGGAGCTTGTACGCGACTCCCAGGACCAGGACCGGCACCTGGACCGCGACGGCCCGGGCGTCGGCATCCCGCATGCGGGATTTGACCGCTTCCAGGTACCAGTCGCAGAACTCGTGGCGGAAAAAGTTGAACACGCCGTAGGAGGCGTCGTTGAGCCGCCGCCTTCCCATGGCGTCCTCGTAGTCGGCCACCGTCCGCATCAGTCTTCCCAGGACCCAGCGGTCGGCAAGTTCCAGGTCCTCGTCACCGACGTTCGCGGGCAAAGGAGTGCCGAAAACCGCCTCCCACAGCTCCGTGAACCAGGCTCCGGCATCGTCGTGCCAATCGTGGGCGCCCAGGGCCTTCTGCAGGTCCAGAATCCGCGGCGCGGTCGCAGGGGCTTCCTCACGCGCGGGCAACCCCGCCTCGTCCCAGGTCCCCAGCACCAGCTTGGTCGCCTGGAAGATCTTGTTGCAGAAGTTGCGTCCCACCTCGAGGGTCGCCTCGCTGAAGAAGATGTCCTGCCCCGTCGGCGTCAGCATGACCAGACTGCAACGCAGGGCGTCCGCGCCGTACTTGTCGATCAGGTCGATGGGATCGGGACTGTTGCCCAGGGATTTGCTCATCTTGCGACCGTCGTCGTCACGCACGATTCCGGTGAAGAGCACTTCGCCGAAGGGCTTCTCCCCCAGGAATTCGTAGCTGGCCATCATCATCCGGGCCACCCAGAAAAAGATGATATCCGCGGCCGTGACCAGCACGCTGGTCGGATGATACCGCTTGAGGTCCGCAGTGGCTTCGGGCCAGCCCAGGGGCGAAAAGGTCCACAGCCAGCTGCTGAACCAGGTGTCGAGCACGTCCTCGTCCCGACGCAGGGCCTCCCCACCGCAATCGGGGCACGCGGTGGGCGCCTCGACGGCCGCGATCTCGCCGCCGCAACCGTCGCAATACCAGACCGGAATCCGGTGTCCCCACCACAATTGCCTGCTGATGCACCAGTCCCGGATATTGGTCATCCAGTTGTTGAAGACACCGATCCAGCGCTCGGGATAGAGCATCACCTCGCCGTCGGCAACGGCCTTCACCGCCGGTTGCGCCAACTGGTCCATGCGTAGGAACCATTGCCGCGACAGATAGGGTTCGATGATGGTGCCGCAGCGGTCGTGGTGCCCCACCTGGTGCTCCTGGGCTTCCACCTTGCCCAACAGCCCCTCGTCCCCGAGGGCGGCCACGACGGCCTCCCGGCAGGCATAGCGATCCAACCCCGCAAACTTGCCGGCGGACTCGTTCATCACGCCTTCGGGGGTCATGCAGATCACCTGGGGCAGATCGTGGCGCCGGCCGACCTGGAAATCGTTGGGGTCGTGGGCCGGAGTGATCTTCACGAAGCCGGTGCCCTTCTCTGGGTCTGCGTGGTGATCCCCGATGATGGGGATCTCCCTTCCGGTCAGCGGCAGCAGCACGGTCTTGCCGATCAACCGGCTGCGCTCCGGGTCGCTCGGGTGCACGGCCACCGCCGTGTCGCCGAACATGGTCTCCGGTCGGGTGGTGGCCACGGTCACCTGGCCGCTGCCGTCGGCCAAGGGGTAGATCAAGTGCCAGTAATGCCCCTGCAATTCCTGGTATTCCACCTCGTCGTCGCTGATGGCGGTCAGACAGTGGGGGCACCAGTTCACCAGATACACATCCCGGTAGATCAGGCCCTTTTCCTTCAAGCGCACGAAAGCCTCGGTCACGGCGCGGTTGCGCGCTTCGTCCATGGTGAAGGCTTCGCGTTTCCAGTCCAGGCTGCAGCCGAGACGCCGGATCTGCTGGGTGATCCGGCTGTGGGTCTTCTCCTTCCAGACCCAGGCCCTTTCCAGGAAGGCCTCCCGTCCGGCGGCGCGCTTGTCAATCCCATCGGCGGCCATCTGGCGGGTGACCACCTGCTCGGTGGCAATGCTGGCGTGGTCGGTACCGGGCACCCACAGGGTGGGCTGGCCGCGCATCCGCGCCCAACGGATCAACGTATCCTGGATGGCATTGCCCAGGCAGTGCCCCATATGCAGGATGCCGGTGACGTTGGGAGGCGGCAGAGTGATCACGAAGGGTGCACCGGGCAGATCCTCGTCCGGGGCGAACAACCCCGCATTTTCCCAACGGTCATACCATCGTTCCTCGAGTCCCTCGGGACTGTACTGCGCCATGTTCCGGGTTTCGCTCACGGTGTTCTCCTGGCTGTCCTGATTGGGCAAGCGGATGGGGCAAACCCCCTGTGGATGCTTGCGTCCCGTCCGCCCGGGCTGAATCCCGAATCTAACATCAACGTTGGAGTGGAGCAAAGCCGCGATTGGGTCGGGTTCTTCCTGGCGAAGCCCGGGGGATCTGGTATGATCCCTTCAACCGGCACCGTGAGGTTTCCATGCGCTATCGTTCCGTCTATTCCGACCCCCTCGTGGAAAAGGCCCCCCGCCGTTTGGGGCTGTACGGGATCGTCCCCATTTTCGCGATCCTGGGCCTGGCTGTTCTGCTGGAGATACCCGATAAACCGGAACTGGATTTTTCCGTTCGCCAACTCGAGGTCGTGGCGGTGGAGCGTTCCGCACGCGCAGCCGGCCTGGAGCCCGGTGATCGCATCACGACGATCGCCGGCCGGCCGGTGTCCACCATGCCCGGTTACTTCACGGCCCTGGCCAGGCATCGCACCCTCGATCCCTTGCCCCTGGAGGTGACGCGGAACGGCCGTGCTCTGGCTGTGGTCGTCGTGCCCCATCCCCCATCCCAGGCTCGCCTGACCCGTTCCTACAGCCAGTGGGGGGTCGGCCTCGCCTTTCTGGTCATCGGTTGGTGGGTGCTGCGGCGGCGCCACGACCCGGTGGCCCGCAACTTCTTCGCCTTGTGCATGATCTTCGCCTTCGTGCTCATGGAGATCCCGGATCGACCCTACCTGGACTATATGTGGTTCAAAGAAAGCCTGCGATGGCTTCTGCAACTCCTTTTGCCCGCGTATTTTCTGAGATTCTTCGTCCAGTTCCCGGCACCCCGCCGAACCCCCTCCGGCCAACCGGACAAGCTGCGTTGGATGCTGATTCCCGGCTGGACCCTCTTTCTCCTGACCACCCTGGGAGACGTGACGGGCTTGACCGGACTCCTGCCCCGCATGGCCGCCTGGCTGGAAGGCATCTCCCTCCTCTACATGCTCGGTTTCATCGTGGCCGGCCTGGTGATCTTCGCGCGCAAGATCCGCCGCAGGGACCGGCCCATCGAACACACCAAGATGCGCGTTGTGCTCATCGGGATCCTCTGTGGCCTGACACCCTTCCTGTCCGCGGCCATCGTCGGCAACCTCATGCCGGGCGCCGCCTTGCCCCAGTGGCAATACCTGGCCTTCTCCCTCCTGTTGGTTCCGGCCAGCTTCGCCCTGGCCATCATGCGCTTCGGCGCTCTGGACAAGGACTTCATCCTGCGCACCAGTCTGATCTACGGCCTGCTGACGGCCATGGTCCTGGGGTGCTATTTCGTGGTCGTGGTGGGGATCGGCCTCGTTTTCGGCCGCCTGCTCGGGGTGCGTTCGGATCAGATCACCCTGGCGATGGTCGCCGGGTGCGGATTGCTGGCCCTGCCTCTGCGGAACCTGGCCCAGCGCTGGGTCGACCGCGCCTTCTACCCGGCCCGCCAGGCCAACCGCCGCGCCATGAATCGTCTGGCCGGCGAATTGACCGAATTGATCGATGCCGACGAGGCCATCGCACTGCTCCACGAGCGGCTGCAAGCCCTCTTCATGCCCACCACCCTGGCCATCTACCTGGTCGACTCGTCCGGGTCATTCTTCCCGGTATCCGGACCCGTCACCGACGAGGAACCTCCGCCCGCCCAGCCGCCCGACGGCACCCTCGTGCGCCTGCTCGGCAGAATCCGCTACCCTCTGTTCACCGAGGAGGTGGAAGATCTCCTGCTGGAGGCGGGCAGCGACCAGGACTCCATGGCCCTGCTGACGGTCATGCAGCCCCAGCTTCTGGTCCCCCTGATCACGGGCAACCGGTTGCTGGGCTTCCTGGCCCTGGGTGACAAGAAGGGCAAGGCCCTCTACAGCCAGGAAGATCTCGCCAACCTGCTGTCCCTGGCGATCCAGGCCGCCCCCCTGATCGAAAGCCGGCAGCTCTACCGGGAAAGCCTGCACCAGAAGCGCCTGGAGGCGGAGCTGGAAGTCGCCCGGGAGATCCAGACCCGGCTGCTGCCCACCGAGACCCTGCGGGGCGAGGGGTTTGTCATCCAAGGGCGAAATGAACCGTCCCGCATGGTGGGAGGCGATTTTTTCGATTACTTCCAGCTTCCCGACGGATCGGTGGCCCTGGCCATCGCCGACGTCTCGGGCAAGGGCATCCCCGCCGCCCTCTTGATGACCTCCCTGAGCGTGGCCTTTCGCAACGAGGCCAATCCGGCTTCAGGCGCGCGCGAGGTCATCGCCCGCTTGAACCGGACCGTCCACGGGCTCGTCACCCCCGGTCAGTTCGTGTGTTTCTTCTTCGGCATCCTGGATCCTCGCAGCGGGGGATTGACCTATTGCAACGCGGGAATGGATCCACCGGTCCTGTTCCGCGCCGCCGCCGGGATCAAGGAATTCCTGCGCCGGGGAGGACCCGTGCTGGGGGTCGATTCTCAGCGGGAGTATCGCGAAGGCCACTTGACCCTCCAGCCTGGGGATTTCGTGCTTTTTTACACGGACGGATTGACCGAGCAGCGGAACCGCCAGGGGGAATTCTTCGACATCGAGAGGCTGTGCGAGGAAGCCAACGGACCGGCAACGGACACCTGCGGCCAGCGACTTGACAGAATATTTTGCAGGGTATCGGACTTCGGCGACGACCGGGAGCCGGACGACAAAACAGCGATGTTGTTGATTATCAACCAGATATAAGAATTAAAGGATTCCGGTACCCCTCTTGCAAGCTTCGGGCAAGAAGCGGCCTCGCCCGGAAATGAAGACTCAAGTCTGCGGCGATCCAACCGATTCCCAACATGGCAGTGTTCCCTTAACCCTTTGGACAGGAAAGGGGGGATCGAAAATGGGACCTGATATTTGTATTATGGCGGGTCTTGCCTTGATCGATCTCTTTTGGTGGTTGAGAAAATGACGAGCGCAAGTTAAGCCCCTGACTCCCGGCAAAGGCTGACGTCAGGGGCTTTTTCCATCCTTACCCATCGCCTGCATGCATTCGCTAATTTTCCAGAAGTTTGAAAATTTCCTGTTCATAAGCACCCTTGGGATACCCACCGACCCACTTATTCCTGATCACACCGTTGGCATCCAGCAAGAAGGTCGTGGGAAGGTTCTGCACGCCGAACTTCTGGAAAACGTCGGCATCGCCGAATACGAAGGGGAAGGTGAACCCGCCCTTTTCCACGTAGGCTTTGACCTTCGAAGGCCCTTCCTGCCCCAACGACACCCCCACCACCACGAAATCCCTGCTGTGCTCCCGACTGAGCTCCTCCAAGTGCGGGAGGGCCCGGCGACAGGGCGGGCACCAGGTGTCCCAGAAATCCACCAGGACGGTCTTGCCCCGCAACTCCTTCAGGTCCAACCGGCCCCCATCCACGCGCTCCAGGGAAAAAGCGGGCGCGGTCTGGCCAACCTCGGACCCGACATCGACAACCTGATCCCGGGATCCGCAGCCCGGATACGACCAGAGGCCGAAGGCCAAAATGATCAGCAGCGAAAATCTGGTGGCAATCCGCACGGCGCTTCCTTTCCCGACGATCCTGAAGAGACTTGTTGGTCTGCGGCAATATGGTAACATCCGCGCATTCCGGCAACACTCCCGGCCCGAACCGGCCCCATGAATTGGGAACTTGTGCCTCGTTCGAGCCTTCGTATGCTGTCCATGAAACTTTCCGACGGCTGAAATGGAGCGCCAGTGAACATTGAACGAAAATGCCTCCCCATCTTTGCCCGGGTAACCTTGACCCTGCTCCTGTTGGGTCTGGCGATTCCCACCGACGCCCAGACCGCGGGCGGGGCTCTTGCCGTTTCCATCGGTGATGGCCTGGCGACAATCGGGCAAAACCTCCAGATGGAGGTCACCGTGACTCCCCCGACCGGCCAGAGCCTGGCGCCCGGCACATGGGATCTTCAGGTGTCGGGAAACGGTGGACCGTTCCTTGACGAGGCCTACCCTGTGGAAATCCTCGAACCCCCCTCGGGCCCGGGTTCGACCACCACGCTCCGGTGGACCGCCCCGGTTCCGTCCGGTGCCGAAGTTGGGCCACGTGAGTTGCATGTCGTCTTCACGGGGAATTGGAGCGACGGCAGCCCCGTCCGCCTGACCTGGACCGGGTCCGTCCCCGTGGATTATGGAAGTGACTGGACAGCCGACAAGATCTCCTCGTACATCGAGCGCAAAGGGTTGGGACTCTTCCTGGCGGCCGTGTTCGGTTTCGGCCTGCTCATGAGCCTCTCCCCCTGCATCTACCCCATGATCCCCATCACCCTGGCCGTGATCGGAGCCCGCACCCAGGACAAGGGTCCCGCCCACGGCCTCATGCTCTCGGTGACTTACGTGGTCGGCATGGCCTTGGTCTACGCCATCCTGGGCGCCTTGAGCGCCACGGTTTTCAGCGGCATCACCGCCTTCATGCAGAGCCCCTATGTGCTGGTGCCCATCGCCCTGCTCATGGCCGGTCTGGCCCTGAGCATGTTCGGAGCCTACGAGCTGGAGGCCCCGGCTTTTCTGCGCGACCGGCTGCAGAAGACAGGCGGCGGCCAGGGCGGAAACCTGCTGGGCGTGCTGGTCATGGGCATGGTCGCCGGGTTGGTGGCCTCGCCCTGTGTCGGCCCCTTCCTCGCCGCCTTGCTGGTGTGGGTGGCCACGACCGGAAACGTAATGCTGGGTTTCTTCTCCCTGTTCACCTTCGGTATCGGGATGGGAATGCTGCTGATCGGGGTGGGCACCTTCCCCAGCTTGATGGGCAGCATGCCTTCGAGCGGTGGCTGGATGGTCACCGTCCGCAACGGCATGGGGCTGATCCTGCTGGCCATGGCCTTCTACTTCGTCCGCCCCGGGGCCGTGTTGCCCGCGACGTTCTTCTATCCGCTGCTGGGAATAACCACGGTGCTGGTGGCCGTCTTCATGGGCGCCTTCGACAGCGTCACCCCCGAGACCGGCTGGTGGGCCAAGACCCGCAAGGGTCTCGGCCTCTGCACCCTGACCGCCGGCCTGATCATCCTGCTCATCGGGTTTTCCCTACACTTCGATTTGCCGTCCCTCCTGCCGGTCCAGGACGCCTTGCAGACAGCGGAAACGGTTCGGGTCACCCCTACGGATCAAACACGGGGCACCGGATCCGCCGAATCAGTTTCCGCTCCGCGGGAGATCGAATTCACCGTGGTGCAGTCCGGACCCGGGGCCCAGGACTTTCTGACTGCCAAGCGGGCCGAGGCCAAGGCCGCAGGCAAACCCATGCTCATCGATTTCTGGGCCAGCTGGTGCGTCTACTGCAAGAAGCTGGATAAGCTCGTGTGGCATGACCCGGCGGTGGCGGCCGAAGCGGCACGGTTCGTCACGATCAAGGTCGACGCCACCGCCCCGGACGACGACGAGATGACGGCCATCAAGGAGGAGTTGAAGGTCCCCGGCCTGCCGCGTGTCGTGTTCATCGACAGCCGCGGCAAGATACTCGACGGCCTCAGCACCGGCTTCCAGGAGGCCGACAAGATGCTGGACACTCTTCAGAAGGTGCGCTGAGACGCCCGAAACGGAACAGGCCGCCGGCGCTCAGCGCCGACGGCCTGGATCCCTCGCCACTTCAATCCTACTGGAACCGCACTTCGCTGCGACGGTCGACGTCGAACACCTTGATCAATCCACCGGTTTCGTTTTCGGTGAGGATCTCGACCATCCCATCACCGTCGATATCCAGCAGTTCGATCCGGCTGAAGAAATTCTCGTCTTCCCATTCCACGTTGCCGCTGATGGGGTCGAGCACCTTGCCGGTGTTCAGAACCACCTCGTTGCTCCCGTCCCCGTCCACATCACCGCACCGGATCTGGGTGGCGGAGTACTCGTCGATACTCGTGTTCTCCTTGGAGAAACTGGACCCGTCCACCTGGACGAGCCGGCCATCGGCGATCATGACGATTTCGGATTGCGGGTCGTCGTCCAGATGGCCCGTGGTGAAGCAGGGAATCTGCGTGTACTCACCCGTGAGCGTCTCCCAAAGTAACGCGAAACCATCCAGACTCCACGCGTACACCATGCCGCCGGCGGTGCGGCACAGCAACGCGTCATCGAGGCCGTCACCCGCCAGGTCCACCACCAGGACCTCCTCCGGTGCGCCGGACAAGGTCTTGCTCTTCCAGACTTCCTGCACGCCGCGGGCCGTGAGTTTGATGACATGGACGGTGCCGAAGCGTTCGGCGATGACGAAATTCATCCCCGCTTCCCCATCCAGGGGTTCGAACTGGACCATATGATTCAGCCGCTGGGCGGTGCGGGACAGATCATGGTACTGGCTATAGGAAAGTTCTCCTGTCGGTGGGGCCCCCAGCGAACTCACCGCCACGAAACACGACATGAGGCACAGGATGGCGATACACAGGAAACGGGTCACAAACATGGTCAACCTCGTGGTTCAAAAGAAGGAGCAGGGGTGAGAGGGAATATAGCCCAAATCGCCGCGCGCGTCCCGCGAAATCCCGTCCGGATCGGACCCGATCCCGGTGTTACCAGGGCAACGGAATGCCCAGCCCCAGACGCGCCGACCAGTTGATGTAATCGTGTCCCTGGCGCTTGTATTGAAGGTACTGCCCCCGCAACTCGCACAGATACTTGTCCCCGATGGGCCATTCAAAGCCCACCCCCCCCAAAGGGGCCCAACCGATCTGCGTGCCCCGCTGTTCACCCTCGGCAAAGCTGATCTCGCTGATGCCGATCCCCGCTTCCACGAAGAAGACCCGGCCGGCGTCCTCGGAGTCCACGGCGCCGAGGTAACGCCGCACGACGAGATCCCCGCTACGGATCCGGTAATGGGTGTAGAGTTCCTGGTAATCCACCTGAAGAACCAGCCCGGCATTCCACTGGCCCAGAAATTCCAGGAAGTTGGCCGCCTGGCCGGGATGAAATACCACGGCTCCGCCATAGCCGAACTGGCCGTTCGAGTTGGAAAAGGCCCCTCCGGCGCCCACCCGGCCGAGCAGATAGACGGGACAATCGGGATCCAGGCCGAGGCCCGAACGCGGCAGGGACAGTCGGGGGTTCTCTCGCGGGCTGCCCTGGGCCGAACCCGGCAAGAGGCCCACCAAGGCCACCAGAGACAGCAGGGCCGGCAGGGCCGGCAGGATAATCCTGTCGAGGCGAATGCGCAGAGCCTGGGTGTCCATGGTCGTCTCCTGGTTGGGTGATGCAAGCCGGGGCTGGATTTGCAAGGGCGATGCCAGAGTTGACCACTCCCCGCCGGACTCATATTGCCTTACACGGCAAGAGGTTGTATTATCCTTGCAATGTCGTTGGCGCCCACCCCAGGCCGGTGGGGCAGATACGCCAACACCGTCCTGGTTGAATAATGGGCAACGGAAAAGGCCATGTGCGACCCCCGACCTCCCCTTCCACCGGAAGATTTCTTCCTCACCGTCGCCGGCGAAGCCGCTTGCGAGGTGAAGATCAAACGTTCCCGTTTCATCGGACTCGTCGCCCCGGTCTGCGAGGCGACCGCCGTCCGCTCCTGGGTCGAGGTCCAGGAAAAGCGCTACCATGACGCCCGCCATGTCTGCTTCGGCTGGCGCCTGGGCCACGGCACGGCGATCACCGAGAACCGCAGCGATGCCGGCGAACCTTCAGGCACGGCGGGCGAACCCATTCTGGCGGCCCTGCGCAAGGTCGACGTAAGCGACGCGGTGGTCGTGGTGGTGCGGTACTTCGGCGGTATCAAGTTGGGCACCGGAGGACTTTCCCGGGCCTATGGTGAAGCCGCCGGTACGGTCCTCGAGCAAGCGGGCACACGCGTGGTTCGGCTCGGCCGCGACCTGGCCCTGGATTTCCCCTATGACCAGCGCAAGACCCTGGACTATCTGCTGCAACAATGCCGCGGCCGGATCCGGGACGAATCCTACACCGAGCAGATCAGCTGGCGGATCTGGCTGCCCCACTCCCAGTATCCAAAATTTTTGGCCATGGTCCGTGAAGCGACCGCCGGCTCCGTCGTACCCCGGGAATTTCCTGAAGACCGGGCATAAAAACGGCCCCGGTAAAACCGGGGCCGCTCTTCGTTCGCCGTTCGGGACATCGGATCAGATTCGCGTGTCCTCGGCATAATCGTGCATGTAGCGGAAGGCCTTGCTGGTGCGGATCTTCTCGAAGGCCTCTTCCTTGATCTGCCGGATGCGTTCCCGGGTCAACCCCATGATCTTACCGATCTCCTCCAGGGTCATTTCCCGATCGCTGCCCAGGCCGTAGTAGAGCTTCAGAACCTTGGCCTCGCGCTCCTTCAGGTCACACAGCATGCGGTCGATGCTCCGGTTCAGGTCGTCGTCCATGACCTTGCAGTCCGGACCCTCGCTGGTGGTGTCCTCCAGGAAGTCCATGTAGGTGCTGTCCTCGTCATTGCCGACGAAGTCGTCGAGGAAGAAATTGTCCTGCATCAGCGGCAGGGTATCTTTCACCTCGTCGATGGACAGTCCCAGCTTGGCGGCGATCTCTTCGGGCTCGGGCTTGCGGCGCAGTTTCTGCTGCAGCTCACCGCTTGCCTTCTTGATCTGGTTGAGCACGCGGGCCCGATTCAGGGGCATGCGCACGATCTTGCTGTGGTTGGCCAGGGAAGCCAGGATGGACTGACGAATCCACCACACCGCATAGGAGATGAACTTGTAGCCACGGGTCTCGTCGAAACGCTGGGCGGCCTTGAGCAGCCCCAGGTTGCCTTCGTTGATCAGGTCTTCCAGGGGCACACCGTAGTGGGCGTATTCCTTGGCGATGGACACGACGAAACGCAGATTGGCCTTGACCAGCTTGTGCAGGCTTTCGCTGTCGTTGCTATGGATACCGCGGGCCAGTTCGCATTCCTCGTCCCTGGTCAACAGGGAGTAGGTCTTCACTTCCTGGAAATACAGGTCCAGGTTGCTCATCAACTGGGCCGCAGGCACCGTGCTGCGCTGGTTGCGCGCAGACTTGGCACTCTTGCCGTGGGGAGTCTTGGCAGCCTTGCGCACTTTGCGGGCTGCGGGGTTCTTTCCAACCTTGGCCATTTCGACCTTCCTTCCCGGGGGTTTTTGCAATTCCCCCAGAAATTCCCGTTGCCGGTGGGGTTGCTTTGCTTCCCTAATTACAATTCCCATACCACGCCCTCACCCAATTCTGACATTTCTTGACCGTTACAACCCATTGCAAACACTAATGTTAATTTGCCAACATCGGCGCGGGATCCTCCCACCCACTCAAACAGGAGCCGGTTTTGACATTTTGACAAAAGCGGGGCTGTTCACGAGGTCAGGTTGTCAAATTCTTTTTTGATGTTCGCGTTGCCGGTGACCAATGATAAATTGGCACCCCATGAATGAACCATCCGAAAACACGGATCTCCCCGGGCCCCCGACAGGCGTCGGTTCCGGCGGGATGCGCTGGGCGCGTCTGGGGAGCCGCCTGCCCCTCCTGGTGACGGCCCTCCTCCTGGCCTGGCATTCCCTGGGGGACCTGGACATCTGGCTCCATTGGCGTGTGGGGGGAGAAATTCTCGCCGGGCGCTTTCCCCAATCCAACCTCTTCACCTTCAGCGCAGCCGGCGTCCCCTGGTTTGATCACGAGTGGCTATTCCAGGTCCTGATCGCGGGGGTCGGGAAGCTGGCGACCGCTCTCGCCAATGCCCCCACCGACCCGGCGACTCTTGCGGCCGGCTGGAATACCCTGCGGCTGGCCCTGGTCCTTGTCCTGACGACCCTGCTGGTCCGCCCCACACAGAGCCGGTCCCACCTGGCTGACGCCTGGACCCTGCCGGCCCAGCTCCTGGGCCTGGGGTTGTTGTGGCCCCGCCTGACCATCCGGCCGGAGCTGATCTCCTACCTCATGCTGGTGCTGACCATCCCCGCCATCGAGAAATGTATGCAAGCTCCGCCGGGCCGACGTCCCGGCTGGCGCAGTTATCTCCACCCGGGCCACGAATGCGGGCGCGTGTCGTGGCTTGCTCTCGTCTGGGCCCAGTTCCACGGATTTGCGGTGCTGGTTCCCCTGCTGGTTTTGCTGGCGGGAATCCTGTTCCCGCTTCAGGCCAAGCTGAACCGAAACCGGCAACCCTTCGACTGGCGGCGCTGGGCAACCACCCTCGCGTTTTGCTGGCTTGCCCTGGGCCTGACTCCGGCAGGTTGGCGGGGCTGGGTCTATCCCTTCACCGTCATCGGCCAATTCACGGGCCATGGCGCGGATCTCCGCGGAACCATCAGTGAACTGGTCCCCCTGGCCCGGTCGCCGCAAAGCCTATTCACCACCATCCTGCTGTTCAAGGTGGCCGTACTCTGGGGACTCGGTCGGATCCTGCTGGCCTGGCCGCGCCCCAACATCCTGCGCAGCCTCGTGTTCTTCGCCGCCGCCTGGGCGGCGTGGTTCAGCGCCCGCAACCTGGGCTTCGCGGCGGTGGCCTTCATGCTGCTTCCCGGCGGTGACTGGGGCGGGCCGCCGCAACCGATCCGCAGAATCCTGCACGCCCGTGCGGTCTCCCGGACCCTGACCTTGCTGCCCCTGGCAGCGGCGCTGGGCGCGTTGTTGGTGTGGTGGCCCGGCATTATCCACGACGATTTTTACCTCCGCGAAGGCGTGGGCCGACGGTTCGGAGGCGGCTTGACCCCCGCGGTTTATCCGATCGACGCCACCGCTGCCCTGGCAGGGCAAAAGCCCCAGCGAACCTTCGCCAACCTCGATGCCGCCGCCTTCGTGATCGCCCGGACCGCGAACCCCCTGTTCATCGACGGCAGGACCGAGCTGTTTCCGGCTGCGACCTGGAACACCTACAACCTGATCAAGCAGGGTGGGACCGGGGCCCTGGCGGAACTGGACCGGCAGCGGGTCACGGCGGTCTGTCTGGCCCAGGGCAGCGGCGCGGCCGATGGTCTGGCCGGCTCCCTCCAGAACGAGCAGGATTGGTCCCTGCAGGCGGCCGGTCCGGGCGGGATGCTGTGGGTGAAGAATTCCCCGCCCCCCTCAGGCGACGTTCTCGGCCGGGCCGTTTCCTCTGCCCGGGAATCCGCCCGCTCCTGCGCGCGCGCGGCAAGGGCGGCGGATCTCTTCCTGGCCGCCTCCCGCCTGGCCGAGTTGGCCGGCCTCCCCGCCCAGTCCGCGACGATTCTCCAGGAGGGGCTGAGTCGGCGTCCCGACCATCCCGGTCTGTTGCACAACCTGGGAAATCGGGAAATGGCCAAGGGCGATTTCCCGGCCGCCGCCCGGCATTTCGCCGCCGCCGTGGAGGTCAATCCCCGCCAATCGGGTTCGATGCTCAACGCCGGTGTTTGCGCCCTGAATCTCGGCGATGCCCCGGGTGCCGTAACCTGGTTTCGTCGCGCGGTGGCCCTCGACCCCGACGACTTCCAGGGTTGGGCCAATCTGGGCGTGGCCCAGATGCAGAACGGCGACCGCCCTTCAGCGATCGCCGCTCTGGAAAAGGCCGTGGCCCTCAGGCCCCAGGACCCGGGGTTGCGCAACCGACTCAGGCAGCTGCGCGGCCGCTAGACATCATCAGTACCGCACACATCATCAGTACCGCACTTCCACCCGGTACTTCAACACCGCCTCCTTGCCTGCTTTGACCGGAACGGAAAAGCCCAACTCCGAGGCGCTGATCCTCTTGGCGGGGAAAGTGCTCTCCAAGACTTCCCATTGGCCCCCGACCGGTTCGCGCACGTCGACGACGATATCCTCGTCCTTGTGGTTGCGCAGGGTCACGCGATTGGTGTTGCGCGTGATCCGGTCGCTCACCTTTTCGACACTTTCGCGCACCCGCTCGGCGACGATGTCGAACGCCGTGCCCACGGTCAGGTCGACGGTCTCATCCTGCGGCGTATGATCGATCCGATCCTCACCGAGGAGCTGCCTGCCACCCGAAGACGACAGGCCGTAGATCCGCACCACTCCCGCCGGCATGGGCATCCCCAGTCGGTTGTCCTCGGCATTTTCGAAGCTGTAGATCACCTTGATCTTGCCGTAGTCCTGAAGCTGGTCGTAACCCCGGAAAAAGCGGGGATTACCCTGCAGAAGGTAGCGCCGACTCACCTTGATTCCGCTGCGGTCGAAGAGGGAGACCTGCTTGGTCTGTTTGTCCTTCAGATCGGTCGGCCGGTCCAGGGTGTACAGATGGTAGTCGTAAAGGCTCTCCTCCTGGAAGCTCGGCGGTGCTCCGGCCAAGGATTTCACGGCAAATCCCATATCCATCGGTCGGGCCCGATCCTGGGTGGCGCGGTTGATATCCCCGGCTACGAGCTGGAGTGTGGCTCCGTCAAAGCCCGTTCCGCATTGATTGTCAAGCGTCACCCAGGCTTGCATGCCCGCCGAGGTGCCGGCCCGGTCGAGCTGCAACACGTAGTCGCAATGCCAATTCAAACCGCCGGTCAGGTAGGACGCCTCGACCCGCGTCTTGCCGGACTGCCCGGCATGGGCATTCCACACCAGGGTCGGCCGCGCCCGCAGGTTGGGGGGCAAATCGGGAAGAGCCAGGCGACCGGGGACCCCGAACAGGATCTCCTCACCAACCTGGTAGACCGGACGACCGTTGACGCCCAGCAGGCGCCCGGTGATCCGCGACCCGTCCTCCTGGATCCAGGACACCTCGCGCCCCACATACTTTTCCAGGATCTTATCGGGAGTCATCAGGTCATACTCGTAGTTCTGGTCGTAGAGCGTCAACCTGGTGCGGGGGTCGGCCTCAACCAGCAGGGTCGCCGGCTGGATGGACGAGGGGACTTCCCGGTATTCGAGGGAGAAGTCTCCGGCCGGGAGGTTGATTTCCCGGACCTCCCTGACCAGAGCCAGGTTCTGGTTGTAAACCGTCAGGTAGACCTCCTGCAGGTCCGAACGGTCGGAATGCAGGACGGGGACCTCTGCGGCGAGAATCTGAGCCGCCATAAGGCTGCAGGTCAGAGCCAGGGCCGTCCCCCAGAGAATTCTTGTTCTTGATCGCATAAGTCCCCTCCTCGAGGATCCCACCACCTATTCAACTCACCCGTGACACCGGGTCCTAAAGTCCCCGGCTACCGGGCCGATCATGTACGCGTACTTTGCAAACAGACCGCCCGGAAATCCGTTCCCCGCGCTGGCCCTCGCGGCGCCCATAGCAAGCATCGCGGAGGTTTACCCTTTGGGCCACACCGTACTCATCGCCGACGACGCAGACTTCATGCGGGCCATGCTCAGGGACATTCTGGAAAACATGGGAATGAAGGTTGTCGGCGAAGCCGCCGACGCCGAAGAAACCATCAAGGAATTCCGGAGACTCCGGCCCCAGATTGTCATGCTGGACACCACCTTGCCCGATGCAGACGGTCTGGAGGCCCTCACCGGCATCCTGACGGCCGATCCCGAGGCCCAGGTCGTCCTGGTCGCACCTCTGGGCCAACGCAACCTGGTCCTTTCGGGCATCAAGGCCGGAGCGAAGGATTTCATCATCAAGCCCTTCGACGAAAACCGCGTGGCAGCCACGGTGGCCAATCTCTTGCAGGGCAGCCCGGCCTGATCGACCGCCCCGATCAGGACAGGACGATCCAGGCCACCGCTCCCACGGCGAGGCAGTAGAAGCTGAACTTCCAGAAATGCGCCCGGACCACCGCCAGAGCCGTCAAACGGATAGCCAACAGCCCCACCCCGAAGGAAACCACGGCGGCAGCCAGCAGGAACCCGCCCCCCACACTATCGGCCCCGCCACCCTTGACCAGATTCAAGACGACCGCGCCGGCGATGGCCGGGATGGCCATCAGGAAGCTGAAGCGGGTGGCCTCCGTCCGTGGCAATCCGAGCCACAGGGATGCCGCGATGGTCGAACCCGAGCGGCTGATTCCCGGACATATGGCCAGGGCCTGGGCGCATCCGATCAACAGGGCCTGAAGCGGTGCCACCGGCCGGGGTTTCCATTCGCCAGCGTCGCCCCCCCCGGCCCCGTGGACCAGACGGGTGGAAAGCAGCACCAACCCCGTGAAGATCAGGCCCAGGCTGGCCAGACGTGGGGCGCCGAACAGGCGATCGATGGTATCCTGCGCCAGCAGACCCACCACCACCGCCGGCACCGTCGCCAAGCCGAGGGCCAGAATGTACCGGAGTGAATCGGAATCGAGTTTCAGCAGCCGGACCAGTTCCCTGCGGTACACCGCGAGAATCGAAAACAGGGTGCCTCCATGCAGGACGACATCGAAGAACACATCGCCTTCCCGGGTTCCCAGGAAATGCTGGAGCAGGACGAGATGACCGGAACTGCTGACGGGCAGGAACTCGGTCAACCCCTGGACTACCGCCAGGATAAGCATGTTGAGAAACTCGGGCACGGAGGATCCTTTCGGTATTCAGGGCAGTGAAGGAAGTGTCATTCGTTGGGGTTGTTGCGTCCCGTGGCCATGCCGTAGTGAATCCGGGCTTCGGGGTGCAATCCCAAGGCGTCACAGGTCAGGGCCAGCTGGTAGTGGAGACGGCCATCCTCGGGGAAGGCGTCCAGGGCCTGTTCGAGGCGGCTGCGGGCCTCCTCATGCCGCTGCAGCTTGTGCAGGCAGCATCCCAGGTGGTAGGGAACCCGCGCGAGGCGTGAATCCAGGCCCCAGGCTCTATGGAAAGCTTCCATGGCGGCGATGTAGTTCCCCGTTTTCATCAGGCACAGGCCAACGTAATAGTGGCCCACCGCGTAGCCGGAGTCACACGCCACGGCGTTGCGGAAATTCTCCAGGGCGGCAACGAAATCATCGACCCGGAAGTGGACGAGTCCCAGGTTGTGATAGCCCTCGGCGTCCGGTTCCAGGGCGATGGCGGCCCGGAACGAACGCAAGGCTTCGTCCATGCGCCCCTGTTCGGCATAGATCGCACCCAAATTATGGTGAGCCACCACGGTGCCCCCATCCAGCATGGCCGTCCGTTTGTAGAGCCTCACGGCGTCCTCGCGCCGGCCCAGGCGATCGAGAGCCACCCCGAGATTCGTCAGGTAGCGGGGATTGTCGGGATCCTGCGCCACCGCGGTCTGGAAAAAGGATTGGGCCGTTGCGGCTTCACCCATCTTGAGCGCCGCGCAGCCGGCCCGATAATGCAGGCGGCATTCGTCGGGGTGGTCGCTCAGGAGGTGGTGGTAAAGATCGAGGGCGGCCGCGCACCGGCCCTCTCGTTCCAGGCGGAGCCCGGCGGCCAGCTGGTCCGCCAAGGTATCCGGCCCGATGGCGGATTTCCCTGATGTCGTGCTTGGAGTGTCCATGGTCGGGACCATAGGGTAGGATCGCAAACAGGTCAACAGTCAGGCGGCTAATCCTCGAATTCGATTTCCAGGAAGACCCGTAGCGGTCCCTTGAGGCCGCTGACCAGACGACGGGGAATCTTGACCGGGATCACCAGCGGAGGGCGCAGGTCGTTGAAGATCTGCTCACTGCGCAGACGGGTGGATTCCTCCATCTCGGCGCCGGGTAACGCCGGGCCGTACTCCAGTTGCAGCTTCGATTCCGTCGGAGGCTCCGGTTCCGCCGGTGGGGCCTCGGAGTGCCGGGGGTTGAAATTGGGCATCATGACGGCCTGCTCCTCCTGGTGCTTGACCGCCAAGCCGAGGACGGCCTTGAGGGTTTCACGGACCCCTTCGCCGCGCAATGTGGCGGCGGGGAAGGAGAGCAGTCCCCAAGGATTGAGCAGGCTCTCCAGCCGATCCACGGGGATCGTTTCCTCGTTACTTCCGGTGCGGTTGTACTGAAGGACCACCGGGATCCGCATGAGGTCCATCCCCCACGAATCCAGGAACATCTTGAGGGATTCGAAGGCGGCCAGCGATTGGTCGAGTTGGGAAACTCCGGAGTTGATGACGAAGACCACGCCGTCGAAGGGCAACCGCGACGTCATCCCGGCGGCGTGATAACGCTCCTTCCCCACATCCACTGCCTGCACCAGGACCTGGCGCGACGATTGTCCCGGCTGGGGCAGGTTGAAGCCGATCTGACGTTCGGGATCCTCCACCGCGATCGACAGGCGCGATTCCGGTGGCACGAACTGGTGGATCAGCCGCAGATTCTCCCGTTTGCCCACTCCGGCCTGGCCGTAATACAGAAGACGGCAGCAGGCGGTGGCGGTCAAATTCTGAACCGACATGGGCAGCTCTCCTCCGGGATCCAACCCCCGGCAAAAGGAACGGTCAGCGGCATGATCACCCCTTGGGTGCAATCGGTATGCCATGGAAAATTTTCCGGTGTATTGACAAACTCAAGGGAATTCGGGGGGTACGACCGGATTGGGCAAGCAATTTGCAACACCCTCCCCGGAAATCGGGCGCAATGCTCCCCGATGGGGGATTTCGGGACAATCCCCCCCCATACGGGAAACGACAGGACCGCACAGGATCGGGAGTTCCAAGATGTCCACCAACACCGACAAGATCCTCAACACCATGTTTTCGCGACTGTTGCAGATGGACGTGGAACCCCAACTGGCGGCAAAATTGTGCGCAGTCATCGACAGCGTCATCGCGAAGGTCGGGGGCAGTTTCGACCTGGAAACCGTGCAGGGCCAGAATACCTTCCGCGCCCTGCTCTGCTCCATGGTCGTCCACGGCTGGGGGAACGGCATGCATCCCTTCAACAATCCCCGCCTCAACCAGGAGGGCCATCCGGTCGAGGTCCGGGTCAGCAAGGACATCCTCATGTCCATGGCCGACCTCCAGAGCCTGCGCTACGTGAAGAAGGACGATCAGGGCAGGGTCAAGCAAGCCCTCTTCGAACCCGACCAGAACGTCCGGGTGAGGCAGCAGATCGACGATATTCTCGAGGAGATCAGTCGGGATAAATGGGGTGGGTCCTAGAAAACCCAAAAAGCGGAGACCCGGTCGAGGACCGGGTCTCGCCATGGACAGGGACGCCTCGAAGTCGGGGCGCCCGGGATCAGAACAGCTCGGCGCCCTCGGCCAGGATCTCGTTGAGGGCTTTCTTGAAATGATCGGTGCCGTTGGCCACCTCCGGGGTGACCTTTTCCTTGTAGAGTTCCCAGCTCTTCTTGATCTCCTGCCCCAGGGCTTCGACCAGGGTCCCGTCCTTGAGGGCCTGGTCGCGGGCATCCCGGTTGTAGACGAGGATATCCGACACCAGGGCGCGGGCGTACATCTCTTCCTTGCTGCGGCGGCGGCGGCCACGACTCGCTGCGGGGGCGACGCCGGTTTCTTCCAGGACGGCAACCCCGGCAGACGGAGCCTGGGCCCGAACGGGTTCCCCGGACAGCTGGGGCGCGGGAGCAACCGGCTGCGGCGTCAAATCGCGCCCTCCGTGCTCGACCACCAGGGGAGCTTCCGCCTCGGCGCGAGCGGTCCCATCCAGAGAGAAGATACCGCTGCAGTCAGGGCAGCGGACCTTGATGACACGGCGGGGAACCTTCTGGTCCTCCAGTTGATAACGAGCCTGGCACTCCGTGCAGGTGGTGATCATTCCCTGCTCCTTTGCACATTCCAAGGTCTGGGCGCGATAACGGTCCCCCGACATATCGGCAGGCCGCGCAGGGAATTTAGTGCGAATCATCCTCCCCCTCGGATGGCTTACGGATTGTAGATCAGGTCCGTGAGCAGGGCGCCCGATTGAGCGAGACTCCCAGCGCTGCAGGCACTCGGAACATCCCCGCCGGTATGCCAGGGCGAGTAGTCGAAATCGATGAGATCCACCGCGGGAAGGCCGCGGCGCAAAAACGGAATGTGGTCATCGAAAACAGCCCGACCACCGCGCGCCTGGAACGCCGGCAGACCAAGCGCGGCGGCCCTCTCGAACACCCGTGAGGTCCAACCCGGCGCATACTTCAAGGATAGGGATTCCTGGGTGATTTCCAGATCGGCATCGCCCACCATATCCAGGATGATCACACCCTCGGGCCTCGCGGCAGGCAACAGACTATTGAACCCACCCCACCCGGCCGCCAGGTGCGCGCTGCCCAGGCAGAAGCTCTCCGGATCCCCTTCCCGGCCGGAGTCTTCGCCGTCCAGGAACATCAACACGACGGTGCGCGCCGGAGGGCTGGCCCCCGCCATTTCCATGAGGTGCCACAGGACGGCCACACCGCTGGCGCCGTCGTTGGCCCCGGGGACGGGCTGAGTCCGGATCCGGGGATCGGGGTCCTGGTCGGCCAGGGGTCGGGAATCGAAGTGGACCCCCAACCACAGGGAAGGCCCGGCTCCCGTGCCCGGCAGGATGACCACGAAATTGCAGACATCCATCTCTTCGCCGGTCAGGGGATTCGTGGCGCGGAAACAACCCCGTCGAGCCTCGAACCCCAATTCCTCCGCATGAGCCAGGATGGTGTCCTGCAGGGCGCGGTTGGCCGGCGATCCCGGCACCCGCGGACCCAGGTCGCACTGGAGATGAACGAGTTCCATGGCGCGTTTCCCGGAAAATACGGGAACCGCCCCGCTGTCCGACGTCGCGTAGGCGAAAGTCGACCATGCAAAGGCCACCCCGATCAAACCGACCAGGGCCCTGCAGATCCAGGTTCGCAATCTAGAATACAAAGGTCATCTCCACTCCCATGCCGAGAGAAGTCGTTGTCCGGTCGGTGGCGATATCCTTGGACTTCGAAAAACCCATGTTGAAGGCGCCGCTGAGACTCCGGGAAATCTGATAACTGAAGCGGGGGCGCAGGCTGATACTGGACTGGCCCGTGGGGGCGGAAACCACGCTACCCGGAGTGAAACGTTCGGTGCGGGAGCGCTGATAGGAGATATCCACATCCATGGTGATGGAGGGATTGTTTCCGGGCCGGTACAGCCCCAGTTTCGCCAGCAGCCTCTGGGCCCGGAACTGGTGCCTCAGTTGCAAGCCGATGCGTTGGCGGCGCAGGGACGTCAACACACCGTTGGACTGAGCATCGTTGCTGGTCACCGTGGCATTGGCCGTTGCCGACAAACCACTCCGGAAATTGAAGGTCAGGCGGGGCGAAATCACCTTGTTGACGGTGGGGTTGTAATAGGTATCGGTGTAGTTGTTCACCGTTTCGGATTTCTTGTAGCTGATATTGAAGTTCGCGGAACGGAACCTGCCCGCATTGGGGTCGCTGGCGATGCCCCCGAAAACCCCCCATTTCTCCAGACCGCTGACCGATAGGGAAAAGTCCGGCCAATCGACCTGCTTGTTCCGGGTCGTGCTGCCGACCTGATCCCGCACCGACCTGGTGACGGTGTACTTGGTGTCCAAGCCGATGTTCCGCGTGATTTTCGAACTGCTCGAGAGATTGAGCGTCTTGCGGTCCTGGTAGCTCCTGGAGGCATACAGGCTGTCGGCCGCATCCAGAACATTTTCAATACCCGTCTGGTACCAGAAGGGGGCTCCGGTCCGCAACTGGCTGTAGGTGCTGTTCTGTTGCCGCGAAGTGGAGATCTTCACCGGCGCGGTGCCCCGCAGCAGATCCAGGAAAGGGTTGATGAGAATCATGGGGCTGAGGCGCTCGCCCTCCGTCGGGGGCGGAGCTTCCTCCGGCTCGGCCAAGCCCTGGTCAGCCTCCTCCTCTTGCCGCTGTTGCGCCCCTTCCAGGAGCCGCTCTTCTTCCCGGCGCTGACGTTCCTCGGGGGTCAATCCGGACTCGTCGATATCCTGTTCGGGTTGGCCTTGACCGGGAGGGGACCCACCCTGCCGGAGCGCACGCTTTTCCAGGCGACGCTGCTCGTTGATCAACCGTTGCCTCTCCTGGCTCGTTACGCGGTGTTCCGGGAATACGCTCTTGACCCAGTCGCCGAGAGGCACATCGAATCGGAAGTCCCAATTCCCCGAATTGTTGATGTTGCGCACATTGGTCTGACCCGCGGTCTGGCGCACCCCGGGGCCGTGCTGGTCGACGAATTTGCCGTTGAACTGGACCGAGGGCCGCAGCTTGTTGGCCAAGCGGGCCGCCGACCGCAGGGGCATGAACAGGGGGCCGTCGGGCAGATCCTTGGCGCGAGGAGTCTTGACGGTCATGCGCATATCGTAACTGCGTTGATTCTCCTCGCCGACGTTGACTCCGAAGGCCCGCTTTTCGCGCAGGAGGTCCCGGTCCGATTTCGCCGCCAAGGTGAGATCGAGGATCAGGGAGGGATTGTAGTCCAGGTTGGCGCTGAGAACCCCCGGCCGGCTCTGCGACTGGGAACGCTGGGTCACCACGCCGTCTTCGTTGAGAGTCGTGGTGGCGTTCCAACGGTTGGTGAAGTTGGCCCCCAGGGTCACCTTGGTGGGCACCAGTGACAGCCCCCGCAACAAGGGCACGGAGGCCAGCACCGGGTAGTCGCCCAGGCTGTGGCGCCCGCTGATCCGCAGGTCGTAGTTGAGTGAGCCCTGCAGGCTCTTCCCCCGCCTTTCGGCCAGAGGGCCGTCGTAGGTCGTGCGCGATCCGCTGACCTGAAGGGTCCAGGGGTCCACTAGGTAGCGGGCGAGGACGGCCTTGCTCGGCGGGTGGCGCAGACGGGTGGAGAACCGCTCCTGGGCATCGATGGTGGACATGGCATCGGCCGTGGATGCCTCGAGAATCTCGATGTCGCTGTTCACCTCGTACTTCGGGCGGTTGACGGTGCGGCGACGGCTCAGGTTCACCGGAAGCTGGAACCCCAGCAAGGGCACGAAATCATCGACCTTGAAATTCGTGGCCACATTCCAGTCCCGAAAATCCACCCCCGAACCGGCGCGTTCATCCAGGCCGTGGAATTCGGAGTCCGTGTGCTTCCAGTCGAAATCCACCTTGATGATGTCGGCCATGTTCAGACGCACACCGGCCCTCTGGGCCATGCCCGATTCCTTCTTCACGTCCAGCAATCGGACATCGTTGAAGTAGAAATAGCCCTGCGCTCCCTCGCTGAGGACCTGGTTCATCACTCCGAAGTAGTAGCGCCTGATGTGGCGCAGGTCCGGCCGGCCGACGACGCGGGCGGAATAGAGTTCGCCGGTGTTGACATCGGGGACCTCTCCGTGGGCCACGCCCTCGATGTCGATCTCGCCGTTCTTGATGTTGGAAAGTTCGGCCAGGTTCACCGTGAACTGCTGCCAGCCCACCTTGAAGGTCGATTGGGCGAAGCGGTAGTTGACCTCGTAGAAATTCAGCGAGTCCGACCCCACGCGGAAGAAAAGATCCAGGTCAACATTCTGCTGGGAGGGGTTGGAGAAGTACCAGGACAGATCCTTGTAGAAGGTGTAGTCGTCTCCCCGGGGGGAGACCACCTTGCTGGTCCGGATCATCTGTCCCCGCTGCAGGTCGTCGAAATCCAGCACCAGGGCCTGTTCCTTTTCCGGGATGCTGTTGATCTCGTGCACGGCGAAGGGCGGGACGTAGTCGGGATTCTCCTTGTTGTTGACCTCTCCCAGGAAGAACTGGGCGCCCCGGCGCTCGATGTCGTCCAGCAGCGCCTCGTCGCTGATCCGGCGCACGCCTTCGCGTTCCCAGCGGCTGCCCAGGAATTTGAAGTCCGACAGCTGGAGGCGCACGGCATCGGGAGCTTCCTGCGTATCGTTCTCGTACCAGATCCGGGCGTGGGTGATGGATCGGATGTCCGCGGTGGACCCGACAGACACCTTGTCCACCGCTCCGAGGGGAATGCGGTACTTGCGCCAGGCGATGTTCTGGTCCTTGAGTTCAGCCACGTCAGCGGAATCGAAGTCGTAATCCACGTCGATCAGAGCCGGGGTATCCTGGAGGTCGATAACGGTGGTGAAATACCCGTCGTTGCGATCCATCCGCGCGTTGCGGTTCAGATCCTCGGTGTCCTCGCGGCTGTTGCGGGCGGTGCCGTTGATACGAGGGAAAGGCGAATCGCCGCCGATCTCATATTCCGCGCTGTAGCCCTGGGGCCCGTTCTCCCCTTGGCCGTCCAGGCCGATATCCTCGTCACCCGCGGAAAATATGCCGTCGGGGGGAGTGCCCGTGGGGGGAGGGCCCGGTTTATAAGTGATGCCATCCTCCTGATCAAAATTGCCGATGACCAGGCTGCTGTCGAGATCCCGGGTCCAGAAGCCGTCCTCGTTGATGTACCCGAAGTCGATGTGCAGGCGACCGGAACGGAATTCCTTTTCGGGGATCCCGTCGTTGACCCAGATCTCCACGAACTGGGATTTGGAAAGGTCCAGACCCGTGCGGCTGATGCCCCGCATGATCCCGCCCCAGTTATCGCCTTCCCAACCCTCGTCGGCCCGCAGATAGAGGTCCATGACCTGCTGGGTGTCGTCCCGCTCCTCCTTGATCAGGTTGGGATTCAGGTAGCGGCGCAGCACCCGGTCCCGGGGCAGGAACCAGCGGGTGGTGACCCGTTTCTCCGGCGCGAAAGTGCGGAAATCCAGGGAGGTGTCCTGGTAGGCTTCGCCCAGGAAGGGCACGCTGGCCCAGGACCAGGACGCCCGCGTCAGGGAGACGTAGTTGGAGGAATCGACGCCCTCGAAGTCCTCCAGATAGGCCTGGCCCTTGGTGTTGGGGTTGGGCAGGCTGACGGCCATTTCACCGGAGAGCTGGATGGAACTCTCGCGGTCGGAATCGTGCCGACTCAGGAAATTGGCCACGTGGGTCAGCAGATAGGGTTTGAGGGTGGTGTTGAGGTTGACGTTCCCCACCAGGGTATGGCTGGGCTCCTCGCCCAGCTTGGCCTTCTCCCCCACGATCGCCTCGCTCTGGTAGAGCCAGGTTGTGGACATCTTGGCGTTGCGTCCCAGGTCGTAGCCCAGGTTGAGGCCGGTGAGACTGGTCTTGCCCCCGCCGATGAAGGGCGCGTACTGGTAGTTCACCGAGATCTGGCTGTCCGGAGTCAGGTTGGCCGCGTCGCCCAGGAGCTGGATCTCGCCGAAGGTGTAGTCGATGGAATAGTCGGTGCCGCGGGTCAGGGTGCGCCCGTTGACGACCACGCTCTCGCTGCCTTCCTCGATGCTGGAGGTGCCCAGGCTGATGTTGCTGCTGGCCGAAGCGTGGTGGACCACGAAGTGGAAGCGGCTGTATTCCCCAAAGCGGGAGGGTGGGATGGTCTTGTCGTAGTTGTAGAATTCGGGCGCCAGGTTATCCTTGAGGGTGCTGGTTTCCCATTTGAATTTCTCCGAGTCGTCGGCATAGGCCTCGTACTGGGTGCTGTCCGCGGCGAAGGGGGTGGGGAAATCCAGGGGGAACTTGAGCAGTCCCCGTTCCAGGTCGAACAGGTACGGGTCGTGAAAGTCCACGACGTTGTCGTGCCCCGGCTCTCCCTGGGCGTTTTCCTGGTCCAGGCCGAAGATGCGGAAGAAATCCAGCCCGTTCACATCCTGCTGGGGTTGGTCCAAACCGGGTTTTTCGTATTCGATGCGCAGATCGAAGGTCGAGGCGTCGATATTCGACCCGCCCAGGGGGTAGATGTTCCGCAGGACGTAATTGAACAGCCGGGAATTGCTCTTGTTGTGGGGGACCTTGAGCAATTTCATCCGATAGAATGTTCCCTCATCATTGGGCAACTCCTGAACCGGTTCATCCACACCGGGTTTGTCGCCCACCGAGGTGATGACGCCATTCCCGTCGACAACGTCATAGATCACCGCCAGCACGTCTTCATCCAGATAGCTTCGGCCCATGTCGATGGCGATCAGGCTTCCCGCAGCATCCAGCAAGGCTTCAAAATCCGTGATTTCCTGCCAGCGTGGTCCGACCTCGGTGATGGGCTCCGGATGGCCGAAATCGATGCTGTCCCAGGCATGAACACCCAAGCTGTCGAAATAAGCCGCCACGGCGACTTCTCCCTCGCCGCGAATCCCGGTTCCCAGCCACTTGAAGATCTTCACGGATCCGTAAACGATGGTCTCCCCCTGCCGGCGACCCTGGGGTTCGCTATCCGGCAGATCCAGCTTGAAGAAGCGGTTGTTAAGGTAGTCGGAGGCGTTGATGATCCGGTCTTCCTCCTGGCCTCCCTTGGCGTTGAAGGTCTTGGACGAGGACTGGGACTTCTGCTTGGAGGTCACGAAGGTGAAGTCGGTCCGGCCCACCTGACCGGTGACCTTGAAGCCGAACAGGCCCGACTTGTTGGAGCTGTAACCCAGCAACTGGCTCCCCGGCAGGGTCAGCCCCACGTCGCCGGTCTCGATGGTCTTGATGACCTCGTCCTCGAGCCCCTGGTACATCAGTTTGATCTTGGTGGCCTCGGGCCCGATGGCCTCGCTGTTGTGGTCGACCTCGATGATGATCTTCTCGCCGATGGTTCCCGACAGGTTGATCTGCAGTTCCTGCTTCATGTCCAGCGAGGGGAACAGCGACTGGTTGGACATGCGTTCGTTGCCCACGAAGGGTTTGATCACCGTGCTCTCGCCGTTGAGGGCGAAGTGTTCGCGACCGCTGATCTTGATGCGGGTCTTCTCCCCCCGGCCGATGATCTTTTCCAGGGTGTGGGGCAGCTTGATGGGGATGGTCAGGTTGATCAGGCCGTCGTTCTGTCCGTTCTGACGTCCCTTGCCCGCCACGGCCAGGTCATCCATCCGGGTCAGCCGACGATCCACCGTCTGGCGCCGCATCATGCCCTGGTGGAGATCGTCAACGAAGACCTGAACCGCGGGATCCCGCACGGGGCGCGGCGGATAGTAGGTGAGACCGCCGGGAAGGGCCACCGCCTCCTGGTAGAAGAACATGAAGGTCGGATAGCGGAACTCGAACATCAGCCCGAAGAGGCCGTTGTATTCCAGCACGGTTTCCCGACGCTGGAGGTCGACCCGGGAACGGTCGTCCCACACGCGGCGCAGGGAACTTTCCAGGGTGGGTCGGGTAATCCCGGTTCGCTGGGGGTCGATACCGAGGGACTTCATCCTGCGCAGGAGCAACAGACGGTCGACTCCCAGCAACCGCGGGTTGTCGGTGGACCGGATCACCGGATCGAGACCGTAGAGAAGCGGCCCCTCGTAGTTTGGATCGGCCAGGGCCCTGTCCGCAGTCCCCCACAACACTCCCAGCAACAGCAAAAGGCCCAGGTACCACCTTGGGCCTGTCGACTGCCGCGGAGCTCTGCTGGGCGGGCGCGGATTCACCTGGACACTCCCTGGCCCGCGGCCGGTGGGGGAATGGGGCCGGATCATAACTTGAATTCGTCCCCGGAAATGGTCATTCTGACTCCGGGTGCGATCAGGGTTTCCCATCCCGGCCGCCCCCTCGGGGAAGACCGGCCACGGTAACGTGAACCGGATGGGAGCACCGGCGCGGCACGCGGGCAGGGCTCCGGGTCAACACAGCAGGAATACCGGGGACCGTCCAGATGGATGGAGTGGCGGATCCGGGGAAGGTCTCGAAGCTCATATGCGCTTGCTAAACAAGCACTTGATCCTCACCTGCCGCGGCCCCTTCTTCTTCGGGCTCTCGGTCATCACATTCTTGCTGATGATAGATACCCTGTTCAACTATGTCGATCTCTTTGTCACCAAAGGGGTAGCATTTCCCATCGCCACAGAGGTGCTGCTGCTGAGCCTTCCCCACACGTTTGCATTATCCATACCAATGTCGGTGCTCGTCGGGGTCTTGATGGGGGTCGGTCAACTTGCTGCCGACAACGAAATTACAGCCATGAAGGCCAGCGGTATCAGCTTGTGGTCGGTATTGCGCCCCCTGCTGGCCACCGCCGCGGTGATCACGGTGGCCATGACGGCCTATAACCACTTCGTTTTCCCGGACATGAACCACACCCTGGCCAACCTCCTGCGCGATATCAGCCAGAAACGACCCATGCTGGAAATCCAGCCCCAGCAATTCAACGATCTCAACGACAAGTTGACCATCTTCGTCGCGACCAAGGACGACAAGACCGGGCGGATCGAGGACGTCACCATCATCGAGAAGGAAGATCCCGGGGACATTTCCCCCCGCATGACCTTCGCCGAATGGGGCACCGTCATCAACGACCATGAGGACAACGCCCTGATCCTCAACCTCCACAACGGGGAAACCCACGAGCAACAGGACGCCGAGGATCCCGCCAAGTACCAGGTCATCAGGTTCTCCCAGCTGACACGGACGATCGGCAACGCCGAACAGGACATGCAGAAAACCGACCGCAAGGCCAAGGGCGACCGGGAGATGGACCTCGGGGAGCTCTTGCAGGCGGCCGACAAGGAAAGAGTTCGTCAGGCGGACATCCACAGCCGGATCTCCGAGTTCACCGGCAGCTTCCTCAACTGGGAGTGGAACCTGCTCCAGCCAAAAAAACGTGACCTGGTCCTGGGCGGCAGGATCTCACTCGAGCCGGACCGCCGCGAATTGGCCATGGCCGAACGCTTCCGGGAAACCAGGACCAAGGTCCAGCGCACGGCCGAGCAATGCAGTTTCCAGGAGCGCGTGCTGGATTCGTACGTCGTCAAGGCGAACCGCTACCTGGTGGAATTCCACAAGAAGTTCGCCATTCCCTTTGCCTGCATGGTGTTCACCCTCCTGGGCGTGCCCATGGCCGTTTCCTCCAGCCGCAGCGGCCGGGGAGTGAGCGTCTCTTTGGCCATCGGGGTTTTCCTGGTATATTATCTTTTCCTGGTCGGAGGTGAAAAGATGGCGGATCGGGGCCGTCTGGACCCGTTCCTGGCCATGTGGAGCGCCAACTTCTTCCTGCTGGCCGTGGGCATCCCGGTCTTCATGCGCACCGTCAAGGAATCCAGCATCCTGAGCGTCACGCACAAACCCCGGGTGAAGCCCTCTGCCACCGTGTCGGACCGAGGCTCCACCGCATGACGATCATTCACCGTTATCTTTTGAGCTCCTTCCTGCGCAACCTGCTCTACACGCTGCTGGGTGCCCTGCTCCTGTTCACCATCATGGACCTGCTGGATCACATGGGCAGCTTCGTGGACAACTCCGCCACCGCCTCCATGGTCCTGCGCTATTACCTGTACAAGGGCGCCTGGATCGTCGACACGGTCATGCCCATCGCCGTTTTGATGTCGGTCCTGTTCACCATCGGCTCCATGGCCCGCTACCTGGAACTGACCGCCCTGATGGCGGCGGGATGCTCGCTGATGCAGGTCGCCCGTCCCCTGCTGATCGGGGCGATCCTGCTGACCGGGTTTTCCCTCAGCTGGCACGAATACGTCCTGCCCCGGGCGAACATCCTGGAACGCAAGGTCTGGGAAGTGGAGATCCACAAACAGGCCGACACCATCAATCCCACCCGGGACATCGCCCTGCGCGGACCCGACGGCCGGATGTACTACGCGCACAAATTCGACCCCAACACGGGCATCCTGCAGGGGATGCGCATCGTGACCCGGCAGGGGTCACGCGTCACCGAAATCATCGCCGCCGATCGGGCCACGTGGACCGGCGCCACCTGGAGCCTGTCGGGAGTGACCCGGCGGCGATTCAGCGAGGACAAGGAGACCATCGACCATCTCGACAAGATGATCGCCTCGGACCTGACCATCGACCCCAAGGGGTTCTACCGCGACCGGATCCCCCAGGAGGACATGACCATCCGGCAGTTGCAGGATCATATTCGGCTGGTCCGCCAAACGGGCGGCGATCCGCGAAAAAGCATCGTTGACGTGCAATTCAACCTGGCCTTTCCCTTCGTGAACATCATCGTGACACTGATGGGGATCATCCTGGCCTCGAGCCCCCGCAAGACCACCGTCGCCTCGGGGTTCGGCCTGACCCTGCTGGTGAGTTTCGGCTACTACATGTTCATGAATTTCGGCAAGAGTCTGGGTCACACCGGAGCCGTGCCCCCCCTGCTGGCGGCCTGGTCCGGGAATGTCTTCTTTCTCGGGCTGTTCCTGGTGCTGTTCGGTCGTGCCCGACGATGATTCACCCCTTGCTAACCGGATTTGACGAGACGACTTGTGCAGGCTATCCTAGCTACGTAAACTTATGCGACCAGGCCGGTGGAGTCATTCCGGGCAGTGCCCGGGTGGGCTCCGGGTTCCCGCCACCCCACAGGGAGAATACCGAACTCATGAAACGCTTCTGCCTGCTCTTGATACCGGCAGCCCTGCTGGTCCTTTTCTTTGTTTCCGGATGCAAACAAGACACGAAGCCCGCCATCACCCGGCTGACGCTCACCCCCCTCTGCGGGGTCATGCCCCTGCAGATCGAGGGGTACGTTGCGGTTTCAGGCGGCAACGAGACCGGAAACGCAACCGGCGGCACCAACAACCTGGAAATTTCCTGGAATTTCGGGGACGGCCATATCGGCACCACTTCCCGCGCCTTCAATACCTACGCCGATGCCGGTGATTTCAACGTGGTCGTGACCGCCACCGACCCCGACGGCAACTCCGCCAGTTCCAGCATGCCGGTCCGGGTTCTTGCCGACAGCCTGTTGGTCGAAGCCAGCAGCAACTTCCCGGCCGGGAGCGTGACGACTGCCGATACGGTCCAGTTCGACCTGCGCGCCGAATCCTGCGACATCGACCCGGACAACGCCGGGAACTACGCCAAGATCTTCTTCAAATGGCGCATGAACGATGCGGCCGGAACTGTATTCACGGGCCGTGCTCCCCGGTTCCGGTTCACCGAGAGCGGGGAATACGACGTGACCCTGGCCGTCAACTATCCGTTCTGGGCGGTCGTGCGCCGCGACACGCTGCATATTTCGGTGACCGACGCTCCCTGAGCTCCAGACCTCCGGGCACAATCGAAACGGGCGGCCTCAGCGGCCGCCCGTTTCGTATCTTTGCCCACATCGGCAACGATCTCAGCCGGCGGCGTTCTGCAGGGCATCCCTAAGATCCAGCTTTTCCCAGGTGAACTCCACATCATCCCGCCCGAAGTGCCCGTAGGCGGCGGTTTGACGGAATATCGGCTTGCGCAGGTCGAGCCGAGCGATGATTCCACCCGGGGTGAGATCCACCACCTGAGTGATGGCAGCCGTGATCCGCTCGTCGGGAACGCGGCCGGTGCCGTAGGTGTCCACGGCAATGGAAACCGGCTCGGGAACGCCGATGGCGTAGGCCAACTGGACCTGGCACCGACCGGCCAATTCGGCCGCCACGATGTTCTTGGCCAGATGCCGCGCGGCGTAAGCCGCGGAGCGATCCACCTTGGTGCTGTCCTTGCCGCTGAAGGCCCCCCCGCCGTGACAGGCGCTGCCGCCGTAGGTGTCGACGATGATTTTCCGCCCCGTCAGGCCACAGTCCCCCTGGGGGCCCCCCGTCACGAAACGTCCGGTGGGATTGATGTGGACCTTCAGGCCGTCGTGGGCCACCGCGAACCTGTCCAGGACCGGCTCGATGACGTGGGCGCGGATCCCCGCACGGATATCGTCGTTGCTCACCGAATCCCGGTGCATGGTCGAAATCACCACCGTGTCCACGGCAACGGGTTTGTCGTCCTCATAGCGGACGCTGACCTGGGTCTTCCCGTCGGGCAGAGCCCAGGGCAGGGTGCCGTCCTTGCGCACCGCGGCCAACTGCCGGGCCATGCGATGGGCCAGGGTGATGGGCAGGGGCATCAGGACGTCGGTCTCACCGCAGGCGTAACCGAACATCAGGCCCTGGTCACCGGCCCCGCCGCTGTCAACGCCCTGGGCGATGTCTTCGGATTGCTTGTCCAGGGAGACGTTGACGGCACAGGAATCGGCGTCGAAACCCATGGTCGAGGAAACGTACCCGATTTCACGCACGGTGCCGCGCACGATCTTGGGCAGATCCACATAGATGTCGGTCGTGATCTCGCCGGCGAGGAAAACCAGCCCGGTAGTCACGAGGGTCTCGCAGGCCACGCGGCCCTGGGCGTCCTCGGCCAGAATCGCGTCGACGACGGCATCGCTTATCTGATCGGCGACCTTGTCGGGGTGCCCCTCGGTAACGGATTCACTGGTGAACAGGTAGGTCTTGCTCATGGTCTGCTCCCGGTTGAAATTCGGACCTTCACGAGCCGCGGGCGGTTCCAAAATCGCCGATATTGATGACGCCGGCCACGTGATTCAGCACACATTCGTTTCCGACCAGGGAATTGGCAAGCCCACATTCGGTCAACTGGGACCTCTCCCCCACCACGCAATCGCTCAACCGGCAGTTTTCCACCACGCAGCCGGATCCGATGGATACATGGGGCCCGATCTGCGATCCCCGGACAAAGGCATCCTCGGCGATGTAGCAGGGAGGTACGATTTCGGGGCCGCGGGTGCCTGTGCCGTCCGCCTCGGCGCGATCAAGGAGGATGCGGTTGGTGGCCAACCAGGTCTCCGGCTTGCCGCAGTCGAACCAGTCCTCGACCGGCGCCACGGTGAAGGCCGCCTCGTGCTCCACCATGTGCTGCAAGGCGTCGGTCAGCTGGAACTCGTCCCGCGTGCGGTGGCCACCGGTCACGACATGGTCGAGTCCGCGCCAAAGGGCGGCCGAACCCCGGAACAGGTAGGCACCCACGATGGCCAGGTTGCTCGGTGGAACCTCGGGTTTCTCCACGAAACGGACCACGCGGTCACCGTCCAATTCCACCACACCGAACCGCCGCGGATCTTCGACCTCCCGGACGGCGATGACGTTGCCGGCTGCGCCGAGCAAGGCGGCATAATCCGCCTTCAGGATGGTGTCCCCCAGGACACAGAAAAAGGGTTCCTCCCCCAGGGCCTCGCGGGCTGTCCACACGGCGTGACCGAGTCCCAGGCGCTCGGTCTGCTCGACGAAGGTGATGTCCAGGTCCGGGCGTTGCCGGGCGACCCAATCGCGGACCTCCTGCCCGTGGTACCCGATGATCAGCACGAAACCGTCGATCCCCGCATCGGTCAAATCGTCCATGATGTGGGCCAGGATCGGTTTGCCGGCCACCGGCAAAAGGGCCTTGGGTTTGTTGAGGGTATGGGGGCGCAGGCGCGTCCCGATACCCGCCGCGGGAATGAGGGCTTTCACGAATTCGACTCCTTTTCCGCACGCAATCGTTTGCGTTCAGCGATGTACAGGGCCAGGAAGGCATTGGCTTCCTCGGCCGTGCTCAGTTTCATCAGGTCGCCCACCAGGGAGCGCGCCTCGGCGAGTCCGGTCCAGCGGATAACCTGTTTGATCTTGGGCAGCGCCACTCCGTGGGTGCTGATCTCGTCCAGGCCCAATCCCAGCAGGACCTCGGCCAGCCGCGTTTCCGAACCCATCTCGCCGCAGATGCCGACCCAGATTCCGTGGGCGTGACCCGCCTCGACGACCCTGGCCAGGGATTGCAGGATGGCCGGATGGAGAGGCTGATACAGGTATGACACCCGCTCGTTGCCCCGGTCCATGGCGAGGGTGTACTGGATCAGGTCGTTGCTGCCGATGCTGAAGAAATCGCATTCGGTGGCCAACAGGTCGGCGGCCATGACGGCGGCCGGGGTTTCCACCATGATTCCGATCTCCAGCTCCCCGCCGTGTTCCAGCCCCTGGGCGTCCAGTTCGGCGACCGCCTCGCGGCAGATCTCCTTGGCGCTGCGCAGCTCTTCGACCCCTGTGATCATGGGAAACATGATCTTGACCGGCCCGCCGGCGGCAGCGCGCCAGATGGCCTTGATCTGGGTTTTGAACAGACCCCGGTTGGCCAGGGAGAAACGGATCCCCCGCCAGCCCAGGAAGGGGTTGTATTCGCGTTTGGCCCCCAGGTAATCGGAGACCTTGTCGCCGCCCACGTCCAGCGTCCGGAACACCACCGGCCGTCCGCCCATGCGCCGGACGATCTCGCCATAGACCGTGACCTGCTCGTCTTCGGTGGGGATGGTGCCGTGCTGAAAGAACAGGTATTCGGTGCGCAGCAGACCGATGCCTTCGGCGCCACGGGCCAGCGCCTCGTCGACTTCCAGGGGCAACTCGATGTTGGCCATCATCCGGACCCGGTGTCCGTCAGGGGTCTCGGCGGGCAGGTCGCGCAGGCCCACCAGCTTTTCGTTGACCACCACCTCATGCCGAGTCAGCATCCTCATGCTTTCGCAGGTGGCCTCATCCGGGTCCACGACCAGGCGACCGGCAATGCCGTCGACCGCGACCACCCGGCCGGCGGCCAACCGGAAGGCGCGGTTCCGCAAGCCCACCACGGCCGGAACGCCCAGGGATCGCGCCAGGATCGCCACGTGGCTCGTGCTTCCCCCCTCGTCCATGATATAGCCCAGAATGTTTTCCCGACCGAGGGCCGCCGTATCGCTGGGAGTCAGGTTTCGGGCGGCGATGACCGAGGGTTCGGTCGGGGGCTGGAGGGAACCCGGTCGATTGCCGTCAAAGGCCCGCAGCACCCGCTGTTCCACGTCCTGCAGGTCGTTGATCCGCTCCCGGAAGGTTTGCTCCTCGATTTCCAGAAACCGGGAAACGATGTCCCCCATGGCCCGGCTGAAGGCGGCCTCGGCGTTGATCAGTTCCAGGCGGATAACCGCCTGGGTGGCGTCCCATACCAGCTCATCCTCCAGCACCAGCAGCTGGCTGGCCAGGATATCGGCCTCGGTCCCGCCCAATTCCGCCGACAACCTCTCGACCAGATCCTGGATCTGGTCGCGGGCACCCTTGACCGCCGTGCGGAAACGCTCGATTTCTGCGGAAACTTCGTCGGCGGCGATGGCCCGGCGCGGCGCAACAATCTGCCGGCGCGCCACCGGATACACCGGTCCCAGGGCATATCCGGGAGAAGCCGCTATGCCCTGATACATCTTCATCTATTCTTCCTGCTCCGGATGCGCAAGATCCACGGCGATGAGACGGACGATGGCTTCGGCGGCCTCAACTTCGTCGGGGCCTTCCACATGAACCTCGACCTCGGCTCCGAATTCGGCGGCCAAACTTGCTAACCCCATGATACTTTTGGCATTAGCAATTTTTCCGTCGTATTTGATGGTGACGGAAGAAGCATAGGTCTTGGTGAGTTTCACGATCCTGCCGGCTGCCCGCAGGTGGAACCCGACGGGATCGGACACTTTGGCGACCACGGTTTTCAACGTTGGGATCCCTTGCAGATGACGGGGAGCAATATTCTGGGCACAATTTAGCCTCCAGGAAGGGAAATGGCAAAGCCAAGGCCGAGGCAGACGGCCACCCCGATCAGCATCAACACCTCACCCGGAAGCCGCCTTTTCGACAGGCGAGGCACCACAGCCCCCAAGACCAGGCCGGTCCCGAACAGGATCGCGCACGCCGCGGAGCCCTCGGACCACGTCCCCGCCAGGAACATCCCGGCCACCAGGCCCGCCGCGACCAGGGAAACCCGCTTGGCGACCAGGATCAGCCGGTGCCAGATCGGGTTGTCCAAAAGGTCGAGGATATCCAATCCACGCCGGTAACCCGCTTCCAGGGACCACCACCTCAGGGCCAGTTGACAGACCAGGAACATCCCGAAGACCCCGAGCGCACCCGCCACATTGCCCGCCAAGGCCAATACACAGGCAATCAGGGTCAAGGCGGGTTTGAGTCCCAACCAGAACAGCTGGTCCCCCAACGAGGCGAAAGCGCGGGCCAGGGAATCCCGGTAGGTGACCAGGACCTGGCTGGACACGCCGGAGTTGTCGCGGTTTTCGGCTTCCAGCCGCGTCAGACCGCCCACCAGGAAGCCCGCGAGGTAGGGGTTGGTGTTGAAAAAACCGAAGTACCGGTAAAAGAAATGGCGGCGGTCGTCGGCCACCTCATCAAGGCGCTTGTACCATCCCAGCAAGCAGTACAGAAAACCCAGGTTCTGCATCCGCTGGGGATTCCACGACGCCTGCAGGATCAGCAAACGCAACCACAGGCGCAGGCGCAGGCGCAGAGGCAGGCGTTCGGGCCGGTTCATGACCCCACCACCTTCCAGAGCAGGGCCAACCCGGCTCCGCCCACAACCCAGAACCAGGTCCGAGTCCGGTGGAATCGCTCGCACAGGGCGCCGATGCCCAATCCGGGCAGCAGGAAGGGCAAGATTCCCACTCCGCGCCGGATAACCGGCCCGACGTGGGGCAGCAGTGGGATCCAGACATGCTGGACGAGGAGAACACCCAGGACGCTGAGGACCGCACCCCGCAGGAACGTCACGCTCAGGCAGCGCAGGTGCAGGTTTTCCAGGCGGCGCAAACGGCCGTCCTTGAGGGACAGCCGACCTTCATGCATCCAGAGACCGAATGCCGTTCGCTCGGCATGGACGACCCAGTGACCGCCCAGGCTCATCAGCCCGGCGCCCAGAAGAAGCCAGCCCCACAGGGGATAGTCCACCGGCCCCGACCCCATCGGCAAGGCAACCTGATCCAGGGACATGCGACAGGCCGCTGCGGTGACCGCAACCGTTGCGGTCACCGGATCCCCCACGAAGGACTGGCCCACCGGCAGATTGCCGATCAGGGCCAGTTGCAAAGGGAATCCCACCGCCAAACCAAGGTCGGGCCGTCCCCAGAGCAAACCGGTCAACAATGCGGCCGGGAGGGGTTGCCCCAGCCAGGACTGGATAACCGCGGTATCGTCCAGGCACAGGACCCCGGCCAGCATCGAGGCCAGACCCAGCAGTGCCCACGGGTGGGGTGTGGCGAAAACCAGGGCCAGTTCGGGGCTCAACATGGGGATGCCAATTGGCGCACGGTTGCGGGTTCCAGCCTGAATTCCTTACCCCCGGGCACCTGCTGGGCGAGGAGTCGCACGTCGGCATTGACCAGACGCAGCAGGGATTTCAGGTCGACCTCGTCGAAATAGACGAAAGGAAAAACTTCCCGTTTTCCGGGTCCCATATGCAGACCACCCAGATTGACCCGATCGATGGGTGCGCCCAGGCTGACCAGGTCGGCCATGGCCGGGACATTGCTTGTCAGCACCAGGACCCGCTCCGCGGGATCCCCAGTGCGCAAATGATTGACCGCCTCGGCCACCGAAAGGATGGAGACTTTTATGCGGGGGGGGACCGAGCTGGCATAAACCCGGGACTGCCAAGGGTCGGCGGCCACGGCATTGTCGGCCAGCACCAGATGGTCCGGGTGCAGGTGCTGGCACCAGCCGACCGTGACCTGCCCGTGAATCAGACGATCGTCCACCCTGGCCAGGACAACCGTCACGGCGAACCACCCAGCCGCGTGATGGCTTCGCGACCCTTGGACACCAGACGCCCGCTGAGTTCGGCCAGATCCAGGTCATCGCGCCAGGTCACGAACCCCAGCAGCATGGCCAGATTCACACCGCTGATGATGGCGACCGGATCTTCCGCCCGGCAAGCCAGCTGGGCGGCGTGGGCACAGCTGCCGCCGTAGTCGTCCAGGAACAGGACGGCATCACCCACGGGCAGTCCTTCACCGCCGTCTTCGGCATCCAGCCAGTCACGCATTTCGGCGACGAGATCCGGAGCACTCTTGCCGTGGTTGGTCAGGGAAGTCAGACCGCTGCCCGGGCCCATGATCATTTCCACGACCTTCACCAATTCGGCGCCGAGATTGCCGTGGGTTGCGACGAGACCACGCATATCGACATCACCTCCGGATACCTATTCCCGGTCCTGTTCGAGGTAGTGACGCAGGCGGTCACTCTTCTTCATGGTCTCGATGATGCGGTCATTGAGAGCCTGGGCCGCGTCATACCCGTAGACCTTGAGCATGAAATTCAGGGCGATGACTTCGCTGATCACCGTGATGTTCTTGCCGGGAAACAACGGGACGACCACCTGGGGAATGTTCACGCCCAGGATCTCCGTGAACCGGTCCTCCATACCCACGCGCTCGTAATCCGACCCATCATCCCAATCCTGGAGCTGGACCTCGACCTCGATACGCTTCTGCATGCGGATGGAGCGGATGCCGAAAATGGCCTGCACGTCGATGACCCCCACCCCCCGGATCTCCAGGTGATGGCGCAGGACTTCGCGGTACCGGCCGATCAGCAGATCTTCGCTGGTGCGTGTGATCTCGACGATATCGTCGGCGACCAGGCGGTGCCCCCTCTCGATCAGGTCCAGGGCGCATTCACTCTTGCCGATTCCGCTGCGTCCGGTAAACAGCAAACCCACGCCGTACACGTCCACCAGGGTGCCGTGCACCTCGAGACGCCGGGCGAACATGCGGGCCATGTGCAGGGTCAGTTCACGCTGGAAATCCGTGGCGGGCAGGGCCGAGCGGATCAGGGGGAACCCCCGCTCCCGCACCAGTTCGATCACGGGCACGGGAACGTCCTGGTCGCGGGCGATGAAGATCACCGGCGGCTTCAGGTCGAGCACTCGGCTCATGGCCAGGCGTTGGTCTTCCGGGGACAGGGAATGGAGAAAGGCGGTTTCGGATTCGCCCAGAACCTGGATCCTTTGCGAGCGGAAGTTCTCGGCAAAACCCATCAGCGCCATACCCGGTCGGTGGACGTCCTGCGCCGAAATGGGCACGGGCTGCTGCGGCATCTCGCCCAGCAGGTCGAGCAGGAGAGGTTCCTTCAGAGCGGCGAAAAGGCCCTGAACCGTGACTTCAGACATGTTCGCCTTCCCCGTTGTCGCCTGCGGGACGGATGCGGCCCGGGATCACTGGCCGGCCTCCATGTGTCCAAGGGAGCCGTCATCGGAACTGTAGATGACCGCGACCCGGCCGTTCTTCGCGTTGCGGAAAACCAGGAAGGGCTGGTTTGCGGTCTGGAAGGCCTCGCGCGCATCCTCCACACTCATGTCCTTCAGGATGAAAGTGTGGGGATTCTCCGCGGGCGCCGGAAGGGCTCCCCCCCCCTCGACCATGGCCCGTCCCAGTCCCCCGCTTTCGCTCTTCTGGCGCGCGGTCATCTTGCCCTTGAACTTGATCAGCTGGGTCCGGAGGTTTTCCACCATTTCGCCCACGGCAAGTTCGGGTTCGCGGCCCTCGCCCTTGGCGCGGAACTCCCGACTCTTCAGGAACAGCACACCGTCGGCGTCGAACAAGCCGGCGTCATGGTTGATCACCACCTTCACCGTTTCCAGCGGGCGGGGGCTGAACCGTTCCAGTTTCTCCAGGGCGGCTTCGATGAGTTCCCGCTGATCTTCGCCGAGGGTGAAGTGACGGTCGATGATTTCCATCTGCATGGCTATCCTCCTTGGACCTAGAATTGTTTGCGCATCCTCGCGCTGAGGATCCCCAGTTGTTCCCGGTACTTGGCGACCGTGCGCCGGGCGATCTTCAATCCGCGCTCTTGCAGGATGTCAACGATCTTCTTGTCTGACAAAGGCTTGGACGTATTCTCCTGCCCGATGATCTCCTGGATCATGATCTTCACGGCCTTGGCCGCGATCTCCTCTCCCCCCTGGGAATCCAGGCCGGCGGAGAAGAAGAACTTCAGGGGAAACACGCCGCGCGGAGTCTGCACGTATTTTTGCCTGGTGACGCGGCTGACGGTGGATTCGTGCATCCCGATCCGGGAGGCGATCTGCTGGAGGGTCAGGGGCCTCAGGGCGATGGCGCCCTGGCTGAAGAAATCCTTCTGCTCCTCGACGATGGCTTCCATGACCTTGATCATGGTGCGTCGCCGCTGTTCGATGGTCTTGATGACCCATTCGGCGTGACGCTTCTTCTCGTCGATGAACTTGACCGCATCCTGGTTGCGGGAGGTGGTGTTCTCGTAGGCCTGGCTGACCCGCAACCGGGGCAGGTTGGAATCGTTCAGGTAGACCGAGTACGCGATGGGGTCCTCGTTGATTTTGACCACTTCCAGGTCCGGAACCACCGCCCGAGCACCCTCGGCGTCGGCGGACATCCCGGGGTGCGGATCGAGTTCGCCGATGCGCTGGGCGATCTCCTGCACCTCACGCGGTGTGATTTTCAGGGCGCGGGCGATCTCGGCGAAACGTCGGTTGATCAGGTCGTCGAAATGGTCCTTGATCAGCAGGGCTTCGGGCGACTCGGCCTGCCCCCGCGCCTCGAGTTGCAGCAGCAGGCATTCCCGGATATCCCGTGCGCCTACCCCGGGGGGGTCGAAGCCCTGGATGACGAACAGCACCGCTTCCACCGCGGACGGATCCACTTCGAAATAGGCGGCGATCTCATCCACCGGACAGGCCAGCATGCCGTCCTCGTTGAGACACCCGATGATATATTCGCCGATGCGGCGTTCCAGACCCTCGGGCACCGCCAGTTGCAGCTGCTGGGTCAGGGTCTCCTGGCCGGAGGGAATGTATTTCTGGGGCCGTTCGAGGTCGTCCTCCTCTTCGTACCCGTGCTCGTTGGCGAGCCCCCGGAACCCTTCGTCCCAGCTGTCCCCCCAGTCCCTGTGCTCATCCTGGGGGTTATCGCCACCCTCCCGGATATTTTCCTCCAGCTTGGTGATCTCGCGATCCAGCCGGACCTCGTCCTCCAGCTCGTCTTCCGGTTCGATCTCCTCCAGCAGGGGATTGCCCTGGAGTTCCGTGCGCAGGAGCTGCTCGAGCTCCAGGGTGGGAACCTGCAGCAGCTTCAGCGCCTGCTGCAGGCGCTGGGTCATGACCAGCTGCTGCCGCAGCTGCATACTCTGGCGCAAACCGAGGTTGGGACCCATGGTCTATCCTTTGACCGTCCGGCGATGCTGCAGACGGTGTGATGCAAAACCTCAAAGTCTGAACTTATCTCCAAGATACAGCATCCGAGCCTTTTCCGAACCCACGATCTGCTCGGCCGTCCCGGCCAGCTCGATTCTGCCTTCGAACAGGATATACGACCGATCGGTGATGCTCAACGTTTCCCGCACGTTGTGATCGGTGATCAACACCCCCAGGCCGCGCTCCTTGAGCTGGACGACCACGGACTGGAGATCCGCAACGGCGATGGGGTCGATGCCGGCGAAGGGTTCGTCGAGGAGCATGAATTTGGGATCGGTGACCAAGGCGCGGGCGATCTCCACGCGTCGGCGTTCGCCACCCGAAAGCTGGTAGCCCCTGCTCTGGCGCAGGTGCTGGACTCCCATGAGTTCGAGGAGTTCGTCCAGGCGGTGCTGGCGCTCACCGCGGGTGAGCTTCAACTGTTCCAGGATTGCCAGGACGTTTTCCTCCACCGTCAGTTTGCGGAAGATGGAGGATTCCTGGGGCAGGTAGCCGATACCCAGACGGGCACGCTTGTACATCGGCAGCGAGGTGACATCCTGGCCGTCGAGATACACCGAACCGGCGTCGGGGGTGATGAACCCCACGATCATGTAGAAGGAGGTCGTCTTGCCGGCACCGTTGGGGCCGAGCAGGCCCACCACCTCTCCCTGGTGCAGTTCCAGGTCCACGCCGTCGACCACCGCACGTTTGCGGTAGATCTTGCGCAGCCCCGTCACTTCCAGCAGGGAACGATCCTGGTTGTCCATCAACCGCCTCCGGTGGAATCGGGTGCCTGGTCCATGATTTCGCTCTGGAAACTCTGCTTGATCTCAAAAAAATCGAGATCAGGAGACGCTTCCATCCCCATTCCCGTCGCCTCGCCGTCGCTCCAGGTATAGCGATCGAACACGTCGTTGGTGATCAGCTGGGTTTGGTTGTCATAGAACAGCTCTTCGGTTTCCAGGCGCCGCTCGTCCCGGGTCACGACCACCACGTCGCCCCAGGCGTGGACGTTGCGGTTGTCCGGATCGGCGCGTCCGCTGTCGGCGGTCAGCGTCGAGAAGGGCTCGCCGTCCCGGTAGAAATCCATGGTCAAGTCGATGAGCAGCACCTCATCCTGGCCCGCGAACTGCTGCATCTGGTCGCTGCTGAGCACCCATTTGCGCGTGCCGTTCTCGGTCTCGACGGTGACGTGATCTCGGAAGACCTGTTCCAGTCGAGGCCCCGAGGAGACCGGCAACGCAGGTTGGTCATCCCCGTCGCCGCAACCGGCCAGGGACATGCCCAGCGCCACCGCAAAAAGTCCAGCCAGCCAGATCCTCACCGACATCAAATCAGCCTTTCGTTGCCCAACGCTCGTGAAACCAAACCCACTGCTCCGGGTTCCGGCGCACGAATTCCTCCAGGGAGTCCTGGGCCTCCTGTTGCAAGCGGGCCACCTGCCGCACCTCGTTGCCCCGGTCATCGGCTCGCGGCGACGGGGCATTGAGCACGGGCAGGCGTTGAATCGTGTGGCGGCCGGACGCACCGTCCCAAGCCATGGCCACCGGCAGGATGGGCACCTGGAGTTTCCGCGCCATCCGCGCCATGCCGTCGGGGGTTGGCGCCGGCTCTCCGAAAAACCGGGACGGAGGATCCTGCTGCGACAGCTTCTGATCCAGCAGCAAGGCCGCGACGCCACCCCGGCGCAGGTGTTCGAAGAGGGGCCTTATCCCGTCGCGCCGCGCCAGAGGCCGCAGTCCCAGGCGGCAGCGTCGGCGATTCAACATGGCGTCCACCGGTGGATTGTGGATCGTGCCGGTCACCACCGCCAGGGGCCCGCAGCCCCTTCGCTCCAGCAGTCGCGCCACGCGTGCGCCCAGCAATTCCCAGCTGCCGATATGGCCGGTCAGCAGGATCACCCCCCGGCCCCGGCCCGCCAGGTTTGCCAGTTGTGAACCGAAGTCCCCATAGCGTTCGGTGTCCCCCGGGTAATCCTGAAACCCCTCGTCGTTCCCGGCCAGTCGGGCACAAGACAGATTGTCGAAGAAGTTCCGCCCCAGGGTACCGGCTGTCGCTTTCAGCAATTCCTCGCGTTGCCGGGGCGCGAGTTCCCCGAAAGCCAGGGTCAGGTTCTCGCGCGCACGCCGCCGTTCGCGTGGGCGAACCCGCAGGGCCAGGAGCCCCAGCGCAGATCCCAACCGTCGCCCCAGGGCGAGGGGAACCAGCCGGAAGCAGAACAGGACGACGACCACCACCAGCCACCAGGCGCGCCGGCGCAGGCGCCGGTACAGGGACAGCGGCCGCCCGGTCAGAGCAACCCCGCCTTGAGCACATCGTGGATGTGCAACAGGCCGACAGGCCGTCCCTCACCGTCGGTAACGATGAGCAGGGTGACCGCACCCTCGGGCCGATGTTCCATGATCCGCAGAGCGCTCAGGGCCAGCATATCCGCATCGACCGTGGTGGGGGCGGAATTCATCACCTCGGTGATGGGAAGATCCAGGGCGTCTTCGCGCGCCAGCAGCACCCGCTTGACGTCGCCGTCCACGCAGATCCCGCACAGGAGGCCCTCGCCGTCCACCACACAGGTTCCCCCCAGGCGCTTGTCGACGATTTCCGGCAGGCATTCCCTCAGATTCATGCCTGTCCTGACAACCGGCAACTCCTTGCCGGTGTGCATCACCTCGCCGACGCGAACCAGCAGACTGCGGCCCAGCACACCGCTGGGGTGGAACATGGCGAAGTCCTCCGCCTGAAAGCCCCGCAATTTGATCAGGGCCACGACCAGCGCGTCACCCATGGCCATGGCGGCCACGGCGCTGGTGGTGGGCGTCAGGTCCAAGGGGCAGGCCTCGCGCTCCACGGGGGTCGGCAGGTCCAGATGGCAAACCTGCGCCAGCGGAGAATCTCCGCTCCCGGTCATGGCGATGGTCCGCATGCCGAATTGCCGGCAACGTTCGGCCAGGCTGATCACCTCGGGGTTGTTGCCGCTGCGCGATATGGCCAGCAGAATATCGGCTTCACGCACGATTCCCAGGTCGCCGTGGGCTGCCTCCACGGGGTGGATGAAGTGGCTGGGAGTCCCGGTGCTGGTCAACGTGGCGGCGAGCTTGCGGGCCACCAGACCGGATTTGCCGATGCCGGTCAGCAGGACCATGCCGCGACAGTCCAGCAGCTCCCGCACCACCGCGGCAAAACGGACGTCGAGAGACCGCCCCAACTCGGCCAAGGCGGCTGACTCCTGGGCCAAAGCGGCGGCGCCCAGCTCGATCACGGCCCGGTCGTCGGCGGCGGCGGCCCGGGCGGCTGCGGCGGACATCATAGCTCTACTCCGTTTCGTCGCTGGACAGATCCTCGGCCTTCGGTCGCCAATCCGGACTCTGCAACCGTCCCAGGGCGGTTCCCAGCCCACCTCGGCTGCGCAACAACAGGTCGGTGATTTCCCTGACGGCTCCATGCCCACCGCCGGCGCTTGTCACATGGACGCAGACATCCTTGACCACATCCGGGGCCGCCGGCACCGTCACCGGAACCGCGACCATGGTCAAGGCGGCCATGTCGATGAGATCGTCCCCCATGTAGAGGGTGTTTTCGGCCCGGCAGCCGGTCTCCCGGAGAATCTCGGCCAGAGCGTCGGCCTTATCGAAGCGACCCAGCTTGGCGGCTTCGAAGTGCAGTTCGGTGACCCGGCGGGCGACCACGGCGCTGTGGCGGCCGGTCAGGACCGCCCTCTGGATCCCCGCCGCCCGGGCCAGGACCAGACCCAGCCCGTCCTGCGCGTTGAAAGCCTTGTAGGCCTCCCCCTGCGGCCCGTAGAGCAGGTCGCCGTTGGTCAGGATCCCGTCCGCATCCAGGACAATCAATCGGACCCCAGCCAGCCGGGCCACCAAATCGGGGCCGACGGCGGCCACAGCCGCCGCGCGTTCCTGATCCGGGGTCAGCGGATACCAGGCGGGGATGGTGGTCTCGGTGTCGCTCATGCTTCCTGCTCCAGATACAGGTCCCGCCAAGCGGCTAGGCGGCGGATCAGGTCGGGGAACATCTCCAGAGGCAACTGGCTGCCGCTGTCGCTCTTGGCCCGGGACGGTTCGGGGTGGACTTCAAGAAAAAGGGCGTCTGAGCCCGCGGCCAGCCCACAGCGCGCCAGCAAGGGTACCAGCTCGGGCCGACCACCGGTGGTCGATCCGGTGGAGCCGGGCGTCTGCACCGAGTGGGTGGCGTCGAAAACCACCGGGCACCCCAGGCCGCGCATGACGCCGATGGAGCGGAAATCCACGGTCAGGTCCCGGTACCCGAAAAAGGAACCTCGTTCAGTCAGCAAAATGCGGCCGCAACCGGCCTCCCTCAGCTTCCGGGCGACATGGCCCATATCCTCCGGGGCCAGGAACTGCCCCTTCTTGACGTTGACCACCTTGCCGGTCGCCGCGGCCGCCTCCAGCAGGGAACTCTGACGGCACATGAAGGCGGGAATCTGCAGAACCTCCGCCACTTCGCCGACGGGAGCCGCTTCGTGGGGATGATGGATATCCGTCAGGACCGGCGCCCCGACGGCCCCGCCGATCCGGCGCAGCAAGGCCAGCCCCTCCTCCAAACCTGGTCCACGATAGGACGATCCGCTGGTCCGATTGTCCTTGGTGTAACTGGCCTTGAAGCAATAGCCGAGTCCCAGCTCCCGACAGGTTGCAGCGAGGGATTCGGCGGTGCGCAGCATTTCGTCGGGGTCCTCCAGCACGCAGGGCCCTGCGATGACGTACAGCCTTTGGCCTGAGCCAACCGGTACCCCGGCGATCTCGATCGGCAAAGCGGTGGCGGATTTCTCGCTCATGCCGAACCTTTCCGGGTTTCGGCGCAGATTCCCTGCTCCCGGTGGACCAGGGCAGCGGCCACAAAATCGCGGAACAGGGGGTGCGGCCGACCGGGCCGTGATTTCAGCTCGGGATGGAACTGCACCGCGATGAAGAAGGGGTGCTCGGGATACTCGATGATCTCCACCAGCTGCCCGTCCGGAGAGGTTCCGGAAAAGACCACGCCGGCCTTGGCGAAACGTTCCCGGTAATCGTTGTTCACCTCGTACCGATGTCGGTGCCGCTCGCTGATTTCCTCCTGCCGGTAACACCGGGCTGCCAGGGTATCGGGGGCCAACCGGCAGGGATACCCACCCAGACGCATGGTCCCGCCGAGGTTCGTGATCCCCTTCTGCTTTTCCATGAGATGGATCACCGGATGCGGCGATGCCGGATCGAACTCGGAGCTGCCGGCTTTTTCCAGACCCGCAACGTCGCGACCGATCTCGATCATGGCGCACTGGAGACCGAGGCAGATGCCGAAGAAGGGAACGCCGTTCTCGCGGGCGTAGCGGACGGCGTTGATCTTGCCGGGAATGCCCCGCTCCCCGAATCCCCCCGGCACGAGAATGCCGTGGATGCCGGCGAAGATCTCGGCCATCTGATGGTCGCCGATGTCATCGCCCTCGAGGCTTTCCGAATCGATCCAGACCTGTTCCACCCCCACCCGGTTGGGAATGCCGGCGTGGATGAAGGCCTCGATGATGCTCTTGTAGGCATCCTTCAGCTCGATGTACTTGCCGACCACGGCGATCTTCACCGTGGCGGGTGGCGACAGGATCATCCCCACCATCTCACGCCAGGGACTCAGGTCCGGCTCGTTGGTCTCCAGCTGAAGGTGCTCGCAAACCAGACGGTCGAAGTTCTGCTCGTGGAGGTTCAAGGGCACCTGGTAGATGCTCTCCACGTCGCGACCGTCGAACACGTGGCCCACCGGAAGGTTGCAGAACAGACCGATCTTGCGGCGGGCCTCCTCCTCCAGGAGCTGGGTGGTGCGGCACCACAGGAAGTCCGGCTGGATTCCGATGCTGCGCAACTCGCGGACCGAATGCTGGGTAGGCTTGGTCTTGATCTCTCCGGCTGCCGCGATGTATGGCACCAGGGTCAGGTGCACCGAAACCGAATCCGCCGGGGGTCGCTCGAGCCGGAACTGCCTGATGGCCTCGAGAAAGGGCAGACTCTCGATGTCGCCGACGGTGCCGCCGATCTCGGTGATCACCACGTCGACCTCGGGATCCTCCTTCGCCGGCAACATGATGCGCCGCTTGATCTCGTCGGTCACGTGCGGGATCACCTGCACGGTGCGGCCCAGATACTCACCCTTACGTTCCTTGGCCAGGATGGTCTCGTAGACCCGGCCGCTGGTCAGGTTGTTGATCTGGGACAAATCGATGTCGGTGAACCGCTCGTAGTGCCCCAGGTCCAGGTCGCACTCGGCGCCGTCTTCCAGGACGAAGACCTCGCCGTGCTGGAAGGGGCTCATGGTGCCGGGGTCCACATTGAGGTAGGGGTCGAATTTCTGCAGGACGACCTTCAAACCGCGGGCCTTCAGGAGATTGCCCAAAGAGGCGCAGGCAATACCCTTGCCTAAGGCGGAGACCACTCCTCCGGTAACGAAAACGAACTTGGCCATGGCCGTCCTTTCCTGCCGTCGGTGACGACTGACACGATTCAATCGCGCAGCCGCCAGAGCCGGCGCACCTCTTCCAGATCATCCGGAGTGTCGACCCCCACCGGGCCGTGCGGGACCCGCACCAGCCCGATCCGCATTCCGTCCTCGAGCGCCCGTAACTGTTCGAGTCCCTCGCTGGCTTCCAGCTTGCCGGGTGGCAAGGCGAGGAACCGTTCGAGGGCCTGCCGGCGGAAGGCGTAGATTCCGATGTGGCGCAAGGCCAGGGAATGTCCCACCTCGTCCCTGCCTGGGAAGGTACCCGGTATGGGCGCGCGGGAAAAGTACAAAGCCCGGTCGCGGCTGTCGCACAGCACCTTGACGGCGTTGGGATCGTGCCAGGCAGCGGGTTCCGCGAAGGGATGACCGCAGGTCGCAACGTCACAGTCCGGACGATCGGCCAGGAATCCCCGCAGGGAGCCTACCGTATCGGGTTCCAGCAGCGGTTCGTCCCCCTGCAGGTTGATGATGATGTCGGCGGGGTCGGAGGCGGCAACCTCGCCCACCCTGGCGGTGCCGGTGTCGTGCCGGCCGGTCAGCACCGCCTCGAAACCGCCTGCCCTGACCGCGGCCAGGATGCGTTCGTCGTCGGTGGCGGCGACGATCCGGTCCGCTCCCTCGATCCGGGAGGCGTTCTGCATGACCCGCACGATGAGGGGTGCACCTTCCAGGTCGGCCAGGGCCTTGCCCGGAAACCGACTGGACCCGTAGCGGGCCGGAACGACGATCAGGACTCGGGGTGCGGATGCGGGTGCGGTCATGGCCGGATGTGCCTTCCTCCAAGAGAAAAGCCCGCCCCGAAAAGGGCGGGCTTTCCCGGTTCCACGGTGCGCTGCCTAGAAGGGCTGGACATTCACCCGCTTCTTGCTGCCCCGGAAATCCTGGTACTCGACCGTGCCGTCCACGAGGGCGAACAGGGTATCATCCCCGCCCTTGCCCACGTTGGTGCCCGGATGGATCCGGGTACCGCGCTGCCGAACCAGAATGGTCCCGGCGCTCACGGCCTGGCCGCCGAATCGCTTGACGCCCAGATGCTGGGCATTGGAGTCGCGGCCGTTGCGTGTACTGCCGCCTGCTTTTTTGTGAGCCATTTCAGCGCTCCTTGGGTGAATCCGTGCGTTCGCAGTCTGTCCGTCAGACGTTGATACCGGTGACCTTGATGGTGGTATAGGGCTGGCGATGCCCCACCTTGCGACGATAGTTCTTGCGCCGCTTCTTCTTGAAAACCGTGATCTTGCGACTGCGGCCGTGCTCGATGATCTCGGCAGCCACGCTGGCGCCGGAAACCGTCGGAGTACCCACCTGGATGTTGTCGCCGTCGGACACCAGGATGACCTCGTCGAAATTCAGGATGGCGCCCACTTCTTCTTTGTCGAACAGGGGCACCTGCAGCGTGGCGTCAGGTGCGACCCGATACTGCTGGTTCTTGATCTTGACCACCGCGTACATTGGCGTATCTCCGCTGACTGAGTTTATCGGGCCTCTCGCCACAAGGGGCATACAAAAACCCGCCGGAGAGGCATAACCTCCCGGATTCTCTCGTAAGGGGGAATAATTAATACCCCAAGGCCCTTCCGTCAAGGGCTCAAGCCCGAAAAACCCCACCCCCCCATCCTGCGGACCGCCAAAATCCGGCCGGCGTTGACATTTGGGGGAAGTTTAGTAAGTATGAAACCGATCAAATGATATCGAATCCGGCGGGCCCGGCCTGCCTCCGCCACAGGGAGAAGAGAGAGTATGTCCGAAAACCGGGACCCCAGGGTCATCATCATCGGCAGTGGACCTGCCGGTTACACCGCCGGCCTCTACCTCAGCCGGGCCAACATCCCCAACCTGATTTTCGAAGGGCAGCAGCCCGGAGGCCAGTTGACCATCACCACCGAAGTGGAAAACTATCCCGGTTTTCCGGACGGCATCGACGGCCCCGAGTTGATGATGAAATTCCGGGCCCAGACCGAACGCTTCGGAAGCGTGATCAAGGCCGAAACCGTCTCGGCCGTCGACCTGGGCAACCATCCCTTCCGGGTCACCACCGACAAGGGTGAATACGTCGTGCCCGCCGTGATCATCTCCACCGGAAGTTCGGCCCGCTGGTTGGGTTTACCCGACGAGGAGAAATTCATGGGCAAGGGCCTGAGCGCCTGCGCGACTTGCGACGGTTTCTTTTTCCGCGGCCAGGAGATCGCCGTGGTCGGCGGCGGGGATACCGCGCTGGAAGAGGCCCTCTACCTGACCAACTTCGCCACCAAGGTCACCCTGATCCATCGCCGGGACGAGTTGCGCGGATCGCAGATCATGCAGCAGCGAGCCTTGGATCACCCCAAGATCGAGGTCGCCTGGAACAGCGTAGTCAATCGCTACCTGCCCGACGACCAGGGCAACCTCAAGGGGCTGGAGCTCAAGGACACCCAGGACGAATCCCTGCGCGAACTTCCGGTTTCCGGATGTTTCATCGCCATCGGTCACATCCCCAACACGGCGTTCCTGGACGGCCAGCTCACCACGGACGAGAACGGTTACCTCGTGACCCAGCCAGGCCGGGCCGCCACCGAGATCGCCGGGGTTTTCGCCGCCGGAGACGTGCAGGATCACGTCTACCGCCAGGCCGTGACCTCGGCCGGCACCGGCTGCATGGCCGCCATCGAGGCGGAACGATGGCTGGGTGAGCAGGGGTTCTAGGACATTGCGCTCCCGGTGTTCTCCCGGGTCCCGACCGGCGCATCGCGAAGCGCTAAGCCGGGAGGGACCCGGGAGAACAATGCCGCAAGGTTTCCCGCCCCATCCGGACGGCAGGGATTCCCGGCGTGCAAATTGGCGGCAGGGCTCCCCCGCTCAGGGAGTTTCGCGAATCAAGGTGAGGTATTCCGAGCGAGTCTTGGAGTCGGTACGGAAACAACCCAGCATCTCGCTGGTCACCGCGTAGCTGTTCTGCTTCTGGATTCCCCGCATCATCATGCACAGATGCTGGGCGTGCAGGGTCACCGCGACCCCCAACGGCTCAAGGTTTTCCATGAGACAGGCGGCGATCTGGGCGGTCATCCGCTCCTGCACCTGCAGGCGGCGCGCGAAGGCTTCGACCACGCGGGCGATCTTGCTCAGGCCCACGATCCGGCCGTCGGGGATGTAGGCCACGTGCGCTTTGCCGAAGAACGGCAGCATGTGGTGCTCGCAGACGCTGTAGAAATCGATGTCGTTCACCACGATCATGTCGCGGCTCTCGGCGGCGAACAGGGCCCCCCGCACCATGGCTCCCGGGTCCATGGCGTAGCCGGCGGCCAGTTCACCCCAGGAGCGGCTCACCCGCGCGGGGGTATCGATCAATCCCTCACGCTGCGGATCCTCGCCGATCGCCTCCAACATGCCGCGCACCAGATCTTCCACGATACCCCTCCCCTTGTTGACGCCGATTCTCCCCGACTGGCGGGCTCTGCCCCAATCTAATGCCGCCCGGACCTCGGGACCAGACCCGAGATGACCACAGGCATGCACCTTGCTGCCTCTCTTCAGCAGGGCAAAGCACTGCGGCAATATGCAATCGTCTCAAGGGCCGGGTTTTCCACGGCGCGATTCCGTACCCCCCGGAATGGCACCGCGGCACCGGCCCTTGATTCTCCTATCGATACTGAAATCCCTTTGCAGGCAAGGGTTTTTCGGTCAAGCACATCTTGCATAAACGTTTTCGAAAATTATCTTTGCTACCAGCAAAGCGGAGTCCGCGACACCCCGGGCGCTTCGCCCCCGCCGCGCTTGCACCCGGATTCCAAGGAACCAGACCAAGGAGCCAGCCGTGGGGAACAGAATCGTATTCGCCAAGGAGCTCGCACCCCAGACGAAGCTCTTCGAGATCGAGGCCGAGCACATCGCGAAGCGTGGCAAGGCCGGCCAGTTCATCATCCTGCGGGTCAACGATGAGGGTGAGCGCATCCCCCTGACCATCGCGCACCGCAATCCCGAACGGGGCACCATCACCCTGGTTTTCCAGGTGGTCGGCAAAACGACGGAAATGCTGGCGGGCCTGGACGTGGGTGACGAGATCCGCGACCTGGCCGGACCCCTGGGCAAGGCCACCGAGATCCCCACCGGAAAAACGGTGGTGTGCGTCGGCGGCGGCATCGGCAACGCCGTGGTCTGGCCCCAGGTGCAGGCCTTGAAGGAGGGCGGCAACCGGACCATCGCCATTCTCGGCGCCCGCAACAAGAGCCTCCTGATCCTCGAGGACGAGATCCGCAGCCTGGCCGACGAGACCGTGATCACGACCGACGACGGCAGTTACGGCAAGAAGGGCATGGTCACCCACGCCCTGGAGGAAATCATCGAGCGCGGCGAAAAGATCGACGAGGTCATCACCATCGGACCGGTGGTCATGATGAAGTTCGTCTGCAAGACGACCGAGCCCCACGGCATCCCCACCCAGGCGTCGCTGAATCCCATCATGGTCGACGGCACAGGGATGTGCGGCGCCTGCCGCGTTACCGTCGGCGGCCAGACCCGCTTCGCCTGCGTGGAGGGCCCCGAGTTCGACGGCCACCAGGTGGACTTCGACGAACTGATCACGCGCCTGAGCTACTACAAGCCGGAGGAACAGGTCTCGTTGACCTTGCACCACCAGTGCCGCCTGGAAACCGCCGCCGACAACCTGGCCAAGGCCGATTAAGGGAGGACCGCCATGACCGACAGCCCGCAGAAGCCCAAGAAGGTCCTCAACAAGAGCAAGACCAAGACCCCCATGCGCGAGCAGGACCCCAATCAGCGCATCTACAACTTCGAGGAAGTGCCCCTGGGGTACAACGAGATCGAGGCGACACAGGAGGCCCTGCGCTGCATCGATTGCAAGAGCAAACCGTGCGTGGCCGGTTGCCCGGTGGGAATCGATATTCCCGCCTTCCTGCAACTGGTCGGCCAGAAGGATTTCGAGGGTGCCCTGCGCAAGATCAAGGAAAAGAACTTCCTGCCGGCGATCTGCGGCCGCGTGTGTCCCCAGGAGGACCAGTGCGAGATGGTCTGCACCCTGAACAAGCCGGACAAGGGCCGCGAGCCCGGCGGCATCGGCCGGGTCGAGCGGTTCCTGGGCGACTACGCCATGGAGCACAACCTGACCATCACCCCCGAGATCGCCCCGCCCACCGGCAAGAAGGTCGCGGTCATCGGATCGGGACCCGCGGGCCTGACCGCCGCCAGTGACCTGGTCCAGAAGGGGCACGACGTCACGGTGTTCGAGGCCCTGCACAAGCCCGGCGGTGTGCTCTTCTACGGCATCCCCCAGTTCCGCCTGCCCAAGGAGATCCTCCTGCGCGAGGTGGCGGGCCTCGAGGACATGGGCGTCAAGTTCGTCATGAACTATCCCGTGGGGAAGGCCGAGAGCCTGGCGAGCATTCGCGAGCGCTTCGACGCCGTCCTCATCGGAACCGGAGCCGGACTGCCCTGGTTCCTGGGCATCCCGGGCGAGAACCTCAACGGCGTCTACAGCGCCAACGAGTTTTTGACGCGCGTGAATCTCATGGGCGGTTACAAGTTCCCCGAACGGGCCGACACCCCCGTCAAGAAGATCAAGCGCATCGCCGTCATCGGTGCCGGCAACACGGCCATGGATTCGGCGCGCACGTCCAAGCGCCTCAATCCGGAAATCGTCTACCTCGTGTATCGCCGCAGCCGGCTGGAGATGCCGGCCCGGGCCGAGGAGATCCACCACGCCGAGCAGGAGGGCATCGAGTTCAACCTGCTGCACTCCCCCGTGGAGATCGTGGACAACGGCACCGGCGCCGTGGGCGCCATCCGCTGCCAGGAAATGGAACTGGGTGAGCCGGACGACAGCGGACGCCGCCGCCCCGTGCCCATCGAAGGCAAGGTCAAGGAATTCGCCGTCGACACGGTGGTCATCGCCATCGGCCAGGGACCCAATCCCCTGCTGACGGCGGACGTTCCCGAACTGAAGCGCGACCCGCGCAAGGGCATCATCCTGACCAACGAGTGGATGCAGTCCAGCTTCGAGAACTGCTTCGCCGCCGGCGACATCGTCACCGGCGGGGCCACGGTGATCCTGGCCATGGGTCAGGGGCGCAAGGCCGCGGACGCCATGCATCGCTACCTGATGACGGGCGACCCGGCCGACCAGGACGCCGAGGGCACCGACGTGTGCCCCAACTTCCCCGGCTGATCTTACCGATCACGGTGAAGACCGGCCCCCGGTTCCGACCGGGGGCCTTTTTTATGATTCGGCGCGGAGTTCGTTCACGAGCCCCTGGAGGACGCGCGGGTAGAGTTCGCATTCGGCGGCGAACACGCGGGCGGCCAGGGAACCGGTGTCGTCGCCGGGCATGACCGGCACCTGCTGCTGGCCCAGGATCCGACCGTGGTCGTACTGGTCGTCCACCAGGTGTGCGGTGCAACCGGAAACGGCATCGCCGGCGGCGAGCACGGCCCGGTGAACCCGATCCCCGTAAAATCCCTTGCCCCCGAACTTGGGCAGCAGGGCGGGATGAATGTTCACGACGAAACCGCCGAAGCCGGCGGGCTGCTGATAGAAGCAGAGATACCCGGCCAGGATGACCAAGGCGGGTTCCCGGGGAGCCACCCAGGCGTTGATGGCCGCGTTGTGGCCGGCGACGTCCGCGAAGTCCCGGCGACGGAACACGGCGCTGGGGATTTTCGCCGCCGCGGCGATCTCCAGACCCCTCACGCCCGGCCGGCTGGAAACCACGCCGGCAATCCGCAGGTCCAGATCGCCGGAGTGGATCTTCTGCAGAATGTTCTCCAGGGTGCGCCCGCCACCCGACAGCAACACCACCGCCTGGACCGGATCACGCGACATGAGCGCTCCTTTCCCTATTCGCTGCAAAGCCCACCGCGACCGTCCACAGCAGCAGAAAGCCCCATACCGGCCATACCCCGGCGCGCACATAGAGGGTGTCGGCCCGGCCGATGGGAACGTCTGCGCGCACGAACCCGCGCCGCCCCACTCCCAGTTCACTCAGCAGGCGACCCTGCGCATCGCAGGCGTAACTGATGCCGTTGTTGGCCCCGCGCAGAAGCGGAACCCCGCACTCCACCGCCCGAATCCTGCCCAGACGGGCGTGCTGCACCGGACCGGCGCTGTGGCCGAACCAGCCGTCGTTGGTGATGACCACCAGGCAGCGGGCCCCCTTGCGCACCACCTGCCGCGCCAGCGGGCTGAAGGCGGACTCGAAACAGATCAGGCAACCGAAGCGGAACGGCGTCTCCCCGTCAGCCACCACCATGGGTTCGGGCTCGGGCCCCGGCGACCATTCGGCCTGGCCGAGATCGATCCGGGACAGCCACGGGAGGTAGCGCTCGAAGGGGATGACTTCCCCGATGGGCAACAGATGGTACTTGGCGTACTGGTGAACCAGGTTGCCTCGGAGGCTGAACAAACCCGAGGAATTGTAGCGGACCACCGTCCCGTCGGGGCGCCGTTCGGCGTCGGGGAAACCGGTGAACAGGAAGATGCCGTCCTCGCGGGAGGTCCGTCTCACCCACTCCAGGAGATCACGGTCGTAACGCAGGTAGGCCGGCACCGCGGTCTCGGGCCAGACCACGAAGCGTGCGCCGGCCCGCGCAGCCTCCCCGGTCAATTCGGTCAGGGGATTTCTGGTCGAATCGATCTTCGCGTCCACCCACTTGTCGGCCAGGGCCACGTTGGGCTGGATCAGGGCGGCGGCGATGGTCCCGTCATCGGCGGCCGCCCCCGCGGAGTCGAAATGAACCTGACTGCCCGCGCCCAGCACGGCCCACCAGGCCACCGCCAAGGCGGCCAGGACCGTCCGGCCAGCCGGCAGGCGTCGCCAGCACAGGGTCGCCGTAGCGGTTGTGGCCAAGGCCAATCCCACGCCGGCTTCTCCGGCCGCGCGATAGAGAAACTGCAAGAAACCGCCCGCCAGAGTCGCGCCGCTGAGGCACCAGGGGAACCCCAGTTCCCCGCCTCCGCGCGCCGTTTCCATGGCCACCCACATCAAGGGCAACAACCCGGTGGCGACAGGTTCCCCCAGTCGCCGGCGCACCCGGCCGAACACCCAGCCCATCCCGAGATAGAACAGGGAGACATAGGCGATGGCCGCCACGGCCTGGACCGGCACCAGCGCCCGGCTGGGAATACTTTTGGACGGATCCAGAAAGAACAGCCAGTGCAGCAGGCTCGCCTGGTGAACCAGGCCGAAAACCCACGCGGTGCGGCCGGGCCGATCGCTGACGATCAGAGCCTGAAAGGCCAACATCAACCCCAGCAAGGCCGGGACCACCGTGGCCAGAAAAGGGGGCATGGCGACGGTCAGCATCAACCCGCCCAGCAGGGCGAGATTGGTGGCCAGCGAAGGGCGCAGACGGGCAAGCTGCGTGGATGATTTCAGCATGCCCGGCACAGTAACCTCGCGGCGGCACAAAGTCTAGAGGTGGCCGGTCTCTCGCCGGCCAGGGCCTAGCCCCCCCGTGAACCGCTCTCACCGATGAGGTCGGCCATGCCGTAGCGGGCGATTTTCTTGTACAGCCCCTGCCGGGACAGTCCCAGCCGCCGCGCCGCCCTCGCCTTGCGTCCTCCGGTCACCGCCAGGGCCTTGCGGATCAGGTACTGCTCCAGCATGGCACCCGCCTGCTGCAGGTTGCGCAGGATGCCGAGGTCCTCGGCGCGGATGTCGTCACTCTGCGGGGAACGGATCTCCGCCGAGAGGTGTCGGAGCCGAATCAGGTCCTCTCCCGGATACAAGGCCAGGATCCGCTGCACCTCGTTTTCCAACTCGCGGACATTGCCCGGCCAGCGCCAGGACTGCAGGGCGGTTAGGGCCGTCTCGGTAACCGCCATGCGGCCGCTGATCCTGCCCTGCTTGCGCAGAAAGAAGGCCAGCAGATGGGGAATATCCTCGGGCCGTTGCCGCAGAGGCGGGATCTCCAGGCAGACCACCTTGAGACGGTAATAGAGATCGAGACGGAACCGCCCCGCCGCGATCTCGGCCGTCAAATCCTTGTGGCTGGCGGCGATGAAGCGAATGTCCACCGGGTGTGACTGAAGCTCCCCGATGCGCCGCACCCGGCGCTCCTGCATGACTCGCAGAAGCTTGATCTGCAGGGCCAGGGGCATGTCGCCGATCTCATCCAGGAAGAAGGTCCCCTTGTCCGCGGACGCCAGCAGCCCCTGCTTGTCGCCCCGCGCGCCGGTGAAGGCTCCGGCGCGATGGCCGAAGAGTTCACTCTCGAACAAACTCTCGGGCAGGGCGGCACAATTCTGGCCCACGAAAGGCGCGCCGCTGCGGGGGCTTGCGGCGTGGATCGCCGCGGCCACGACTTCCTTGCCCGTTCCGCTCTCCCCCTTCAGCAGGATGTTGGCCCGGCTGGCGGCAAGGTCCACCACGGTGCGTCCCAGGGCCTGCATCTCCTGGCTCACCCCGACCGCACCCGGCAGGCCCGGAATGGTCAACGGGCGAGGCAACAAGATACCCTTGCGGGCATGAACCCGGGTCCCGGTTCGCCGCGGCGAATCGGTTTCGAACAGTTGGAGCTGGGTCCGGTCCGAAATCAGCAGACTACCGTGCTCTGCTGACTCCCATTGGCCCAGGACCGGCCCCAACCGGCCGGCCACCCTCTGCCCCCACAGGAATACCCCTTCCCGCCAGGGTTCGTCCGCCTCGAACCACAACGCCAAGGCGCCCTCGGCACGGCCATCCGGACGGATGGGTTCGACCCAGAGGGCGGCCCGAGGCCCGGGAAAGCTCAAGGCTTCCCTGTCCTGGTCCAGGGACTTCAGGACCGCACCCAGGGGTGGGTCGAGGTCCGAGCCGCTTTCGGATCGGCCACGCGACCAGTGGTGGAGCAACCGGAGGGGGGACGTGGCCTCGAACCCTTCCCGGCGCATGACCCACAAGGCGCAGAAGTGGCACCCGTGGGGAAAACTGCGAATCTCTTCCTGCCAGAAACCGTGGGTATCCATGACGAACTCCTTGGAGCAAGAGGCGAGCAGGCCCAGGAGCACCAGCGAATGCTGAGCTGTAACGGAGAGCTTTGCAGGAAGGAGGCCGCACCCCGGGAGAGAAAGCCTCAATTGCCAAAAAGTTATATTTTATTATTCGATAACAGGTTATAGAATAAACCTAACAAAATGGATCACCCGAATCAGTCGTGGCTCTGCCCCACTCTGTCCCATGGTGTCCCACCGACCGGGACACCGGGAGGGACACCTCCATCAAAATTCCAGGATCACCGGGTCGGAATCCCTGGTGACTTCGCCGATGGGCATCGCGCCCAGTTTCTCGAGGCAAGCGGCACCCTCGGCCCCCGTGAACAGCACCATGCCGATGCCCATGTTGAAGACCCGGTGCATCTCGCGCGCATCGATGCTCCCGCGCTCCTGCAGCAGCCTGAAGATCCCCGGCGCTCCCCAGGAGCGGGTATCGATCCGGGCACACAGGCCGTCCGGAAGCACGCGCGGGATGTTGTCGGTGAAGCCGCCGCCGGTGATGTGGGCCATGCCGTGCAGGGCGCTGTGCCCGCACTCGGCCCAGAAGGCGCGCACCGGTTTCAGGTAGGAGACGTGGACGGCCAGCAGAGCGTCGGCAACCGTGGTACCTTCCAGCTCGTCCGGCGTGTCCTCCAGTTTCAGGCCGGCCTGTTCGAAGACCACCTTGCGGGCCAGGGAGTAACCGTTGGTGTGCAGGCCGCTGCTGGGCAGTCCCCAGATGCGGTCGCCGGCGGCGATGACCGACCCGTCGATGACGTGATCCGGATCCACCTGCCCCACGATGGTGCCGGCCAGGTCGAACTCGCCGGGCCCGTAGACCCCGGGCATCTCGGCCGTCTCTCCCCCCAGCAGGGCACAACCGTTGTCGCGGCAACCGGCCGCGAAGCCGCTGATCACCTGGGGCAGGATCGCCTCGTCCAGCTTGGCGGTGGCGAAGTAATCCAGGAAGAACAGGGGCTCGGCCCCCTGGACCAGGATGTCGTCCACGCAGTGGTTGACCAGGTCCCGGCCCACGGTGTCGTACACGCCGGCCATGCGGGCGATCATGACCTTGGTGCCCACGCCGTCCACGCTGGCCACCAGCAGGGGGCCGCCGGGCGTCGGCTGGTAGAGACCGCCGAAGGCACCGATTTCATTGCGCACCCTCGCGTCCCACGTCGACCGCACGGCTTCCTTGCTGCGGGCCAGGGCACGCATGGCCGCATCGATATTCACACCGCTGTCGGAATACTTCATCACGGCACCAGAGGCCCGATGGCCCGGATTGAGGTTCGAGGCGGCAAAAACCGACCGTTGTCAGTCGGCCGCAGCTTCCTGCAGGGGATACTGGGAGAGTCGCCGATTCAAGGCGTCAAGAACAGCAAAAACCACGGCCTGTTGCCGATTGTGGACGGCGCTGCAGGTGCCGAACAGCATCTCGCTGCGTCGGCCCTCCACCAGGTTGACCGCAACCAGAACCACTTCCTGGCCCCCCAGCAACTGGGTCGTGATCTCCACGAGATGCAGGAGCAGGTCGGCCTCCAGCAGGCCGCTCATGGCATCCAGGGCCGCTTCAGCCACCGCCGAAGATTCACTCTGGGGATGATTGGGGCGCTCGCACAGACCGCGCTGCTCGCGCTCACCGGCTTCCAGCCGCACTTCGGCCCGCACCCGGTCCTCCGAAACCATGATCCCCACACCCCGGCACAGAATGCGCGGTTGGAGATCCACTGCCATGAGGACCGCGGGGGTGGGCGGCGCCAGGGGCCCGGGCCGTTGTTGGGGCCGCGAATCCGACCCGACCTCGTCCAGAGGCAGGATGTCCTCCAGATCCACGGCGGCATCCCCGGCGGGCTCATCCTCGGGAGGATGAAAGGTCACGCCACCCAGGGGCATCTCGGCGGAATCCGCTGCGAAGGGGGACACCTTGCCGGAGGGCTCTTCATCGGCGGAAGGGTTGGATTCGGTCGAATCATCGAGCTTGGCCCCGTTTTCCAGAACCTGCACCACGCCGATTTTCTTGTAGTAGACATCGATGCCCAGCCGGGCCTTCAACAGGCTTTCGACATCGCGTACGATATGCCGCGGTTCACGGTCGAACCCGGACACCACATGAACTCCGGAGATATCCCCGGATTCATCCAGCTCGATCTTGCTCTGCAAGACGCCCTTGATCTGACCGATCCAGCGTTGGGCATCAGGGACCCAGGCGTCCCTCTCCTCGGCATCCCACTCCAAAAGGTGTCTCCTCTTGCGGTTCCCCAGCTTGTTGAAAATGACAATGGTCCATATCCGGGGCGGCGCACCGTCGGATAAGCAATGGTATCACTTTCCAATTATTCCAACAAGATGTTCCTGCAATTGACCTCAAACATGCTGCCTTTCGCAGGATAGCTTGAGCCTGTCTCACTATAGTTTAACGATTTGATCCCAAACGGTTAACG
>PFVX01000030.1:12308-12984 GCA_002790835.1 bacterium CG_4_9_14_3_um_filter_65_15 | reverse complement strand
CTGCTGCAGGCCGATGATCGAGCGCATGAGCACCGATTTGCCCGATCCCGACCCGCCGACGACGCCGAGAACCTCCCCCCGCCGCATCTCGAGGTCGAGATTTTCGTGCACGACCTCCTCGCCGAAGCTGTTCTTCAGCCCCTTGACCGAGATGACGACGTCTTCGTTCATACCCACCCGATCGACGAGAAAAAGACGGCGAAAAAGGCGTCGATCACGATGACGAGGAAAATTCCCTGGACGACCGCCGCCGTGGTCTTGAGCCCGACCTCCTCGTTTGTGCCCTGGACGAGCATGCCGTTGAAGCAGCCGGTCAGCCCGATGATGAAGCCGAACACCGGCGCCTTGATCAGCCCGACCCAGACATCGGTCATCGGCACCACCTCGCGGATACGTATGATATAGGTCGCAGGCGGAATATCGAGGCTGATCCAGCTCAAGAGCCCGCCGCCGATGATCGCGATGACGCTCGCGTAAAAGCCGAGCAGCGGCATCAGGATCGTCGTCGACAGCACGCGCGGAAGAACGAGCGCCTCCATCGGCGAGATGCCGATCGTGCGCATCGCGTCGATTTCCTCGGCAAGTTTCATCGAACCGAGTTGCGCGGCAAAGGCGCTGCCCGAGCGTCCGGCAACCATGATCGCGGTCATCAGCACACCGAGTTCGCGCAAGGTGA
>PFVX01000030.1:0-12068 GCA_002790835.1 bacterium CG_4_9_14_3_um_filter_65_15 | reverse complement strand
GGGCGAAGGTGTCGCCGTTGAAGTTGGGATTGCTCAGGGCGTCGGAGAGCTTCCAGGTGGACAACCAGGCGCTCTCGGTGCTGCATTTGGACACGAACCAGTCGTAGGTTTCCTTGGCGTTGGGCGTGGCCGAGGCCCAGCTACCCATCTCGGCAACCGCTTCCCAGTCCTCGGCCGCAACGGCGATGCGGAACTCCCCGACCCCGGAAGAGGCCAGACCCGTCAGGATGTCCAGGGCTGCCTGTCCGTTGCCGCCGACGATGTTGCCGGTGAAGGTGCGGTCGCGGGGAATCAGCCGCAGGCCGTTGGCGTCGAGGAAATGGATCTGGTGGTTATCGTGGCCCGCAAGGTGAACGTCATCGTCGAGGATCACGCCCCACACGCCGTGGGGCTGGAAGTTGTCGCCGATCCAGTCGGCCACGCCCGAGCTGGGATAGCCCGAGGTGTTCAGCCACACGCGCTCCGGGACCCAGGCCACGCGCGGCGTGTAGGCGTATCGCGTGGAGACCATGCTCGATTCGGTGGACACGGCCCAGTCGTTCATGTCGTTCGCGGCGAAGGGCATGATGTTCTGGGCGTAGGCCGAGGTGAGCATGCCGGCCCAGCCGGCGCCGGCCCCGGCGGCCAACCAGGCGTTGAAATCGGTGGGGTCGCCGGTGTTGGCGGACCACTCCGCCGCGGTCTGCAAAGTGCCGGACAGATGGAAGTTTCCGGGCACCCCGGTGGACTCGTGGATCTGGAGGGCTTCGTCGAAGCCCGACCCTTCCAGGTCGTCGCTGCGGCCGTGGAACACGTCGCTGTACCCCAGCCCCTGGTTGCCGTGCAACACCAGGGCACAGTTGGCGGCGTAGGCCTTGTCCGGAGGGTAGGAGGCCGTCAAGACCTGGCCCGGACTTCCGTCGCGGGGGGCGGTTTCGATTTCCAGGCGCAGGGGTGCGGCCGCGCTGCGCCCATCCAGGATTCCCTGGGGCAGCGTCATGAAAACGGCATCGGGATCATCGTCCCGCATCCACAGGGCACCCGGAACCGCTTTCTCCGCGGCCCGCTCCAGGGTGTAGGTCGCGTGATTTTCCGCGAGAACGCCCCGCGCCAGGTTCGCCGGCGCCGAAGGGCTGGTCATGTCCCGCACCGTCAGGTCCACGGGGCCGGATCCCAGCAGGGCCTTGTTGAAACTGAGGGGCGCATCCTGGCCCAGGCTCAAAAACCCCAGCCGAAGGGTGTCGGCGCCGGTTGCATCATCGTGCAGAACCACAACCGACAGCAAATCCGCAGCCGGGGACAACCCCGCCGTTTCCCCCACGGCATCCACCTTCAATACCACCGGGCGGACGGAATCGGCGGCCATGGCCGGAAGGGTCAGCAGCAACGCCAAAGCGCCGAAAAGGGAGAAACGGGCAGAAAAACACAACACGGGGACTCCTCCGGCCGAAAACACTTCCGGCGAAAGCTATGAGTTCCATGGAATTCCTGACATTATGTTTGCAAACTTAATAATATCATAAGGATCATCATGATTGCAACGGGATTCCGCCCATTGGGGCCTCCCTCTGGAACCCCCACGGCACACGAATTCCCGGCTATTCTTGACGAATAAGCATCATTTTGCCGAGTCCAGCAGATCCCACACGGCGGCCGCGGCCAGATCCGGGGTGACGGCGGCCAATCCGTCGGCAGGGCGATCGGTGTCCTCGGCCCGCAAAACCCGGTAGCGCTTCGAGTCGGTATAGGGCCCGCAATCGGCGGCCGACCAGCGGGAGAACAGGGCGACCACCGGCGTTCCCACCGCCGCGGCGATATGCATGGGGCCGGTGTTCGGCGTCACCAGGACGTCCAGAGCCTCGAGTAGGGCCTTGTAGCGCTGGAAATCCGGAGGAGCGCACAACAAGGTCACCGCTCCGGCAGCGTCGTCGATCAAAGGCTGGATGAATTTCTGTTCCTGCGGCAGGGCGTCGACGACCACAACCAGCGGACGGCCCTGCTCCCGCGCCCCATCGCGCAGCAACCTCGCCAGGCGCGCAAAATGGCCGGACGGCCAGTGACGATGTCCCACCTCGCCGCGGTTGCGGAAAAACGGCAAGCCGCTGCCGCTGAAGGTCGGATGCAGCCCGACGAGCAGGTCGCCGTCGTTGACTCCGTGGTCGCGCAGCAGCTGACGCGCCCTGTCGCGCCCCGACGCGGTCACCGGCAGGTGAACCCACCCCTGCGGCAGAGGCTGGGCCAGGGAAGTGGTAACCAGATCCAGGCACCGGTCGCAATAGTGCCGGCCCTGCGGAGCGGGATCCAGGGCGTGCAGGGGAGCTCCCGTCTCCTTCAGCCATTTGCGGTAAGTGGGCTTGGACTCCAGCACGAAGATCCGCTCGTACCCTTCGCGCACGAAGGCGCGGGTCAGGGCCGGTTTGAGCAGCAGCGAGCGGGGAAAACGTCGCGAGTAGATCCACGTACGGGTCAGGCGGGGATGATAGTCCCGCATCACCCGCGCCCCCTCGGCACTGGTCAACAGATGCAGTTCGGCATGGGGCATGCCGGCCAGCAGGGCGTTGACCGCCGGAGTGATCATGACCAGATCCCCCGCGCGGCCCACCCTCACCACCAGAATTTTGCTTTTGTGACGCGTCACCTGCGTCCTTCCCCGTTTGCCGCTCCGTCAGAAAGTGTATATTAGCTTCTGCAATCATCCTGAAACCCGGCACCGGGCGCAAGTCTTTCCGAAGGACCCGTATGGAACTGAAGGTCGAAATCTCCGTGGGCGAGCTGCTGGACAAGATCACCATCCTGGAGATCAAGTCCGAACGCGTCGCCGATGAGGCCAAGCTCGCCAACATCCGCACCGAACTGGAAACCCTCCGCCACACCTGGAGGGATTCGCCCGCCGGAGCGTTGGATCTCGGAGATCTGCAGGCGCGCCTGAAGCAGGTCAACGAGTTGCTGTGGGACATCGAGGACGGGATCCGGAACCTCGAGGCCGCCGGCTCGTTCGGCGACGAGTTCGTCCGCCTGGCGCGGTCGGTTTACCACCGCAACGACGAGCGGGCCGCACTCAAGCGTGAGGTCAACCGGCGTGCCGGCAGCCGCCTGGTGGAGGAGAAATCCTACACCGAATACCGCGGTAAAGGGAAAGATCCTTCATGAGCGACCGCCCGGACAGCGCGTCCCTGCGCCCCTTCACCTGCGTGGGCAGCCGCCAGCTGCTGGAAACCCGCATCTTCACCGTCCACGAAGACCAGGTCGTCTCCCCGCGCAATGGCCTGATCCACCCGGTCACCCGGCTCGAAACCGCCGACTGGGTCAACATGATCGTGATCACCGCGGATCGCCAAATCATCCTGGTGCGGCAGTGGCGACACGGCATCCGTGGCCTCACCCTGGAGATCCCCGGGGGGATGATCGAGCGCGGCGAGGATCCCGCCATGGCCGCCGCGCGCGAGGTGCGCGAAGAGACCGGCTACCGCGGGGACGACCCGGTGAAGCTGGGCGTGGTGCGGCCCAACCCCGCCTTCCTGGGCAACCGGTGCTTCACCTACCTGCTGGAAAACTGCCGCCTCGACGGAGACCAACAGTTGGATGCGGGCGAGGACATAGAAGTGGTGGTGCGCCCCTTGACGGAGATCCCGGACCTGATTGCCCGGGGCGAAATCGCCAACTCCTTGGTGGTGGCCGCGTTCTGGTGGCTGCGTTACCGGCGACCGGAATAGCCCCCGGCCCATATTGAAGAATCCCGACCAATAAGCCATGAATTAGGAATTTTTCCTGCTTTTTTCTTGAACTATCAGCTTATCTCTGATAATGTCATTTCACCAGAATCGACCTTTGGTCCCGACGTTTGATTGCGACCATGTCGGTGAGATCTTCGCCCGCCCCACCCCCATGTCCGAATTCGACCTCGGCGCCGATTTGCACCCAGGGAATCCTGCAGGAGGTCAATCCATGAAAAAATTCGCTATCGCATTTCTTGCTTGCCTCGCCATGGTCGCGGTGGCCAGCTTTGCGGCGGCCCAGTGCCCCAATCTGGACGGCGCCTGGAGCACGACAACCGGAACGATGATCGGCGGCCGGGCCTCGGAAGCCTGGTGCGGAGCCGGCTACCCGGTCCAAGCCGGCGTGCCGGGCAACACCGAAAACGCCATGTCCTGGGACGGTTCGACGTTGGGGACCGAGTGGAAAGCCTGGGGTATGCAGATCGACGCCAACGGAGCCGTTTTAATTTCCGACACCGTCGTCGGCGGCAACGGCACCCTGACCTACCGGACGAATTACGACGGTGGGCAATTCTGGCTCACCAAGGACAACACCTGGGCAGACGGTCTGGCCGACTTGACGGGCTACATGACGAGCTACGTCGTGTTCACCACCGTGACCTATTGGGGCGGCGCCCCTCAGGGGGCTACCAGCAACATCTCCTTCACCGGGACATTCTCAAACTGCTCCGGGGTGAACGGATGCGAGATCCAGTTCGCCATCGCCAATGCCATCAAGATCTGGGACACGGGATACCTCGTCCCCATGCCCGTGGGCTACCCGGGGTTCCTCTGCTCGGCGACCCAGGGCGAATTGTTTGATGCTTGTTGCATCACCGTGGGAATCAACTGCGTGGTGGACAATGACCAGCCCACCTGGGGATCCCTCAAGGCGACCTACAAATAGATCCTGTTCCGGGAAAAGCCGGCGCCCCCCCCGGGAGTGCCGGTTCTTTCGTATCCGGGATAGCGATGAGAATGAAATCCCGTATCATGTCATGCCAGATTCGACTGGAAGATTGATCCCCTCCCGAAAGGAAACGCGTATGGCCACCATCAAGACCCAATCCGGGTCCCTCGACGTGATCGCCGGCGGCTCCATGGAGTCGGCCGGCGAACTGGGCGTCCTGTTCGGCTGCCACCGCGGAGTGTGCGGCAAATGCGCCACCGACATCGCCGCAGGCATGGACAACCTGTCCGAGCGCAGCGACGAGGAAAAGGCCATGGATCTGGATCCGTCCCGTCGCCTGATGTGCCAGTGCCGCATCATGCAGGGTACCGTGGAACTGGACCTGCCCTGACCGTGCCGTCTGGGACCGGAGACAGGGCCGGGTTGCGCCAGGTTGCAAAAATCTGGTAAAATCATCCGGTTCCCCCATTTCCCGGCCCCCGAACTCACCCGAAGGGCTTTTATCCATGTCACGCCACTCCATCTTCCGCATCCTGATGCCATTCGCCCTGCTGCTGGGGCTGGCGGCCTGTTCCGATTCGACCAAGCCGACGACCACCGATCCCATGCCGGACTTCTCCCTGCAGGACGTGAACAGCACTTCGGCAACAGCCGATCAGGCGGTCTCACCCCGGGATTCCATCGGCCGCGTTACCGCCTGGTACTTCGGGCATTCCACCTGAGGCACCTGCCGCACCCAGTTTGGGTTGCTGGATATGATGCAGAACGAACTCGACGCCAGGAAACTGGCCCGGGAAATCTCCATCCTGGGGGTCAACCAGGTCGAGCAGGTTGCGGACAACGAACTGATCCGCGAGGGTCGCGACATCCCCTGGCTCCAGGACACCTGGGACGAGCTGGTCTGGGGTTCGTGGCATGTGGAATGGCGCGATGTCGTCATCCTGGACCCTGACAACCAGAAGATCACGACCTACAACCTGACCGAGCACAACCTCACCGACCCCGCCAACTACGCGGAACTCAAGGCCCTGCTGATCGAGGCTGCGGGAGGTTGAAGCGGCAGACCCGCGCACCCGGCGAATCCAGGGGGGCGAAAACGCCCCCCATCGACTAGATTACAACATTGAAGTCATCAATCCCGGAGTCCCCGAAGGACCTCAATGGCCAAGCGTCGTCCATCAGTTTTGCCCGTCATCGGTTGGAGGGAATGGGTCGGCCTGCCCCAGTTGGGGATCAAATCCATCAAGGCCAAGGTCGACACCGGGGCCCGCACATCTTCGCTCCAGGCCTTCGACATCCGTGAATTCCAGCGCGACGGTGAGACGTGGGTGCGCTTCAGCGTGCACCCCATGCAAAGGAACTCCAAGCGGGTCGTCCCGGTGGAAGCCAAGGTCCTCGAGACCCGGGCCGTACGCAGCTCGAACGGCAAGGTCTCCCAGCGCCCGGTCGTGGTCACCAACGTCGAGTTGCTGGGCGTGACCTGGCCGGTGGAGCTGACCTTGGCCGGCCGCGACAAGATGGGTTTCCGCATGCTGCTGGGGCGCGAAACGGTCCGCCGCCGGTTTCTCGTGGACTGCGGCCGTTCCTATTACGGCGACCGTCCACCGCGCAAGAAAAAGCCCGAAACCGAGTAGCGGAGCCCCTCGTCCGCGCCTTCATCCTCTGAGGAAAACATGAAACTGGGAATCCTCTCCTGCAGCCCGAAGTGCTACAGCACGCGGCGTCTGGTCGAAGCAGCCGTTGAGCGCGGCCATACGGCCAAGGTCCTCAACACCACCAAGTTCGCCATCGATCTGGAACAGGGTCAACCCCACCTCTACTACCGGCAGAAACTGCTCTCGGATTACGATGCGGTCCTGCCGCGGATCGGCACGTCGATCACCTATTTCGGCACCGCCGTGGTCCGGCAGTTCGAACAGATGGACGTGTACTGTGCGAATTCGTCCGCCGGGATCGGCAATTCCCGGGACAAGCTCCGTAGCCTGCAGATTTTCAGCCGCCACAGCATCGGGATTCCCCGCACCACTTTCGTGCGCGACAAGAAAGATGTGCTGCCGGCCATCGACCGGGTGGGCGGTGCGCCGGTCATCATCAAGCTGCTGGAAGGAACCCAGGGAATCGGTGTGCTCCTTGCCGAGACCGTGAAATCGGCCGAGGCCATCATCGAGTTGCTGCAAAGCCAGAAGCAGAACGTGCTGATCCAGAAGTTCGTCACCGAGAGCAAGGGCAAGGACATCCGCGCCTTCGTGGTCGGCAACCAGGTCGTCGCGGCCATGCGCCGCGTGGCCCAGGGCCAGGAATTCCGCAGCAACGTCCACCTCGGGGGCCTCACCGAACCGGTGGCGCTCGACGAAATCTACTGCCAGACCGCCGTGCGCGCCGCCCAGATCATGGGCCTGCGCGTGGCGGGAGTCGATCTGCTGGAAGGAAGCAAGGGGCCCCAGGTTGTCGAGGTGAATTCCTCCCCGGGGCTCGAAGGAATCGAGGGCTGCACCCAACTGGACGTCGCCGGCGCCGTCATCGACTCCATCGCGGCCCACGTCGATTTCCCGGAGATCGACCTGCGCCAGCGATTGACCGTCAGCCAAGGGTACGGCGTGACCGAGCTCTCCCTTCCCAAGGGCTCCGAGTTCATCGGCCTTTCCATTCTCGATTCTGGTCTGCGCGAAAAAGACATCAACGTGCTGACCTTGAACCGGGGTACCACCGTGATTCCCAACCCCAAGCCCCAGAGGGTGTTGGAGGCCGGTGACCGGTTGCTTTGCTTCGGCAAGATGGAGTCGATGCGCAACATGGTCCCCGCGAAGGTCCGTCGCAAGCGGCGGCCATCGGTCCATGAGCTGCCTTCCCTGCCCGTGGCGGACGAGGCCCTCGCCGATTCCCCTGGCGACCACGCCCCCCCGCAGGCAACGAAAGACCACGGTGCCCAAAATGCTTGAAGGACGCGAACGCAAACCGATCGACGACTGGTTCGGTGAGGCGATCCCCCCCGGCGAATCGCGGCTGGTGACCCTCGCGGTGAGCGAAAGCTACAGCAGCATGACCGTCGAGATCCCCCTGTACCTCACGCGCGCGGTGGAACCCGGACCGGTGGTGTTCGTGACGGCCGCCCTGCACGGAGATGAGATCAACGGCACGGGGGCCGTGCGCAACCTGATCATGGACGAGGACCTCCACCTGCTTCGCGGGGCGATGATCCTCGTGCCGGTGCTGAACATCCTGGCCTTCGACCGGCACTCCCGCTACCTGCCGGACCGCCGCGACCTCAACCGCTCTTTTCCCGGCACGACCTCCGGCAGCCTGGCCAGCCGCATGGCCCGCATCATCTTCGACGAGATCGTCACCCGCAGCGACTTCGGGATCGACCTGCATACCGCCGCGATCCGGCGTACGAACTACCCCAACGTCCGCGCCGACATGTCCAACGACGCTGTGCGCCGCCTGGCCTTGTCATTCGGCGCCGAGATCATCCTCGACGGCAAGGGCCCCAAGGGCGCCTTCCGGCCGGAAGCCTGCAACGCCGGTTGCCCGACCATCATCATGGAGGGCGGGGAGATCTGGAAGGTCGAGCCGGTGGTCGTCGAATCCGCGCTGCGCGGGATCAAAAACGTCTTGCGCGGACTGGGCATGATCGAGGGCCCTCCGGTATTGCCGGCCTCCCAGATCGTCATCGAGACTTCGAAATGGATGCGGGCCGAGCGAGGCGGTTTCATGCAGTTCCACATCCAGCCCGGCGACATCGTCGTCAAGGATCAACTGCTGGCCACCAACACCACCCTGATCGGTACCGAGAGGTTCAAGCTCTTCGCCCCCTTCGATGCGGTCGTGATCGGCATGACGAGCCTGCCCGCGGTCAACCCGGGCGAACCGATCTGCAACCTGGGCAAATTGCCCAAAGGATGCGATCCGGTCGAGCTCATCAAGCTGCGATCCGCTGCGGGAGGCCTGGGACAAAGGCTGCTGGACGACCTGGCTACGAGCGTCACGGTGGTCGAGCCGTCGGAGGAAGATGAGCTCCCCTGACCGTGGTCCGGGCATCCACCCGCCGATGACCACCGTCAGGGGAGTTCTTCGGCCTCTTCGGTTCCGGCCCGCACCAGATAGGCGGCGCCGGACCGGGGCAAGGTGAATTCCTGCCGGCTGCCGTCGCGCCACGTCACCACGCCGCGCCATGGCCCGCATTCGTCGGCGAGGCCGAAATGGAGCGGCAGGACCGTGGAGTTGTGGTAGTTGGATACGCTGTGGACCTGCCGGGTCTGGGTCCCCAGGTGGGAAAACAGTTCGACCCGGGCCCCCATGCCGTGGGGTGAGAGATCCCGGTTTTCCAGGGTGAGCGTGACCCCTTTGCCGACCGCCGAATTGGCGTAGAACCGGCAAAGCCCCCGCCGCTGAGGAAAATCCCCCTGCCCACCGACGAGCATGAGGTCGAGATCGCCGTCGCGGTCCGCGTCCACCGGCCACACCCCGCAGGGCAGGGAGTTGCCCGCTCCCCGGCCACCCCATTCAGCCGAGACATCGCGAAAATCCCCGTCCCCCAGACCCCGGGCCAGGAGATTCGGAACCTTGATGCCCTTGCGGTCAACCAGGACGACATACAGATCCAGCAAGCCGTCGTTGTCGAAATCCCCCAGAGCCGCGGACTGGGGCTCGGAATCGGGGACCAGCTGGCGGAGGATGGGCCCGGGCCGAAACCGCAGGCTGTCCCCGGCGCTCTCGTTGAGCCAGGTGCGCAGGCCGCCCAGGCTGTTGTAGACCAGCAACAGGTCCAGGTCGCCGTCGTTGTCCAGATCGCCGGAGAGGGCCTGGGCCACCAGGATGCCCTGGATTTCCAGCCCGGAAGCCGCGGTGGCGTCGGTCAACGATCCGCTGCGGTCGTTGCGAAGCAGCATCAAGGACTCCCCCGCCAGCAGGATGTCCTCGTATCCGTCGTTGTCCCAATCGCCGACCACCGAGGTTGCGAACCACCGCACGCCGTCCCGATAAATCCCCGTATTCTCCGTCCATTGCCGGATGAGCCGGGGCAGGACCGCACTGCTGTCGCTCCAGGCCTGGCCGTCGAAGCGGAACAGGCGGGTGGGTGTGCGAAAATTCAGGACCACGAGTTCGGGATAGCGGTCGCCATCCATCAGCATCCAGACCGCGCCGCGCCCGCGTCCTGCGGGATCCTGCAGGGGGCTGTCGGCCGGCAGGGTGTCGCGATACCTGCCCTCGGGTGATGGCTGCCAAAGCTGGTTGGGCCCGGCGCCCCGGCCCCGGTCCGCCCCCACGCTGACGTAGAGATCCCAGAAACCATCGACGTCGAAATCGCAGGCGGCCAGGCCGTGCTGGTCGAATCCGCGGCAAGGCAGATAAAGGCAACTGTCCAGGCGGGAAAAGGACAACCCGCCGTCCACCCGGTACAGGCCGGTTCGGCGTCCGTGGTACCCGATGAGGAAATCCTGCCGTCCGTCGCCGTCGATATCCGCCCAGACGGCGCCGTAGCTTTTCCCGGTTTGCGGCAGCTGGTCCTGGGCGGCGGGCTGGAACAGGGTTCCCCCCGGAAGGCTATCGGCGATGGAGTTGGCGGTACCGGCCTGGGCCCGTGCGGCCAAGGCCCCGCCTGCGGGGAAAACCGCCAGGGCAAGAATCGGCATGACCAGCAGGGCAAGCCTGCGGCAGCGGGTGTCGGGGGGGTGAACATTCACAGGGAAACTCCCCTGTCCTGACGAAACCAAATCGTCTCACCAGAAGGGCGCTTATCCGCATCAGGGCCGACGTCCCGGATGCCGGGAAATCGATCCCCATTGTACCATACTCCGATCAAACTGGAGTGACCCTCCCTTGCCAGGTGCTCCCTGAAGCGTATTCGAGCCCACCTTATTCACGGTCCCCCGCCCACGTGACCTGATCCTGCCCTCACCTGCTGTTGCCCCGCTCCAGATCTCCGCCGTCGCTGCGAACCAAGCCCAGAACGCCGTCGTCGGCTCCGGATTTCTCCACGCGTGACCCCGATTCGCGGTCCCTGGACGCACCTCGGCCCCGCCGAGGCTCGTCGGCGAAACGACGCCCTGGATCCCGCGATCGAGTTCAGGCTTCAACAGGGTCCAACCGCTGCAGCCAGGCCAACAGCTCCGACCAGTACCGCGATCCGACACCGGAGAGCACAACCGTTACCCGCCGGCCGCCGAGCACCAGCCGCCCGCCGGCCTTCAGGACCTGCTCTCGCAGCCGACCGAGGCTCCAGCCCTGCCGTGTCACCCGGACCAGGGCGCAGCGCACCGAATGGACGATGTTGTACGCCAGCATGTTCAGCAACAGCAGCGCCTCGTTGCTCTCGAACGAGTCCACCGGCACGGCAGACCTGCGTGGCGCCTGGCCCCGGTAGTGGCTCTTGGCCCGCGGCGAGGACGACAGCGCCGGCGCCAGCACGTTCATCAACTCGCCCATGTGCGCCTCGGCCAGACCGCGACGGCGGTAATGCTCCAGCAGGTCCGGGCCGTCGAGGCGCCGGGCCGGCCAGTTGGTCACCAACCAGAAGTGGTGCGGGAACAGCTCGTCAGGCTTCTCCTGCACCACCAGCACCACCCGCCGTGGCCGCGACCAGCTGTCCGCCTGGTACTGCAACTCGTGGGTCCAGAGCCGCGGCTCACAGGGCGGGCGGCCAACCGGACGCTTCAGATAGGGCTGCGCCATGCGGTCCAGCACGGCGTTCTTGCGGATCCGACAGGTGTAGCGTGTGCGGCGCGCCTCCAGGGCCGCCAGCAGCGGGTCCGACGGGAAGCCCGCGTCCATGCGCAGGTGCGCCTTGACGCAGATCCTGCGCTCGGCCTGGTCCAGCATCTTGACGACGAACGCCTCGGCGCCGTCGGCGGTGTGCACGTTGCCGTGGCGCAACCGCCCGCCCAGCAGGTCCCCCTGTTCGCCGGCCGTCGCGATCAGCGGATGGTAGATCCGCTCGCCGTAGTGGCCGTTGTACAGGCTGCCCGGCTGGTGGCCGTGGACCACAGCAGGCAAGGAGTCGACATCTATGGTCAGCTGGGCCAGACGGCGGCCCCGGTTCATCGCCCGGATCCTGCGCGCGGCCGCTTCGAGAGGGCTGTCGTGCACAGCCGGCAGGTTCTGTGGAGCGGCCACCGCATCGATGAAGCGGGACAAGGTCGGCTGGGAGGCCAGGCCTTGCGGGCGACGCGGGGGCCGGCCGCCGCCATCGCCGGCAGCGTCCGGACCGGGGAACAGAGCGGCACCGCCGCGGCGGTCGGAGACAGCCAGCCTCAGGCCCGGGTCGTGGCGCAGGAAGTCGGCGTCGTCGTTGTCGCGCCAGCCCTGGCACAGCAGGATCAGCTTGGTGCGCAGCAGCTCGATCCCACTGCTGTCCAAGATAATCTAACCTCCGCCTCTTCCCCCTCGATTTCGCCCTCATAACCCGCCTTTCGGACAGGTTCGAC
>PFVX01000088.1 GCA_002790835.1 bacterium CG_4_9_14_3_um_filter_65_15 | reverse complement strand
TACGCGACGATTTTCATGGCGACTGGAACTACACCATTAAGCCGCGTCCGCAATGATTACTTGCGACACTTATATAATCGCAGGCCCTTACCGGCGTTCTGGCATTGATGTTCAGTATTCGTCCGGCGCTTAGCGGCCCGGAGGCGAAGCACATTCTCATGGAGACGGCGTGTCCGTTGCCAGACTTGAACGGGAGGATAAAGTCGGGGGGCATTGTGGACGCGTACGCGGCCGCGGCGGCAGCGAGGGGGGAATGAAAACTAGACCACTTAATTGCATTAATCCGAGCATTTGAAAAGTGCTAAAACGTTGGAAAACGGCTGTCGCTACCAAATAATCAATCCGAGTCAAACTTCCATCGGTTGGCAAGCTGAACCGTCAGCCTGCTGGTTGATGATTGGGGCGGAAGGAATTTCAACCGCATAGTCCACCCTCCCAGGCCGGGATCCCCTCTTTTTCTCCCCCAAATTCTCCCACATCGACCACCCGTTGTCGACATCCATTCCCTCCACACCGCCCAATGACGCGATTTCCGCGCCTTACAGTCCGATCCAACCCCGGCGCTGACGCACCGACGCACCGGCCGCTCTGTTCGGCGGCGATGCCGGTGCTTCCTCTGCGCGGTAGATTCAATCCCAGGGATCGCCCGGCCAGCCGGTCGCTTGGTCCAGATCCGGCCAGTCGTCCGCTCCAGCATCCTGGTTGAACACGAACTCCCCCTGAGGCGGCGACCGCGCCGGCAGCACCACCGGCGGCTCCGTCGGCTCATCGATGTGACGCAGGATCCGCTCGATGGCCGGCGGATCCAGCACGAAGGCGATGATCCGCATCGGGGTGCCGCAGTGCGGACACACCAGCGGCAGGCATTCAGCGGTGTTTGTGTACCCGCGGCGGGGTAACGAACTGGGCCAGGTGGTCCAGCAGCTCGAGCGGTGACAGGACCAGTTCGGTGCGACCGTCGGCGGTCGGTTTACGGAGATGGTAGACGAGCTGCTCCTGGTTCAACCTCCCGAGCCGCTCCTGGCTCAGCGGCGGCCGGGCACAGTAGCGGACCAGTCGCTCCAGCCCCTGTCGGTCCCAGCCTGGAACCGTGACCGAGGCGTCGACCGACCAGCCGCCGGCGTGGTCGGGGGTATCCTGGATGTGGACCGCCTCGTCATCCAGATGCCCGTGGCGCAGCAGCCAACGCAGACCGCGGTGGCGCATGTGGAATCGCTACGCGATCCCGCCTTCGGCGATGCCGCCTGGACGGCGCCGAAATCGGCGGTGTCGAGGTCCAGCGCCGGATGAAAGACCGCCCCGCCGTCCTCGCCGGCGGCGAACACGCCGTCGGTCGCCAGCACATGGAAATGGACATGGCTGTTGACGCAACACGGCCGGAGTGTCTACTTCACCACCACGCTGACCAGCTTGCCCGGCACGTAGATCGTCTTGACGATGGTCTTGCCCTCGGTCCACTGCCCGATCTTTTCCAGGGCCAGGGCCGCGGCCTTGACGTCTTCGGGGTCGGCGTCGCGGGCGATCTGGAGCTGGTCGCGCACCTTGCCGTTCACCTGCACCACCACCGTGATGGTGTCTTCGACCAGGTACTGCTCGTCGTATGCGGGCCACGGCGCGCAGGCCAGGGTCTCGCCATGGCCCAGCTTGGACCACAGCTCCTCAGCCAGATGCGGCGCGTAGGGTGCCAGCAGCAGCGCGAAGCTCTCCAGCAGCGCGCGCGGGCGCGCTTCCATGCCGGTCATCTCGTTGACGAAGACCATCATCTGGCTGATGGCGGTGTTGAAGCGCAGATCCTCGGTCATGGTGGTCACCGCGTGGATCGTCTTGTGCAGCAGGCGCAGCTGGTCCTCGTTCGGCGCCACATCCTGCACCTGCGGCGAGAGGCCATCCTCCTCGTCACAGTACAGCCGCCACATGCGCTCCAGGAAGCGGCGCACGCCGTCGATGCCGGTCGTGTTCCACGGCTTGTCGCGCTCCAGCGGGCCCAGGAACATGAGGTACAGCCTGAGGGCGTCGGCGCCCTGCTCGGCGATCACGTCGTCGGGGTTGACGACGTTGCCGCGGCTCTTGCTCATCTTGTCGCCGTTCTCCCCCAGGATCATGCCCTGGTTGCGCAGCTTCTTGAACGGTTCCTTCGTCGACACCAGCCCCAGGTCGAACAGCACCTTGTGCCAGAAGCGGGCGTACATCAGGTGCAGCACCGCGTGCTCGGTGCCGCCCAGGTACAGGTCCACCGGCATCCAGTATTTTTCCTTCTCGGGATCCCAGGCGCGCTCGCTGTTGCGCGGATCGATGAAGCGCAGGTAGTACCAGCAGCTACCCGCCCACTGGGGCATGGTGTTGGTCTCACGGCGGGCGGGCTTGCCCGTCACCGGGTCGGTCACCTCGACCCACTCGGTGACCGTGGCCAGCGGCCCCTCGCCGGTGCCGGCGGCTTCGTACTTGTCGACCGCGGGCAGGGTCAGCGGCAACTCGTCCTCGCCCATCAGGCGGATGGAGCCATCGGGGAACTTCAGCAGCGGGAACGGCTCGCCCCAGTATCGCTGACGGCTGAACAGCCAGTCGCGCAGCTTGTAGTTCACCTTGCGCTCGCCCAGGCCCTTGTCCTCGAGCCAGTCGATCATGCGCGCCTTGGCCTCGGTCACCTCCAGGCCGTCGAGGAAATCGCTGTTGATGGCGGGGCCGTCGCCGGTGAAGGCCTTGCCGTCGAAATCGGCGGGCGGCTGCACGGTGCGCAGGATGGGCAGGTCGAAGACCTCGGCGAATTCCCAGTCGCGCTCGTCCTGGCCGGGCACGGCCATGATCGCGCCGGTGCCGTAGCCCATCATCACGTAGTCGGCCACCCAGATGGGAATGGCCGCGCCGGTGGCCGGATTGACGGCGTAGCTGCCAGCAAAAACGCCGGTTTTCTCCTTGCTGATCTGCCGGTCGCGGTCGCTCTTGCCGGCGGCCTCGCGCCGGTAGGCTTCGACCGCGGCGCGCTGGTCGTCGGTGGTCAGCTCGCCCACCCACGGATGCTCCGGGCTGATGACCATGTAGGTCGCCCCGAACATGGTGTCGGGCCGGGTGGTGAAGATGCGCAGCTTGCGCTCGCTGCCCTGCACGGGAAAATCGACCTCGGCGCCCTCGCTGCGGCCGATCCAATTGCGCTGCAGATCCTTGATGTACTCAGGCCAGTCCAGTTCGTCCAGATCCTCCAGCAGCCGCTCGGCGTAGGCGGTGATCCTCAGCATCCACTGGGTCATGGGCTTGCGGACCACCGGATGGCCGCCCACCTCGCTCAGGCCGTCCTTCACCTCTTCATTGGCCAGCACCGTGCCCAGGGCCGGGCACCAGTTCACGGCCATCTCGCCCTCGTAGGCCAACCCCTGCTCGTACAGCTTGGTGAAGATCCACTGGGTCCAGCGGTAGTAGTCGGGTTCGCTGGTGGCGACCTCGCGGTCCCAGTCGAAACTGAACCCCAGCATCTTCAACTGGCGCTTGAAGTTGGCGATGTTCCGGCGCGTCGTTTCGCGCGGATGGGTGCCCGTCTTGATGGCGTGGTTCTCCGCCGGCAGGCCGAAGCTGTCCCAGCCCATGGGATGCAGCACGTTGAACCCGTTCATGCGCTTGTAGCGCGCCACGATGTCGGTGGCGGTGTAGCCCTCCGGATGCCCCACATGCAGGCCGTTGCCCGAGGGATAGGGGAACATGTCCAGCACGTAGTACTTGGGCTTACCTGCGCCGTCGGCCGCGGCGAAGGTATTGTGCTCGTCCCAGTAGCGCTGCCAGCGGGGTTCGATCTGTGCGGGGTCGTAGGCCATCGTGGTCCTTTTCGTGCTGTGTGTGAATCCGTTTGCCGAGTGCCTGTGTCACCTTTGCAACTGGGGTCGTCGTAAAGTCAGCGGAACATGGATTTGACCGAACCGAGAGACTTCTTCTCGGTCGGCACGGGTTCGCTCTTGAAGGGTTGCCAGTCGATGATGTAGCCGCTGGCAGGGTCGTCGTTGTAGTCGAAGATCAACGCCTGAATGCTGTCGGGATCCGTCGTTCCCCACCAGTTGTCGGTCATGTCGAAATGGATGGGTTCGGTTGCGGAGGATTTCAGCCCCAAGTAGTCCAAAACGACATAACGTTCGCCCTTGGCAAGGATGGAGTCCCGGATGTATCCGCCATTCAGGCTACCAAAAGCCAACGTTCCAACCTGAACATCGGTAACCGTCGTGCTCTCAACTTCCCAGACACTATTCCCTCCGTCTTGCCGAAAAGCCACATACTGCCCGGAAAATTCACAATCCCGAACAGAAGCAACACAACCTCCAGTGGATCCGACAGCAATCCCAAATCCATCTTGGTCAGAAAACTGATTATTATGGATTGCTGCGCGCCCACCCTGGACAATATTCACCCCCCCAAAACCGCCTACAAATTCACAATTGAGGATTTCGGCACGGGGCGTTCCCTGAACCTGGACATGCACCTGGCGGCCACTCAGAGCAAATCTGCAGTTGTCTAATTTTAGAAACGTTTGATAATAAGAAATAACCTGGTCTCGAGTGCCCACAGTCTGGCCAAATTCACAATTTCTCACCAGCATTGAATCACAACTGGAATTTGTTCCAGCCTCCCCACCACCAAACTCACATTCCGAAATAGTAACCTTACTTCCAAGCCCGATGTAAACAGAGGTCCAGATGTTTTCAATTCGAATATTCATTATTTCCAACACATGAAATCCACACGAGGAGGACGCAAAAACACCAACCGGGTATCCCGGGACTTGGCCAACCCCATCCTCGGGGCCAACAATTGTCTGGCTGGCCCCTGACCCAATCAAAGTCAAATCTTCACATTGAACGTTAATATAGGCAAACTCAGGTGAGCTTATGCAAGAGAGTACGGATTTATCTTCATACCTCCCCGGCCCAACCACAACCGTATCGCCCGGCGCCGCCGCATCGACGGCATTTTGAATCACAGCAAAATCCCCGGACCCATCCTTTTCGACCCGCCAGGATCTTCCGTAACCAGGCGGACTGAAAAGAATCAGCGACAATAATGCCCCCACAATAAATCGGGAAACAACCGCAATGGCCATCATGATGTGCTACCTCAATAAGGTGATGCGTTTGAGTACTGAATGGGAACCGACTTGCGTCCGCACGAGGTATACACCGCTTGCAACTGCTATTCCTTGACCACTTTTCCCGTTCCAGGTTTCGGTGTACTCTCCTGCGGGCAAAAGGGTATCAACAAGCAAGCGAATGAGGCGACCTCTGATCCGAAATCCCGGGATCCCGAGGAACAACTTTTGAAGCCGGGCCGAGGTCGGTGCCTACATCGGCGAGAATCCCTGATCGGCCCAGTACGCGTCCTGGTACATCTTCTCCAGCTCCATGAGCTGCTCCAGGTGCCCGTCTTCCCACTCGACCAGCCAGGTGAAGAGCTGCTTGAGCTCCGCGTCGTCGGTCTCGGCGGCGTGCTTCTTGTAGTAGGCGATGGCCTTGTTCTCCAGGTCGCAGCCGATGCCGATGACGGCCATCTCGAACTTGCCGCCCTTGATGGACTTCTTGAACTCGTCGCTGATCACGTCCTGCGAGCCGTGGTCCACCGCGGCGGGGTGGACTTCACTCAGGTCCAGCTTGCCGTCGGACATCAGGCTCTTGTACTGGGTCATGAGGATGCGCACGTGGTCGTCCTCGTCCTTGGCCAGCATCTCGAACATGGCCTTGGCTGCGGGGTCCACGGCTTCGGTGGCCGCGTGGCTGTACAGCTGCTGGCCCTTGACCTCCACCATCACCGCGTCCTTGACCACCTTGATCATGGCTTCCTTCTTCGGATCCGCATTCATGTCGTGCCTCCCACGGGGTTGCTCGGGGTCAAAAATCCAACAGGTTCAACTTGAAGTACTTCTTGGGGTTCCGGCGCATCTCGTCGAGCAGGCGCTGAACCGCGGTCAGGGTCGAATCGGTGCGGGCGTAAAGGGCCGGGTCCTTGAGCAGGCTGCCGGCGGTGCCTTCGCCGCTGTCGAGGTCATCCAGAATGGCCGACAGGCGCGTGGCCGACTGGTCCAGGGAAGCCAGCAGGTCGTCGGCGGTGGCCATGGTCGTCGAGGTGCGGTTGAGGGTCGAATCGATGACACCCGACGCCAACAGGTCCCGCAGATCGCTGGTGGACTGGGCCAGGTTCTCGAGGATCGCCTGGATCTTGGGATGATTCTCGTTGAGCATCTCATCGACCTTGTCCAGGGTCTCGTTGGCCTGGGCCATGGTCTCGACCACCTTGCCCTGCTCGCGAATCTCGGTGACCAGATCGGTGACCTGCCCCGTCAGGGTGCGCATCTCGGCCAGGGCGGCGCCCGCCGCGTCGGTCATCGCCGCGATGGTCCCCGCGGTGCGGCCCTTGAAGACGTAGCCGGGGGGAACAACCTTGCCCGTCGTCCCCGGCTCGACGTCGACCACGACCTCGCCCACGATGCCCTTCTCGCCCAGGGTGATCTCGGCGTCCTCGCGCAGCGGGGTCTCGCCTTCGACCATAATCTCCACGCGCACCGCTTCCGGCAGCATGGCCAGGCCCTGCACTTCACCCATGCGGATACCCCGCACCTGCACGCGGTCGCCCGCCTGCATGCCCTCGACCCGGGGGAAATCGACGAAATAGGTCACGCTGCCCCGCGTGAAGTCCAGGTTCTTGAACCACATCATGCCCACGATGAGCACCGCCACCGCCGCGATGGTCAGCACGCCGACCTGGACTTCCGTTATCCTGCCCTTGGATTCGTTCATATTCCGGCTCTCGATCCCGGCCGCCGCGACGGCCCGTTCAAAACACACCCAGAGGACCGTCGGCGCGGCCCTCGATGAACTGCCTGACCAGCGGATGGCTGGTCTCCTGGATTTCCTCCACCGTTCCGGTGAAAACGATCTTGCCCCGGTTCAGCATGGCGATGCGGTTGGCGATCTTGAAGGCGCCGGCCATGTCGTGGGTGACGACGATGCTCGTGACCCCCAGCTCCCGCTGCAGCTTGAGGATCAGGTCATTGATCGCGTCGCCGGTGATGGGATCGAGGCCCGTGGTCGGCTCGTCGTAGAGAATGTACTGCGGCTGCATCACGATGGCCCGCGCCAGTCCGGCCCGCTTCTTCATGCCGCCGCTCAGCTCGCTGGGCAGCTTGTCGTCGGCGTCATCCAGGCCCACCAGGGCCAGGCACTCGCAGGCCCGCGCGCGGATCCGTTCCCGGTCCCAATCTGTGTGCTCCTTGAGCATCAGCCCCACGTTCTCGCAGATGGTCATGGAGTCGAACAGGGCCGCGCCCTGGAACAGGAAGCCGAAATCCTTGCGCAGCTCCCTCAGGTCCGGCGGTTCCATGCCCGTCACTTCCCGGCCTTCGACCCAGATGCCGCCTGCGTCGGGTTCCTGCAAACGCACCAGATTCTTCAGCAGCACCGACTTGCCCTCGCCGCTGCGGCCGATGATCACCAGGGTCTCGCCCTTGTTGACCAGCAGGTCGCACTCGTCCAGCACCACCATATCGCCGAACCGTTTGCTCACGCCCTGCATCGCGACACCGTCATGGGTGGACGGGTCGCCCAGCCGCATGTTCGGCGGCGGCGGCATGGGGACGGCGGTGGAGTTCGACGTTTCCATGGCTCCCTAGCTGCCCTTGAAGACAATCTGGAACAGGACGATGGCCAGCAGGTAGTCCGCCACCAGAATGCTCAGGCAGCTGCCCACCACCGCACGCATCACCGATTGGCCGACGCCCTCGGCGCCGCCCTCGGTGTTGAATCCGAAGTAGATCCCGCTCATGGCGATGATCCCCCCGAAGATGAACGACTTGATCAGGCCGCCCAGGAGGTCGCTGTCCTTGTAGAACATGCGCAGGCCCTCGATGAAGGTGCCGCTGGTCACATCCAGCGTCACCACCGAGGCCACGTAGCCGCCGACGATCGCGATGGTATCACAGAAGATGGTGATCACGGGGATCATCAAGATCGCCGCCAGGAAGCGGGGCATGGCCAGGTACCGCACCGGGTCGATGGCCATGATGTTCATTGCGTCGATCTGCTCTGTCACCTTCATGGTGCCCAGTTCGGCGGCGTAGTTGGCGCACAACCGGCTGCCCACGACCAGCGCCATGAGCACCGGCCCCAGCTCGATGAACACGCTCTTGGAGATCACCGTGCCCAGGAACTTCATGGGCACGTAGGCCTGCATCTGGTAGACGGCCTGCACCGCCGTCACCGCGCCCACGAAGATGGAGGTCACGATGACCAGGGGCAACGAGCCCACGGCCACCACCTGCATCTGGTTCAGGATCTCGGCGCGCATGCGCCACGCATAGCGCAGATCGCCGAGGGTGGCGCACAATAACAAGGTGCCCCGCCCCGAGCCTCGGAGCGACGAAAGGACGCTCCGGCCGATGCTTTCCAACATTGTGGTCATGGTCCGCGAAATATACTTCCCCGAATCGGATAAGTCTATCGCCGCGCCATGACCGCGGAAACGCTGGAATACCCGGGATTATGGTGTATACTGCCGGGGTGGACCTTCCAGAGGCCACGGTCGCAGCCGGGGGAAGGGAGCCGACCATGCCACGCCGCCCGACCAATCGCCGCCGTTTCATGCAGGAGACACCGAAGCCCCCCCTAGGCTCCCTTCTTCTGATCATCGTCCTGGCCGTTCCCGCCGTTTCCGCCACCGTTGACCGACTGACCTGGGAGGGCCCCATCACTCCCATCGCGGCCGAATACCTGGCGGGGGGTATCACGCGCGCCGCCGCCGAGGGGGCCACCGCCGTCGTGATCCAGCTGGACACGCCCGGCGGCCTGGACTCCTCCATGCGGGACATCATCAAGGCCGTGCTGGCCTCTGCCGTCCCGGTCGTCGTCTGGGTCGGCCCGGGCGGCAGCCGCGCCGCCAGCGCCGGGGCCTTCATCACCGTCGCCGCACACGTGGCCGCCATGGCCCCAGGCACCAACATCGGTTCGGCCAGCCCGGTCCAGATGATGGGCGGCGCCATGGACAGCACCATGGCGCACAAGGTCGAGAACGACGCCGCGGCCTACATCGCCAGCATCGCAGCCCAACGCGGCCGCAACCCCGAGACCTCCCGTCTGTTCGTCACCGAGGCGTTGAACCTGACGGCAGCGCAGGCCCTCGCCGAGGACGTCATCGACCTGATGGCGCCCACCCTGCCCGCCCTGTTGGACAGCCTGCGGGGCCGTACGGTCGTTCTCGACAGAGACGTGACCACCCTGCCGGCCGAGACGATGACCGTCCGGTCCCGCCCACCCGGCGCCCGGCAAAAATTCCTGAAGACCCTCGCCAACCCCAACGTCGCCTACTTCCTGCTGATGCTGGGCATCTACGGCCTGTTCTTCGAGTTCAGCAATCCCGGCGCCATCGCCCCTGGCATCATCGGAGGCATCTGCCTGCTGCTCGCGCTGTTCGCCTTCCAGGCGCTGCCGGTGGATTACAGCGGCGCCGCCCTGATCCTGCTGGGCGTGGTCCTGCTGATCCTCGAGATCAAGATCACCAGCCACGGCGCCCTTTCCATCGGCGGGGTGGCGGCCCTGGTGCTCGGCTCGCTCATGCTTTTCGCCTCGCCCGAGCCGTGGGCCCGGGTCAGCCTGCGGGTCATGATCCCCACCCTCGCCGCGTTCGCCGGCTTCTTCCTGCTGTGCGTGTGGCTGGCCGTGCGGGCCCAGCGGCGGCCGGCGACCACCGGTCTGCAGGCCCTGGTGGGCGAAACCGGCCGCGTGGTGGTCCCCATCGGACCGGCCGGGGCGGGCAAGGTGGTCGTCCACGGGGAGATCTGGCACGCCGAATCCCCGATCCCCCTGGCCAAGGACGCGACCGCCCGGGTGGTCGCGGTGGCCGAGCGCATCGTCCGGGTCGAACCCGCCGAGCCGCGAACCGGAAAGCCCTGACAAGGAGTTGACCGTGATGTACATGTTTCCTTTGATCTTCATTTTCCTGGTGTTGTTCGTCCTGGCCAACAGCCTGCGGATCCTGCGGGAATACGAGCGGGGTGTGGTTTTTCGCCTGGGCCGCTTCGTGGGCGAACGCGGGCCCGGTCTGATCATCCTGGTCCCCTTCATCGAGCGCATGGTGAAGGTGAGCCTGCGCACCATCGCCATGGACGTCATGCCCCAGGACGTGATCACCCGGGACAACGTGTCGGTGAAGGTCAACGCCGTGCTGTACTTCCGGGTCGTCGAGCCGAACAAGGCCGTGATCGAGGTGGAGGACTTCCTTTTCGCCACGAGCCAGATGGCCCAGACCACCCTGCGGTCGGTGGTCGGCCAGGCGGAACTGGACGAGTTGCTCTCCAAGCGGGACAAGCTGAATCTCGAGGTCCAGCAGATCCTCGACGAGGCCACCGACCCCTGGGGAATCAAGGTGGTCACGGTGGAAATGAAGGACGTGGACCTGCCCATGGAGATGAAGCGGGCCATGGCCAAGCAGGCCGAGGCCGAGCGCGAACGGCGGGCCAAGGTCATCCACGCCGACGGCGAATTCCAGGCCAGCCAGCGGCTGAGCGACGCGGCTCAGGTCATCGAGAAGCACCCCACCGCCCTGCAGTTGCGCTACCTGCAGGCCCTGGTGGAAGTGGCCTCGGAGAACAACAGCACCACGCTGTTCCCCATCCCCATCGACATCTTCAAGACGTTCATGGAAAAGAAGGAGTGAGGGAAGCCCCCGCTGCGAACGTCAGGCACGCAGGTAGCCCAACATGCCACGCAGCGACTGACGCGTGAAATCGGCCTCGCGTTCGCGGATGTCCGCCGGCAGCGCTGCGCCGTGGGCGTACAGAGGGTCGCGGCGGTTCAGCTCGGCCGTGATGGCGTCGAGCAGGGAAGCGTGCTGCGGCGCGCCGGCATCGGCGGGGACGCCCCCATTGCCCATCGCCACATCCCGACAGACATCGACCCAGAGGGCGAACTGGTCGTGCGCCGCCTGGAGCAAGGCGCTCCCATCGCCGCTGAAACTGCCGTGGTGGGCGAAGCGCAGCGCTCCGGGCAGGGGATCGAGGGCGAGCAGGCGTCGCAACGAACCCTGGGCTACCTCCAGATCGAACCGCGGCGGTGTGGCGGGCCGCAGGTAGTAATCCGGCGTATCGGGTCCCAGGCCCAGGGTGCTGAAGGTGCCGGCGGCCTCGCCCAGGAACAAATCGTCCCCCACGGCGAAGCAAATGTGATGCGGGGAGTGGCCGGGAGTCTCGATGACCGTGATGCCCGCCGCGGCGGCCTCCTCATACGTGCCCAGAGCCGATTCGGGCACCGCCGGCGGCTCCCCGTACACCTCCGCCTTGCGGCCCAGCACCTGGAGCGATCCCCGCCACAGCCGCCCGGGGTCGGCCAGATGCGCCCGGCCCCGCGGGTGACAGATCACCCTTGCTGCGGGCCAGCGTTCGAGCACCCGCGCGGTGCAGCCGCCGTGGTCCAGATGGATGTGGGTCAGCAGGATGAAGTCCAGCCGCTCGAGCCCCCGTTGCGCCAGGACGGCGATGAGCCGGTCGGCGGTGGCCGGCGGGCCCGGGTCGACCACGAAGGTCACATCGCCCGCCGTGCCTGCCCAGCAGCTGATGAACCGGCGCTGGCCGGGCAACTCCTGGTCGAGGTCGATGAGGGAGAGGGTGTGCGACTGTTTCGTCCCAGGAAGCTTATTCATGTTCCCTCCGAACCTGCGGATTGGGAAATCCCTCGTTTTTTGGTAGTATTTCCTCGATCACCCCGAACGAACCAGGATTCCTCCGATATCCTACTCGTTCCCCCATCACCATCTCAAGGAGTCGCCCCATGCGCAAACTGATTGTGATCGCCCTCATGGCCGCCCTGGCCGTGCCCGCTCTGGCGGCCGACAAGTCCGAATCCGGTTGGTTCGATTTCGACCACTGTGCCTTCTGCAAGAACCTGAGCTCCCGGCCCGGCCTGCTGGAACACAGCACCTGGGAGACCCATCCCGTCGCCAATGGGAGTATCGAGATCATCACCGTCCAGCCCGAATACATGGAGGCCTTCGCCGCGGCCGGCGCCGCCATGGGAGAACTGGGCGCAAAGATCCAGTCCGGCAAGGTGAACCCCATGACGCTGGAAATGTGCGGCCGCTGCAAGGAATTCGGCATGCTCTTGATGACCGGGGTCAAGATGGAAGAGGTCAACGGGGATGCCGCCACCATCTTCCTCTACACCTCCGACAACCCGGACGTGGTGCAGAAGCTCCATGAGCTGGTGAAGCGCGACAAGACCGAGATGGCTGCGATGATGGGCGGCCACGAAGGACACAATCACTGAGTCTCTGCTCGGAACAAAAAGGAACACCCGCCGATGCGGGTGTTCCTTTTTTCTCCTGTCGAATCCGACTCAGTAGGCCAACCAGCTGACCGTGAGCGTGGCCCCGCCCATGGCGTCCACCGAAGTCTCGAGGCTTCCGGCCGATGCCTTCAGCTTGCCCTGACCGAACCCCAGACCCAGGCCCAAAACGAATCCCTTCCGCTCCTTGTCGAAGGCCTGCGCCTGCACCGCCCCCAGAAGCACTCCCAGGATCAACAACATCCCGATTTTGCGTTTCATGGAAAACTCCGTTCCTGCCGGGTTTCAACCTCAAGGACCAGGGGATTATCGGGAAAACCCTGGAGATTGATCAAAGGTTTTCAACGGAAAAGGAAAGAATTGTCCTTGGCGTGCCGGGACCGGTGCGCTCGCTCCCGGACCGGATCATCGCTCCCGTCGGAATTGCCCAAACACTCCAACGCCCAGCGCCTTCATACCCAGCGCCCCCAGCACCATCAACAGGGCGATCAGAAACCAGCTCTCTGCGATGGAGTGTCGCACCGACCAGCGGCTCCACCCCGACACCGTCCAGGCGAGGTTCGCCAGGACGAAGATGGCCAGCAGGATCCGGGACCGCTCCCGCAGGTCCATCAGCAAGGCCAGCATCGCCGCCGCCGGCAGCATGACCCCGATATAATGCACCACCCAGCTTCCGGGGCTGACCACGAGGATCACTCCCGGCCACATGGCCAGCGCCAGCCGCCCCCCACCGGATTTCCGCGTGCGGTGGGTCAACCAGCCGGCCCAGCCCACCAGGGCGCATGACAACAGGGCCCAGACGGCCTTGGCGGTATCCACGCGACCCGGCAGCAACCGCTCACAGAATCCCCGCAACGACTGGTTGTCCGGCTGGGCCAACGATTCGGCCAGCTTGTCCGTCACCCCCACCCGATAGTAGGATTCCCACGCCTGCAAGCCCACCGCCGGCCCCTTGAACATGGGCGCCGCACACAGCACCACCAGCGCCAAGCCTGCCCAGGCCAGCGTGCGCCGGCGTTTCTGCAATACCAGGGGGACAATCAGCAGACCCGGCACGACCTTCAGGGCCGCGGCCAGGGCGAGACCGACTCCGGAAATCCAGGGCGGGTCGTCCTCGGCGGTGAGCACGAGGATCACCAGCCAGGTGATCAGGATGTTGGTGTTGCCGTAAGCCAGATCCGCAAGCCAGAAGCGACCGGTGACGAAAAGGATCCCGAACAGGAAAGCTTGGCGCACCGCGGGTGTGGCCAGGTAGCACCGCAGGAATTTTTCGACCCGGCGCAGGGCATCCAGCAGGATGATCAGCTTGAGCCACAGCCAGACCAGACTGGCCACCCCGACCGGCAGCAAGGACAGAGGAAAAAACAGGACCTGGAAGACCGGAGGGTAGAAATACAACCCGGAGGTGGCGGCAAAGATGTCCTCACCCTGGCCCCAGGCCTGCGCTGCGGTGTGGAAGTACTTGAAGTCGGTTTCGCGCTCGGCGAGGTGTCTCCACTCCAACGCCTCCAGCTGGGCGACATGTCCCAGCAGGATGACCAGCACCAGCGCGAAGGCCCGCCGCCGCCACCGGGCCTGATCGCCGCGGCCCGGATCCACCAGTTCCCGCGCCCAGGCGCTGCGGCCCAGGGCGAACACCCCGAGGCCCGCGCCTGCCAGTCCCACCGGCAGGCTCGCCCACCAGGGCCAGGAGAGCCACGCCACTCCCGCGGAGCCCAGGACTTCTCCCGCGGACCCGGAAATGGCGCCGGTCATTTGCAGGAGGGAAAACCAGCCCAGCAACACACCGCACACGCCGAGAAAGATCATGGACGCTCTGGTTCCTTGTCCGGGATGAGCCCGCATCGCGAGTCGAAATTGAATTCCGGCGAACCCGGCGATTGTACAGTGCGCCGGATCAGCGGACCAGCGGGATCGGCTACCGCGCCAGGTCGGCGAAGCGCGTGAATTCCTTGTGGAAGTGCAGATCGAATTCGCCGATGGGTCCGTTGCGCTGCTTGCCGATGATGATCTTGGCCATGTTCCTGACGCTCTCGTCGTCCGGCTTGTAGACCTCTTCGCGGAAGATGAACAGCACCAGGTCGGCGTCCTGCTCGATGGCGCCGGACTCACGCAGGTCGCTCAGCATGGGCCGGTGCTCGGTGCGCGCCTCGACGCCGCGCGAAAGCTGGCTCAGGGCCAGCACCGGCACGTTCAGATCCTTGGCCATTCCCTTGAGATTCCGGCTGATGTTGGAGATCTCCTGCTGCCGGTTCTCCTGCCGCCCGGGCGAACTCATCAGCTGCAGGTAGTCGATGATGACCATGTCCAGACCGTGCTGCTGCTTCAGGCGCCGGGCCTTGGCCTTCATCTCCAGCACCGAGATGCCGCTGTTGTCGTCGATGAAGATGGGCGCCTTCGAGAGCTGCTCACAGGCCGCCGTCAGCCGCGGCCAGTCCTCGGCCCGCAGCTTGCCCCGCCGCAGGTTGTGCAGGTTGAACCCCGCGCTGCTGCCGAGCATCCGCATGACGAGTTGCTCGCGGCTCATCTCCAGGCTGAAGATACCCACCGACTTGCCCTCGTTCACGGCCACGTGGTAGGCCAGGTTCAGCGCCAGCGAGGTCTTGCCCATGGAGGGACGCGCGGCCAGGATGACCAGATCGGCCTTCTGGAGTCCGCCGGTCTTGCGATCCATCTCCTTGAAACCGGTGGGCAACCCGGTCACGTCGGAGTTGTTCTGGAAGGCTTCCTCGATGGACTTGAAGGTCTTGGGCACGATGCGTTCGACGCCCGAAAAGCCCTCGGTCTCGGACTGCTCACTGATCTCGAAGATGCGTCCCTGCGCCCGGTCCAGAATGGCCTCGACGTCATCGCGCCCCTCGTAGGCCTCGCCCGCGATGCCGGTAGATACCGAGATCAGGTGCCGAAGCACCGACTTCTCGCGCACGATGCCCGCGTGGAAGAGCACGTTGGCCGCGGTGCCCATCATGCCGGCCAGATCGATGAGGAAATCCATGCCGCCCACCAGGTCCAACAGGTCGCGGTCGCGCAGGGCCTGCAACTGCCGCTTGTCCAGGAAGTCCTCGGCCGACTTCTGCAGCATGTCCGCCACGGTGATGGGGTCGATGGCCTGGTCGTTCTCGTACAGGCGGCACATGGCCCGGAAGGTGATCTGGTGCTCCAGGCGGTAGAAATCGGAGTGCGTGACCCGCTCGCGGGCCAGCCCGACGGCCTCGCGATCCACCATCACCGCCCCGAGCACCGCATGTTCGGCCTCTTCGCTGTACGGCGGGCGCCGGTCCCGCGGCAACTGATCGTAGCCGAAGGCCGCATGCAGGTCGCGCCGCTCCTCGGCCGCAGCTGCGGCGGTGCCTGGTTGGTGCTGCTGGGATTTCATTTCCAAAGCCTATCCTCTATCGTCCTGGCTGCGGTTCGGTTCATGAATTTACCATGCCCACGGCGATTCCCCAACTTCCCCGCCCTCATCCGCCCACAATCCTGTGGACAATGGGGGGACAACTCACGGGACAACTCGTCCGCGGTGGAGAAAAACCCGGGGATAATCCCGATTCTCGGTGGAAAACCCGTGAGGGAATCCCCATAATCCCCCATTCCAGACGGGGCGCCGCGCGCCTGCCGCGCCTGCCGGGCTGGGGATAACTCGCTCGCACCAAACCTGTCCCTGCGCGGAGTCATCGACCATGCGGCTGTCGCCGTTCGCCAACAAGCACACCCGCGCCCTGCGTCGCATCGACCAGGCCCGGCAGCATATGCGGCCGTGGTCCGGCCCCGCGCCCATTCCCTGGTCAGACCCCGAATTCAGCCGCCGCATGCTGGAGGTCCATCTGGATCCGGAAACCGACCGGGGCACCCGGCGGCCCGAGGTGGTCACCGCCCACGTCGACTGGCTGCTGCAGACCATGGGCGCCCTGCTGCCCGGCCACCCCGGCCCCTGGCGCATCCTGGACGTCGGTTGTGGGCCCGGCCTTTACGGCCACGAGCTGGCTCGCCGCGGCCACCACAGCACCGGCCTGGACATCGCGCCGGCCGCCCTGGAGTACGCGCGCCGGATCGCGGCGGAACAAAACCTCGATTGCCGGTTTCTGGACCTCGATCTGACCCAGCTTCCCGCAGATCCGGCCGAAACGTTCGGCGTGCCTTTCGACGCGGTGACCTGGTGGTTCGGCGACTTCCACGGGTTTTCCGCGGCCAGGGTCCCCGGCATCATCGCCCTTCTGGCGGCGCTGTTGCGCCCGGGCGGCCTGTTCGTCCTGGAGTACCAGCCCCTGGACCAGTTCGTCACCGACGGCGACTCCACCTGGGACCTGGTCCGCCGTTCGCCATTCAGCGACCAGCCTCATCTTTGGCTTCAGGATTTCGTCTGGCATGCCGATGCGGTCACCGAATCCCATGCGCACTGGATCTTGGAGATCGATTCAGGTAACCTCCAGGAGTATTGCCAATGTCACCAGGGTTGGAGCGACGAGGATCTCGACGCCATGCTGGCCGCTTGCGGCCTCATCGAGCCGATGCGTCATCCGCCGGTCACGGGCGTCGATCCCCAGCTGGAGTTCCCCCTGGTGATCACCCGCCGCAGGGCCGCTGAAAGGGACCACGGAGCCGCATGATTTTTCGCTCGCGAAAACGCCTCATCCCTTTCCTGTTCGGCCTGGGCACCTTCATCGTCATCCTGGCCGCTCCCGACTTCCCTCCCGTGACCGACCCCCACGGCAACCCCGTCCTGCTCAGCCACGAGGGCAAGGCCGCCCTGGGCCTATTCCTGCTGGCGGGCATCTGGTGGGTGTTCGAGGTCGTGCCCGTGGGCATCACCGCCATCGGCATCGGAGTGGTCCAGTCGCTGTGGCTGATCCGGGACTCCCGCACCGCCTTGACCGACTTCATGGATCCCTCGGTGTGGTTCATCTTCGGCTCCCTGCTCATCGGCGCGGCCTTCATCAAGACGGGCCTGACCCGGCGCCTGGCCTTCCTCGTGCTGTCGCACATCTCCGAGGACACGCGCCTCATCTACCTCGGCGCCTTCGGGCTGACGTCCTTCCTGACCCTCTTCATGGCCCACACCGCCGTGGCCGCCGCCCTGTTTCCCCTGCTGCTGGTCGTCCACGGCCTGTACGAGCCGGCCGGGCACCGGACCGTCTTCGGCAAGGGCCTGTTCATCGGCATGGCCTGGACCGCGGGCGCAGGATCCATCATCACCCTGCTGGGCGCCGCGCGAGGCGCCGTGGCCATCGGGTTTTTCAAGGAGTTGACCGGCCAGGAGATCTCGTTCTTCGAGGTGACCCGCTTCATGCTGCCCCTGGGCGCGTTGATGGTGATTCTGCTGTGGGGCTACGTCTGCCTGGCCTTTCCCCCCGAACGCACGCGGCTGCCCGGCCTGAAGACCAAGGCCCGCGGGTTGGCCGATCAACTGGGGCGGATGACCAAACGGGAGCTGGCCACCCTCGTCATCACCGTCGCGGTGGTTGCGGCCCTGAGCCTGCGCGCCTTCGTGCCCGCCCTGGGTCACATCAACAAAAGCGCCATCATCCTGTCGGCGGTCATGCTCTTCTTCATGCTCGACATCCTCAACATCAAGGACCTCGAAGCGGTGCCCTGGAACATCGTGCTGCTGTTCGGCGGCGCCATGAGCATCGGATTCTGTCTCTGGCAGACCGGCGCGGCCGAGTGGTTGGCCATCGGCTGGCTGTCCTGGTTCAAACAAGCGCCCTGGCTGGTGTTCATCATGGGGATCGCGTTCTTCGTGCTGGTGATGACCAACTTCATCATGAACGTGGCCGCCATCGCCATCACCCTGCCGGTGGCCCTGGTCATGGCGCGGTTCATCGGCGTCGAGCCCGAAATCGTCATGTTCGCCGCCCTGGCCGCCGCCGGCATGCCCTTCATGCTGCTGGTCGGCGCCGCGCCCAACGCCATCGCCTTCGAAAGCGGTCAGTTCCGGACGCGGGAATTCTTCCTCTACGGCATACCGCCAAGCCTCATGCTGCTGGCCGTCCTGGCCCTGTTCGTGTGGAAGATCTGGCCCTGGATGGGGATGCCCGTGCTCATCGGGCAGTGAGGCGGAGTCTCAGGATTTCGCCTCGGCCGCGGCCTGACGAAGCATCGCAGACAGCAGCACCTTTTGCCGCACACCCCACGGCAGATGCAGGACCCGGCTGTCCCAAACACCCGAAAGACCGCCCGTATCGTGGGCCAGACGGATGACACGGAAGCCGCGCGCCAGGAGGCGGCGGGCCAGATCGGGCATGTGGGGAGATAATGGCTCTTCGCGGGTATCGATCATCAGGACCACGCCATCGCTATGGCTCCAGATCAAGGGAAAGTCATCCACGGTTCGAATGAGGATCGCCGGACAGTCCGAACCCAGCCTGTGAGCCAGTTCCCGAACGAGTTCGTCGCTGATCCCCACCAGGAAAACCTGGGAATTCCCCCCAGACATGGCCCCCTCCTTGGGGACGCGGCGGTCGATGACCAGTCAGAGAACCTCGCCCAGATTCCCCGTCGGCCGGTTCGACCCCCGCAAGACCAGCTCACGCCCCAATTCCGGTCGCCATACAGTCGGTCCAATACCCTTTGTCATAGAGTGGACGCGAGCCGAGTGCCCGAACGCTTGGCATCACCCTCCGATCCCCCATGGGATATTGCATGGAACGGTCCAAAATAAGAAAATTTCTTAAGATTTCTTAACCCGGACTTCATGAAGTCGTTATGATTTCAAGAGTTAAGTAATCCCGTATCCAAGGGGGCCTTGAGTGAGTCAATTTTGAGGCACCTAAGACGGTCGAAATCCCCTAACTCCTTGGACATGAAGGAGTTTCTAGTGCCTCAAAAAAGAGGCCCCAAGCGGGGGAAAAATTCCGGAAAACTGCGTCTAGGGTCTAAATTCTTCTGCCGAAATACCAAATTGAGTCAGTTTCTTCTGAAGTTGCTGCCGAGTCAGGCCGCAATTCTCGGCCGCGTGGGTCACGTTTCCGGCGGCCTCCTGGAGGCGGGCCGTAAAGAATTCGCGCTGAAAATCCGCCATGGCCTCCTTGTACCGGGTCTTCGCCAACGCGCCGGAGGGACGACCCCGTTTCTGGATGTCCCGCAGGGTGAGGGTCGTGCTCTCGCTTTCGATGACCGCGGTCTCGATGCGGTTTTTCAACTCACGGACGTTGCCCTTCCAGGGATCCCGCTGCAGGGCCGCCATGGCCGCAGGGGAGAACCCATCGATCTGTTTGTGGAAGCGCAAACAGTACGAGGACAGGAAATGGAGGGCCAGGGGCTCGACATCCCCCGGGCGCTCACGCAGCGGGGGAATTTCCAGGCGGTAGCGGTTCAGACGAAAGTACAGGGCGTCCCGAAAGCTCCCGGCCGCGACGGCATCTTCCAGATCGTCGTTGGTCGCCGCCATGATGCGACAGGTCATGGAAATTTCCCGGTTTTCCCCCAGGCGCGTGAACACGCCCTCGCCGAGGGCGCGCAGCAGCTTGATCTACAGGGGGTCGGGGCTGGCGCCGATTTCGTCCAGGAAGAGATGCCCCCCCGCGGCCTGTTCCAGCTTGCCCACCCGGGCGGTGGCCGCGCCGGTGAAGCTCCCGCGGGTATGCCCGAAGATCTCCGATTCGATGAGCTCGGCCGGTATGGCGCCGCAGTTGAGACTCAGGATGGGTTTGTCCCGGCGCCGGCTCTCGGCGTGGATACGCCGGGCCACCATCTCCTTGCCCACCCCGGATTCACCGGTGATCAGCACGGTGGTGTCGGTGGGAGCGACCTTGCGGATGCGTTCCAGGAGGGCGTAGGTCTTGTCATCGCCGGCGATGAAGTTGCCCGTCAGGCGGTTCACCTCGTCCTGCATAGCCTGGAGCTGGTTGAGCCTCAGGCGATCCTCCAGGGCCTTGTTGATCAGGTTGTCGAGCTGGGACACGTCGGCGGGCTTGACCATGTAGTGGTAGGCTCCCGCCTTGATCGCCTGGACCACCGTCTGCATGTCCTTGGCTCCCGACAGCATGATCACCACCGGCGGTTTGTCCAGGGTACGCAGTCGTTCCAGGACTTCCAGGCCGTCCATCCCGCCGTGGGCAAATCCCACGTCCAGCAGCGCCACGTCGGCGCCGCTTTCCTCGGCCAAGCGCAGACCGGAAGGTCCGTCATGGGCGACAGCGGTGGACAGGCGGGACGAAAACACCATCGCCAGATCGGAACAGAAATCCAGGTCGTCATCGATGATCAGCAGCCGGCCGAGGTGGGCCATATCAGGCCCCCCTTCCCGGATCGGCGGCCGCGAGGGCCTCCATCAGGGCCTTCATCATCCGCACATCGTTCCAGGCGTCGCGCTTGGCGGCGGGATTGCGCAGCAGATATGCCGGGTGGAAGGTCGCCAACACCGGGATATCCCCGTAGAAGTGCACCTCGCCGCGCAAGCGGGTCAGCGAGGTGGATGTTCGCAACAGCGTCTGGGCCGCCACCCGGCCCAGGCAGCAGATCAGCCGCGGACGGATGATGGCGAGTTGCCGGCGCAGGTGCGGCTCGCAGGCCAGCACTTCCGGCGGCAGGGGGTCGCGGTTGTCGGGCGGTCGGCATTTGAGGATGTTGCCGATGTAGACCTCGTCGCGCCTTAGGCCGATGGCCGCCAGGATCTTCGTCAGCAGCTGACCGCTGCGGCCCACGAAGGGCTGCCCCTGGATGTCCTCGTCCCGGCCGGGCGCCTCACCGACGATCATGAGCTCGGCCCGCGCGCTGCCCGAACCGAACACCACGTTCTTGCGTGTCTCGGCCAGGCCGCAAGCGATGCACGGCAGGACCTCCTGCCGCAGGGCGTCCAGGGCGGACGCAGGGTCGGCAGGCGGCGCGGTTTCCTCCAGGCCGGGCAGGGCTTCGGATTCGGCGCGGTGGCTGCCGATCCGCTCCATGGCGGCGGCCACGAAGGCTTCGCATTCGGCGGCAAAGGGGTCGTCATCCGGGGAGTCGGGGGCCGCATCGGACACGGTGGCGGCAGGAGCGGCAGGAGCCTTGGGAGCAACCGCCTCCTTTGCGGGGGGCTCGACAACCGGTGCGGGGTCTTCGTCCCAATACCAGGCGCCCTGCGGGGTTTCATTCTGCCGCAACCAGGTGAGCAGATCCCCGACCAGGGCCCGATATTGCGCCGCGTCGCTCACTTGGCCGATCCTCCGGTCTCGCGCGCGGCCAATCGATCCAGCAGACTGGCGGCCAACCGGGCTTTGGGCATCGATTCGCTCCGCCAGAGCAGACCTTGCTCGCCGAGCAGCAGGATCTCGTGATCCACAGGCCCGAAGCCGGAGCCTGAGGCCGTGGGATTGTTGGCCACGATGTAGTCCATGTTCTTGGCCCGCAGCTTGGCCTGGGCGCGCTCCTCGACCTCGGAGGTCTCCAGGGCGAAACCCACCACCTTCAGGTGCTCGGGCGCGACTTTCGGCACGACCTCGCCCAGGATGTCCGGGCTGCGGGTCATCTGGAGCGACCATCCCGTGCCCAGGTCCTCTTTCTTGAGCTTGCCCTCGGCCCGCGATTGGGGCGCGAAATCCGACACCGCCGCGGCCATGATCAGCCACTGGGGGTCCTCTTCCAGGGCTGCAGTCACCGCTTCGGCCATCTCAGCCGCCGTTGTCACCGCCCGAAAACCGGACAGGCCGCGAGGCGCCGGCAGTTCCACCGGGCCGGAGATCAGCGTCACCTTGGCGCCGCGGCGAGCGGCTTCGCCCGCCAGGGCGTATCCCATGTGGCCAGTGCTTTGGTTGGCCACGTAGCGCACCGGATCGATGGGCTCATGGGTGGGCCCGGCGGTGATCACCACGCTGCGGCCGTGCCAGAAATCGGGTTCGCAAGGGGTCTCGACCCGGCGAGGCGGCAGGGAGGCGGCCACCTCGCGCACGGTCTGCAAAATCTCCTCGGGCTCACTCATGCGTCCCGGCGCGGTGGTGCCGCAGGCCAGCCAGCCCTCGCCCGGCCCCACCTGGACCGCTCCGCGGTCACGCAGGGTGGCGCAGTTGGCCTGGGTGGCCGGGTGCCGCCACATGGCGTCGTTCATGGCCGGGGCCAGGACCAGCTTGCCTTCGAAGGCCACCAGCAGGGTGGAGACGATGTCGTCGGCGATGCCGCAGGCGGCCTTGGCCAGGATGTCCGCCGTCGCCGGGGCCACCACCGCGATGTCCGCCCAGCGGGCATACTCGATGTGGTCTAAGGGCTCGCTCTGGCCTTCCCCCCACAGGTCGGTGGCCACCGGCTGGCCGGTCAGCGCCTGCAGGGTCACCGGTCCCACGAAACGCGTGGCCGCCGGGGTCATGGCCGCGCGCACGCAAAAGCCCGCCTGCTGGAGCAGGCGGGCGAGGAAACAGCTTTTATACGCGGCGATGCCGCCGGTAACCATCAGCAGGATCCGGGGAGCCGCGGTGTCGGCGCGGGCCATGGGCTACTCCTCTTCCTGCTCCCTTTCCAGGCGCAGTTTACGGGCGCGTTCCTTGGCGTCGAAGTATTCGACCCTCCCGTTGATCAGGCGATCCACCGCCAGAGTGGTGATCTTGCCGGGGATCTGCACGTTGAAGGTATGGGCGCGCTCGTTGAGGCGTCGCGCCTCCAGTGCGATGATCTTGATGGCCTCGAATTTGTTGGGGATCAGGTCGGTCACCTTGTTGCGCGGAATGTAGGTCATGCGGCTTTCCTCGCGATCGAAGGGAAAACGACGGACGGACGGATCCCAAACCGAGAACCGGCCGCACCTTCTGCAACCGCCAAACTATAGGGGATTATCGAAAAAAATGCAAGATTCGGCCCAGAGACACCCTCCGGCGGCCGGTCAAGAAACCGGGCCCCGGGCTCGCACCCGGGGCCACAGGAAGGCTTGACTAGCCGTTCCCTATCACTTGAGCAGGGTCAGCTTCCGGGTCTCGACCAGGTCACCCACCTGGAACTCGCAGAAGTAGATGCCGCTGGCCTGGCTGCTGGCATCCCAGGTCAACGAGCGCAGACCCGCACCCAGGAACCCATCGTACAGGGTCTCCACCAGCCTGCCGCTCATATCGTAGATCCGCACGGAGGCCTGTCCCCCCCGGGCCATGTGGAAATCGACCACCGTGACCGGGTTGAACGGGTTGGGATTGACGCCCCAGATCCCGGTCTGGGCTGTTTCGTTCCGGCGGAACACGTCCCCGCTTTCACAGGCCATGGTCACCACGTTGGCGGAGGCCACGTAGGCCAACGTGCCGCCGACGTCCGTGACCTCGAAGCAGAACTCGTTGGTACCGTAGTACTTCCTCGCGCTCCGCAGGGTCACCGAGCCGTCCGTGCCGGTCACGCCGCTCAGGGCTTCGGTGCCGTCACCGCTCAGCAGGCCGCCGACCGTGGCGCCGGAAACGGGTGCGCCCCCGTCGTCGACCATGGTCACCGTGGCCTGACCGTAGTACTTGCGGCCGCTCAGGACCCGCGTTACCACGATATCGGCCACGTGCATGCCGCCTCCGCCCGTGCCGGGCTCGGTGACGTTGATGTAGGCCGTCCGGGTCAGCGTATCGGAACCGTACTCGTTCGCGACGACCAAGTTGACGGTGTAGCTGCCGGCCGCGTTATAGGTGTGGCTGGGGCTCTGGGCCGTCGAGGTGCCGCCGTCACCGAAGGTCCAGCTCCAGCTCGTCGGCGCGCCCGCCGATTGGTCGGTGAACTGGACGGCCAGCGGGTACTCGCCGCCGGTCGGCGTGCCGCTGAACGAAGCGGTCGGCGCCGTGCCCGTGCTGCCGCCCATCATGGTCGGACGGTACAGCGTCATCTGCTGGTCCATGCGCACGGCCTGGCCGTGGGTGAACTCGTACATGCAGTAGTCGTCGACATAGTCCATGAAGTTGTGGATCGGGTCCACGTCGCCGCCGACACACGTGTCGCGGCCTTCGGGGCACCCGTAGGCGGGCTCACCTTCGGGCTCGGTGTCGTCGATGTAGTCGCCGCCCGTGCAGCCGCCCTGGAAGGTGTGATACAGACCGAGAAAGTGACCGGCTTCATGGGTCACGGTGTCGCCTTCGTCGTAGGGCACCGCCGCACCACCGGGGACGCTGGCGTACAAGGCCACCACCCCGTGCATGTAACTGTCCTCGGGGTACATGTCCGGGAACGTGGCGTAGCCCAGCAGGCCGCCGCCGATATTACAGAAGTACAGGTTGAAGTTGTGGGCCGGATCGATGGCCAGGGCTTCCTTCATCCGTCGCTCGTTCACACTGCCGTAGCGGTGGGTGGACCACTTGGTGTTGTCGGTCCGGTCCACGCTGGCAAGCGAGAACTGGAAGCCGTACCCGGCATACGCGTCGTTCAGCACGATCATCTGATCCGCGATCTGAGTGTCGGTCACGTCACAGCTTCCGTCGTCCAGGCGCACGACGTGAACGGCCACCGGAATCGTCACGATCGCCTTCTCCATGGCGAACCCGGCCTCGAGCAGCCGCTCGACCGCCAGGGCATTCCGTTCCAGTTCCATGGGGGCGGGGGTTCGAATACCGCAACGGGGACCCACGACGGTCTGCCCCTTGTCGTTGAGATAAGCGACATCCGCGGTGGCACCGGCGACCGTGAACAACAGGGACAGGGTGAAAAGGCATAATAGGCTGCGGTGCAGAAACTTCACCATGGCGAGCTCCCTAAGGATGATGGTTTTTACTCCCCTCCCAGGTCGTAGTGACCATCTCGAATCAAATCCTACAGGATCACATGGGGAATGGTCAATTAATTAAACATATTGGCAATTTCATAGAGTTTTTCTGGGATTTACCCGATGATCGCGCGCATTTTCGCCACCGCCGCCTGCAGGTCGTCGTTGACGATCCAGTGGCGGTAACGCGGAGCGAAGGTCACCTCGCTGCGGGCGGTCATCAGCCTGCCGGCGATGGCCTCGTCGCTGTCGGTGCCCCGAGAGCGCAGACGCCGCTCCAGCTCCTCCCACGAGGGGGGAAACAGGAAAACGGACACCAGATCGTCCCCGTACAGGTCGATGACGTTCACTCCGCCCTGCACGTCGACATCCAGCACGGGGATGCGCCCGGCGTCGGTCAATTCGGCCAACCGGTGCTTGGTGGTGCCGTAGCGGCATCCGTGCACGGGGGCCCACTCCACGAACCCGTCCGCAGCCAGCAGACGGTCGAACGCGGCGTCATCCACGAAATCGTAATCCACACCGTCGGCCTCACCAGTCCGCATGGGCCGGGTGGTGGTGGAGACGGAGAACGCCAGGCGCGGATCCTGGGCCATCAGTTCCCTGATGAAGCTGCTCTTGCCCGCGCCCGAAGGCCCGGTGATCAGGATGATCACGCCGGTCTCCTATTCCAGGTTCTGGATTTGCTCGCGCAGGGACTCGACCTCGTCCTTCATGGCGATCACCGTCTGGGTGATGTCCATGAGGTTGGTCTTGCTGCCCATGGTGTTCACTTCGCGGTGCATCTCCTGCAGCAGGAAGTTCAGCCGCTTGGCCACCTGCCCGCCCTCGACCAGGGCCTGCCGGTAGGCCGCGATGTGGATACCCAGGCGCTCGCACTCCTCGTTGATGTTGGCCTTGTCCGCCAGCATGGCCACTTCCTGGGCCAGCCGCTGGGGGTCGAGCTGGGTGTCCAGGATCTCGGCCAGGCGGGTTTCCAGGCGCGTCTTGACCTCCTGGGCGGCCAAGGGGGCCAGACCGCGCACCTTTTCCAGCAGCACGTCCAGGGTGTCGAGTCGCTGGTTCATTTCCGTGACCAGGGCCAGGCCCTCGGCCGCCTTCATCTGCACCAGGGCGACCTGGGCAGCCTGCAGGCCATCCATCAGGGCCTTCTTGAGCTGCTCCGGCTCCAGGCCCGAATCGTCTGCCCGGAACAGATCCGGTACGGCCACCAGTTCGCGCAGGGTCAACGGCTGGGGCTGTCCGGTCACCTTTTCCAGGCGTGCGGCCGCGGCCTGCAGCATGCGCACGGCCTGATCCAGCCGGACGTCGTCCAGCGTGGCGGTGGCTGAGGCGTTTTCCACCGTCAGGGTTGCGGCCAGGCTCACGCGGCCGCGGGACAGGGTGTCCTTGAGAAATTTGCGGATCTCGAGCTCGTAGATCTGCAGCGGTCCCGGCAGGCGCAGGCTCACGTCGAGGAAGCGGTGGTTCACGGATCGGAGTTCGACCGCCACGGTGACGGGGCCCGCCTGGCCCTCGCCTCCGCCGAAACCGGTCATGCTGAGCATGGTCATCCTCCCTGGTCATCCCCCGCGGGGTGGGCTGGGCCGCCGTGCGGCGGAGTGCGGCAATTCTAAGGGTTGGGCACGCCGCGGGCAAGGCCGGGCCGGGAACCGTTGCCGCCGCGGCGCGTATGGAGTAACCTGGTTCCACAAACGGATCCCCGGCACTACCAAGGAAGGCTGCCATGTCACGGAAGACCCTCACCACCCTCTTGCTATCCGTCCTCGCGGCTGCCTGGGCCCTGCCCGGCGCCGCCCAGACCCCGTTGGCCCACCATCCGATCGGCGTCCGCGCGGGAGTGACCTCATGGGGCTCGATCAGCCAGTTCCATTTCGGAATGCACTCCGATTGGGGTGAACTGGCCCCCTCCATCGCCCTGGTGCCCGGCTTCGAGATCGGCGTGGGTGATGAGTTCACCATTGTCACTCTCAACGGCGACGTGCTTTACCGCTCCACCGAACTGGTCTCGCCGCCCTGGCAGTCGTACGGCGGCGGCAGCCTGTCGTTCAACATCATCGACGGTCCCCATTCCGGTTCCGACACCGACCTGGGCGTCAGCGGCATCGCCGGCGTCTCGCACAACCTCTCCAACGGGCACACCATGTTGTGGGAAATCCGCCTGGGCATCATCGATAGCCCGGATTTCAAGTTCACCATGGGCTACTCGTTGTTCTAGGCCATGAACCGGACAGGGCGCCAGGAAGATTGGGATCGTCTGTGCGCCCTGTCAGCGCAGTGGGACGCCGCGCTGGCCGGGCGCCTCCTGCATCGGGCCGTCGCCGGTGAGGGCTGGGTGCGCCTGCTGGTCGCCGGAGACGACCGCCTCTCCCTGCTTTTGGTGAATCGGCCCGGCTGCCGGCTGGGCCTGCTGGAATCCGGCCGCCTGCCCGAACCGATCCACGCCGCCCTGAAGCCCCGGAAGGACCACCCCCTGGGCAGCCTGCTGAGCGACTGCACCCTGACCGCCTGCCGGGTTCTCGCCGACGACCGGGTTGTCGTCCTGCAGTTGACCGGCCCCGACGGAAAACCGCTCGCCCTGATGCAGCAGCAGTACGGCGCCCGCGGCAACCTGGCCCTGGTGGGCACCGGCGACCGCCTGCTGTGGGCCCAGCACCGCCCGCCGACCGATCGTTTGACCCACCTGCCGCGGCGCAGCGATCTGGCGAACCCTCTGGCCGAGGTCCCCGATCCGGATGGCGACGAATCCGCGCCGGACATGCTCGCCCTCCATCTGGCCGATGACCTGGAGCGCCGGCTCGGTGGCGGGCTGCGTCGTCGCCTGCAAAGCGCCCAGCGACTGGCCGACAACCTGGCGCGGGATCTGGCCGTTGCCGACCGCGGCGAGGAATTTCGCCGCAAAGCCGAGGCCTTGGCCGCCCACCTGCACGAACTCGTCTCCGGGCAGGACAAGCTGGATGTCCCCGACCTGCGCCACGGCACCCCGCTCCACATCGATCTCGATCCAGCCCTCTCGGCTTCGGCCAATCTCTCCCGTTGGTTCAAGCGGGCGGGCAAGGCGGAAAAAGGCCGCGAAGTCATCCGCATCCGGCTCCTGGATGCCGAGACCGAGCGGGATGAGGCGGCCGCCCTGCAGCGGGAAGTGGACGCATGCGCCGGTGAGCCGCTGGCAAAGCTGGCCGCCCTGCAGGATCTGGCCCAGCGGCATCCCGACCTGCTGCCCGACCGGAGCCGTCGGCCGGGGCGCGGCCGCTCGCCCTATGGCCCCGAACAACCCGCGCGCCGCTTCCGACGCTACCTCATCGATGACCGCTGGGAAGTGTGGGTGGGCCGCGACAACCGCGAAAATGACGAATTGACCCACCGCGCCAGCCACACCAGGGACATCTGGCTGCACGCCCAGGGCGTATCCGGCAGCCACGTCATCCTGCGCACCGAGGGCAAGCCGGATCAGGTTCCGCGCGGCGTTCTGGCCCGCGCCGCCTCCCTGGCCGCCCTGCACAGCAAGGCCCGCCACGCCGGACTGGTTCCGGTCATCTGGACCGAGCGCCGTTACGTGCGCAAACCGCGCAAGGCCGCGCCGGGATTGGCTGTCTGTCTGCGGGAAAATTCACTGATGGTCGAACCGGGCATCGCCGACGGCGTCGTCACGAACTGAACTCGGCAATAATCAATCGGGATATTTCTTCGCGATGCGTTCGAGGTTGCGGGGCTTCGCCAGAAAGATCTCCAGGAGTTCGGGGTCGAACTGGATGCCCGACTTGGACACCATCTCCGCCTTGGTATCCTCGAAGCTCCAGGCGTCCTTGTAGACCCGCTTGCTGGTCAGGGCGTCGTACACATCCGTGATGGCCACGATGCGAGCCGACAGGGGAATGTCCAGCCCGGCGACTCCGGCAGGGTAACCGTTGCCGTCCCACCATTCGTGGTGATACCGCGCCACGTCCCGTCCCATGATGATCATGCCGTAGCTTCCGAAATCCGCCATCAGGTCTTCCAGCAGCTCCGCGCCCAGCACGGTGTGGGAACGCATGACGCCGAACTCGGCCTCGGTCAGCTTGCCGGGCTTCAGCAGAATGGAATCGGGAATCCCGACCTTGCCCACGTCGTGCAGGGCCGCCGCGCGCTGGATCATCTCGATGAAGGCGGGGGTGACTTCGCGGAAACCCGGCCGCTCCTGCAGGCAGCCGGCCAGGTAGCCGGCATAGGCACAGATGCGGTTGAGGTGACCCTTGATGTGGTTGTCGCGGATTTCCGCCAGCAGGGCCATGCCGCGGATCACGGCATCGCGGCTGCTGCTCAGCTCGCCCACCAGGCGCATGTTCTCCAGGGAGTACGTGAGCTGGTCAACCAGCATGCTGCACATGCTGATCTCGCGGGCGTCGAAGGTCTCGACGGCGCGGCTGGCGAAATCGATCACGCCCAGCGGACCTCGATTGCCGCTGATGGGCAGGATCAGGTTGCTGCCGAAACTCTTGTCCAGGGGCTTGCAGCCGACGGCGGTAAAGAGGTTGTCGATGTTGACCAGGTATTCCTCGCTGTAGGCCTGCGCGTGGACGCTGATCGGATCATCGCTGGAAAGACGCAGGCCCGGATCCAGGTCCGGATATCCATGCGAGGCCTTGAGCACCAGGTCGCCGGTCTCCGGGTCAGCCAGCAGCAGGGCGCAGGCATCGTATCCCAGCACCCGATGCAGGCCGTTGATCACTTCCTGGTACGAGGAATCGTCCACGTTCATGCAGACCAGCTTGGCGTTGAAGGCCTGAAGGGCCTGCAGGCGGCTGACCTCCGAAGACGTGAGGACCTCGGCACCGGGGTGTGTCAAGGTGTCTTGTGCGGGCGAATAGGCCATGGTCCTTCCCGATATGCAGTTGCGAGTGCGCCGCCGTCCGTGGCGGGGATGCATATTCCGAGAAGGACATCGACATTTTACCGGCAGACTAAAGGAAAATCGTACTCATCGCGGGGTCATCTCTATTTCAACCGCTCGATCTCCTCCAGGAGCACCTCTTCCAGGTCCTCCTTGGCAATGTTGCGGTGCAAAACACCCTTGCGGTAGATGGCGACCTTGGTCTTGCCGGCGGCGATGCCCAGGTCGGCGGCCTTGGCCTCGCCCGGCCCGTTGACGATGCAGCCCATGACCGAGACCACCCGGTCCGGGGGCAGATCCTTGGCCAGTTCTTCCACCCTCGTGGCCAACGCCACCACATCCACCTCCACGCGGCCACAGGTGGGGCAGGCCACGACGCGCGCGAAGCCTTCGCGCAGGCCCAAAGCCTGCAGCATGTGGAAGGCCGCGGTCACCTCGTGCACGGGATCATCGGCCAGGGAGATGCGGACGGTGTCGCCGATGCCCTCGGCCAGCAGCACCGACATGGCGGCCACCGAACGCGAGGTGCCGGCCAGCAGGGTGCCGGCCTCGGTCACCCCCAGGTGCTGGGGCACGTCGGATTTCGCGGCGAAGCGGCGGCACGCGGCCACCACTTCCCGCGGGTCGCTGCTCTTGAGGCTCACCGCAACGTCGGTAAAACCGACCTCGGCCAGGGCCTCCACCTCATCCAGGCCGCTCTTGACCAGGGCACCGGCGGGATCCAGGGCCGCCAGATCCTCGTAGCGACGGTGCAGACTGCCCTTGTTCACCCCGATGCGGATGGGGATGCCCCGCTCTCCGGCCGCCTCGGCCACCGCGCGCACGTGGTCGCGGCTGCCGATATTCCCTGGATTGATGCGCAGCTTGGCGATGCCCGCCCGGGCGGCGGCCAGGGCCAGGCCGTGGTCGTAGTGGATGTCCGCAACCAGGGGCACGCCGCTCTCGGCGATCAGGCGCGGCAGGGCATCGGCCGCGGCCTGGTCGTTCACCGTCACGCGCACCAGTTCTGCGCCCGCGGTGGCCAGTTCACGGATCTGCTCAAGGGTCTTCTGAACGTCCCCGGTCACCGTGGTGGTCATGCTCTGCACACGCACGGGAGCATCGCCGCCGATGGTTATCCCGCCGGCATCGATCTGCCGGGTGACGCGACGCGGCGCGCACACCGCGCCGGGAGTTTGGCTCTTGTTCGTGGTCATGAAGACTCCAGGGCCGGACCCGCCACCCGCACATCCTGGCGGCGAACCGTCAACCCCGCCTGGTCCAGGTGTTCCAGGAGGGGAATGCCGAGTTTGCGGGACAGGCCGCTGAGCTCACGGAATTCCTTGAAGGACAATTCCTCGTTGTTGGCGAAGTACTCGCGAAGCTGCCCGATCAGGCGCTCGCGGGCGTCGATCGGGACAATATACTCGTTGCTGACGGCAACGGCATGGCCATGATCCACCAACCAGCGCGTCACCTCCGCCGGGGTGAAATCCTTCAGTGCGGGATCGGTCGCGGCCCCGCGCAACGCGACCGATTGTTCGGCCCACCCCTCCAGGCCCGGCCACTCCAGGCCGCAGGATTGCAGGTCTTCGACGGCATGGGCCAGCGCTTTCTGTTGCCCCGGGCTCAGGGAAGGGCCGTCGGGCGACGGCCCTATGCGGTCGCCCACCACCACCCAGGGGGCGCCCGGTTCCAGGCTCGCGCACAGGGCGTTCCATTCGTTGGGCCCGCCCTTGAAGCGGCACTTGCGGCGGGCCTCCTCCTTGGGCACGCCCATTCGCAGGGGGTATCGCGAAGCGTAATCGGCAACGAGCCCAGCGAGGCGGCGCGAAAGGTCTTCGGCCAGCGCGCGATGGTACAGTCTATTGCCCACCGGGAGCGCTTCCGGATCATCCCGCATACCCAGGGCATCGCCCAGAGCCAAGCCGGCCAAGCCGGCTTGCTGCAACCGCTGGCGGAAAAGAGCCTCCGGATCGCCATTCTCCATGATCCCCAGGGCCTCGATCACCTGCGCGTCGAATCGCTTGTGGGGCCGCGGCACGGGGTCGAGAATCACCCCGCCGGCGATGCTCACCACCGGGGAATAGAAACGCAGCACCAGACGGTCGCCGCGGGCGCAGGTCAGTTCGTCCTCCAGGTGCAGTTGCCCCAGACCCGTGCGCGGCCCGGTCTCCTCGCCCAGTTGCGGCTCGTCGATCAGCACGATGCGCCCCAGGACCTCACGCCCGGCGTGGTGAACGTGCAGCCGTTGTCGGTTCCGCACGCCCCCCCGGTAATGCGACATGAGGTTGACGCGGATGTCCAGCCGGCGGGTCACGGTGGCGCCTCCGGGGGCGATGATCTGATGGCCGCGCTGAAGATCCTCCTTCTTCACCCCGTGCAGCGCCAGGGCCAGGCGCTGGCCCGAGGCCCCGCGTTCGGCCCTCCGTCCGTGGACCTGCACCTCGCGCACCCGCACCGGCATGGCGCCCGGCTCGGCCTGCAGACGGTCGCCCACACCCACCGACCCGCTCCAACAGGTTCCGGTGACGATCACCCCGGCGCCCGGCAGTGTGAAAACCCGGTCCACGGGCAACCGGAACGCGCCCAGTTCGGCGCGCACGGGCAAGGCTTCGGCCTCGGCGCGCAGGGCGGATTTCAGTTCCTCCAGCCCGGTGCCCTTGATGGCGCTCACCGCCACCACGGGCTTACCCTCAAGGAAAGTGCCCACCACCAGCTCGCGCGCCTCCTCGGTCACCACGGCGGTGAAATCCTCGTCGACCATATCGGTCTTGGACACCACCACCACGCCGCTGCGCACACCCAGGCTGTCGAGAATCCCCAGGTGCTCGATGGTCTGGGGCATGACCCCCTCGTCGGCGGCGATCACCAGGAAGGCCAGGTCCACCCCGCCCGCGCCGGAGACCATCTGCTTGACGAAGCGCTCGTGGCCCGGCATGTCCACCACGCCGAGCTGAATGCCCCCGCCCAGGTCCAGTTCCGCGAAACCCAGCTCGATGCTGATGCCGCGGTCGCGCTCTTCCTTGAGGCGGTCGGTGTTGGTGCCGGTCAACGCGGTGATCAACGCGGTCTTGCCGTGATCGACATGGCCGGCGGCGCCGAGGATGAAGTGGCGGGTGGGAGTGGTCATGGGATCCAGCCGTTCCGGCTCCGGGTCAAAGTGGTGATGGAACTGAAAGATAGCATAGCCAGCCTGGACCGGAAAGGTGTCGCGGTATTTGAACAATGATGCCCCCTACCCCGGGCGTCAGGGGCCGAAAGCACGATACGTCAATTTCCCCGCCTGCACGATCCCCATAAGCAGCACCCTCATTCATTTGTGTGGTGAACCGCCCAATGCATGGGCTGGTCCTGATGATGAGCGGCGCCCCGTGTCCCCACCCCTTCACCTTGTCCCGGGGGCATGCCCCCGTTAGACTGGGCCGTGCCCGTTCAATCTCCGTCGACATTTCCAGGGAAGACCCATGCTCCATATCTACGTCGACGCCGATGCCTGCCCCGTCAAGAGCGAGGTCTACAAGGTCGCCCGGCGCTACGGCCTGCCGGTGACCCTGGTGGCCAACAGCCACATGCGCATCACCGGCGAGGGCGAAATCAAGCTGGTGGTTGTGGATAAGGGGCTCGACGAGTCCGACAACTGGATCGCTGAACATGCCTGCGAGGATGACATCGTCATCACAGGCGACATCCCCCTGGCCGCCCGCTGCCTGGACAAGGGCGCTCGCGTGCTCGGGCATTCCGGCAAACCGTTCACCGACGACAATGTGTCCGGCGCCCTGGCCACCCGCCAGTTGCTCAGCCGGCTCCGCGACCAGGGCGTCATGCTGGGCGGCCCACCGCCGTTTTCCGCCAAGGACCGGTCCCTTTTCCTGCAGCAGCTCGACCAGATGGTCAACGCCATCAGGGGAGGTGGCTGAATCGAAGGTGCGACCTTGCCCGAACGGTCCCGGCGGTGATATGCTGACAGCACGATGCATGATTCGCCCTTCCCGGACCGGAAGGTCGGCCGACATGGACCTGATCATCGAACAAGGCGGGCACACCACACCTCTGAAGCTGGCCGACGGCATCCATCTCGTCGGTCGCGCCCCCCAATCCTCCGTCCGACTCACCGACCCCCAGGTCAGCGGCCGCCACGCCCGGCTGCGGGTGGACGGATCCCGGCTGTTCGTCTCCGACCTGGGTTCCCTGAACGGGACGGAACTGGACGGCTCACCCATCCTGCCCGCCCAGGGTGAGCTCGAGGTTCCCCCTGGATCAACGCTGATTCTCGGAGGAGTCACCCTGCGCAGGTCCCTTGACCCCGCTTCCCCTCAGGATAACGCGGATAATATGACGATCCACGGCACTTACGATCCCGCCAGCGGGGTCAGCCCCGCGGCCGGATCCCGCATCATGGGCGCCCTGTCCGGGCTGTTCGAACTGCTTACCGCCGAGGACGACAGCCTCGAGGACAAGGCCTGCGCCTTCATATCCGAATTGGTGAGCGCCGACCGGATCGTCATGCTGGAGGACAGCGGCGAGGGCACGACCCTGGAGAAGGTCGGGTCCTGGACCAGAACGAAAGAGGCCACCGCCGATGTCCTGCTCAGCAGCAACATCGTCAGCAGGGTCATGGCCGGACGCACCAGCGTCCTGCTGCGCGACGTGCGCGAGGCCAGTTCGCCGCCCAGCGAAAGCATGCTGGCCCTGAACCTCTGTTCGGCCATGGCTGTGCCCCTGTTCGACAACCGCCGCGTGCGGGGCATCCTCTACGTGGACACGGCCCAACCCGGAACCTTCTTCGGTGAGGTCGAGCTCCAGATCCTGACGGCCACCGCCAACGCGGTGGGCGTCAAGCTGCACAACCGGAGCCTGGATCGAGAACTGGCGACCGCCTCGCGCATCCAACGCGCCCTGCTGCCCTCTGCCCTGCCCATCGTCTCCGGCTACGAACTCCATGCCCGGCTGGATATGTGTCGTGCCGTGGGCGGGGACCTCTACCACGCCATGACACGCAACCGGGACACCCTGCTCGTGGCGGTGGGCGACGTGGCCGGCAAGGGCATACCCGCGGCCCTAGCCATGTCCGCCTGCATGCTGTTGATATCAACTCTCGGGGAGATCAGCAGCCAGGTCGACGCCATCGTCAACCTCATCCACCGCCAGCTATGGGAAAACCTGGCGCCCGAGCAGTTCATCACGCTGTTCCTCGGGGAGCTGGATCCGGAGACCGGCGCGTTGACCTATGTCAATGCGGGGCACGAGCCGCCGCTGATCGCCCGCGCCAACGGACGCCTCGACCGCTTGGGCCCGACGGGGCCGCCGGTCGCCCTGCTGCCTGATTCCCAATGGATCATGGAACAGGCCACCCTCGAACCCGGTGACCTGCTCGCCTTTTTCAGCGACGGGATTCCCGAGGCCACCTTGGACGGCGAGGACTTTCTCGGCCTGCAGACCCTCCGGGATACGTTGGCCTCCGGGAAAGGCCGGCCCCTGGACCGGATTTGCGATGAGGCTTTCTCCTCCGTCAGGGATTTCCTCAAAGGAAACCCCCCGTCCGACGACGTGACCTTGATGCTCCTGCGCCGCACCCCCTCCTGACCGGGCCGGCCGAGGGACTCAGGGCTCCAGGATCATCCGCGGCGGGGAATTCCCCACAGCGAACCTCTTCAGATCGTGGCTGAATACCGCGTAGTCGAATTCCCCCTTGCCGCGGGGCGCGTCCTCGCGGACGTGCAGCACCAGCCGGAATCCCTCCGGGGTCTTCACCAGGGGGTGAACGTACCCCTTCTCCTCGAAGATATCGGGGTAGGGAATGAACACCACGCCCCCCTGTTCGCCCTCATGGTGAAGGGTGACCGCCTGGCCCCGATTCAACGCCAGGACGCCGGGCTCGGCGCGGAAGATCTCCCCCTGGGATTCGTTTCTGTCATGCCTGAACACCACCGGTTCCGGGTAGGGATTGCCGATCATGGGATACCTCCTGCCAAGGGTTGAGGTCTACTCTGTGTAAGTGGCCTGGAGTTTCCTGAACCGTTCGGTGGAACGCAGGTTTCTCAGGCCGGGATAGAATTTCACCTTTTTCAGGGAGAGGTCCCGGGACACGGCCCGCTCGAGCCAGGTCAGCGCCGACTCCCGGTCGCCGATTTTCTCGTAGGTGTCGGCCATGCCGAACATGACCTCGGCCGGCAGGTGGGTCCGGGTGGCCAGATCCTCCAGCATCTTCGCGGCCCGGTCCCGCTGGCCAAGATTGGCCCGGATGGATGCGATGTCCGAAACCAGCATGTCCTGTCCACCTGACCCGGTCAATTCGGCTTCGGCCAGCTCGAGGGCCCGCTGCAGGGCGGTCCGGGTCGAATCCTCGCTCCCCGGGGTCCAGATGTAGGCTTCGGCCAGGTTCATCCAGATCCGGTAGTCGCTGTCCTTGAGGTCCAGGGCCTTGCGGAACATCTCGACGGCGTCCTGGAAGCTGCTGTTGTAGTAGCAAAGGGTGCCCAGGTTGGAGTAACCGGCGAAGGACGGTTTGATGGCCAGCGACCTGCGGAACATGGTCTCGGCTTCATCGAATTTGCCCGTCTCAAACAGCACCGCTCCGAGCAGCGACAGGCCGGGGGCGCTGCCCGGGGCAATGTCGATCAGGGAGCGGAACAAGTCCTCCGCCTCCCGGAAACGCGATTCCCCATAGGAGAAGATGCCCAACCTGGCCAGGGCCCTGATGTCCCCCGGCCTGGCGGCGACCATTCTCTGCAGGGTCGCCTCGGCTTCGCCTCCATGTCCCAGCCGTTGCTGCAGGTTGCTCATGGTCTTCAGGGTGTAGGGGTGGACCGGATCGCGGGACAGGGCCCGGCGGTAGGCATCCAGGGCCGCAGCATCGTCTCCCCTTCCCTCCTCCATCTGGCCGAGATAGACCAAGGGCCAGGCGGATTGCCTGTCCAGGTCGGCTCCTTTCTCCAGGAATTCGCGGACCCTGGCCAGGCTATCTTCCCCCCGATCCTTCTCCAGGCGCCAGAGGGTTCGTCCCAGACCGACCCAGGCCATGGCGTAGGATGAATCCAGCTCGACCGCGTGGGCGAAGAAGGCAAAGGCAGCCTGTTGGTCCTCCTTTTCCTTCGAAACAAGCATTCGCCCGATTCCCCGCTGGCAAGACACGAAGGCCTCCGGAACCGTGGTGCACCCGGAAAACAGATCCCAGGAACCCTCCTGTTTCCGGTCCAGACCCAGGATTCCCGCCAGCCAGGTCGCCAGGTCCTTCTGCCAGGTGCTGAGATTGGCAAGATCATCCCGGAATTCCCGGGTGGCCTGTCGGTCATGACGGCTGTCGAAATAGGTGACCAGCATCGTCACCCTTCGCCCCTCCAGGTGTCCCGCGGCGTCGATGGTCCTGGTGACCCCGAACGAACTCTGGACGTTTTGGCGATCCTTCAGCTCGGCATTCTGGACCAGACCGGGTTCCACGACCCAAAAGTCGGGATCGGATTTCTCCAGACGGCTGAGGCGGTCGGCCAGGGTCCAGCTCAGGCCTTGGCCGAATTCGAAGGCCGCCTCATCCTGCCCCATGAGCTTGAAGGGCAGCACGGCCACGCCCCGTTTGCCCAGGCCACCTCCGAAGCCGGGCAGCTTCAGGAAGCCGCCCCAGGCTGCGGCGAGGACGAGGGACAACACCAACAGACCGGCAAAGGGAAAACGGCGGTGGGCCCAGCGCCGCACAGACATCCGGCGCAGGGTCTGGGTGAGACCGGAATCCCGGGAGATCGGTCCGCTGCCGCCCAGGCTCCGGGCGAGCTCCTCGCCATTGGGGAACCGCTGCTCCGGTCGACGGTCCAGGCAGCGTGCGATGACCGACCGCAAGTGCTCGGCCCCCGCCTGTTCAGGCAGGGGTTCGCTGCGTCCCTGCAAAACCTCGTGCAACAGCTCCAGGTTGCTTCCGGCGCGGAATGGTAGTCTCCCCGTAAGCATCTCAAACAGGATCACGCCCGTGGACCAGACATCCGCCTCGGGCCCGACCTCCTCGCCCCGGGCCTGCTCCGGGGCCATGTATCCCGCGGTGCCCATCACGGTCCCCGCCTTGGTCAGGTGGGCTTTGTTGGCCAGGCGTGCCAGCCCGAAATCGACAAGCTTCACTTCCCCTCGGTTGGTGAAAAGGAGGTTGGCCGGCTTGATATCCCGGTGGATGACCCCCCGCCGGTGGGCGTGGGAAAGGCCCTGGGCCACCTGGAGAGCGATCGACTCGGCCCGGTGGGTCTCCAAGGGACCGGATTCCAGTTTTTGTTTGAGGGTACCGCCGTCGTACCAGGCCATGGCGATGAACCACGTCCCATCATCGGTGACGGCGATCTCGTGGACGGTGCCGATATGAGGGTGATCGAGGGAGGACGCAGCCTGGGCTTCCTGCATGAAGCGGGTGCGGGCATCGGCGTCATCGGTGAGTCCGGGGATCAGGAACTTGAGGGCGACCGCCCGTTTCAGCAGGGTGTCCTCGGCCTTGTAGACCTTTCCCATCGCACCGCCACCCAGGTACGACACGATGCGATAGTGGGATACCTGCCTGCCAATCATGGGCCCCCCGTCCCCTGGCGATGGGGGGAACATATCACGAAATCGTGATAGAGGTCAACGCTGGCCCGATTTCGGACCGTGTCCAAGGGGAGTGATCACTCTTTTGTCCGCTCGATCTTCGCCCCCAGCGCGCAAAGGCGTTCCTCGATGCGTTCGTACCCCCGGTCGATGTGGTAGACGCGGTTGACCGTGGTCGTGCCCTCGGCGGCCACGCCCGCCAGCACCAGGGCCGCCGAGGCGCGCAGATCCGTGGCCATGACCGGGGCGCCGGTCAGGTTGGGCACGCCGAAGACCGTGGCCCGCGAGCCATCCACGCGGATATCAGCCCCCAGCCGCACCAGTTCGGGCACGTGGGTGAAGCGGTCGGGGTAGATGGTCTCGGTGATGAAACTGGTGCCCTCGGCCACCGAGCACACCGCCATGACCTGGGCCTGCAAGTCGGTGGGAAATCCGGGATAGGGCCGGGTGCTGACATCCACCGCGCGCGGCCGGCCCACCGACTCGATGACCAGGGTGCCCCTGCCCTCGCGCATCCCGCAGCCCATCTCCCGCAGCACGCCCGTCACCGGGTGCAGGTGCTCGCAGTCGACGCCCAGCAATCGCACGGCGCCGCCGGCCATGGCCACCGCAGCCATGATCGTGCCGGCCTCGATGCGGTCGGCGATCACGGCGTGGCGCAGGGGCGCGATCTCACCCACCCCGGTGATGTGCAGGGTGGTCGTGCCCAACCCCTCGATGCGCGCGCCAGCCTCCACCAGGGCCTCGACCAGGCACGTCACCTCGGGCTCCACCGCGCAGTTCTCCAGGACCGTCTCGCCCTCGGCCAGGACCGCCGCCATGAGCACGTTGGCCGTGCCGCCCACCGAGGAGGGCTCGAAGCGGAAATGCCCGCCCCGCAGGCGCCCCGCGGACGAGGCCTGGATGTAGCCCTCGTCCAGCTCGATGTCCGCGCCCAGGGCCGTCATGCCCTCCAGGTGCAGGTTCACCGGACGCGGTCCCCAGGCGCAGCCGCCCGGCAGGGAGACCCGCGCCGCGCCGCGCGCGCCCAGCAACGGCCCCAGCACGTAGATGCTCGCGCGCATCTTGCGCACCAGGTCGTAGGGTGCCGAACACTTGTTCACCCCGGCGGTGTCGATGCTCAGGCGGTGGCCGTCCAGCACGCACCGCGCCCCCAGACCATCCAGGAGGGTCATGAAGAAGCGCACATCCTGCAGGTCGGGCACGTTGTCGATGATCGATTCGCCACGGGCCAGCAGCGAGGCCGCCATCAGGGGCAGCACGGCGTTCTTGGCTCCGCTGACCCGCAGGTCGCCCTGCAGCGGCGTGGGTCCCTGGATCACGAACTTATCCATTGTCGTCCTCCGTGTCGGGCATCCGGGCGATGACCACCCGGTCCCGCCCCGCATAATCCTGGTGAACTTCCACGTCCCTGGCGCCGGAAACGCCCAGGATCTCGGCAACCGCCTGCCCCTGGTCCGCCCCGATCTCCAGGGCGATGGCGCCGCCCGGCCGCAGCCAGGGTCCCATTCCGTGGGCCAGGGCGCGATAGAAATCCAGACCGTCGGCGCCGCCGTCCAGGGCGGTGTGGGGATCATGGTCCCGCACCTCGGTCTGCAGGCCCGCAATCTCCGCGGTGCGGATGTAAGGCGGGTTGCTGACCAGCAGATCCACCGTGCCCCGCAGGTGCTCCGGCAGGGGATCGAACCGGCTGCCCTGGTGCACGTGAACCCGCGCGCCCACCCCCGCGGCGTGGGCGTTGTCCTGCGTCAATTCCACCGCGGCGGGGTTGACGTCCACCGCTTCGACCACGAGCCGGGGCACATCGAGGGCCAGGCACACCCCGATCACTCCCGTTCCGCACCCGATCTCCACGGCCACGGGAGCGAGCAGGCGATGATCCGGCGGGGAGATCAGCCCCACGGCGAGCTCCACCAACCGTTCGGTCTCCGGGCGGGGGATGAACACCCCGGGCCGCACCTTGAAGACATGGGAGTAGAATTCGGTCTCGCCCAGAATGGTCTGCATAGGCTCGCCGGAGCCGCGGCGCCGCACGAAGTCGCGGTAACGGTCGAGCTCGGGGCCCAGGACCGGGCGGTCGAACTGGAAGTACAGCTCGATGCGGGCCAGCCCCAGCACGTCGGCCAGCAGGCGCTCGGCCTCCATGCGCGCGGATTCCACACCCTTGTCCTCCAGGTACCCGGAGGTGGCCAGGATGAGGTCGCGTACGGTCTGCTGGGGTTTGGCGCTGGTCATGCCGAAATCCGGGAACGTCCGCGCAACGGAACCGTCGGCCGGCCCGTCACCCGTCCGCCTTGCGCGTCACTGCCAGGGCTTCCTCGCGGCGGTAGGCCAGAATGGCTTCCACCACCGCGTCCAGGTCACCGGCCATGATGGCATCCAGGTTGTGGACGGTCAACCCGATGCGGTGATCCGTCACCCGGCTCTGGGGGTAGTTGTAGGTGCGGATCTTGGCGCTGCGGTCGCCGGTGCCGACCTGGCTCTTGCGCTCGGCGGCGATCTTGGCCTCCTGTTCGGCGATGGCCGCCTCCAGGATCCTCGAACGCAGCACACCCAGGGCCTTGGCCTTGTTCTTGTGCTGGGACTTCTCGTCCTGGCACTGCGCCACGATGCCCGTGGGCAGGTGGGTGATGCGCACGGCGCTGTCGGTGGTGTTCACCGACTGGCCGCCGGGCCCCTGGGCGCGATAGACGTCGATCTTCAGGTCCGCGTCCTTGATCTCCACGTCCACTTCCTCGGCCTCCGGGAGCACCGCCACCGTCACCGCCGAAGTGTGGATGCGCCCCTGGCTTTCGGTCGCCGGCACCCGCTGGACCCGGTGCACGCCGCTTTCCCAGCGCAGGATCCCGAACGCGCCGTCGCCGCGCACCGCGTAGATGACTTCCTTGAAGCCCCCGGCCGTGCCCTCGGTGGCGTCGATCATCTCGGTTTTCCAGCCCTGGCGCTCGGCGTACCGCATGTACATGCGGGCGATGTCATCGGCGAAAAGGGCCGCCTCGTCGCCGCCGGTGCCCGCTCGGATTTCCAGGATGGCGTCGCGGTCGTCGTTGGGGTCGTGGGGCAGCAGGGCCTCCTCGAGCGCCGCCGTGGCCGGTTCCAGCTCGACCTCCAGGGCCTCCAGGTCCTCCCTGATCATGGCCTGCATGTCGGGATCCCTCTCGCCCTTGAGCAGGGCCCTGTTCTCTTCGATTTGCGTGACGACCGACAGCCAGCGCTCGCCCACCTTCAGCTGTCGCCCCACCCGCTTGTGGGCGGTGGCGAGCCGACGATACAGGCCCTGGTCCTTTAGGGATTCGGGGTCCGAAAGCTGTTCGCCCAGCTCCCGGTAGCGTTCACGGAGGGCTTCCACGTTCGCTTTCATGCCGGGTCTCCTGCGGGTTCCGCAGCGACCGGCGCATCGGACATCTCGTAGTAGATCTTCTCCTTGAAATCGTCAGCCTCGGGGGTGAGCACCGCTTTCAGCGAGGCCATCGAGACTTCCAGCTGGCTGTCGTCGGGCCGCTTGGTGGTGATCTTCTGCAGCATCAACCCCGGGAAGATCACCGGCTGCAGGAACCAGGCCTTGCCGTACTTGCCGGAGAGCTTGATGGCCTCGTAGGCCAGCCCGCCGATCACCGGCACGAAAGCCAGCCGTTGCAGGCGGTCGCCGATATTCTCGGGCCTCCCCAGCAGGGTGAACACGAAGATCGAGATCAACATCACGAAGAACAGGAAGCTGGTTCCGCAGCGCGGGTGCAGGGTGGTGAAGCCACGCGTACCCTCCGGCGTCAGCGGCCGGCCGTTCTCGAAGGCGTGGATCCCCAGGTGTTCGGAACCATGGTACTGGAACACCCGCCGCATGTCGGGCATCAGGCTGATCCCCCACAGGTACAGCACGAAGAAGAGCACCCGGATCACGCCGTCCACCAGGTTCCAGGACATGCTCCCGGCGGTCGCGGGCACGATCAGGTCGGTCAGGAGGATGGGCACGTAGAAGAAGATCCCCATGCTCAGGACGAAGGAGAAGGCGATGGTTCCCCACATCATGAGCTTGTCCTTCCAGGACGAGCCCTCCTTTTGTTCCACGCGATCGTCGCTCATGGCCTGGTCGGCCGAGAACATCAAGGCGTCGATGCCCACCCCCATGGTCTCGATGAGGAACACTCCTCCCCGCAACACCGGGATGTTCAGGAAGGGCAACCGGCGCACGATGCTCTTGAAGATCTTCTTCCGCACCACGATCCGCCCCTCGGGCGTCCTGACCGCCATGGCCAGGTATTGGGGGCTGCGCATCATCACGCCCTCGATCAGCGCCTGCCCGCCGACCGCCAGGTCCAGTTCCCGGGCTTGGTCGATGGCCACCTGGGGGTCGGCCGTCTGCCGGATTTCCGGCGTCCTGTCTGTCTGGGTATCGGTGTCGTTCATGGACCTCTCCGGGACCGTCGCGGCCGGTCCTGTGAATACGAAAAGGGTGCGGGGAAATCGACCCTGCACCCTCTTGCGCTATACCTGCATCCACCTACGGGCAGCGTGCCCGCGGCGAGCATCACTTCTTGCCGTAGTTGACCTTCTCGTACCGCTTGCGGAACCGCTCCACGCGGCCGGCGGTGTCGATGATCTTCTGTTGGCCCGTGAAGAACGGGTGGCAATTCGAGCAGATCTCGACGTTCAACTTGGCCTTGGTCGAGCGCGTTTTGATCACATTGCCGCACAGGCAGGTGATCTGGCAGTCGACGTACTCGGGATGGATGTTGCTTTTCATCTTTTCAGCGCCTTTTCGCGTGAACTCCAGTTGTCCGGGTCGAGGACAAAAGGAAATAAGCGATCCGGCCCGTGGCAAGGACAATTTTCGTCCGCTGGGCCCAGGAAAACCCGATCTAGGCCCAAATCAAGCGAAAGGAACACCATTTTTGTAGTTGAAAAAACCCGAAAAGCCTGGCATGAAAGGAGTTG
>PFVX01000078.1 GCA_002790835.1 bacterium CG_4_9_14_3_um_filter_65_15 | reverse complement strand
CGGTGTTTTCCATGGGGGTGAAGATAACACATTACCTGGAGAATGTCTAGACAATTATGAGACGGTTAGTAATTCTGTGGTATAAACGGATTTGCAAAGATCTGGCTATCCCACAGAAGGAGCACGCCATGGGTGAAAGGATCTCACAACCCGCCTTCGATTTCAACCGCTCAGTTCGCCTCGATGTCCGCCCCGAGCGCGTCACTTCCGACGCCGGCGCCCTGCTGATCCGCGAGACCATGGACAAGCTCGGCATCGACCGCTGGCTCGGTCGCCATCTGGTGGACCACCGCCGTGAAGACCGGGTCACTCACCCCTGGTGCGAACTGCTGCGCACCAAGCTGATCCTGCTGTGCCAGGGCTGGCGCGACAACGATGATGCCGACTTCCTGCGCCACGACCCGGCCTTGAGGCTATCGGTCTCCGATCGCCGCGGCGACGCCGCCCTGGCGGATACCTCGTTGCGCTCCGGCGGCAAGAACCCTTCCTGCCCGCAGGGCTTGGCCTCGCAGCCGACGTTGTCCCGCCTTGTCGATGCGGTGGCCGCGCCCGAGGACCTGCCGGCCCTGCACGCATGTCTGGTCGAAGCGGCCGGGCGCAGGATCCGCTCGACGAACGGTGGACGCCGGGTGGCCACCTTGACCGTCGATGTCGACTCTTTGCCCGCTGCGGTCCATGGTCACCAGCCGGGCAGCATGTACAACGGCCATTACCACGACCGGATCTACCATCCGCTGATCGCCACGGCCGGCGAACAGGGAGACCTACTGGGCGGGAAGCTGCGCAGTGGCAACGTGCACACTGCCGACGGGGCCGAGGCCTTCATCCTGCAGATGCTGGACCAGGTGGAGGCCAAGATCTGCGTCCAGGCGCACCTGCGCCTGGACGCTGGGTTCCCGTCGGAGCCGCTGCTGGCGGCTCTGGAGGCGCGCCGGACGCGCTACACCTGTCGGATCCGCAAGAACGCCGTGTTGGACCGCATGGCTCAACCGTACCTGAAACGTCCGGTCGGTCGGCCGCCCTGTGAGCCGCGGCTCTGGTTCCACGAGTTGCAGTACCAGGCCGATGGCTGGTCGCGGCCGCGGCGGGTGGTGCTGATCGTGCAGGAGAAGCCGGACGAACTGTTCCTGCATCACTTCTGGCTGGTGACGAACTGGCCAGTCGAGCAGATCGACGGTCCGGCGCTGCTGGGGCACTACCGTCGTCGTGGCCTGGCCGAGGCGCACTTCGGGGAGTTGATGAACGTGCTCGAGCCGGCGCTGTCGTCCTCGCCGCGGGCCAAGAGCCACTACCGGGGGCGGGCGGCTTCTGCTGAGTAGCCGGCGGGTGACGATGGTCTTGTCCGGCGGCGGGTCGCGGTACTGGGTGGATCTGTTGGCCTGGCTGCAGCGATTGCATCCAGTAGAAGCATGAGTGGGGGGGCGACACCGAGGGGACCCATCGCCGAAGAGACTCGGCATCGGTTACGTATGTCCGGGGCCGCGAATGACCGTCAAACCGGGAGGAATCCGGGCCCGCCGGGAGCCGCCAGGGCTTGGTATGAACGGTCCTTGGCTGTCGGAGGCGAGTCGGCAGCTTCCCGCGGCGGGATCAGGCTACAACAAGGATATCGGACCGTGAATAAGGTGGGGTAAAAGGGGGGAGAAGGCCATGATCTGGGGACAGGCCCCGCTCAACTGGCGAGCCGGGAAGAGATATCAGAACTGTCCCACCTGTGTGGAATCAGCGTATTGAAACACGCGCAGATCCTTGTGTGGTCACGACTTCCCGGTCCAGAGGCGACTCAACGGCACGGCGAAGAGCCCCTCGCCGAACGGAATGGTGGCCTCGCCGTCGTACAGCACGACACCGGCGGTGAAGCGGCTGCCGACAGCTTCCCGCAACTTCTTCAAGCCCCGGAAATCCTTCGCCACGACGGTTCCCGAAAGCTTGACCTCGACCCCTGCGATCCGTCGTCCGGCGCGCTCGAGGACGGCATCGACTTCGGCGCCCTCCTTGGTCCGGAAATGATGGAACTGGACCCGATCCTCGCCCCAACTCGCCTGCCGCCGGAGTTCCTGGACCACGAAGGTCTCGAGCAGGTGGCCGAGCAGGGTCCGATCCTCGCGGAGCGCTGCGACCGAGTGGTTCAGGACGGCGCAGGCAACGCCCGTGTCTCCCACGTGGAGCTTGGGCGCCTTGATCAGGCGGCTGAGCCGGTTGCTGTGCCAGGAGGGCAGACGATGGATCAGGAAGACCTGCTCGAGCAGCGTCACGTAATCACCGATCGTCGGCCTGCTCAGACGGAACGGACCGGCGAGTTCGGCCAGGTTGAACAACTGGGCGGTCTGGGCCGCAGCCAGCGCTACGATCTGAGGCAGGACCTCGATCTCCCGGATCCGGGCGAGGTCTTTGATGTCCCGCTGGGCGATGGTCTCGACGTATTCGGAGTACCAGCCCGTCCGCCTTCTCTCGTTCGAGCGGGACAGCGCGTCCGGGTAACCTCCCGCGGCGACGATTTCCGCGATCTCGTCGCCGAGACGGTCGGCCTGGTGCATCATTCCCGCGCCGGCGAATAGATCGTCGATGAACCCTGATCGCCGGCCCAGGATCTCGCAGCGGGACAATGGATGCAACCTGATGATCTCCATCCGTCCGGCAAGGGAATCGGACACCCTGGGAATCATCAGGATGTTCGCCGAGCCGGTCAGGATGAAACGCCCGGGCCTGCGGTCGCGATCGACGGCAAGCTTGATGGTCGAGAAGAGCTCCGGAACCCGTTGGATCTCGTCCAGGATGACCCGCTCGGGAAGCCCGGCGACGAATCCGGCCGGGTCATCCTGCGCAGCCGAACGGACGCCCACATCGTCGAAGCTGTAGTAGGCGAACCCCTTCTCCTGTCCGACATGTCGGGCCAGCGTCGTCTTCCCGCTCTGGCGGGGGCCGTGGATGAGGACGACCGGGGTATCGGTCAGGGCTTCCTCGATGCGATCCTGAATGAATCTCGGGATGTAAGCCGACTGGTTCATGGTCCTTGCTCCGGATGGGAATACGTCCAGATGAAATGTTGCCTGTTGGCCAATTGTAGGTTTATATGGCGCCAATGGCAACTTTACGTGCGGGCTGATCGCAATTTGCTCTGGCGGTCGCCCTGTCGATCGGGTCAGTCGAGTCGGGTGTCAAGTAAATAGTAAACAACAAGTTGGTCCTCAAGAGGGCTCCCCGCTGACCGAAATTCTTCCCATGCTGACCATCCTGCTCCACACGCTGCACGACCTCCTGCGCCTCCGCCCAGACCTGATCCTCGAGAACCTGGCCCTGCGCCAGCAAATCAATGTCCTGCGGCGCGGCAATCCCAAGCCTGCGCTCCGGTTGCGGGACCGCCTGTTCTGGATCGTGCTCAGGCGGACCTGGGCCGCGCCGCGCATCCATGGCGAGTTGATGATGCTGGGCCTCTGGGTCAGGGAGTCCACCGTGGCCCGCTACATGGTCAAGCGGCGAGGGTGGCCGACCCAGAACTGGAAGACGTTCCTTCGGAACCACCTCGCCGAAACGGCGGCCATCGATTTCCTGACCGTGCCGACGGTGACATTCCGCTCGCTGTACGTATTCGTCGTCCTGTCGCTTGACCGGCGACGCATCGTCCATGTGAATGTAACCACACACCCGACGGCCGAGTGGACGGCGATGCAGCTGACGCAGGCGTTCCCGTTCGACACGGCGCCGCGGTTCATCACCCGCGACCGCGACGGCATCTGCGGCGACGTGGTGTGCCGGGCCATCGCCAACCTGGGAAGCGAGGAACTGGTGATCGCTGCGCGGTCGCCCTGGCAGAACGGCTACTGCGAACGGGTTGTCGGCACGCTGAAGCGCGAGTGCCTGAACCACGTGATCGTGCTGAACGAGAACCACCCGCGGCGCATCCTCAAGTCGTACCTCGAATATTACCGCGAGACGCGGCCGCACCTGGGGCTGGCGAAGGACACGCCGGCCAGGCGCGAGGTCGAACCGCCGGAGCTTGGCGCGGCTCAGCGGCGACCGATGGCGGGCGGGCTGCACAGCCGGTATTATCGCGCCGCGGCCTGAAGATCGGGACAGGTTTCTGTTTGCCGGATTTAGGGACGGTGTGCCCGGAAGCTGCGTTGCGGCTTCGCCGTGCTTCCAGCAACTCGATTCCACGCATGCCCACTGCCCCCCGGGGGGTGATTCGGCTATCTGGTTTGAAGTTCGTTGGGGTAGAATGCGGGTTGTTGCTTTCGCGGATTGTGGCGGAAGGGGTTTTGACTAGGGACAGGGGTTTTGAATAGGGACACGCCCTCTTTTTGTAACTATACTTCGCCACGTGGCGAATTATAGAATCAAGCCGAGCCATAACTCGAGGAGTCCTCCGATGTCAGATCCCCATACCACACGACGTGACGTCTCGGTCGACTACGCCCGCGCCGCGACCAACGGCACGGGATGCTGCGGCGGCCCGGTGCCCAAGGGCGTGGTGGCCAAGATCGCCGGCTACACCGCCGAGGATTTCGCCGTGCTGCCCACCGAGGCGGTGGTCAACGCCTTCGGCTGCGGCAATCCCCTGGCGTTCTCCGCCGTGCAACCCGGTCAGGTGGTGCTGGACCTGGGCTCGGGCGCCGGCATCGATCTGCTGCTGGCGGCGAAGAAGGTCGGGCCGACGGGCCGAGCCATCGGCGTCGACATGACCGACGAGATGATCGCCAAGGCCAACGAGAACATCGCAGTCGCCGGTCTGACGAATGTCGAGGTCCGCAAGGGCATCATCGAAGAACTGCCCGTGGAGGACGCCTCCGTGGACTGGGTCATCTCCAACTGCGTGATCAACCTGTCGCCGGAGAAGGTTCGGGTGTTCGCGGAGATCGCCCGCGTGCTGTGTCCCGGTGGCACGATGTTGGTCTCGGACATCGTCGCCGAGGGGATCCCCGGTGAGATCGCCGACAACCGCCACCTGTACTCGTCCTGCCTGGCCGGAGCCGTCAGCGAGCAGGCATACACCGCTGGCCTCCGCGCGGCAGGTCTCGTCGACGTCGAGGTCGTCGATCGGCTGGTTTACGACACGTCGCAGCTGGAGATGTTCATCGGTTCGGAGCTGAAGGACGAGTCGAGTTCGTGCTGCGGTGCGGGCGACGTCGACGCCGCCCTGGCCCGCCGCTGGGCGGATCAGCTCGTGGGCAAGGTCGCCAGCATTAAGGTGCAGGCCCGCAAGCCTGCGTGATCCGGTGCCAGAACTCCGGAAAGGACCGTTCTCTGTGGAAGAATTCGTCGATGTCGCGAAGGCCCTGTCCGATCCCAGTCGCGTGCGGATCTTCTGCGCACTGCGGGACCGCGAGCTGTGCGTTTGCCAGATCGTGGAGCTGCTCGGGCTGGCCGCGTCCACCGTCTCGAAGCACATGTCGATTCTGCGCCAGGCCCGCCTTGTGGAATCGCGCAAGGAAGGTCGCTGGGTCTACTACCGACGCGCCGAGGACCGGCTCTCGCCCGCGGCCGCCGGAGCGACCGCCTGGTGCGACGCCGCCCTGGCGCAGGACGTCGCGCTGAAGGACGACGACGCCCGCTTGAAGAAAATCGTCTGTACACCGATCAAGGAGTTGTGCCGCACATGAACCGGAAACCCAAGGTGCTCTTCCTGTGCACCGGCAATTCGTGCCGCAGCCAGATGGCCGAGGGCTGGGCGCGTCACCTGAGGGGCGACGTGATGGAGCCCTTCTCGGCCGGCATCGAAACCCACGGCCTGAACCCTCGTGCCGTGGCAGCCATGGACGAGGTCGGCGTAGACATCTCCCGGCACCGCTCGACCCACCTGGACGAGCTGGCCGACGTCGACTTCGACTACGTGGTCACCGTGTGTTCGCATGCCCATGAGAGCTGCCCGGTGTTCCCAGGCCGGGCGAAGGTCGTCCATGTCGGGTTCGACGACCCGCCGGCGCTGGCCCGCGACGCGGCCACGGATGAAGAAGCCATGGCTCCTTACCGGCGCGTGCGCGACGAGATCCGTGCCTTCGTGGCGACGCTGCCCGAGGCGTTCGCCGAACTGGAAAAGATTGGCCATGGCGACTGAGGCCTGCATCACCAAGGAGCCCAAGGGGCTGGGATTCTTCGAGCGCTATCTGACCGTGTGGGTCCTGCTGTGCATTGCCGGCGGCATCGTGCTGGGCAAGGTCGCGCCCCAGGTGGCGCGCAACTTGGACGGCATGGCCGTGGTCATCGACGGCGCGCCGGTGGTCTCCATCCCCATCGCCATCGCTCTGTTCTTCATGATGTACCCCATCATGGTGAAGATCGACTTCGGCGAGGTCCTCAAGGCCGGCCGCAGCGTCAAGCCGGTGACCCTGGCACTCGTAGTGAACTAGCTCATCAAACCGTTCACCATGTACGGCATCAGCCTGCTGTTCCTGGGCGTCCTGTTCCTGCAGTTCATCGGGCCGGACGCGGTGGACCTAGTGAAGCTGCCGCTGGGCCTGGACCTGGCGGTCGGCTCGACCTATGGCTCCGGAACCGTGATCCTTCATGAAGGCCTGAAGATGCTCGAGGTGCCGCTCTGGCGCAGCTACCTGGCCGGCTGCATCCTGCTGGGTATCGCGCCTTGCACAGCCATGGTGTTGGTCTGGGGCTATCTGGCTCGGGGCAACGACGGGCACACGCTGATCATGGTCGCCATCAACTCGTTGACCATGTTGGTGCTGTACGGCGTGCTGGGCGGCTTCCTGCTCGGGGTGGGTAGGCTCCCGGTGCCCTGGCAGGCGCTGCTGCTGTCCATAAGGGTCTACGTCGCGCTGCCGCTGGTCGCCGGCTATGCATCTCGCAGGTGGATCATCGCATTTGCAGGTGGATCATCGCATTTGCAGGTGGATCATCGCATTTGCAGGTGGATCATCGCAGTTAAGGGCGAGACATGGTTCGCGCAGAAATTCCTGCACCTGCTGACGCCGGTGACCATCATCGCCCTGCTGCTGACGCTGGTGCTGCTGTTCTCGTTCAAGGACGAGGTCATTCTGGGCAACCCGCTGACGATCCTCTGGATCGCGGTGCCGCTGTTCCTGCAGACCGTCCTGATCTTCGGGGTGGCCATCGCCGCGGCGGTCATGCTGTTCGGGCTCTCGTCGGGGGCCGCGCTGGCCACGGTGGTGGGTGTCCTGATCGAAGTGCCGGTGATGTTGATGCTGGTCGGAGTCTGCAAGCGGACTACGCACTGGTTCGGGAGCGAGGCATGAAGAAGAAGACGGTGCTTTTTCTGTGCAGTGGAAACTCATGCCGAAGCCAAGATGGCCGAAGCTTTTCTGCGGCGGCAGGCCGGCGATCAGTTCGAGGTGTTCAGTTGCGGTCTGGATGCCGAACCGATCCACCCCATGACGATCGAGGTGATGCGGGAGGTCGGCATCGACCTCGTTGCGGATGGCCACAGATCCCAGGCCGTGAGCGACTACCTCGGCAAGATCTCCGTCACACACCTGATTATCGTCTGTGACCGCGCGGCGCGGGATTGCCCCAAGATCTGGCCCGGGGCTCTGAACAGACTGAGCTGGCCCTTCGATGTTCCGGCGTGTGCGGGTGGCGGCCGGGAGCGGCAGCTGACGGAATTTCGCAGGGTGCGGGATGAGATCGCGGCTAGGGTCCAGACATGGCTGCGGGATGAAGCGGGTTCCTGAGCGGTCGGAAGTCGTTGTGTCCCAAGAAACGGGCCGGTCCGTGGCTCAGGCCGTCGTCGTGCTGTGGGCAGACGGGACATCGAGAGCGTCAAGCGGGCACATGTCAATGCACAGCCCGCATCCGGTGCAGGCATCGGCAGTGACCGTGAGGAGCTTGCGGCCGTTTCTGCGGGTCCTTTGCAGGGCGCCCGACGGGCAGACCAAGGCGCAGCGACAGCAGTCGTTGCAGGAGGCGAGCTTGTGCGGGGTGAACAGGGTGTCGGCAAGCAGCCACGGCCGCATGTCCTGGTCCACGCGGTCGGCGGCAACCTGGTGGCGTTCGCGGCGTGTGCGCTGCGGGGCGCCATCGCTCTGGCGGGCCTGCGACGCGGCGCGGGCGAACAGCGATAGGAAGCCCCGGCGGGAGGCCCCGGTCGGGCTTTCCGGCCCGGGACCAAAGTCGGCGCGGAGCACGGGCAGGGGCCGGGACCCAAGCACGCCGGCCGCGGCGACCGATTCCAGCCGTTTGCGGAGCAGCGGGATCACGTCCGGGCCGGCGGGACACTTGCCGCAGGGCGCGACGTTGATGACAAGGGGGCGCTCTGTGAGGATGGCCATGGCGGCTAGGTCGCGCGCGGACAGTCCCCCGAAACAGCGGAGACGGGTGTCACCAAACCCGGCCAGCACCTGCCGGCATCCGACCGACTGGGCGGGTATGGCGGCCAGGCGCCCGATGGCGGCGTCCAGGTCGTCGGCGGCGCCCGCAAGCGCCCCGGTTGGGCAGGCCGCACTGCAGATCCCGCACTCGCTGCAAGATTCCTCGCCGATATGCACGTGGCGGTCGATGGTGATCGCGTCGCGGGGGCAGGCCGCCGCACAGGCCCGGCAGGACGCCTTGAAGTGCCGATTCCGGACACAACGGGAGGTGTCGAGGGCGGGCGACAAGACTCAGCCTACTTCCCGCAGCCCGGTGGCCACGGCGGGAAGACGCCGGAGCAGCATCCCGACCCCGGCATAGAACTCGTGGACTCCGCAGTCCTCGATGCGACGGCCCAGTTCGGGCAGCCAGGTGCGCACGAAGCGGCTCTCGAATTCCTCCTGGCGCTCCAGGATTCGGCTTCCGTCACCGGATTCGCCGACCTCGGCGGCACACTCCAGGAGGTACGCCGAGTACTCGAGCTCGATCGCCGCGTGATCGGGCAACTCCGCGGCGTCCTCGGCCACGGCCAAGCCGTCTTCGCCGTAGAATCGCCGGACATCACCGGTGGACGAATCGGCGACCTGTCCCTTGCCGTCGAGGTACACCGACCCATAGGGCGGGGCCGGGATTTGGCCCGGACCGAGGAAGATCCTGGTGTAAGCGACCAGCAGGTCGTCACCCGGCGGAAGATCCAACGCGGGCGGCGCGCAGTCCGGGTCGATGACGGCTGTCGTTTGCCGGATCCGCCCCCGGGTATCCTCTTCTCTGAGGACGCCGCTGTCCGGTTGGCACAGGAGGACGGCCAGCAGACGCCGGTGCTCCGCGTGGGTCCTGATGAATGCGCTGTGGTCCACGGTACCGTCCCGGGTTGGGGGCCGCGCCGGCAAGCCGGCGCGGCCCGTGATTGTCAGCCGTTCTTGCGGGTGACGAAGCTGCCGATATAGTGCACGTTCGGCTGGGTTCCGGCCTTCTCATTCAGGCGAAACGACTTGTTCGCTTTCAGGAGCCTGGCGGCCTCGCTGTTGGCGTCGCTCAGGTCGCCGAACACGCGGGCCTCGGCCGGGCACACGACCACGCAGCGTGGCAGCTTTCCTTCGGCCACCCGATGCGCGCAGAAAATGCACTTCTCGGTCACGTCCGGGCGTCGCACGTTGTCGTAATCGGGATGCCGGTACTCGGTACGGTGGGCCGGCTTGGCGTCCGTCAGGCGCGTCAGCTCCTCGCCGGTCGATGTGCCCCCCGCGATCACCGCGGTCTTGGACTCGAACCGCGAGAAGTTGCCGATCCCATCCTCGTTGAAACTGATCACGCTGTACTGGGCTCCCCCCTCGGAGATGTCCAGCACGCTGTAGGGGCACGCCTCCTGGCAGCTCTGGCAGCCGATGCAGCGTTCGTCGTTGTGCATGGTGATGCCGTCAGCGGTCTTGAACATCGCCTTGGGCTCGACCGGACACGCCTCCACGCACTTGGCGTTGCTGCAGTGATTGCACAGGACCGGCAGGGTGGTGGTCGTGGCGCGGGGGAACCTTCCCTCCTCGGTCACCATGAAGTCGGCCCAGTTGAAGGTCTGTCCGCCGGCACGGTCGCCGGTGTTGTTCTCGGTCTTGCAGCCGAGGGCGCAGGCCCCGCAGCCGACGCACTTGTCGAGGTCTATGATCATGCCGTACTGAGTCATGGCTCATCTCCTTTATGTCGGCCCTGGGCCCTAGATCTTCTCGAGCTTGATGCCTGTGAAGCCGCCATTGCGGGCGGTGCTTCCCGAGAGACGGTCGTACTCTGCTGGCATGATCTCATTGTTGTTGATGCCGCGCGGTATCTTGCCGAACTCGGTGGCCGCGACGGCGCCGTAGGCCCAGTGGCCCTGGCCGTAGCACTTGGTGACGACGCCCGGGCGGACGCCTTCCCACAGCCTGACTTTGAGTTCAAAGGACCCGGTCGTCGACGTGACGCGAACCATGTCGCCGTCCCCGATGCCGTACTTTTTGGCGTCCAGGGGGTTGATCTTCAGGACATCGTCCCACGACACGTCACCCGGGTCGACCTTCTTGAATTCCTGGAACCACGTCGTGTTCGCGCTGCGTCCCTCGCGGTTCAGGCGCGACTTGTGGTCCACGAAAACAAGGGGGAATTCCTTCGGGTCACCGGACCGGAAAGGCTCCTCGTAGTGGGGGATGAACGCCAACTGGCCCCGCGCCGTGTACTTGCAGGTCTCGAGGACATCGTCGACCGTGGTCTTGTGCTTGCCGGCGTGGGCGGTGAGGGCCTTCTTCAGCGTTGCACTGTAGAACTCGAACTTGCTGGTCTCGGTCTTGAACTTGCCCCATCGCTTCTTGTAGGGGTAGGGGTCCGAGTTCCACATGCCGCGCGCGACCATCTCGTCCCAGTCGCCGACCAGATCCCCGCCCTTGCCCTTCTCCGTCGTCCAGATTGGGGAGAGGTAGTACTTGGTCACGACGCGGGCGAAGTCCTTGGCATCCTTCGCCGACGCGCCGGTATCCGAATCCTTGTACTCGTTGCGGTAGAAGTCGAGCAGATTCGTGAATCCGCGCTCGGCCAGCTTTTCGGCGATGAGCCACGGAATCTCCGTCTCTTCGGTGCGGACATCGAAGACCGGGTCGATGACCGGCTGGAGCAGCGACGCATAGGCGTAGCGGTTCTGCTTGCCCTTGACCCAGCCCCACTTCTCGAAGGTCGTCATGGCGCAGGGCAGGACGATGTCCGCGAACATCGTCATCTCCGAGGCGTTGGTCGTCAGGTGCACGTAGAACGGCAGCTTCGTCATCGCCTCTTCCCAGCGCTGGGCACCCGTGCAGGAAAAGGTGAAGTTGTTCATGTAGCCGATGGCCATCTTGATGTCATAGGGGTCGGCGTCGAGCATGCCGCGGGCGGCGTTGTTGGTTACGACGCCACCGCCGGGTTTGCCCTTGGCCAGCGCCGGGAACTCCTTGGTGCCGCGCTGGTCGATCTTCTTGTGCTTAACCTTGGCGACGTCGTCCAGGTAGGCGTCCAGCTTGGGCATTTTCAGGACCGGGATGTGGGCCTTGTCCAGGGTGCCGCCCTCGTTGTCCACGGCCCCCAGCAGCCCGTTGAGCGCGTGGATGGCCATGGACGCATACCCGCCACGGACCTGCATGCAGGCGCCGGGGCCCAGCCAGACCGCGACGTTGGGGGCCGCCTCGCCGAGGCCCTTGGCGACGCGCTTGATCTGGCCGGCATCCAGTCCCGTCCGCTTCGATGCCCACTTGGCGGTGCGGTCCTTAAGCTCGAGATTCCACCACTTGACCAGACCGCTGGTGTGGACCTCGGCAAAGGCGGCCTCGTCGACGACCTTGCCGGGCACGAAGAGGTTCTTCCGGTCGACGAACTCGCCGACGAACTCGCGATTCCACTTCCCGTTGACCAGGATCTCGTGCGCGATGGCCCCGGCCAGGGCACCGTCCTCGCCGGGCTTGATGGGCAGCCACTCCTGGGCCTTCAGCGCCGAGGTCTGGGACTTGGGATCGACGACGGCCAGGGTGCCGCGCTTAACGATGCCGGAGAGGCGCTTGATCGCCGAGGGGACCATCCGGTTCGAGCTGACCGGGTCACAGCCCCACACCAAAAGGTACTTGCACTTGTCCATGTCGTAGTCCCGGTAATCCCAGAGACCTTCGGTGTAGTACGGTCCGAACTTCTCCGCCTCGGCACAGATCGCGCTGTGGGAGATGTTGTTGGGGGAGCCGAAGATCTTCGTCATCGCATCGTAGATCACGTCGCGGTTGTAGGTGTAGCGGCCGCGCATCAGCAGGTACTTGTGGGCCTCGCCGTTTCGGCGCAGGTCCATCATCCGGTCGGCGATCGTGTCCAGGGCCACGTCCCAGGTGATCGGGACGAACTTCGGATCGACTCCCCGCCCTTTGACCGGATTGGTCCGCTTCAGGGGCACCTTGACCCGGTCCGGGTCGTAGACCTGGGCCAGACCGAGATGGCCGCGCGGGCAGCAAACGCCGTCGTTCTGCTTGGAGTGGCGGTTGCCCCTCACCTTCACCGCCCTGCCGTCCTGCACGAAGACCTCCAGCGGGCACCACGTCGTGCAACCCTGGCACGTCGTGGCGACCCAGCGGCCTTTGCTCTCGCCGGAACTTGCGGTGATGGGAGCGGCGGCCAGGGCATTGAGGCGTGGCCCGGTCGTGAGCGCCGTGGCACCCACGGCTGCGGCGGTCTTCAGGAAATCCCTGCGACGAAGTCTCATTTCGACCTCCTGGTCGGGTCTGGTTGACGGGTGTTGATGGGTTGGTTCGGTTCACGGCGTCCGGTATGGCATGCCGACCCCGCATCAATGGCGGTCGTCATCAGGTCGGCGAGCGTCAGTTCGGACATGAGGTGGCGGGCCCGGGCGTCGAGTTCCGCCAGGGCTGTTGCCAACAGGGCAGGAGCGGGAAAGTGCGGGCGTTCCTGCCCACCCTCGATGGTTTCGACGACGCCAAGCAGGGAGAGGTGTTCCGGAGTGGCCAGCAGGAAGTACCCGCCGCCCGGACCCCGCCGACTGCCGACCAAGCCGGCATCCCGCATGGTGACGAGGATCTTCGACAGGTAGGCCTTGGGGATGTCCGAGCAATGGGCCAGGTCGGCGAGCGAGTAGCGTTCCTGGCCGCAGGTGGCCAAGCATAACAACGCCTTGATCGCGTAACGCGACGTTCGAGACAGGTCAACGATACTGCACACTTCATTGCCCATGATATTCTATCATCGTTTATTACTGGACAGTGCCAAGTTCTAGCACCCGACAGACCGCTTAGCCATCCGTTTCGATGCGCAGTAACGCCAGTTCCGTGGCGAGATCGATCCAGCGGTCGACCAG
>PFVX01000059.1 GCA_002790835.1 bacterium CG_4_9_14_3_um_filter_65_15 | reverse complement strand
GATTGGCAGTTCACCATCAACGACGCACGGCTCAAGCTCAAGTCACTCTACCCGAAAGGCAAATTCTGACAGAGCACTAGGCCGATTGGTCCGGGTCACTTGACAGATCCCCCGGGCGGAGCTTATTTTTGCCCTCCTTTGCCGGATGCCGGTTGGCGGTGCGGAGTAGCTATCCGTAGCAGAAGTCCGTCGCCTGTTTCCACGAGTGCTCCCCCTCCGACCTCCGGAGGGATGCCGAAAGGTTCCTTGCCGTCATGATCGGCGAGCCCTTATCCCGGCCCCACAGGGCCGCGAGCCCCAGGAGAAGTCACCATGGGTCTGGTCAATCTGGAAATCATGCCCCGGTCCGAGACCGGTAAGAACGCCAACCGTCGGGCACGGGCCGCCGGCCACATCCCCGCCGTGTTGTACGGCAAGGAGCGCCCGAGCGAGCTCATCAGTCTCGATGCCCACAATTTCGATGTGCTGATGACTCATCTGAGCGGCCGCACCGCCTTGTTCAGCCTGGAGCAGGCCGGCAAAGACGATGACATCACCGCCATGGTCCGCGAAGTTCAGCGCAATCCCGTCAATGACATGGTCCTGCATGTGGATCTGATGGAAATTCCCCGGGGTGAGCCCGTTACCCTTCCGATCCAGATCCAGGTGATCGGGGAATGCCCTGCGGTCAAGAACGGCGAGGCCACCGTTTCCCTGTCCCTGGATATGATCGAAATCTCCGTGCGTCCGCGCGACCTGCCGGAGTTTTTCGAGGTGGATATCTCCGAGCTCGAACTCCATGACAAGGTGTTCGCACGCGATGTGAAGCTGGAGGTGGGAGAGTTGGTTACCGATCCTGACCAGCTGATCCTGAACATCAAGCCGCAGGTCGTCTTCGTGGAAGAAGTCGAAGAGGCTGAGGGCGTCGAAGGTGCCGAGGACGGCGAAGGCGCTTCGGATCAGGCCGAAGGCGACGGCGAGGCCAAGGACGGCGACTAGCCGCAATCGTTCTCGAGTATGGACTAGCGGCCGGTTCCTCTTCTGGGACCGGCCGCTTGCGGAAAGGGCACCCCTATGGTGCGGCAGACCCTGATCGTGGGGCTGGGGAATCCCGGTCCGGAGTACCGGGATACCCGGCACAACGTCGGTTTCCGGGTGCTGGAGGCGGTCGCGCGGGACAGGAAAACGACGTTCGAATCGGGGGGTGAGCTCTATCGGGAGGCCGTCGGCCAAGGGCCTGATGGTCGAGTGACCCTGCTGGCCCCTCTGACCTACATGAACCGGTCCGGCCGTGCGGTGTCCGCCTGGATGGAAGGCCAGGATGATCTTGCGCCTTGCGGTCCGGAGGGGGAGGCCGAGGGCGTTCCCGTGCGGATCCTGGTGGTTTGCGACGATCTGAACCTGCCTTTGGGGTCGGTGCGATTGAGGGCTCGGGGCGGGAGCGGAGGCCAGAACGGTCTGGCTGATATTCTGGAAGTCCTTGGGACCGAAGAGGTTTGCCGTCTGCGCCTGGGAATTGCCCCGCGGGATGGGGAGGTGGAACCGGCGGATTGGGCGGATTTCGTCTTGAAACCGTTCATGGCCCCAGAACGGGATATCGTGGAGGAGATGATCGCCCACGCCGCCTCCGCCTGCACAGACTGGTTGGAACACGGGACCGAACATGCGGCCTCCCGGTTCAACCGGCGGGGAATAACCGAGTTGGATGATCCGGAGCCCGGGGCGGTCTGATTCCTTGCCATGGGGTTCTCTACGCGGTATATTGCCCGATCAGCCCGTCCTGCGGGGCAGGCTGACACAACGCAATATCCCAGCTGCAAAGCTGAGTGATCGCATCCCTACCTGGGCCCGCGTCGGCGGCGGTCGAAACCGATCCGCACCGATGACCAAACGGAGGCCTGGGTCATTCTGTCCGAGGGGAGGTGAAACCAGTGAAGAAGTACGAACTCATTTTTATCATGCAGGCGGACCAACCGGAGTCCGAGATGGAGTTGCGTGTCCAGCGTGTCCGTGACATCCTGTCCCAGCATGAGGGCGAGATTACCCAAGAAAACCATTGGGGGGTCCGGCGCCTTGCCTACGAGATCAACCACGAGAACAAGGGGAACTACATGTTCCTGAAGTTCCGGAGCCAAGGCACGGTGGTGGAGGGTCTCGATCGTTTCCTGCGCCAGGACGACAAGGTGTTGCGACACCTGGTCGTGGTTGACGACGAATGGGAAGAAAGAAACCGCAAGGCTCGCGCCAAGCGGAAGGTATCAGAGCAATCGGAGGCGCCTGCCGTCGAGCAGTAGTCTCGTGGCCGGCTCATCATCGTCCGGTCCTGGCTGAGGTGCGGACAACAAATAAGGAGAATCCGGTGGCTCGCAAGAATCTTCGGATCAAAAAGAAGAAGAAGACCAGGCGGCACGGCAAACAAAAGGCCTGTTTCTTTACCAAGAACGGCCTTGTCGCCATCGACTACAAGGATGAGGAGCTTCTGCGGCGTTTCATCACGGAACGCGGCAAGATCGCTCCCCGGCGCAACACGGGTACCAGTCCCAAGTTCCAGCGCCATCTGGCAACTGCGATCAAGCGGGCGCGGCACCTGGCCATACTCCCGTTCGTCAAGGAGTACTATCGCTAGGTGAAGGCACCGAACCGCGACAGGCAAGGTGGTCATGGCTCGCTTCGGTAATTTGCCCTTGGCATTGTTGGCTGCATTGACCGTCGCTCTTGTCGTGATGATGCAGGTAGCCGCCGGAGGCGGCGGCGAGGGACAAGCGAACGGTCTTCTGACCGTACTCGCCCTCCCGGTGCCCTTGGGATTGTCGGTGTTGTGGGGCTGGGCCTGGCTGGTTTTCCGGTCGGGACGCCATGTGGTGTTGGCCGCTGCGATCGCCCTGGTGACGGCCGTTATCATCCGTCCCGGGCCCATGGTGGGTCAAGCCGCAGCCAACATGGCTGCGGGAGTGGCCGCGGGTTGGGCCCTGGGGGTGCGGTTGAGGCCCGATGCTGCGCTGGTGCTGTGTGCGGGAATCCTGGTGCCCATGCTCGCGTGGTCGGTCCACGAAGTTCCCGTGGCCGAGCAGATGGACATGCTGCGCCAGGACATGACGGGCCTGATGGAATCCCGCATACCGTCCACGGCCACACCGGAGCAACACCGGCAGGCCATGGCCAAGGAGATGGAGGAACTGGACGTCGTGCTGGATGCGGCTGCCGGGATCTACCCGGCGATGATTGCTCTGGGCCTGCTGGCCCAGGCCGGCATGATCCTGGGTCTGGTCTGGTTCGTCGCCCGCTTGACCGGCGGGCTGACAGCCAGCTTGCGGTTCGGGTCGTTTTCCCGGCTGCAGGTACCGTTTTACACGGTGTGGTTGCTGATCATCGGGCTGGGCATGATGCTGACGCGGACGGATCCCGCTCGGACCATCGGGTTGAACCTGAGCCTCCTGGCCGGGCTGATCCTGAGCGTCCAGGGTGTGGCGGTTCAGATTGCGGTGATCGGCCGCGTCCTGTCCCCCCTGGGACGCATGGTTTTCTGGTTGGTAATGGGTGTGTTCTTCGCGCCCCTGGTTGTCGCCGCGGGCGTCCTTTTGGGGCTCGCGGATCAATGGCTCGATTTTCGGAGGCTCGCTCATCCGGAAACCGAGGATGAGGAAAAGGTGGTTTGAGATGGATGTGATTCTGATGCAGGACGTAGAGGAACTCGGCGAGATGGGTCAAACCGTCAATGTCAGCCGTGGCTATGCCCGCAACTTCCTGTTGCCTCAGGGGTTGGCCCTGACCGCAACTCCCGGGAACCGGAACGTGCTCCAGGAGCATATGAAGCTCGAAGCCAAGCGCGATGACCTGCGCAAGGCCGGCGCCGAAGAGCGTGCCCGCCAGCTGGGCGAGCTTTCCTGCACCATCGCGGTCCAGGCCGGTGATGACGACAAGCTTTTTGGCTCCGTCACCGCTCGGAGCATCGTCGAAGCCCTGGCGAACGAGAATATCGAGCTGGAGCTCAAGCAGGTCGTCCTGGAGGAGCCCATCAAGCAGCTGGGCGTTTACTCCGTTCCGGTGCGGCTGCACGCGGAAGTGGAACTCACGGCCAAGGTCTGGGTCGTCAAGGCTTGACCCTCAGCGCCGGGGAATCCGACATGGGTGCGGCCAGGAGACCGGGAACTCCCGAACCTGGTGGGGGTTGCAAGGTGTTCGTGTGCGCCCGTGCGATGGTTATTGATTTCAGCAAGGAGCAGTTGAGATGTCCCCTCGTCACCGCATAGTCTTGTCCCTGCTTGCCCTGTGCGGGTTGGTAGTTCTCGGCGGATGCCAGCAATCGGGATCCCGGCAGGATCCCTCTGACTTTCTCCCCTTGTTCGGGGACCGCGGAAACGACAATTCTCCCGTTCTGGCCCGCGTGGGTAAGGTCGAGATAACCCAAGACGACCTGGACATGTTTCTGGAAGAGTTGCCGCCCGCCATGCATCGCAGGTACGAAGGGGCGGACGGCCGCCGGTTGGCTCTCAAGCACATGGTGGACAAGGCCGTGTTGGCGCTCGGGGCCGTTGAGCGGGAACTCTACAATGACCAGGATGTCGCGCGGACGCTCATTTCCCGGCGTCGCGAGACCCTGGAATCGGCCATGACAAACTACGGATTGTTGTTGGACAAGGAGCCCTCGGACGCGGAGCTGCAGGAATTCTTCCAGGAGCACCGCGACAAGTATCGGCAGTTGGGATTGGTCAAGGCGCGGGATTTGGATACCTCCACCAAAGCGGATGCGGAAGCAGCCTATCTTCGGTTGAAAATGGGCGGAGCAAAGAACCAATATCCCTATGTTGTGAAAGACTATTGCGTCAACGAGGAACTCAGGAAATTGGACGGGGATCTGGGTTGGTTCAACGACGGTGGGGTCATCCCCATCATCCCGAATTCGCAGATTTTCACCACCAAGGCCTTCGCCCTTCCGGACGGACTCAATCCGCCCTTCCAGGTGGGGGATCGCTGGCATGTGGTGGAGCTCTACCAGAGGCAACCGGCGCGCTCCAAGACCTTCGCCGAGGCCAGGGAACAGGTGCGCAAGGACATGATGCCCGGATTCCAGGACGCCATCATCAAGGATTACCTGCTGGACGCCCGCAAGCATTTCGAAGTCCAGATGTTCGGGGAGTACGGACCGGGGCAGGGCATGACCGTTGAGGAGATATTCGCCCGGGCCATGGTCCTACCGGAGGCCAAGGATAAGTTGGACCTGTATACCCTCATCCACACGGATTATCCCGAGAGTGACCGCGCCGACGACGCCCTTTTCATGGCCGCCCAGGTTGCCATCGAGATGTTCGATGACACCCGGATCGCCGGCCGCTATCTCCAGATGCTCATCGACGAATATCCCGACAGCGAGTTGATTGACGATGCGACCTATTTGCGGGACAATATCAATGATCCGAAGTTGTTGCGTCGACTGCGCAGTGGTGGGGCTGTCGGAAAATAGGAGGCTAGAAATGACCCGGCGAGCACGCTGTATCGTGTTGATTGCGGGGTTGTTGATCGGTGGTGCGACCATCGCAACCGGGATGGCGGCTGAAGGACCGGCCGCGGCTCATGCCGACCTGTCTTGCGGGATCGGTTTCGACCGCGCCACCCGTTCCCTGCAGGGGGTCGGCAAGGAATTTGCGGCCGATTGCGGAATAGTCTATTGCCTGGCTCGGGTGGTGGACGCCCCCGTTCCGACCACCGTGACCTTCGTCTGGTACCGCGATGGTCGGACCATGGCCCGCGTGGAACTGCCCGTCAGGTCGCGGGACTACCGCACCTGGACCTCCAAGAACATCATGCCCGCATGGACGGGTGCCTGGGAAGTGAAGGTCCTGGATCCCCAGGGACTCGTTCTGGGTACCTCGTCGTTCACCATCACGGCCGAATCCCCGGATGATCATGCAGATTAGCTTGCAGCGAGCTCGGGCCCTGCCCTGGGTCCTTGCGGTGGGGGCGATCCTTTTTGTCCTGGCCGGTTGCGGCGGTGTCTTGGACGGAAAGAATGCGGACACCAAGCCTCTGGCCGGTACCCGTGATCAGCAAGCCGCCGCGCTTCTGGCCCAGATCCGGGACTACGATTCCCTGGGTCAGTGGGGCCAGGTTGTGCGGACCACCGGCGCCCTGCTCGGTTACCATCGCGATGACCCGCGATGCGCAACGGCCTTGGCCCTGGCTATCCCTGCGGCAATGAAGTTGGGCGACCCGGCCACCAGTCTGGGATGGGCTCGCCTGTACGAGGGCTCATTCGCCGCCGATTCCTTGCTGAGCCCGACATTCCTCAAAACCCGCGACCTGGCCCTTGGCCAGCGCGATACCCTGACCGCGGCGGCCTTCCAGGTTCTGCTGTGGCGGCAGGATCCTATGCTGGTGTTGGGCGACTCCGACCTGATCGGGCCGGTTCCCCTGCTGAGCGGCCTGAACCGAGCTCAGTTGGGCCAACTGGAGATACGTCTGGCCCCCCTACCCGTTGAGGGGTTGTTGGGCTTCCATCGCGTACGGAGATTGATGTTGGCCGGTCGCGTGGACCAGGCCCGAATCGTGGCCACCGCCCTGGTGGCCGCTACGCCCGGTGATCCCTGGGCTGCGGCCTCAGCCGACCTGGTGGCTGGGAGGCGAACCCTTGCGGCGCCCGCAGACCGGCAGGCGGCCACGGTGGTGGGCCTGCTGGTGCCCCTGACCGGGAGAAACGCCGGATTCGGCAACGCCATGGATGAGGCCGCCCGGCTCGCCTTGACCCATGCCCGGGAAGCTGGTGGCCCTGAACTGACTCTGGAGGAGCTGGATACGGGTGGGGACCCGGTTCAGGCCGTCCAGGCTGCACGCACGTTCTGTGCTCGACCCCAGGTCGGGGTGCTGGTAGGCGCGCTGGCTTCCGGGCCTACGGTTGCCGCCGCCCTTGTCGCTTCGGCCGCCGGCGTCCCCCTGGTTTCTCCCACCGCCTCCAACGAGCGCATCGAGAGCCTGGGCGAGGGTATCTTCCAGACCAACATGAACGACCAGCGGGATATCCGGAATCTTGCTGATCTGGCCGTGGTCGTGCTGGGCAAGAAGCGCACCGCCATCCTCGGCCCGGACAATCCTGCGGGCCACAGCATGGGCGACATCTTTCGGGCGCGGGTCGACAGCCTGGGAGGAGAGGTGGTCGCCGAAGCGTACTTTCCGGCGGCGGTCACCGATTTTCATGCCCAGATCCTCGAGGTGCGTCGGCGGATGCCGGAAGTCGTCTTCGTGCCTGCCAGTTTCGAACAGATGACCCTGTTGGGGCCGCAGCTTGATTTCCACCACCTCGGTTCCCTGGTCCTGGGCACCAGCGCCTGGAGTTCCGGGCAACCCTCTGTCCAGCAGGCTGCGGCATTCGAGGGTGTAATCTATCCCGACGGCCAGGCCCGGTTTCCCTCCGCCTGGGTCGACCGGTTTGAGGCATCCTGGGAAGAGGACGCCTACAGCGGGGATCAGACGGCCGTGGCGCGCATGACCTATCTCGCCGTTCGCCGGGTGGCCGAGGCGATGGCCGGGGACACGGCCCCCAACCGCGCGGAAATCGCTCGCGCCCTGGCGGAGTATCTGCAGGCCTCCACCGTCGAGGAAATGGGGGACGGGGACGTGGCGGCTCTGACGCGGGGCCTGCGCCTGGTGCGCAATGGTACGCGGGAGACCTTCCCGGCTGGACTTTTCCGCGCAGCCTTCGCCGCCGCTTCCGACAGTTCCGGGACGCGCTTCTTGTCCCCCGATTCGGATTCCACGGCTAACCGGAGCTTGGAGTCACGCTGAAATAGGGACTCTTGAAATTCCAGGTCATCTCGATCCAGCGCCCCTGTTCCTGGGGGACCCGCCAACCAAATACCCATTTATCCAGGGCGGCAAGGACTTCACGGGCGAACACCGGGCTGCCGTTGGTGCCCAGGACCATCTTTTCCAGGACCATGCCGTCCGGTCCGACAAAGATGGCGGCCCGGACGAAGATGATGGGTGTCCGCCGTTCGATCTCCGACGCGCTCAGGGGATACTCGGGATTGACCTGCTTGAGGATGTACCAGTCGGGATTGGACTGGCTGGGCAGGCGAAGTTCCACCTGTTCCTGGGATGCCACCTCCGCAGATGGGTCCACCTGCTGCGCGGGGTCGAGGACCTTTCGCGGGTCTTCCTTGCTCGGCACAGGGACGACTTCCTTGGCCTTCGGATCGAGGTCTTCGTTTTCCTGGTTCTCGAAGGCGGGTGGCGGCGGCCGCTGGAGGGATTTGGGCAACTGGTGGACCTGATCACTCCCCTCATCGATGGAGACCTCGGGCATGATCTTCAGCTCACCGGGTTTGCCGTAGTATTCGAAGCGCTGTTTGACCGCTTCCCGGTCGGGGCCCAGCAAGGCCAGCAGGATCAGGATCGATGCGGCGGCCAGGGCCGCCCATGCCAGCCGCCGAGAATTGCTGCCGCGGAACTCCGTTTGGGCACGGGTCGTGTAGGCGGATTCCACTCGTTGCTCATCTCGACGTTTCCTCACGGTCCGGCCTGCACCACCCTTCCCTGCCAGCTTGTCCCCTCCCGCAAAAGGCTCCAGACTTGCCACCGACCTGCGGCATGAAGTTCAAGCTGGTGGCGACCTTCTCGTGCGGGCAACAACAACCGGTATGAAACTACGGATTCTCCGCCAGCGGGACCAGGAGCGGCGGCCGTATCCGGGGTGGTCGCCGGCAGGTTGCCGTCCCAGAGGGCAAAATCGAAATCCGTGAGCGCAGACCCCAGACCGTCCATGACCTGTGGAAGGGTGGTTGCCGGATAAGCGGACGCTTCGTCGCTCAGGACCCCCGTCACGGCCAGGACAAGGGCAGCGGCTTCACAGCGCTGGTTGAAGGGCTCACCCTGGGCCAGTTCCGACCCGGTTTTGGCGATGCCCGGCAACTCCACCACCAGGGCCGGGCAGTGGGTGTGCCGGAGCAGGTAGTCCGAACCGGGGCCCACCCGACAGGAATCCGGGGCGCCGAAGGACTGAAGCAGGAATCCTGCGGTCGTGCGGGCCCATGCGGATCCGGTGGTGCTGCCGGGATAGTGGCGCAGGCTGGTGGTGTCGTCCGCGCCGCGTCCGACGACAAGGAAAAGGTCGGCCCCCGTCTCACGGGCCAGCAGGACCTTGGCCGGATCGGTCGGGGTTTGGCCCTGGGCGCGGGTCATGACGACCCGCGCGCCGGCGCCGGTCAGCATGTCTGCGGCGAAACGGGCCACCGCGAAATTGAGATCCGCACCTCGCGTGCCCAGCGGCCCGGTGCCGTCGGTTTCGGTGCCGCCGCCGCGGGGATCAAGGATGATGGTGCGCCCCCACAGGGCGGGCTCGACGAGGTCGACCTGCAAGGAGGGATGGACCGTCTGTTCGGCGCCGGACCCGACCCGGACCGGCAGGATGCCGTCGGACTCCATCCAGGCGTCGGTTCCCGGGACGACGGCAAAACCGTTCGGTAGCTGAATCCCCGCCGGAAGAGGAGGCGGGGGACTGCCCCGGTAGCGCCATTGTCGAAGGGGCAGATCATTGTCCGGTAACCCGGGATAACCCGTGACCGTTGCCAGGCGCCAGCCGGCCGGCAGGACGGCCTCGGTCACGGTGCAGGGGCGAGTGGTCGCATCTGCGTCAACAGACCAGACCGCCTGCTCCGCCAACGCAGGCAGAGAATCCGGATCCACCAGCCGGCCGCCCCGTGTCTGGTTGGCAATGGACAGGGAAAACCCGCCGGTCCAAGTCAACCGGCCATGGACCGAAGCGGGCGCAACCGGGGAGGGAAAGGCCCAACCCACCAGGGAATGCGCGCTGTCTGCGGCGGCTTCGCGCAGGATGAAGACTTCGGGCGCGGCGCACACGGCCGGGACGAGTCGGGTGCTGCGGGCGGGCGTGCTGTTACCCGCCAGATTGCGGCCGCTGATGGTGACCACTCCCTCGGCCGAGGACCCCGGCGGATACCAGCTCACGTTGCGGCCGCCGCGATCGAGGGCGAAGGACTGCGGCTCCCCGTTGAAGGTCACGCGAAAAGTGGCGGGATCTCCTCCCGGCAGGCCCAGGCCCAGGGAGTCCGGAACGCCACCTCGGTGGTCCGGAACGAAGGTCCAGGAAAGGGCGGGCTGCTCGCTTTGATCCGGCAAGACCAGCGTGTCTGCCAGGGTGGTGTCCCAATCGGGCGCCCCCTGGGAGAAATAGTCCAGCAGACCCAGGAAGTAGGATTCGGCTTCGAGCTTCTGGCTGGCCGCAAGGCTCAGCCGACCGGCGATGACCGGGTTGGATATCATGGCCGGTTCGCCCAGGACCGCCGGGACCGTGGCGTTGCGCAGAACGTGGAAGTTGCCCGGCAGGATCCGGGCGGGGGTGATGCCGAGATTGAAGGCCAGATGGCGGTGGATGGCCCGGGCCAACTGCAGGGAAGGCCCCGAATCTCCGAGGGGATAGTACGTCTGGGTCTCGTTGATCACGGGGTCGTAGCTTGGATTGCTGTTGTGGTGAAGTGAAATGAATACATCAGGTTGAAGGGAATCCATCATGGAAACCCTGAAGGCGAGATCGGACGCCAGGGTGGAGTCGGCGTGGGTACGGAAATCCCGGTCGCTGGTGCGGGTCATGACCACCCGGGCGCCGGCCCACTCCAGCAGGCCGCGCAGGTAGAGGGACACGCCCAGATTGACGTCGGCCTCTTCCAGGCCGTTGGGGCCGCGGGCGCCCCGGAAGAAACCGCCGTGGCCCGGATCCAGCAGGATCAGGCGACCGCGCAGGGGCGCCGTGTCGACCTGGCCGACATCCTCGAGCATATCCCGATAACCGGGGATATCCGCAGCGGTCTCGGGGCGGGGCCGGTTGCCGCAGCCGGGGACGGCCAGCAGGAGGCACCCCGTCAGGGCCGCCGCCATGGCGACGGGCAGGGCGCGGCTCCGATTCAGCATCAAGGTGGTCATGGCGTATGTCCCGGGTCAGGGAGCCGCGGGGCTCCACGTGCGTGGGGTCTCTGATTCGACCTAGGGTGATCCTAAGCCAAGACGGCCGTTTTGTTAACCCTCGTAGAGCGTGGCGAGTCTGGCGGTGATGGCTCGCCAGCTGAATTGGTCTTCGATGAGGCGCCGACCCGCCCGGGAGCGCAGTCGACATGACTCCGGGTCGGCCGCCAGGGTGGTGACCAGCTCGGCGAAGGATTCGTCGCACGGGGCGATGCCCAGGATGCCCGGATCGGCGGTGATTCCTTCGGCTCCGACCGCCGAAGTGACCACCGGGATCCCGCGGGCCATGGCCTCGAGAATCTTGATCTTGATGCCGCCGCCTTCGGTCAACGGCGCGACGAACAGGCGGGCCTCCCGGAACAGGGGAGTGAGGTCGTCCACGAAGCCCAAGGCCTCGACGCCGTCGGGGACGGGCAGGTCACGGGAAGCAAGGAAGTTTCGGGAGCCGCGGCCGGCGAGCAGCAACCGGGCCTCGGGCCGTGTCCTGCGGACCTGGGGCCAGACCACCGACAGCAGGAATTCGGCCGCGCTGCGGTTGGGGCGGTGCTGAAAAGCGCCCACGAAAAGATGGCGTTCCGGAGGGGCGGCAGACCAGTCCGCCGCCAGGGCATCGGTGTCCATGCCGAGGGGCATCGTCACGAGGTTCTTGCCCCCCAGGGCCGCGTACTGCGCGCGATCCTCCGGGGTGACGCACAGGGTGTGGTCGGCCCAGCCGCTGGCGGCCACCTGGTAGCGGCGCCACCGGGCGGCTTCCCAGAGGTGCCAGGCGCGGGACAGGGGATTGCGCGCCAGGGCGGCATGCCGTTGCCGGGGTGTCGAGCCCAGTTCGTGGCTGTTGAGGATGAGGCGAGGACGGGGTTTCGCGCCCCGCAACCGCCGCAAATCCCGGCAGTAGAGGCCCATTTGCAGGTATTCGATCTGGATGGCATCGGGTGCGAAGTCGGCTACGGCGGCCCTGAGGCGGGCGGCCAGGGCGCCCGACCAGTACTTGCGCACGTAATAGGGTGGCCCGGATATGAGCCCGGCCGAGGCCGCCCGGGCGCGGGAGGCCATCAAGGCCAGGTGGTCTGTTCCGGTTGCTCCCCGGTCCCGGAAGGGAAGAGCCAGCACGCGAACACCCAGGGCCGTGACCTCGTCGATCCGGTCGGCTTCGCCGGGACGGACCAGGGATGCGACCAGGACGTCATGGTTGCGGGCCAGCCAGGTCACAAGATCCCTGACGGCCGTGCCTCCACCATGTCCCACCCGGCGGTGGGGCAGGTACGGTGTCAGGACCATGACCTTCATGGATACACTTCCCTCGGATCCGGAGGGGAGAGGGTAGACGGGGAGGGATGGGGATCAGAAGGCCACATAGCCGCGGGCGACGGCGAGATCTTCCTTCTTCCGTTCCAGCTCGATACCCCACTCCGTGGAGCCCTCTTCGAGGTTGGGCTTGGTGCGCAGAAGAAAGGCGGTGGCTTCCTCGTCGATCTCATCTTCGACTTTCAGGTCCCTGATGATCAGGCTTTCGATGAGGTGGCGGAAATCGCTCTCGGCGATTTCCAGATCGATGACCTCTTCGTCCAGCAGCCGGTCGCATATTTCCCTGGCCAGCACCGCGACGCGTTCCTCGGTCAGACGCATGGGGTTCCTCCGGTCACAGGGTGAAATTCCGTTTGCGCGCGATTTCGCGCTTCATCTTGCTGCGCAGGGCGCCCATGTCCATGTCCATGGCGCGGATCTCATCGACGTTCTGGCTGATGAGCCCTTCGACTTCGGCGTCGATCTCGTCCTCGGCCCTCATGTTCTCCATGACCGCATCGTCGACGGCGCGCACCAGAAGGTCCTCGTTGGCCAGGATGTGGATCTGACCGTGATTCTGGATCAGCTTGAGGATCCGGTCGGAAAGGTATTCGATCTTGTGCTTGCTCAGTCTCAATCGGGCCTCCGCAGGGTGTCCGGTCCGACTTTCTCGACCGGGGTTTTATTGGGGGCCATTGAAAGGCTTTTCCTTGCAGTTGGCAAGAAAAATCGGGTGGCGTATGGTTAACGGGCCCGCCGGTCCGATCCCGGTAAAAAATTCGGAACATGGAGGGCTCTGGCCCGTTATATAGGCCGGCCGATCGCGCAAACGCGCAGATGATATCCGGAATCGCCCCTCTGCGGGGTACCCGGTCGCGAGAACGAAACGGAAGGTAGCCATGACCGAATACCACGCTTTGGACAAGGTCCAAGCCGAGGAGATGGCCGGCCGTCTGGCCGACGTCCTGCAGGAAAGCGCCAAGGTCATCGTGGGGCAGGGCCGCATGATGGAGGGGCTCCTGCTGGGCATGATCACCGGAGGGCACATCCTCCTGGAGGGCGTACCGGGTCTGGCCAAGACCCTCGCCGTCAGCACGCTGGCCCGCTGCGTTGCGGCGGATTTCCGACGCATCCAGTTTACGCCGGACCTGCTGCCCGCCGACATCACCGGGACGACCATCTACAACCGCGAAACCGGAGAGTTCACCGTCAAGCGGGGACCGGTTTTCAGCAACATCATCCTGGCCGACGAGATCAACCGCGCCCCGGCCAAGGTGCAGAGCGCCCTGCTGGAAGCCATGCAGGAACGACAGGTCACCATCGGCGGGGAGACGTTTCCCATGGCCGACCCCTTCCTGGTCCTGGCCACCCAGAACCCCATCGAGCAGGAAGGAACCTACCCCCTGCCCGAGGCCCAGGTGGACCGTTTCCTGTTGAAGCTTCGCATCGGATACCCCAGCCGGGAAGATGAGCGGATCATCATGGATCGCATGGCGGGTCGGGAGGTTCCCCCGGTGAGTCGGGTCATCGATCCCGAGGGAATCCACGCGGCGCGGAGCGCGGTCAACGCCGTCTTCATCGACGAAAAGATCAAGACCTACATCCTGGACCTGGTGTTCGCCTCCCGTGATCCCGAGGCGGCCGGGCTGGATCTGGCCCCGCTGATCGCCTGGGGCGCCTCGCCTCGGGCCACCCTGGCCCTGACCCAGTTGTCGCGGGCGCACGCCCTGTTGCGGGGGCGGGCCTTCGTCATCCCCGAGGATATCAAGGCGGTTGCCCCCGATACCCTGCGTCACCGGGTTCTGGTGACCTACGAGGCGGAAGCCCAGGAGATGGATAGCGACGACGTCATCGCCGCCCTGCTTGCCGGGGTGCCCGTGCCGTGATCAGGCCGGAACCCAGGCAGCGCAAGGGAGGGATCCCACCGGAAATCCTGGCCGCCGTGCGTCGGATCGAGATCCGCACGCGTCGCCTGGTCGAGGAGGTGTTTTCCGGGGAGTACCACTCGGTGTTCAAGGGCACGGGTATGGAGTTTCGCGAGGTGCGCGAATACGTACCCGGCGACGACATCCGCTCCATCGACTGGAACGTGACCGCGCGGACCGGAGACCCTTTCGTCAAACTCTACGAGGAAGAACGGGAATTGACCGTGGTCCTTGCGGTGGACATGAGCCGCAGCGGATGGTTCGGCTCGGGCGAAGCGATGAAGGTGGAAGTCGCCGCAGAGTTGTGCGGGGTGTTGGCCTTCGCGGCCATCGCCAACAAGGACAAGGTGGGGCTGATCCTGTTCAGCGACCGCGTCGAGAAGTTCATTCCCCCCGGCAAGGGCAAGAGCCACGTCTTGCGACTGATCCGTGAACTCCTGACCTTCAAACCCGAAGGCACCGGCACCGATCTCAACGATCCATTGCGGCTGCTGGGGTCGGTTTTCAAGCGCCGGGCCACCGTCTTTCTGGTGTCCGATTTCTGGACGGGGAATTTCGACGTGAGCCTGGGCGTGATCGCCCGGCGCCATGACCTGGTCGCTGTTCGCGTGCGCGATCCTCGGGAGACGGCCTTGCCGCCGGTCGGCCTGGTGGGATGGCGGGATGCCGAAACGGGCCGCGAGGTCGTCGTGGATACTTCCAGCCCGCGCCTCGTCGCCGAACTTGTCGGACAGGTCGCCGCCCGCGACCGCCACCTGGAACTGCAATTGAATTCCCGCGGGGTCGACCTGGTCGATATCGATGTCACGGCCTCGTATGTCCCCCCACTACGTGAATTCTTCCTGCGCCGGGAGGGCCGGCGCCTGAGGGGCCGGTCCTGATGCGCAGCGGATGGGCATTCGCGGCTTGCTTCGCGATCGGGTGGACCCTGCTGGCGGGCGCTCCGCCTGCACGGGGCCAAGTTCCCCCGCCGGGCCAGGATCCCGTGGCCGAAGCTGCGCCGGCGGTCATCGATACGGTCGTGGCCAACCTTCGCTGGCCGGCCGCTTGGGCGGAGCCCAGGACGTTCCTGGTGGGACCGGATACCTTGCGCCTGGGGGACGAACTGCTGGTGGGGGTCGACGTGCCCGATACCCTCACAGCCCGGCCGGATTCGCTTCTGGCCGGCGACCAGGATTGGCTGGTGGCGACCGGCTGGCGACCGGCCGAAACCGGGGGCGGCGCTGGGACGGGGGTTCAAGCCGCCTGGCCACCGGTCGAGCCGGGATACCGGCGGCTCGTGCGCCAGCTGAGGGTTTATCGTCTGGACCCCTTCGTGCTGCAGGTGCCGGGCTGGACTTCGCGCGTCATGAGCATCCTGCCGCGCTTGGCGGATCAGGGCTCGATGTCGCCCGTGCGGGATCCCCGCCCCCTGGGGTGGTCTCCCGCCGTCTGGCTGGTGTGGGTGTTTTTCGGTTTGCTGCTGATCGCCCTGGGGGTGCTGGGTTGGCGGCGACGTCGCCTGCGGATCAAGGCACCCCCCGATGCGACGATCGCCCTGCCTGCCTGGATGGATGCCGCCTGCGGATTGCAGGAACTGCTGCGGGCCGGGTTGCTGGAGAGCGGCCACAACCGGGATTTTCTCGACGCCCTGGCCGGGCTCATGCGCCGCTTCACCGCCGGCCGATATCTCATCGGCGCGCGCGAGATGACGGCCGCCGAGATCGTCGATGCCTGCTCGCGTCGCGCCTATGACCCTGGTCCTGTGCGCGACCTGGCCGGCGTCATCGCCGCCTCCGACGGGACCCGATACCACCCGGCCGACCCGGATGGGTCCAATTGCCGGGCTGCCGCGACGACGTTTTTCCGTGTCCTGGAGCAGGTGCGGATCCGGCCGAAATTCGTCTTACCCCCGGCGGACCTGGCGCTGCGGGCCGACAGGGCCTTGGCTGACCTCGAGCGGGAGCTTGGTGCCCGACCGGCCGGTGCGGCCGAAACCAAAGGGGAGGTAACCTGATGGAAATGGCCCGACCCTGGTTGCTGCTCTTGGTTTTACCGGTGGTGGTGGTCGTTTGGTGGCGGTTGCGTGCCGGTGAGGCGACAGGTGTGCTGCGGCATTCCTTCCTGGATCTTGTCGCGGACGCCCGCCCATCGGTCCGGGTGTGGGTTCGCCGCTATCTGCCTCTATTGTCGGGGTTGGCGATGTTGCTGACGGTCGTTGCTGCAGCCGGGCCCCGCATGGTGCACCACAGTGAGAACGTCAAGGGCCGGGGGATCGACATCGTTCTGTCATTGGACATCAGCGGCAGCATGCGCTCCTTGGATTTCCAGCCCAAGGACCGGCTGGAATCGGCCAAGGATGTCATCCGGGACTTCATCGCCGGCAGGCCTCACGACCGGATCGGGCTGGTCCTGTTCGCCGCGCGCGCCTTCACCCAGTGTCCCTTGACCCTGGACCACCCGGTTCTGACCCGCTTCCTGGACGAGGTCCAGGTGGGGCTCATCGACGACGGCACGGCCATCGGCCTGGGTCTGGCTACGGCCGTCAGCCGGCTGAAGCATTCGGACTCGCCCAGCAAGACCGTGGTGCTTCTGACCGACGGGGCCAACAACATCGCCACCCTCGAACCGGAAACCGCCGCCGACCTGGCTCATACCCTGGGGGTGCGGGTCTATACCATCGCCATCGGCAAGGAGGGGTTGGTGCCCTATCCGGTTGATGACCCGTTCTTCGGCCGGCGAACCCGTCAGGTGGAATCCCACCTGGATCTCGACCTTCTGCGGCGGGTTGCCGACCAGACGGGAGGCCAGATGTTCCAGGCCACCAACACGGATATGCTGAAGGACATCTTCGACACCATCAACAAGCTGGAAACGGCCCGCTACGAGACGGTGGTCAGCACCTGGTACCGGGAACTGGCGGGCTGGTTCGTCCTGCCGGCGTTGGCGCTGCTGCTGCTGGAAGTCATGCTGTCGGCCTTGTGGGCCAGGAGGCTGCCTTGAAGGGGAATCGTAAATCATGAGATTCGCCGGGGAAATCTGGTTGTACGTCATCCCGCTGGTTCCGTTGCTCTGGGTGCTGCTGCGGTGGAGCGATGCGCGGTCGCGGGCTGGCCTGCGGTCGCTGCTCGGTGCGATGGGCCCCGGACACGTAGAAGGTGGCCATCCCCGCTTGCGCCCTTGGCGCCGCTTCCTCCTGCTTGCGGGGTTGTTCTGGTTGCTGGTGGCGGCGGCCCGACCGCAATGGGGTGCAAGCGAGGTGACCGTCACGCAGCGCGGCTCCGACGTGGTGGTGGCCCTGGATATTTCCAACTCGATGCTGGCCGAGGACGTCGTGCCCAACCGCATGGGCCGGGCCAAGGCCGAACTGGACGCCTTCCTTGACCGCCTCCAGGACAGTCGGATCGGCCTGGTGTTTTTCGCCGGGTCGGCCTTCGTCCAGTGTCCGTTGACCCTCGACTACGGCACCGCGCGCATATTCCTGGATATGGCCGGGCCCGACATGCTGTCCCAGCAGGGCACCGCCATTGCCGCGGCCATCGAGACGTCCCATCAACTCCTGACCCGGGGCCGGGGCGACCAATCCCCAGGTTTTCAAGCCATCCTGCTGGTGACCGACGGTGAGGACCTTGAGGGAAATTGGGACCAGGCCGCCAAAGCGTGCCTCGACGATGGTATCCGCATCATTCCCGTGGGTGTGGGGTCGGTGGACGGAGGGTTGATCCCCGTGACCGACGACAAGGGGCAGCAGGCCGGCTTCATGAAGGATGGCGACGGTCAGGTGGTCATGAGCCGACTGGACATGGATTCCTTGAACAAGCTGGCCGACATGGGGAACGGGTCGGCCTTCCGCATCGGTGTCGACGGCATGGCCGGAGACCGCCTCTTCACCGAACTGGAGCGTTTGGGGAAACGGGAACTCGAAGACCGACGCATCGCAGCCTTCCAGGAACGCTACCAGTGGCCTCTTTTGCTGGCCCTGCTCTGCATTTTCCTGCGCCTGGTTCTGGAGACGGATTTCGGCTCCCGCACCGGTTCCGTCCACGGTGTTTCCGCCGTCCTCGTGCTCGTCCTGTTGGCGGCCCCGGCCCGTGGTGGTGTTCTCAAGCCCGAAGTCGAGGCCATGAACCGGGGGCGGACGGCCTATCTCAATGGGGATTACCAGAACGCTTTGTCGGAATTCGGCGCGGCTCTGGTGCAGGACCCCGAGGATCCGCGGATCAGTCTGGCCCTGGGCGAGGCCTTGAACAGGCTGCAAAAATTCGACGACGCCGAGCGGGAATTCCGGCGCACCCTGGAATTGACCGAGGATCCCGCCTTGCGGTCCGAGGCCCTTTACAACGCGGGCACGACCCTCCTGGCCAACAAGAAGCCCCGGGAGGCCGCCCAGATGTTGCGGGAATCCCTGGCACTCGATCCCGATCAACCGGACGCCTTGGTCAACCTGGAGCGCGCGCTGGAACTCCTGCGCCAACGTCAACAGGATCAGCAGCAACAGGAGCAGCAGAGCCAGAAGGATAAGCAGGACGACCAGAAGGGTCAGGAGAAGGATCAGCAACAGCAACCCCAGGATCAGCAGGAGAAGGATAAGGGCCAGGAGCAGCCACAAGATCAGCAGCAGGACCAGCAACAGCAGCAGGACCAGCAGCAAAAAGACCAGCAACAGGACCAGCAACAAAAAGATCAGCAGCAAAAAGACCAGCAGCAGGAACAGGAAAAGGCTCAACAAGGGCAGCAGCAGGACCAGCAACCCCCGCAGGAGGGATCTCCGGAGGAAAAGCCGGTCGATCCGGAACAACTGGACAAGGAGCATGCCCTGCAAGTGCTCAAGGCCTTGGATCAGGATGAACAGGAACTCAAACGATCGGTGCAGAAGCGTCTGCAAGGCGGGAAACCCAGGAGCGGGAAACGATGGTGAGCCACAACGGAAACGGCTTGTGCGCTGACCGGGGCATCCGTCTCGTTGCCGGGCTGCTCCTGCTGGTGACTGCGTTCGTGCGGCCCGGGACGGCTGGAGCCCTGACGTGTTCGGCCAGCGTCGAACCCGCGCAGGCGGCTCCCGGTGAGGTCGTTGTCCTTACCGTCACGGTGGAGGGGGAGTTCGGGTGGTCGGCCGACTTCCAGGTGCCGCCGGTTGCCGGCGCGGACATCGCCAGTGGCGGTACCAGCCAGAGTGTATCGGTCGCCAACGGCATAACCTCCGCTTCGATGAGCCGAACCTGGTACTTGACCATAGTCGGGAGCAAGGATGTCCGGGTGGACCCGATTACGGTCAGCGCCGGCAAGGAGAAATGCCGAACCGAGCCGCTGACCATCAAGGTTTCCGGCCAGAGGAACAACACCTCTCTGCCACCGGCGGTCACGGGAAACCGAATACAGCCGCAGTCCGCCGCACCGGCCCAGGCCGGCGGTCCGGGTCGTCCGGGAGACGACATCTTCGTCACTTTGACCACCGACCGGGACGAGGTCTACGTGGGCCAGCAGGTCATCCTGACCTTCGGATACTACTGGGGGGTCCGGCCTTGGAACAATCCCACTTACACCCAGCCCCGCACCGAGGGATTCTGGAGTGAGCGCCTGGGGACGGACCGCAATTTCAGCCGGGTTGTCGACGGCCGCAGCTACAGTGTCACCGAGGTGCGTTACGCCCTGTTCCCCACGCGCAGTGGAGACATGGTCATCGAACCGGCCGAGTTGCGGTTTCCCCAGGACATGTTCGACGGTTTCTTCAATTCGTCCAGACGTCGCCGCGGGCCGCGGGTCTTCCGCACCAATTCGGTGACGGTCAAGGTCAAGGAACTTCCCGAACCCCGGCCCGAGGGCTTCAGCGGCCTGGTGGCCACGGATCTGGATTTGCGGGCTTCCATATCCCCGGATTCCGTCGGGACGGGGGATCCCCTGACCCTCAAGGCGACCCTGATCGCCGACGGGTTCCTCAAGGGCTTCGCGGGGCTGAAGGTCACGGCGCCCGAGGGGGTCCAGATTCACGACGGCACGGAGGATTTCCATTCCGAGCCTGCTCGAGGGCGGCTGGCAAGCCGCATGTCCCTGGAAAAGATTCTCGTGCCCAAGCGTGCGGGAGAATTGAAGCTTCCGGCCCTGGAAGTGGTGTGGTTCGACGCGTCAGCCGACTCCTACCGGACGGCGAGGTCCGGGTTCGGATCCGTGACGGTGGCCGGTGAGGACCTCGACGTTGAAGGGGCCCCTTCGGGTTTCCTGCGGACGGGTCTGCAGCGGATGGGACAGGACCTGGCCTTCATCCATCCGGTTCCCCGGCATCTGCGCCGGGCCGGGTCGGCCCTTGTCCCGGGCCCAGTCTGGTGGGTACTTCTGGTCCTCCCCCTGGTGCTGCTGGGGGGGTGGAAGGTCACCTTGGGTAAATTGGTCGCCGCCGGGCGGGATCCGTTCCATCGTCGGCGGAAACAAGCCTGGATCCAGGCGCAACGACTGTTGGCCGAGGCGGGCGAAACCGCCGATCCATCCGCTGCCTGCACCTTGCTCGCCAACGCGGTGCGCGGATTCGCCGCCGATTGTCTGGGTTTGCCTGCGGGCCAGGCTGGAGCCGTGGCCGTCCGGGATCTGGCTGCCGGCCTGGGATTGGCGGAGGTGGGAGATCAACTGGCGGATATCCTGACTTCCTGTGACCAGGTCCGATTCGGCGGGTTGGATGCCGAGCGGGTTCCCGATCTTGTATCCCGGACCGCAGGTCATCTGCAGAGCCTGGAAGACCGGCGCCGCAGGACCGGATCGCACCGGTCGGCGACAGCCCTGCTGGTGGCGGGTCTGATATGCGGTGCGGGGTGGTGCGGACTTCCGATGGTTGTCCGGGCCGAGGCACCGCCGGCGGTTCCGGTTGCCGAACAGCTGGTGGCACAGGGGAACCAGGCCTTTACGGCGGGAGACCTGACCGGCGCCGAGGATCTTTACCGCCAGGCGGTGGCCCAGGGTGTCGATGACCCGGTCCTGTACTTCAATCTGGGCAACGCCCAGGCTCGTCAGGGACATCTCGGGGAGGCGGTGGCGAATTACCTGCGCGCCCGGCGGCTTGCTCCCCGGGACAAGGACATTCGGCGCAACCTTGAATTCGTGCGCTCATCCATCCGCGATCTGGAATTGTCCTCCGGATCCCTTCCGTTGTTCATCTCCCAGCTGGCCGGCCTCGTCGATCTGATGACCCTGGCAGGTTGGGGGGTAACGGTTCTGGTTTTGATCTGGGTGGCCTGTCTGATGACCGCCTGGTTCCTGTGGCGGGGGCGGTGGCGGGCGCGGCAGCGCCGGCTGTTGGTGTCCGTCGGCGTGGCCCTGGTGTTGGCGGCGGCCGCAACGGGATGGCGCTGGTACCAGGACGTGGGCCGTCACCAGGGTGTGATCGTCGTCGAGGCCGCGTCGGTCCGTTCGGGACCGGCCTCCGGTTTTCCGGTGCTTTTTGAGGTGCACGACGGCCTGACGGTCCATCTGAATGGGACCCAGCACGATTGGGTGAGGATCAGCCTCGGGGGTGACTGGACCGGATGGGTTCCGAGTGCCCAGATCGTGGCCGTGAACCCGCAGGACGCGCCTCAGGGCCGATAGACCGCCGAGGTGGAGGCAGTCTCCCTCACCGTCACTTCCGTCAAGGTCGGCAGGGCCGGGGCCAACCGTTCGAATACCCAGACGGCCAGATTCTCCGCGGTGGGATTCTTCAACCCCGACAATTCGTTCAGGCAGTTGTGGTCCAGTTCGTTCAGCAGGGGTTTGAACGCGGCAGAAACCGCGCCGTAATCCTCCACCCAGCCCATTTTCCGGTCCAGATTACCCTCCAGCGCCAGCTCCACCTCGTAGGTGTGACCGTGCAGGCGCCGGCACTTGTGGGTTTCCGGCACCATGGGTAGCCAGTGTGCGGCATCGAATCGGAAGCGTTTGGTGATGCGCATGGTTCCCGTCCGCGGTTTGTGGTCCGTCAGTTGCATCGTCCTGCTCAAGCTTATCTTCCAGGGCCAAAATGCGCAATGTGTGTCCTGCAGAGAAGATTTTGGTCAATGGACCGTGCAATTTGCCGATCAGGTACCCCAGGGTGCCCGATACAGGGACCAGGATGCTCCACACGAAGCAACGGGAAGTGACCTCGTGACCACCAGGACGCCGGAACTGCAGGAAATCCTCAGTACTCTCGACAGCCTGAAAGAGAGGGTTGAGGTCCTCAGCTCCGCTGAAGTCTCTCCGTCCACCGCGCCCCCGGAGCCTGATTCCTCGCAACTCCCGGGTGCCGAGGCCCCGACGCGTACCCTGTCTCGGGATGGTTTGGAAGCCGTCCATCTCGATCGACTGTGCAAGAGCATGCGGATCCTTGATACCCTGCAAAACCAGCGCGATTTTCCCGAATTCTTCAGCCGCTTTGCCCGCCAGAGCGGTTTGCGACTGCTTCTGCTCAAGAGGTGGACCAGCGGCCTGCAGGTGTATCTGGAAGTGGGGGTCAAGCTGCCTCCGGAAGCCCGACGCAAACGGACCGACGGCCGGGCGCCCATCCCCATGGCCAAGGGGGACGTGTTCGAAGTCACATCCGAGGAAACGGCGGTTTACGCCGGTCCGGTGCCGGTCCGCAACTTTCCCCTCGACCTTACCCTCATGCTGGGACGTGGTGCGAGGGACCGCAGAATCGTGATCCTGCCTCTGCCGAGCAAGGGCCACTGGAACACATTCATCTACATGGATGGGGACAAGAAAACTCAGCAGGCCATGCACGTGGTGGAGATCCTGGCCCAGTACGCCCTGGGTCGCATGTTCCTGGTGGAAAAAGGGGTGGTGCTGAGGCAGGGTCGGGTCGACAGCATCCTGAAATCCGAACTCGCCCGCAGGGCCGAGAAAGGTCCGCGGCAGGAACCGGAAATAAACCGGGTTGTGCCCACGGCACCGGAACAGGAATCCCCGGCTGAAGAAACGGTCCGAGCCGAGGTTCGGCGCGATCTTCCGGAAGAACCCGAGGTCAATCCTTTCGGTGAAGCGCCGTCGGCCCAAGGGCCGGCCTCCGATCCGACAGCTGTTACCGAAAAGCGGGAGCCCGTTCCCGTGGAATGGCCGTCCCTGCCGGAGCCGGACATGGACGGGGCCGGCAAGTTGACGCCTGAAGACATCCTGCACCACAGCGGTGAATTGCCGGCCTTGCCCAAAGCGGCCTGTCACATCATGGCCGTCATCGAAGACCCGCGCACCACGGCCACGCGCCTGGAAAAGGCCTTGGCCATGGACCAAACCCTGACGGCCAAGGTCCTGCGCATCGCCAACAGTCCCTTCTACGGCGCGGTCCGCGAGATCAAGACCGTCAGCGAATCGATCGTTCGGCTGGGGTTTGTCGCGATCCGCAACTGGACGCTGGTGACGGCGGCGCGGTCGGTATTCCTGGCCCCGGGAGCGGGAGCCCTTTATCGCAAGATCTGGCAGCAGTCGGTCCTGTCGGCGATGGCCGGTCAACTGGTGGCCCAGGCTGCGGGCGTCAGGGACCCCGAGTCCGTGTTCATCGGCGGTCTGATGCAGAACATCGGCCAGTTGGTCCTGGCGCGCAGCTACCCGGAGATGTTCCAGGAAATCCTGCTGGAGAGCACGAGTTCCGGACAGCCCTACCACGTCATCGAGCGGCAGATCCTGGGCTTCGATCACGGTGAGCTGGGTGCCTTGCTGATTCGAGAATGGAACCTGAGCCGGGATCTGGAGGAGGCCGTGCGCTGGCACCATCGCTTCGACGATCCCTCGGCTCACAACGCCCGTCTGGCTGCGATGATATCCCTCGGCGAGGAAATTGCCTGGTGCAGCGGAGCAGCCCGGGAGGGGGCAGCCGTTTCCGGCGAGCCCAGTGCCGCCGCCCAATTCCTTGGCTTGTCGGCTGAGAAGGTCGCCGAGTTGGAGCGGCGGGCGGCCGAACTCAAGATCGATCCCCACTTCTTCAACTGAGCGGATTCGGGATGAGGGGACTCGCTGGCCGGGTCACCCCTCTTCGCCTGCTGCAGGCGGTTCGAAATGGCGTCGGCAGCGTGCCTCGTAGGTCTCGGATGCGCCGACGACGATCTGGTCCTTGGCGCCGGTAAGGCGCTGGGTGAAATTGGCCGGATCACCGCAGGTCATACAGATGGCCAACTGCTTGGTGACATACTCCGACGAACAGATCAACTGGGGCATGGGGCCGAAGGGCAGACCCCGGTAATCCAGATCCAGGCCGGCGATGATCACGCGTTTGCCCAGGTTTGCCAGCTTGTTGGCAACTTCCACCAGGTGGCCGTCGAAGAACTGCCCCTCGTCGATGGCGACCAGCTCGGTCCGGTCGTCCACCAGATCGATGATGTCTTCCACCCGGGTCAAGGCGATCCCCGGCATCTTCTGCTGGCTGTGCGAAACGATATCCGTGGCGTCGTAGCGGGCGTCGATGCCGTGCTTGAAGATCTGCACACGCCGGCGCGCAATCTGGGCGCGTCGGGTGCGTTTGATGAGTTCCTCGCTCTTGCCGCTGAACATGGGGCCGCAAATGACCTCGATCCAGCCGGTCCTGCCGTGGACGATCTGCATCATTGTCCAATCCATTCTTTCCGAGACCGGAAACCTCAATTATTCTTGGAAATGCGGTCCGGCGCTCCATGCGTCCGGATCGACCGCACCAATGTACCTGCAAGCAGGGAGGAAACTCAAGTCCATGTGGACAAGAGATGCATTCAAAACCTTGTGCCGGCCCGCCGTGATCGGCATGGTGCACCTTCAGGCTTTGCCCGGCGCGCCCCGCTGGGAGGGCGATCTGGAGGGTGTGATCGCCGCTGCGGCCCTCGACGCGGCCCGTCTGCGGAACGGGGGAGTGGGCGCAATCATGATCGAGAATTACCATGACGTGCCTTTTTTTTCCGATCGGGTGCCGCCGGTGACCATCGCGGCGATGACCAGTGTGATCGCCGCCTTGCGGGCTGAAACCGGCGATCTGCCCCTGGGAGTCAACGTGCTGCGCAACGATGCCGAGGCCGCCCTTGCGGTTGCGGTGGCGGTGGGCGCGGCCTTCATCCGGGTCAACGTCCACGTGGGAACGACGGTGACCGACCAGGGGACCATAACCGGGCGCGCCTGGCATACCCTGCGGCAGAGGCGGGACCTGGGCGCCCAGGTGGGAATCCTGGCAGATGTGCGGGTCAAACACGCCCGACCCCTTGCGGCCCGGCCCCTGGAGGAGGAAGCCGCAGACCTGCGGTTGCGCGGACTCGCCGACGCGATCATCGTCACCGGAGCGGCAACGGGCAGCGGGGCGGATGTCGCTGAAGTCGAAACGGTGCGCCGCGCCTTGCCCGACTGCCCTGTTCTGGTCGGCAGCGGTGTGACGATGGGAAATCTCGCAACCTTTGCTCCGGCGGCCGACGGGGTCATCGTGGGGACTTCGCTCAAGGAGCAGGGCGCAGGACCGTTGGCCCCCGTCGACCAGGGCCGGACCCGGGAACTGGTGACCGCCTGGCAGGCTGCCGAAGCCCACAGGGAGACAACATGAAGACGATCTTGGTCACCGGTGGCGCGGGTTTCATCGGTTCGAATTACGTGCGACAGTTGCTTCTGGCTGGGGAGGCCAAGGTCGTCAACTATGACGCCCTGACCTACGCCGGCAACCTCGAGAACCTGTCCGGGTGCGAAAACGACGAGCGTTACCGCTTCGTCAAGGGTGACATCAGGGATCGGGATCTCGTGCGGCAGACCTTGACGTCGGGAGGCATCAGCGAAGTCGTCCATTTTGCCGCCGAGAGCCACGTGGATCGTTCGGTGGAAGGCCCGGAGGCCTTCGTTTCGACGAACATCCTGGGCACGGAGATCCTGCTGGAGGAAGCCCGCCGGGCGGAGGTGGAGCGGTTCGTCATGGTGTCCACCGACGAGGTTTACGGGTCGCTGGGGGACGCGGGGGCCTTCACCGAACGAACCCCCCTGGCGCCGAATTCTCCCTATGCAGCCAGCAAGGCGTCCGCCGATCTGCTTTGCCGGGCGTTCCATCACACCTTCGATTTTCCGGTGCTGGTCACGCGCTGCAGCAACAACTACGGACCCTTCCAGTTTCCCGAGAAACTGATCCCCCTGATGATCGCCAACGCCCTTGAGGACAAACCGCTTCCGGTCTACGGCGACGGTCAAAACGTGCGTGACTGGTTGCACGTCTCGGATCACTGCCGGGCGGTGGATATGGTGCGCCGTGCCGGCGTTGCGGGCGAAGTCTACAACATCGGTGGTTGCAACGAGCTCAAGAACCTCGACCTCGTCGGTCTGCTTCTGGATATTCTGGGCAAGAGCCGCGATTTGATCACCTTCGTTCCCGACCGCCCCGGCCACGATCGTCGGTACGCCATCGACGCCGGGTACATCCGGGCCCAGCTGGGTTGGGAGCCCGAGGTTTCCTTCGACCAGGGGTTGGCCGCGACGGTCCAGTGGTATCTCGACAATCAGGGCTGGTTGCAGGCGGTGCGCAGCGGCCGGTACCGCGCCTACTACGAAGACATGTACGGCCGTGGTGGGCGACATGATGCCGGGGAGGGCGAAGGGTGAGCTTGGCTTGCGACCTGTCCGGTGGCCGATCCCTCGCGTTGGCTCCCGAGGTCCGGGCCGATCTGCGCTGCGGTGTCGTCGAACTGTCCGGCGTCCGCGTCGACCACGGGAGCGGGGCGGCCGAGCAGACACGCCTGACTGCGGCCCGCTATCGGGAACTCTACGCCGGATCGGCGCCTTCGAACATTGCCCCTCTGGGCGCCGCGCGTACCCTTTACAAGTCCTTCGGCATGGACCCATCCCGACACCGTCCCAGCAGCGAGGCCCTGTTGCGGCGCGTCCTCAAGGGGCTAGACCTCTACCGCATCAACAGTGCGGTGGACTGCTGCAATCTGGCGTCATTGGAATTCCTGCTTCCGGTGGGCATGTATGACGCGGGGCGCATCCAGGGTGACGTTTCCCTGCGTCTGGGACGGGAAGGGGATTCCTATGCGGGGATCCGCAAGGGAGATGTCAATGTGGGCGGTCGCCTCGCGCTCTACGATGACCTGGGGCCGTTCGGTTCTCCGACCAGCGACTCGGCCCGCACCTGCGTGGAAGAAAGGACGAAGGAAGTCCTCGCCGTGATTTTCGCCCCTGCGACATATGCATCCTCAGCCATGCGGGATCATCTGGAATTGTTCGGCGCCCTTTTCGCAACCCACTGCATGGCGACCATAGGCACCCGACAACACCTGGGCTGGGAGAATGAGTCATGAGGCCTCTGCTGGTTTCCCTGGCTCTGCTGATGACCGCCGGCTGCTCCGTCGCCGCGGCCGGCCCGGACGGGGGCGCCGACGCCATGCTGCAACGCGTGCGCACCCTGACGGATCCGGTGCTGGCGGGACGGGGAGCGGGCAGCCCCGGGGGCCGGGCTGCGGGAGACTCGATTGCCGCCTGGCTGTCGGCTGTCGGTCTTGAACTCCTCTTCGAGGGAGGATGGCACCAGGAATTCCCTCTCCAGGGCGAAGGGTGGAGCGGTCAATCCCTGGTCGGCCGCAGCGGACGCAATGTGGGCGGGGTCCTGCGGGGTGCCGGCCGGTTGGCCGGTCGTTATGTCCTGCTCTGCGCCCACTACGACCATCTGGGCCGCAGTGACGGGGACTCCCTTGTCGCGCCCCCGGCGGCGGCCGACTATTTTCCCGGCGCCAACGACAACGCCTCCGGCGTTTCGGTTTTGTTGGAAGCCGCCGCGACCATCGCGTCAACCTCGCCTGCCGGCGGCGACCGACGCAGTGTGCTGGTGGTGAGTTTCGACGGCGAGGAAGTCGGCCTGCAGGGCTCGGCCTTCATGGTCGACCACATGCCCGTACCGTTGGACAGCCTTGACGCGGTGATCAATCTGGATTCCGTCGGACAGATGCCGCAGGGAAAACTCTACGTCAGCGGAATCGGAACAACCCCGGTTTTCGCCGAACTGGCTCGTCGGGCCGGTTCCCCGGATCTGGAATTGGCCCTTGCTCCCGGAAGCTGGTCCGGCAGCGATCACATGACTTTCGCGGCCCATGAGGTGCCCGTCATTTTTCTCTTCGGCGGCCCCTACAAGGAGTACAACCGCCCGGATGACTGCTGGGAATCCCTCGACCCGGAAGCTCTTGCGGCCGTTGCCCGCTACGCGACGGATCTCGCGGGACTGGTGCGTGGGGTCCCCGGGGATATGCCGTGGGTCCAGGTGGCTGATCCGGAATCGACCGGTGAAGGTGGGGATGAACCCGTCCATCGCAACACCTGGTTGGGCACCATGCCGGATTTCACCGCCGGCATCACCGGCTACATGATCGGCTCGGTTTTCGAGGGGAGTCCCGCCGCCGCGGCGGGGTTGTCCGCTGGGGATGTCCTCATCCGGTTCGGGGGCCAGGAAGTGACCGATCTGGCTACCTTCACGCGCGCCCTGCGGTCGTTCGCGCCCGCGGATCCCGTCGAAATCACCCTGTTGCGGGGCGGTCGGCCCCTCAACTTCACCGTGGTTCTGGGTGATCGGGCGCAACGGCGCTGACGGCCTGGTCCGTGTCCTGTCCCAGGGGACAAGCGTGGGGGGCATCCGCTTCTCCCGGCTCCACATGGACAAACACCCGGGCGACGTTGTCGACCCGTGCGAGGACCGAATCCACGACCGCGTGGGAAATGTCATGGGCGGCCCCGATGGTGTGTTCCGGGTGGACCGCGATGCGCAGATCGGCAAGGTAACGTGACCCCCGTTGCCTGGCCTTGACGTCCCGGACTTCCTGCACGCAGGGGACGCGTCCCGCTGCGTCCTTGACCGCTTCGACCAGTTCCGGGTCCGGCATGGTGTCCATGAGTGTCATGATGTTCTCGCGCAACAATCCCCACCCGATGCGGACGATGAACAAGGCGATGACCAGGGCCGCTGCACTGTCAAGTTGCGGCATTCCCAGTTGAGACAAGCCGATCCCGGCGGCAGCGGCTGTGGAACTGATGGCGTCGCTGCGGTGCATGAGGCCGTTGGCCATCAGGGCCGGGCTGTTGAAGCGTCGTCCCACCACCATGGTGTAGCGCGCCATGAGTTCCTTGGCTGCGACCGACACCAATGACACCCAGAAGGCGATCATGTGCGGAGCGGGATGGTCGCCGTGGAGGAGTTCCAGCACCGCGCCGCGCCCGATGAGAAATGCGGTCAGGATCATGAACCCCGCCACGATCACCGCGCCCAGGGTTTCGAAGCTGTGATGCCCGTAGGGATGGTTGGTGTCGGGAGGGCGATAGGCGGCTTTCAGACTCAGCAGGATGCCGATGTCACTGAGGACATCGGCCAGGCTATGGAAACCGTCCGCGATGAGGGCGGAACTGCCGGCCAGGAAGCCCAGGGCGATCTTCCCCGCCGTCAAGACGATGTTTCCGGCCATTCCGACGGCCGTACAACCCACCGGTTGCATCAGAAAGGACCCACGGGCCGGTCCTGCCCCTCGAGTGGGAAGATCCTGCTCCATGGCGGCTCAGTCCAATTCCCGGGCGTCCGGATACATGGCGTCGATGATGTCCGTGTACTTGCGGGTGATGGCGAAGCGCTTGACCTTCATCGTCGGCGTCAACTCTCCGCCGTCCAGCGTGAATTCCCGCGGTAGCAGGTTGAACTTCTTGATCTGGGTGAACCCGGGCAGGTCCTGGTTTCGGCGGTCGACGATGCCCTGGAACAGGTTGCGAATCGTCGGGTCGGCGACCAGTTGCTCGTCGTCTTCCACGGTGAGTCCCTGGCCTTTGGCGTATTCGCGCAGGTTTTCCATGTCGGGAACAAGAATCGCCGTCAGGTACGGGCGACGATCCCCGATGACCACGGCCTGGGCCACGAACTTGTCGGTGGCGAAGGCGTTCTCAATGGGCTGAGGCGCGATGTTCTTGCCGCCGGCGGTCACGATCAGGTCCTTCTTGCGGTCAGTGATGAAGAGGTAACCGTCGTCGTCCAGGTGTCCGATGTCGCCGGTGGAGAACCAGCCGTCGGCATCCAGGACCTCGGCGGTGGCTTCCTCGTTGTTGAAGTAGCCCAGCATGACCTGGGGACCGCGCGCGAGGATCTCCCCATCCTCCGCAATGCGGATCTCGGTGCCGGGAATGGCCTTGCCCACGCTGCCGAAGCGAATGGCGCCGAAATGGTTGCAGGTCAACACGGGGGAGGTCTCGGTCAGCCCATAGCCCTCCAGGATGGTCATGCCGGCACCGTGAAAGAACTTGTTGATGCGGCTGTTCAGGGGTGCGCCCCCGGAAACCATGAAGCGGATTCGCCCCCCCAACTTGGCGCGCAGCTTTTTGAACACGAGGGCGTCGGCGATCTTCAACTTGAAGGCGAACCACCCACTCGGTTCCCGACCTGCGGCGCGCATTTCGGCGGCCTGAATGCCCAGGCCGCGCGCCCAGAAGAAGATGTTCTTGCGGAGCCCGCCCGAAGCCATGGCCGTCGACAGGACCTTGGCGTAGATTTTCTCGTACAGCCGCGGCACGCTGACCATCAGGGTCGGTTTGACGTCCATGATGTCCACCGGCACCGAATCCATGCGGGCGGCGAAGGCGATGCCCACTCCCGAGCTCAGGGTCGTGTAGAAGCCGGCCATCCGTTCGAGAACGTGGCTCAGGGGCAGGAACGAAAGGCAGCGGTCATCGGGGTAGAAGAAGTCGATCAGCTTGCGGGTGGTCTGCACGTTGGAAACGAAGTTCCAGTGGCTCAGCACCACGCCCTTGGGGTTGCCTGTGGTACCGGAAGTGTAGATGATGCTGCAGGGAGAGTGGGGGTCGACCCGGTCGCATTCCTCGGCCGGAGATGGTGGATTCTGGTCCGCCAGGTTCTGACCGATCTGTAGGAGCTTGGCGAAAGTCAGGGTGTCCTGCTCGCTGGTCGGATCGAACGTGATCACTTCCCGCAGGAAGGGCATCTGCCCGCGCAGGGAACCGATCTTGGCGGCCTGCTCGGCCGTGGAGACGAAGATGGCTGCGGGCTGGCAATCGTTGAGGATGTAACCGATGGTTTCGGTCAAGAGGGTGGGGTAGATGGGGACCGTGATTCCCCCCGCACAGAGGACCCCGAGGTCGGTAATGGCCCACTCCAGGCGATTTTCCGCCAACAGGGCGACCTTCTCACCTGGTTTGAGTCCCAGGGATCGCAGTCCCAGGCGCAAAGCCCGGACCCGGCGCAGGGCTTCCTCACTGGATACGTCCCGGTAGTTGCCGCTTTCGTCCCGATAGGAAAAGCAGTCCGGCCTAGGGTAATCCCGCACGGCGGCCTGGAAGAGTTCGGGAATGGTCTGGATGGGCATAGTGCAAGCTCCGGGTTGGGGTATGCCAAGGGTCGAAAGCCCCATGCTGCCGTGAAAGGCTGCTTTTGTCAATCCTACGGATGGGAGGGAGACCCCGCGATGATACCCGGCTGGAAGGACAGGGATGCCCTGCGGGCTGCGCTGATGTCATGGTTCGTCGCTTCCCGGCGTGATCTGCCCTGGCGTTCCCGGGAGTCCCTGTACGGAATCTGGGTGGCGGAAATCATGCTGCAACAGACGACGGTGGAGGCGGTCGTCCCTTTCTATCAACGCTTCCTGGCCCGTTTTCCCGACGTCCAGACTCTGGCCCGGTCCTCCGTCGATGAGGTCATGGCCCTGTGGTCCGGCCTGGGTTACTACCGCAGGGCGGCCATGCTGCACCGGGCCGCCGGCATCATCGTTGCCGAACGGGGCGGTCGCTTTCCCGCTTCGAGCCGGGAATGGCACCAGTTGCCCGGAGTGGGCGACTACGCCAGCGGAGCCATCGCCAGTCTGGGGCTGGGTGAACGGGTTCCCGCCGTGGATGCCAACGCCAGGCGGGTCCTCTTGCGCTGGCTTTGCGCTACCGGCGCCTGCGCCGCCGCCGTGGGAAAGGCCCGGTTGAAGGAATGGGCCGAGGACATCGTCGACCCGGATGCGCCCGGCGACTGGAACGAGGCGGTCATGGAATTGGGCGCCCTGGTCTGCAGGGCACGTCATCCGAAGTGTGCGGACTGCCCCGTGTCCCGCTGGTGCCGGGCCGCCGAGTCCGCCGACCCCGCAACCATTCCCCCGCTGGCGGCTCCGCCGGATCGGGTTCGTGTCACCCTGGCCCAGCTCCTGATCACCGACGGCGTAAAGGTATTGCTCATGCCCCCCGGGGCGACTCCCGCCGTACCGGCCCCTCGCGGGTTTGCGGTCGCCAGGGAGGATTTTTCAGGATTGTTCCGGGGCATGTGCGGGCTTCCGTCCACCCCTTGGTTGCACGCGTCTACCGACCAGGTATTGGCCCCCGGTGAAATCTGGAGCGACTTCTTGCCGCTGGTACACGGGATATTGGCCCCTGGACATATCGACTTCGCAGGCTCGTGCCGACATGCGGTCACCCGCTTCGACCTCCAGATCCAGGTCCATCGGATTCTCGTGGACAGCGCGTGCCTGACCCGTGGGCGCACCTGGCCTCCCGGGTGGCGAGTGGCCGGCCTGTCCGCGCCGGGTGTCCCGATCAGCCGGCTGACGACGAAGGTCCTGGGCATTGCAAGGACAGAGGGTTGACAACAAGGCTCGAATTGCCCTAATTAGCCTGGATACAAGTCTAAAACGGTCATGGAGGTATGCAGGAAATGCTTCAAGTCACCAGGCAGACCGAATACGCCATCCGAGGATTGCAGGAATTGGCTGGTCGTGACCAGACCAACCCTGTCCAGTTGAAATCCATTGCCGCGGCCTGTGAAGTTTCCGAGGCATTCTTGGCCAAGATTTTCCAGATGCTGGCCCAGGCCGGGATCGTGAAATCCCATCGAGGAGTCAAGGGTGGCTTCAGCATGGCCAGGGATGCGGCCGACATCACCCTGCGGGAAATCGTCGAGGTCTGTGAGGGCGGCATCGCCTTGAATCACTGCCTGCGCAAGGTTGATCCCTGCCAGGACGTCGATACCTGCCAGGTGGCCGAAGTCTGGCGCAAGGCCCAGAAGGCCCTGACCGGTGCCCTGGAGGAGACGTCCTTGGCCGATGTCATGTAGGGATTGAACGGACCTTGAGCCCTCCCCGATCGGGGAGGGCTTTTTTGTGTCAGGAAGCCTGGTGCCGGCGGTGCAGTTGCCCGCAGGCCGCGGCAATGTCGCGACCCCCGCTTGCGCGGATGAAGGCGTCCACGCCGGCTTCCGTCAGGACCTTCTGGAAGGCGAGAGTCCGTTCCTGTCCCGGGGCAGCCAAGTCATCGTCATCCAGGGGATTCAGGGGGATGAGATTCACCTTGAACGGACGGCGGGCCAGAAGGTCGGCCAAATTGCGGGCCTGTTCGAGATGATCGGTCTTGCCGGCGATCAGCACCCAGGCCACCGTCCCGCGACGCCCGATCCGTTTTCCGTAGCGCTCGGCCAGGTCCAGGCTGTCGCTCACCGAGGTGCGACCCGGCACGGGCATGATGGATTTGCGTTCGGAGTCATTGCTGCCGCCCAGGCTCAGGGTCAGCCCAACGTTCAGTTCGGAGTCCAGGAGTTTTCGCAGACCGTCTCCGGGTCCACTCGTGGAAATCCGGACCCGTCGCCGGGAGAGCCCCAGGCAAGCCGGATCCAGCATGATCGCAATGCTGGAGGCCACGGCGGGCAGGTTGTCCAAAGGCTCGCCCATGCCCATGAACACGACGTTGGGGTGGGCGCTGTGGCAACCGGGAAGCGGATCGTCGGCAAGGTCCTGCTGGAGGGCGATGACCTGCTGGACGATCTCCCCGCTCTTTAGGTTGCGCACCAGTCCGCCCCGGGCGGTAGCGCAAAACCGGCAAGCCATGGCGCAGCCCACCTGGCTGGACAGGCAGAAGGTCGCGTGATCGGCCATGGGGATGATCACACTCTCGACGGTCTGCCCGTCGCGCAGTTCGAAGAGGAACTTGCGGGTCCCGTCGCGGGAGACCCGTCGTTCAACGACCTTCAGCCCCTCGATGTCGTATCTTTCCTGGAGTTGCTCGATGAAGCGGGCCGGCAGGTTGGTCATGCCGTCCCAGGCGCCCACCGGATGCCGGTACAGCCAATCCCTCAGCTGACCCGAACGGTAACGGGGATGCCCCAACCCGGCGGTCAGTTCATCCATTTCTGCGGTGCCGAGGCTGTGCAGGAGTTCCTTCACCAGCGCATACTCCCCGAATGGGTGGCCAGCACGCCGACCGCCCGTCCTGGGTTTCAGTCTGGCATCGGCGGTCATGTTGAGGCACAATGTGCTCAAGAGCCCCCTGCGTGGCAAGCAGGTCCGGTCGCAGTCAAGCCAACCCCGCAGGAGAGAATGACGTGAAGAAGATCCTGGTCGTCGACGACGAGACGGCAATCCGCGATACCCTGGAACAGATTCTGGGTTACGAGGGCTACCATGTGTTGAAGGCCGGGTCGGGGCCCGAAGGATTGCAGATGGCTGCAGATGGTCGACCCGACCTCATCCTCCTGGATGTGAAGATGCCGGGCATGGACGGCTTCGAGGTTCAGAAGCGATTGCGTGAAGGAAACCTGGATATCCCGGTGGTGGTGATCTCCGGCCACGGGAACATCGAGACGGCCGTCGAAGCCGTGCGCAAGGGCGCTTATGACTTCCTGGAAAAGCCCTTGGACCGGTCCCGCCTGCTGTTGACCATCGCCAATTGCCTCGGCCACCAGAAGGTCGTGCGAGATAATCGTCTGCTCCAGGACCAGCTGCTGTCCGCGCCCCCCCTGGTCGGAGACAGCCCCGCCATGCAGCAGGTCAAGGGATTCATCGCCAAGGTCGCGCCCAGCGAAGCGACGGTTCTGATCACCGGCGAAAACGGCACCGGCAAGGAGCTTGTGGTCCGGGCGATCCACCGCGCCAGTTCCCGGGCGGACCATCCCCTGATCGAGGTCAACTGCGCGGCGATCCCCCGCGACTTGGTCGAGAGCGAACTCTTCGGGCATGAAAAAGGCAGCTTCACCGGTGCCGATCGTCCCCGCACGGGCAAGTTCGAGCAGGCCGATGGCGGCACCTTGTTCCTGGATGAAATCGGGGACATGAACGAACAGGCCCAGGCGAAGGTGCTCAAAGCCGTGGAGGAGAGCCGCTTCCAGAGGGTGGGCGGCGAGGAGACGAGGGAGGTCGACGTGCGCATTGTCGCGGCGACCAACCGGGATCTGACCGTCCCGGATGCCGGCTTCCGGCAGGATCTGTTTTTTCGTCTCAACGTGCTGGCCATCCATCTGCCTCCCTTGCGGGAACGGGGAGACGATATCGAATTGCTGCTGAACTGGTTCATGGCTGATCTGGCCGCGAGGCTCAAGCTCAAACCCCTGCGGTTCGCCCCCGAGACCCTGGCCATCCTGCGGGAATACACCTGGCCCGGAAATGTGCGGGAGTTGCGTAACCTGGTGGAAAGATTGCTGATTATGGCCTCCGGGGACCCGGTTCGTCCTGCCGATTTGCCGTTGTTGCGAACGGGCAGGCCGGAAGCCTCAGGAGACGATGATTTCATGAATTGCCGTGATTTCCAGGACTTCAAGGCCCGCAGTGAGGCGGTATTTCTCCAACACAAGCTGCGGGAAAACCTGTACAATGTCTCAAAGACAGCCGAAGCGCTGGGCATGCAGAGGAGCAATCTTTACAAGAAAATCACCAAGTACGGGCTGCAGACCCAACCGGATATCGGCAGTTGACGAAAGGTGAGGGTTCCCGTACATATATTCCATGAGGCAATCGGGTACCGGTAGGGCATGTCGGTCCGGTATCGAGATCAGCCGGCGGATTGAAATCCCGGAGGAGAAGGCCATGAAAAGGGTCATGTTGATGATGGTGTTCCTGGTTTTGTGGAGCGCGGTTGCGACCGCTGTGCAGCCACGGGTCGTATGGGCCGGCGACAGGGAAATCAATGCCCGGGATGATAGCAAGAGTTCCGACGGTGACGAATCCGGTCTGGATGTCATTACGACCTATGGCGCAACCGACAGCGGTAACGACGGCGATCCCGGCGATGCCGGTGATGGTTACGGGTTTTCCTTGGACATGGGTCTTATCCAGAGTGAAAGAAACGCGGCCCCGTTGGTTCTGGAATTTCTCTGGATGATGATCGCTATTGAACAGGAGCTGAATTTCTAGTTCGCCCTGCAGTCGTGAACGGAATTTTTTCGGGTCACCGATCCACTTCCTCGCCAAGGGATGCGGTTGATGCAAGAACGTTTTGAGAATCAGAAAAATCTGGGTAGGGATACCGGGTCAAACCCGATCTTTCTCAATGACGAAGATTGTGTTCGTTTGGAGGAAGTCGGCGACCTTCATTTCCATGCATCGGCCTATTCTTCCGCCCTGGATTATTATCGCCAGCTTTGTTCCCCCGATGTGCTCACCCGGTTGACGAGATCGCAGGCCCTGCGCCTGCTGCGCAAGGCCACGGACGCGGCGATCCTGCAGGGTGATTTCAATCTGGTCGATCTGCTTCTTCAGCAAGCCGACGATGTCCTGGCCTCCTCTCCGGTGGAGGATCCTCAGCTCGCGGATGTGAATCGGGCCATCTTCCAGGCTCGGCGCGCCACCGCCCTGCGTGAACGCGGTCGCTTGAACGAAGCTTTGAACCTGGGGAAACGAGCTTTTTCGGTCCTGGCCTTGACCGACATGCATGCCGATGTGGCGCGCCTGCAGGTGGGTATGGGTATCTGCCATATGCGCCTCGGCAAGCTGGAAAAGGCTGAGGAATTCTTCGGCGACGGTTTGGCTACCTTCCGCCGGATCAATCACGATATGGGTGTTGCCAACCTCTTGAACAACCTGGCCTTGATCCACAAGATCCGCTGTCGCTGGGACCAGGCCCTCAATTTGATGGAGCGGGCGGTGGAGTTGGCCCGCACCATGGGTGCCAGCCACTTGTTGCCCGGCTTCTATCTCAATCAGGCCATCGTCCTGCAAAAAACCGATCGCCTGGGCGAAGCTCGGGGCATGTTGGAGAAAGGCCTGCGTCTCGCCGTCAGCCTGGGGGATCGCCTCCGCCGTACCCGTATCCAGCTGGCATACGGGAGGTTGGAGATCCTGGCCGGCCGCCTCGCGCGAGCCGAGGAACTGATCCTTGCGGGAAAGACCCTGGCGGACGAGAACGGGTTCCTGAGAGAAGCGACCATCGCGGATGAATATCTGGGTGACGTGATGCTAGCCCGCGGGGATTTTGCCAAGGCCCGATTCAACTATGAACTCGGCCTGGAAAAGGCCCGCCGCATCGCGGCAGGCAACGACCTCGAAGGTGAACTCCAGCGGCGCATGGGCGAGGCCTGTCTCGCCGCGGGCGATCAACGCCAGGCCATCGCAATCAGCCAGGCCGCGATCTCCATATGCGAGCGCTGCGGCGAGGATTACGAGATCGGCTTCTGCCACTTGACTCTGGGTCAGGCATACAGTGCGCTCAGGGATGTCCAACAATCCGACCACCATTTTCGCCAGGCCATCAGAATCTTCCATGACCAGCGGCTGGTTCACCTGTGGTGCAAAGCCATCATTCTCTTCGGGGACAAGCGCCTCGATAGCGCAGGCGAGGCCGAGCTTCTGCTCCTGCGGCGATATCTCATGGACGCCCAGGAAAACGGGGCTTCGTCGGTCAGTGACGCCGTGCTTTGCGCCATTTTGGAGCGGCTGGCCAAGGTGCAATCCCGGCTGGGTCAGTTCGATGACGCCCTGCTGACGGTTTTTGAGCTCGAACGCCTGGGGATGGGCCTTGAGGATCGTGATCTCGGAGTCCGTATCGTCGAGTTGCGCGGGGTCATCGAAAAGGGACTGTTGGTCGGGGTTCACGAGACCCAGCGGCATCTGGATGCTCTCTCGTCGGCCCCTTGCCTGCCGGTTGGGAGCGATCCTGCGGTACCCCGGAATTTGGGCTCGATTCTGGAAGCGGGTTTGGAGCGGGTCCACGCTACCGGCGGCTTCATCGCCATGCATGATGAAGACGGATCGCTCGTGGTTGCGGCCCGTCGGGGAATGAGCGAAAACCTGAGCCTGCAGTTGGTCCGGTGGTGCAAGGATGCCCTGGCTTCAGAAGGCGAAGCCAAGCCCGTGCTCTATTCCCGGCTGAGCGAATCCGACCAATTGATTCGGGACGTTCCGGCATTGGCCGCTGCGGCAACCTCCTGCATTTTCCTGCCCATCGGGCTCTATGACCGTCGCTTTGGTGTGATGTTCCTTTCACGCAAGAATCAGGGCACCGGATTTCCCCGGGCCTCCCTGGATTTCCTGGCCACCTACATGGGCTTCCTTGCTCTTTTCCTTCAGGAGAGGTCCCGGAGGGTTCTCGGCGAGGCGGTGATTACGCCTCTTGAGGATGTCGAGAGTTTCGAGAATATCATCACTCGAAACGCCGGAATGCTGGAGGTGCTGGAGCTGGCCCGCAAGGTCGCTTCCAGCGAATTGACGGTACTGCTGACGGGGGAAACGGGGACCGGCAAGGGTTTGCTGGCCTATTCCATCCATGCCCTCAGTCGCCGGGCCTCCCGCAAGTTCATGGCCATCAATTGTGCCGCCATTCCGGAAGCCCTATTGGAAAGCGAACTTTTTGGCCACAAAAAGGGCAGTTTTACCGGCGCCTACAGCGACAAGGTGGGTTTACTGGCCGAGGCTGAAGGGGGGACCGTTTTCCTGGATGAAATCGGGAAGATGCCGCTGGCCATGCAGGGCAAGCTGCTGCAGTTCCTGGATACCAGACGCGTGCGCCGGGTCGGGGACAATATCGAGGCCCGGGTTGATGTGCGGATTATCTGCGCTTCGAAGCGGGACCTGAAGCTAATGGCTGCCGATGGGTTGTTCCTGGAGGATCTCTATTATCGTCTGCGCGATTTTCCGTTGACGATTCCCAATCTCCGCGACCGGGCCGACGATATCGAGTTGCTGACCCGCCATTTCGTGCAGCGATTCTGCCAGGAGCTGGGTATTGGTGTTCTGGCGCTGGATCACGGTTTCCTCCAGAACCTGTTGGCTCATCCCTGGCCCGGAAACGTGCGGGAGCTGGAAAAGACCCTCAAGAGGGCGATCGTGCTGGCCCAAAACGACACGGCCCTGCGGAGCGACCATTTGCCGGACGATTTTCGACGGCAGCAGGAAACCTCGGGTGGATCCTCCTTGAAGGAGACCCTGGCGGCCGTGGAATACCGGGAAATCAGCCGTGTCCTGCAGCAACAGGAGGGCAACAAGGCCGCCACGGCCCGGGTCCTCAAAGTCAGCTATCCCAATTTGTTGAAGAAAATCAGAATTTACGGAATCGAAAGCTGACAATTTTCCCGATATCCAGTCCCGGGTCAGTTAACTTTATTTATCCCTTAATATCTTGCAAATACTGTTGTTACGCCATCTTGGGATTCAGGTAGAAAAACAATTGATACATTTCCGTTTCCGGCCCAAAATCCCCTTTGGGTGAATCATGTAAACTACTGTTATTAAACGAATTAAAATTATCTCCAATCGTGTGAAACCGGTACGCCTCCTGCAATGGGAGGGGTGAAGAGGCGACACTGACAGGGAACCTCTTTGGCGAAACAAATTGAGTAAGACTCGTGTTTTCGGGAGGAATCATTCGTACTCTGACAGTCCTCGGATTTTCAGGGGGTTTTCATCAGGAAGTGCCGATCGGATGTTTGCAAAGAGGTGGGGTCTGAGCAAGGCATCGAGACCGGCAAAGGGAAAGCTAGAATGTTTCTCCCGAAACGCGAAACCAACCGGATCTGATCACCGGATCCAGTAAAAAAGAGCCCATCGAACTTGAAAAGGCGAGATTCAAGTTCGAGTCACCGAAAGGTGGGGCTCTTTTTTTGCCCATTTTCAGGCGCACCGGCGTGCTCTGGCCGTACCCGCCCACCTCCGATTCTCCAGTCCCCTTTTGGACACAATGTCTCCAAACCAATCCGGGGGATTGCTCCCCGAGGACCCCAGGTCGCTGGGTTTGAGGGGGATGCTCGGCAAAAAATTTTTTCTGGATGCTCATTCCCACCATGTGGGATGGTTTGGTAACTCTTTGAAATATAATCGAGAACATTTTTCTTCCCCCTCATGATGGGTTCTGAGGACACCATGTGGACAGACAGGCTGGTTCGTGGAGCCCCTGGCTTCAAAGGTGGCATGAACCGTGCGTTGTCCCCGAATATGTTGAGGAATTGCATTGGCTTTGGAGGTGGCTGATGATGACGCGGACACGGAAACGGTCTTCAAGAGTTACAGGGTGGGGCCTGGTGGCCCTGGCCTTGTCCGTCGTGGGGCTGATGGCGACCTCCGGTTGCAACCAGGAGGACTGCATCAGCTGCGTCGACACCCTCAATCCGCCCGTGGTTCCGGTAGGGGTTTCGTCGGTCAGCGGGGACAACGAGGTGTCGATCTTCTGGTACGACATTTCCTACTCCCCTTATGACGGCCGCTACAACGAAAATGTCGTCAAGTATGTCGTCTATTACCGCGATTTCAGCGAGGGCGATCTGAATAATCCCAATCGGGAATTCTATTACCTCGGTGAAGTGGCCTGGGATGAGAATTTCGACTGGGAAACCGGCCTCCATTGGCTCGTGGATACCGGAGCCGCCAACGGCTATCAATACGAATATGCCGTATCTGCCGTCAATGCGGCGGGAATGGAAAGCGCCTTGAGCTATGAAGCCGTCATCGACGCCCCGTTACCCATGAGCCCTCCGGGGACCTTCGTCGAGGTATTCGACTCGATCAACGGTTCCAACCAGGCGTTGGGCGGGTTCGATTTCAGCCAGGCCGGCGAACATCCCCAAAGCCTCTACGCCGGCCGGGTCGACCCGAACGCCGTTGGCTCCCCCGCCGATATCAGGATTTCCTTCGAAGGGACTGTTCCCTATGTGGAGCGCACGTCTACCGATGTGAGGCTGCAGGATTTCGGGGTATTCACCGATTCCCTGGGCAATTTGATCTTTGAGGGTGTGTCCTGGGCCCCGGCCGACGGATATTCCCATACGGGGAAACTGGAGCTTGTCGAAGGACACGTTTACGTGGTGGAACTCTCTGACTCGGCCACCCAGAGCATCCATTACGCCAAGTTCGGTGTGGTGGGTATTGCCCCCACGGTTTCGGTCCAGATCGTCTGGGCCTATCAGTTGATTTCCGGGCTGCCGGAGCTCATGGCTCCCCAGACGCCAACGGTGCCCGACAGTAAACCCCGGTTCGTCCGCTTCTAGAGGAACCGGAACAAGGGAGAGTTGTCATGAAACGCGAGATCACGATCTGCCTGCTGGCCATGTTGGTCTGGGGTACCGCCTCCGGTGCCACGCCGACGGTCGCAGAGGATGCCTCCGGCGATTTCGACTACTCCAAAGTTGAACTGCGTGCCGGCATCTGGCTGGACAAGGACAGCGACGAGGTATACCAGCGCGACGAGCGCATGAGCGTGGGTTTCCAGCTCAATCGGGACGCCTATGCCGTGGTCTATCGCATCGATACCGAGGGCCAGGTGGATCTGCTGTGGCCGCGCAGCCGCTTGGACGATGGTTTCGTGTTTGCCGGCCACGAGTACGAGGTGCCGGTGCCCGGATCGGCGCCCCTGGAGACGGGCAGCCTGGAAGGTGAGGGTTTCGTGGAGGTCCTTGCCTCGGCTTACCCCTTTGATTTGCGGGAATTGGAAATCGACTTCCACGGCGAGAATCGTCGGGACCCCTTCCGCTACGAGGTGGCAGGAGATCCCTTCCTGGCCATGAATGAGATCAACTATGCCGTAACCGGTCTGGAGGATACCGAGAACCTGGTCGTGTCGAACTACGCCAGTTATTACGTGCATCGCAAAGTCGACCACCCGCGGTACCTGTGCTCCCAGTGCCACATTGATTCCGACCAGGGGTACGAACCCTACGCGGACAACTGCACCCTGGACATCGAGTACGATTACGGATGGTACAACCGCTGGTACGACGACTATGGCTACTACCCCATCTACTCTCAGCCCGTGTATGCCTACATCGATCCCTGGAACCGGAGGCCCTGGGTGAACTTCTGGTACTGGCCCAGTTATTCCTGCGGGCCGAGCCTGGGCTACAACTGGTACTCCGGGAGCTGGGTCTGGTGCGACTCCCCCTACTATCGGGGCGACATCTACACCTATTACAACGGGGGAGGGCGCCGCTATCGACCGCTTACCCCCGGTGACGGCAACCGCATCGCGCGCAAGAGCCGGGAATATGGCCGGGTTTCCCCGCTGATCCAGGGTGACGGGCCCGATGCCAGGCAACGCACGGCCATGACCCGCCGCACACCCTTGGCCCGGAACGACGATTTGACCCGGGCTCCGGGCGCCGGCGGCACCCGTGGAAGCAAGGATGTTCGCGGTTCCTACGGGGGCGAGCAGTTGATTGCCCGCACCGGACCCGTGGTGACCGAACCGGTGGGGGGCGAGACCAGGCCAGGTCTGCGCATTCGCCAGCCCGGAACGATGGTTTCACCCGGCACGACAGGACGCACGCGGGAATCTTATCGCCATGTTTCGGGGAGCGGAACGGAAAAGCCCGCTTTGGAACCCGTCGGGCGTGGCACACGGGTTCGGACTCCTGATCGACCCGCTGGAGCGCGGACCCCGGGGAGTGGGGCGACGGTGCGGACCCCCCGCCAGCCTGCCGGGACCGAGTCCCGCACCATCCGGCCCGTGGAACCCCGGCGCAGGGGTACCCGGATCTGGAACTCCGGAACGACCAGTCCCAGCCGGACCCGGGAAAGCACCGGACGAGCGGCGCCCAATACGCAGCGGTCCAAGACCGAGACCAAGCCGGCTCCCCGCGTGGCCCCGCGAAAGCAGGAAAACGGAAGCCGCAGCAGTGGCGGGACCGAGGTGCGCAGCCGGAGCAACGATAGCCGGGCGACCGAGCGCAGCCAACCGTCGCGCTCCAAATCGTCGGGGAGCAGCTCCAGCGATTCGAGTTCGCGCAGCAAGAGTTCTTCCGGACGCAAACGCTGACGTCCGGTACGGCCAGAGATCATTGAGTGTGTGTTGGTGGTTTTCCCCCCATCACCCGTCGGGCAGGCGAGATCGGATTCTCGGAAAGGTTGGCACCACTGGGGATCAGATGGCGGTTGCGAGGACGGGGACACCAGCACATGTGAGAGCCCGGCGAGGGAATGTCGATCAGGGGTGACAGGTACTTCGTCGGGCTCTCCTTTTCCATCATGCAGGGCCGGGAATCGTTGACCCGGTCCTGCAGCGGTACTTATACTTGCGCCTCGTTTGAGAACGGGAATCCAGTCCCCATGAATTGAGGCAAAGGAACAGGTCTCCATGCCCCACCCCAGAAATACCCGTTTGATTCCGGTCATGATATTGCTGGCCCTGATCGGAATTCAGGAAGCAGCCTCCGCGGTGGGGGATCCCTCGACCGGTGAGCCGATTCCCCAGGCTTTGTTGACCCGCATCCGCAGCCACGCCGCCGACCTCGAAGTCGCCACGCGTCCCTTGAGGGCGGAAGGGGACCGCGACCTGCAGATGCGTCGCCTGGCCGGAGAAAAGGCGCCGGCCGCGCTGAACGCCCTGGTCATGCTCTGCGACTTCAGCGACAGCCTGCTGCTGGGCCGTTATGGAGTTGTCCCGGGAGATTTCCCTCAGCCCGTCCAGTTCGAAATCCCCAACACTTTCGCGGCCCACGATTCGGTCTACTTCGATTACCTGCTGACCAATGTCGCCGAGTATTTCCGCTCCGTCAGCGGACATCGCTTTACCCTGAATTTCACCATTGCTCCGGGTGTCGTGAATCTGGAGCACCCGATGGGATTCTACGGAAACCACCCCCAATATGGCGAACAGTCGATTGCCCTGGCGCGGGACGTGGTGGCGGCGTTGGACCCGGTCGTTGATTTCAGCGGTTTCGACACCCTGATCCTGATCCACGCCGGGGCCGGTGGGGAGACCGATTTCTATGGCCTTAATCCCGAACAGATTTTCAGCACGTATCTGGGGCCGAGGGATTTCGCCTCCGCCGTGCAGGATACGATCCTGGAGAGTCCATGGTTGGCGGGGGACGACTTCGGGGGCGCCGCAGGGATCGACCGGGTGTTGATTCTTCCTGAGACCGAGTACCAGGAGCCCTTCGGTCGTTTGGGCAGCCTGGGCGTCTATTGTTTCGAGGTGGGTTTGCGGCTGGGCATGCTCTCGTTGACCGATTTTACTCCGGCCGGGAATGTCGACAGTCAGGGAATCGGGATTTTCGGGCTGATGGGGTATGGACTCTACTCCGGAGCAGGCCTCATTCCCCCTGAACCCTGTGCTTTCAACAAGTACCTGGTCGGCTGGTTGGATCCCCAGGTGGTGGATCCCCATGCTGCGGGCACCTATGCCCTGACCCCGGCGGAAAACCCCTCTGCCGAGACCGCGTCTGCCCGGGTGGACATCAACGGGCAGGAATACTGGCTGCTGGAGTATCGCCTCCAGGACCCTGACGGGAATGGGATGTTTTCGTTTCCGGGCGACCTCAACCACGATGGAATCCCGGACTTTTACGATGCGAACTCCGATTACGGGAATGGTTGGCCGACGGGGGTTTACGACCCACAGGCCGACACCCTCGAGTCGTTGGCGGGGGCCGAGTGGGATTTTGCCATGAGCGCCAACACCGGCCGGCCCGGCGGTGTGACGGCAGCGGGGAGTGGTGTCTACATCTGGCACGTCGACGAGGGATTGATCCGGGCTGTGTACGACGCGGAGGATAATCTCTTCAACTCCGACCCTCTGCACAAGGCGGTGGACCTGGAGGAGGCCGACGGCATCCAGGACCTGGATTCGCCCATCCCTTCGGACTACACCTACGGTGGTGACGACGACTCGTTCCGGGGTGAAGACAACCACGAATTCGGCCCCTATACCAGACCGGGGACCGAATCGGCAGCCGGCGCCTACACGGGAATCGTCTTGAGGGATTTCAGCAACGTGGTTGCTGATTCACAGGGTGTTTTCCTCGGGGTCGTAGAAGGCGACACCCTGTGGGGAATCGCTTTCGCCGACACCATTAGGTTCTCGGTGGGGTCGGTCGGGGAAGCCGCTCAAGGCCCCATGTTCTCGCGGCAGCGGACCTTGCCCGGTGTGGATCTGCGCGGCAGTCACGTCCTGGTCGGGGATCTGGACGGAGGCGGAACACCGGCGGAGATCATCCTGGCCGGTCATGCCGGGGAGGTCTATGCCCTTGACGGGAACCTGCGGGAATATTTTGATGCCGATGGAGACTCCGCGACGGTGGAACCCCTGCTGGTTTCGACTCGAGACGGCTCCGCGGTGAACTGGAATCTCCCTGTTGCTCTGGGTGATCTGGATGGCGATGCGAAGCCGGAGATCGTGCTGACCGGTCCCCACGGGCTGTATGCTTTCGACGGTACCGGCCAGCCGTTGGTATCTGGAGGCGACGGATTTGGGCTCTGGGCCGATTTGCCCACTTGTCGGGTGCCTCCGATCCTGGCGTCTCTCGGTGACCCACTCGGTCCGGCACGGGAAGACGTTTCGGTGGCGGCCTTCGTGATCTACGAGGACAACGGGCATGCCTGGCTTGATGGGTTCGCCTCGGGCCAGCCGGGGTTTTTCCCTGCCGTCGGACTGGGACCGGGCGCGGTCGGCGCCCCACCGACCCTGGCTTTCGGGCAGTGGTTTCTCTGCGCGCTCCACGACAGCTTGACCGGCGAATCCTCTCTTGAACTGGTGGCCTACGACCGGGACGCCCCGAATGATGCACCCCTGCGGGGGAGTATTGCCTTGCCGGTAATTCCGGGCCCATGGCCGCTAACCTGGGGCCTGGCGCAGAAGGAGGGCGAGGAGGAATTGCGTTTCGTCCAGGTGGCTGGGCGGGACGGTTCCGGTGCAACCCTGTTCTTCAATGCCGCCATGGTGAAGGTGGGGTCGATCCATGAGTGGGGCCCCGCGGTAACGGTCCAATCGGCCATGGCGCCCGGCGGGTACTTTGTGGGACCGGATTTGCTGGGTGGAATCGGGCACGGAGGCGACTGGTCCGATGGCTGGCCACGCCGCCCGCGCGATATGGGCACCGGTGTGGGCGGTGGAGGCCCCCTGGTCGCCTGGTTGAGGGGAGTGGATTCCTCCCGGCCCCAGACCATCTTCCCGCTGGAGGACGGTAGCCTTATCGCGCTGAAGGAACGGGGTGAGGAAATCCAAGGTTGGCCCGTGTCCGGACCCGGAACCGGAGCGGTTACGCCTGCCTTGGGAGACCTGGTTGGGGATGGGGAGCTGGACCTTGTGGCGGCGGGTTCCTTCCTGCGTATTACCGAACCCGGCGCGGACGGGGTGAGCCTGGACGGAGATTACTCCAGCACGGTCATGATGTGGCGGGATGTCGCTGCGGAAACGGCCGCCTGGCCCATGTCCGGCGGCGGTATCTGGCGCAACGGGGATTACGACGCCGAAGCCTGGATCGTTCAGAGCCCCGGCTCGATCGGTTCCGGTATGGTTCTCGGCAGCCATACGTTTTACCCCAACCCCCTGGGCGAGGGACCCCTGTATGTCCGCGGGGAAGCCCGTTCGCCGGGCCGGGCTCGGGCGTTCATCTACAACCTTGAAGGTGAGTTGGTCACCACCACCGCCTGGAATGACGTGGTGAGTGGCGATCCCTTCACCCTGATCGTCCCGCTCGACGGTGTGGCGACCGGCATGTATATCAGCAGGCTGGTCGTCGATGCCGGAGGCGAAACCACCCACAGTGTCGTATCATTCACAGTCGTGAGATAGAAACGGCGCCCAGTGAGGCGCGCGCGGAAAGGGATCCCATGAATCGCAATCGGTTGTCGGCCACCCTCGGGTTGTTCCTGGTTTTGACCCTGATCACAATTGCGTTGCCTGCCTTGGCCGGCAACCCTGGTGATGCGGGGTTGCTTTCCCTGAGGATGGGTGTCGGCGCGCGAGAGGCCGGCATGGGGGAGACGGGAGTTGCCTCCAGCAGCGGCGGGACGGCTCTCTTCTGGAATCCCGCCAACAACGTATTTGCCGATTTCGAAACGGAGCTGGTCCTGCAGCACGACCGATACCTCGGGCTGTTCAGCCAGGAAGCCGCGGGGGTGGCTCATCGGGTCGGTGAGGGCGTTCTGGGCGTGACATTCATGGGATTCTACTCGGACGAGATCGATCGCAAGACCCTGGAATCGGGTGTCGATGTTTTCGAGGGGACCTTCAAGCCTTACGATGTGGCCCTGGGAGTATCCTATGCCCACCCCTTGGGAGATCGCTTTGCGTTCGGCATCGGTGCGAAGATGATTTACGAGAAGATCGACTTCTACAACGACAGCGGCTTCGCCTTCGATTTCTTCCTCACGCACCAGGCCTTGATCGAGGGGCTGGTCTTCGCCGCTTCGGCCACCAATATCGGCGGCCAGATGAACCTGCGGGATGAGCCTTTCGATTTGCCGACGGCCGTGCGGATTGGCGCCGCCTACGTTCCGGTGGCCCGGGTTTTTCAGGGGAAACTCACTTTGGCGGGCGAACTCTTCATGCCCAATGACACCACGGCAAAGGCGCATGTCGGTACCGAGCTGCACCTCATTCCCGAGCTGGCCCTGCGGTTGGGGTCGCGCATCAACTACGAATCCCAGGGGATCACCGCGGGAGTGGGCTTCCGTTTGAGGAACCTGCGGTTGGATTATGCGTACGAGGACATGACCACCGAGGGCTTCGAGGACGGGAACAAGATCTCATTGGGAATGACCTGGTAGGGTCGTTTCGCGGGATCCGAAATCCGGCAGGGTGTCCTGGTCGAAATCGAGCAGGGCGAATTTTCCGTCCTGGATTACGCCCAGGTCCAGGCGGTTGAACCAGCCCGTGGGGGCGGCCATGGTCCGCCCCTGGACGGTGGTCGTGAAACGGTGGTGGACGTGCCCGATGACGATGAGGTCCCAGGGGGCGTCCTGCTGGCGGCCGAGCCAGGCGGAGGCCTTGGCTTCGATTTCCCGACCCTCGTCCCGCGAGGCGTTGCGGCTGTGGCCGCTGAGCCAGGTGCTGAGGGCGAACAGGATCTCGGGGTGCAGGGACTTGGCCAGGAGGATTCCGGCCCGCGTGCGGACAATGGTCCGGAAGGTTTGATAGAGCCAATCGTGGCTGAGCAGGCCGTCACCGTGATCGAAACGGACCCGCAGATCCCCCAGTTGGAGATCCAACGGCATGCCGTCGGGCTCACTGCCGAAGCGCCGATGGAGGTAACCGGCCGCCCAGATGTCGTGGTTGCCCCCGACAAAATGGACAGTGGTTCCGGAGGCTCGGACCCCGTCCAGGCCCTGGAGGATCTCATCGTAGCCGTCGAGACGGAAATGCGGATAGTCGAACCAGAAGTCGAAGATATCACCGAGCAGGATCAGATGGTCCACGCCGTGGATGGCCTCGAGCAGCTCCAGGAATCGCTCGATGCGCCGGCTCTCGGCGGCATCAGGTCGAAGGTGGAAATGGGCGTCGGCCAGGATGACGGCCGTGGGTTGTCGTTTGGCGCTCATGGGAACCCATTGTAAGCCAGATCCGGTAGCGGGCAACTCCAAACCCCTGTCCGAAGGAGGACGCTATGCCCATGTGGGACGATGTCAAAAGGAACCTGATGGAGTGGTACACCGTGACCACCGACAAAACGGTCGAAGTGGCCAAGGTGACCTCGCTGCGCTATGACAAGTTCGGTATCAGTCGCGATATCGAGCGTCAGTTCAGTGAGCTGGGGAACTTGGTCTACACGGCTCTGGAGGAGGGGCGGACAGCGACCCTGGGAGATCCCGGTGTGACGGCCATCGTGGAGAGGCTGAATGCCCTCGAGAAGGAGTTGCAGGCCAAGGAGGAGGAGATCGGCGAGATCCGGAGCCAGCACGGGGCCCGCCAGCACCGGGACCGGGCAGCCACGGTTGATGATCTGCAGGACCAAGCTGCTCCCGCGCATGCCCATGATCCGGCCCCAGTCGAGGCGACGCCGGTGGAATTGACCGAGGCGGGTGAGGGTATTGAGGATGATATGAATCGGGATAATTCCGGTTGACAGTATCGGATATCGGTTGTACGGTATCGATAGTTCTCTGTCAGGCTGTGGTTTCTGTCCCCACGGAAACTCGGCCCCCAGTCGCCCTTCACCTGACTGCTGATCAAGGATGGTGAAGGTGAAGCGGCGTTCTATCAATGAATCGGGCGCGATTGGTGCCCCAGGAGTGCGGACCACAGAGTCTGCCCTTGGGTTGAGTGCGCTCGTTTTTGTCTTTCTGGGCCTGATGTTCGTCGTCGGGCCGGTGAGGGCAGCCACTCCTTCCCCCTTTGTCGAAACGGCGGCGATTGTGCGGCCGGCCGTGGTGAGCATCCGCTGCACCCGGTCGGTGACCGACCATGGTGTGGGGACGGGCCCTCTTCAGGATATGTTTCGGCGTTTCTTTCCGGACCAGGAAGGCCAGGGCGGAAAATTCGAGATGCCCAGCACGGGGTCGGGCTTCGTGGTGGATCCCGCAGGTTTCATCTTGACAAATTACCACGTGATCGCCGAATCGGAAGCCGTGTTTGTCCGCTTCGCGGGGGAGCACCGGGAGTACGAGTCCGAAGTCGTGGGCACTGATGTCAACACCGACCTGGCTCTCTTGAAAATCAATCCGGGCGAGCGCAAGTTGCCTGCGCTGGAATTCGGCGATTCCGAGGCGTTTGCAGTGGGGGATTATGCAATCGCGGTGGGAAATCCCTTCGGAACCCTGGAAAGCACCCTGACGGTGGGAGTGGTGAGCGCCAAGGGGCGGGGAGATCTGGTGATCGGGGGGCAATCCCCGCGGTACCAGGATTTTATCCAAACCGACGCGTCCATCAATTTCGGCAACAGCGGCGGGCCCCTGGTGGATGTCTCCGGCAGGGTGATGGGCGTGAACACGGCCATCAACAAGGAAGGGCGCGGCATCGGTTTCGCGGTTCCCAGCCTGCTGGTTCAACAGGTGTATCGCCAGCTTCGGGAGCGCGGAGAGGTCGTGCGGGGTTATCTCGGCATCAAGACAGAGGATGTCTTTGCGATGGTCGGACGGGACGGCCGCGAGGAATCGACCCCGGGTGCCCGCATCTTGTCCCTGGTTCCCGGAGGGCCGGCCGCCGCCGCCGGCCTGCAACCCGGCGATATCGTGACGGAATTCGGGGGGCACGAGGTCAACTCGCGGCGCCAACTCCAGTTTCTGGTGGCCGCCGCCAAGCCGGGCCAGCCGGCAGCGATATCCGTGGTGCGTGCGGGAGGGCAATCGGCTCTCACGGTCACCCCTTCCCGGTGGCGGGAAGAGCTCCCGGAGGAAGCGGCGGAGACCCATTTCTGGTTGGGCCTGGAGGTTGCCGCCATCGCCGAGGCCGGCCCACGGGTCATGATGCTCAAGGAAGCCCTGGGTATTTCGGCGGTGGACGGGGTGATGGTCGTGGCGGTGGAGGATGACTCCCCGGCCCGAAAAGAGGGCGTCCGACCGGGAGACGTCGTGATATCCGTCAATGGACGTGACGTCACCGACCTGGATACCTATCGGAATATTCGCGATTTGCTTCGCCCGCGGACCGATCCGGTCACGCTCCTGGTACGAACCGGGTCGGCGGAGAATTACGTATCGGTTCTGCCGCGTCCAGAGGGCGTGGAGAACTGAGAGCGGCGGGAGACCTACCCGCCAACCTGATCCTGGCCGGCTCGCCCTGGTCGGGATCACGCCCGGGAAACCGCGCATCCGCTCCTCCTGGGAGCGGAAAACCCCACGAGCCAAGGAGGAATCCTATGGCCGGCAAGAGGCAGTTTCTGCCCGCGATGCACGAGAAGGGGCTGGAAGTCTATTTTCGTGACATCAACCGATACGACCTGTTGACTCGGGAGCAGGAAGTCGAACTCGCCCGCCGGATTCGGGCTGGCGACGAGGAAGCCTTGCAGATCCTTGTCAGGGCCAACCTGCGCTTCGTGGTGTCGGTGGCCAAACGATACATCAATCAGGGGTTGATGCTTTCCGACCTCATCAACGAGGGCAACCTGGGCCTGCTCAAGGCCGCGGACCGTTTCGACGAGAAGCGGGGCTACCGGTTCATTTCCTATGCGGTCTGGTGGATCCGGCAATCCATCATGCAGGCCCTGTTGGACAAGTCCCGGACCATCCGCTTGCCGCAGAATCAGACCGCCTTGCTGATCAAGATCAGCAGGACGCGGGCCGTTCTGCAACGCGAGGGGGTTCCTCATCCCGATCCGGGGCAGATCGCCGAGCGCCTGGATCTGGCTGAGGCCGATGTGGTGCATGCCCTGCGCTCGGATCGCACCCAGTTGGCCCTCGATGATTCGGGTGACCAGGGAGACCGTCCCTTGACCGAGGTTTTGCCCGACGAGAGCCAGCCGGCTCCTGATGTTGCCGTCCTTGAGCGGGGGCTGCGGGAGGACGTGAGCAAATGTCTGGCATCCCTGAGTGATCGGGAACGCCAAATTATCATCATGTACTTCGGCTTGAGCTTTGAAGATGCCCAAACTCTGCAGGTCATTGGGGAGCGTCTCGGATTGACCCGCGAGCGCATCAGGCAGATCAAGGAAAAGGCCCTGGCCAAGTTGCGTCATTCCGGCCAACGGCAAATGCTGCTGGACTACTATTGACCCGATTGCCTGGCCCATCTCTTGCTGAAGGGTTATGGGGTGGCAGTCCATTTCGGGATCCGGCCCACCGGGCCGGATCCCCTTGGTTTGGCGCCAAAAGTTGTTGCCGGTTGACAGAGCGTCGACCACAGTCCAGTTTTTGGAGAGAAACAATCACATCAGCCCCGGGGATGATCCCTGCAGGATGTCCGCATTACAGGGAATATGAAACTCAAGAAAAGCTACACCTTCATCTACATGCCCGAGGATGACGCGCCCAGTCGCGCTTTCCGGGTTTCGCGCTGGGCCGTGCTCGGTGTGCTTGGTGGGCTGTCCGTGTTCTTCCTGTTGGTCGTCATGACAGGGTTTGGCCTCTCCAGCGGAGCCTACTGGTGGCCGGGCGGTGGTCCCCTGGCTCGGCAGAACTTGGCCCTGGAGCGGACCCTGGTGACGATGGAGAGTCGGGTCGGCGATCTGCGTGGACAGATCGACGCCGTGCGGACCTTGCAGGACCGGATGGCCTCGGCCTTGGATCTTCCTCCCCTCGAGGATGAGACCTTCGCCGCAGGTGTTGGGGGGCGTGGGCCACAACCCCTGTTGGGGACCATGGGCGGAAACCTGGAGGAGCTTCCGGGGGGCACCGGCGGGGACCTCGACCTGATGTTGCGTCAGGTCCGCATCCAACGCCAGGGGTACCAGGCCATGCTTGATACCCTGGCCGTGCGCCAAACGGTTCGTGATCACATTCCCTCGATCGGACCCACCGACATCGGCTGGATCAGTTCGCGGTTCGGATTCCGGGAGGACCCGTTTACCGGTCGCCAGGCTTTCCACAAGGGCCTGGATTTCGTGGTGCCTGTGGGAACCCCGGTCCACGTGACCGCCGACGGGATCGTGACGGCCGTGCAGCAGCAGCGAGGCTACGGTCGTGTGGTCAAGGTCGACCACGGGAACGGTCTGATGACGGTGTATGCCCATCTCGACAAGGCCATGGTCCGCAAAGGGGATCGGGTCCAGCGCTGGGAGGTCATCGCCAAGTCGGGTAACACGGGTCGTTCTTCGGCACCCCATATCCATTACGAAGTGCGTCAGGACAGCAGGCCGCTGAATCCTGCGGTCTATGTCCTGGATCGACACACTCCCCGCAGTTGAGTCCGTTTTGCCTCTCGTGCTGCTTTGCCGTGACAACGGCTGCGGGCCTATGGTAACTTGCGCCTGTCCGTTACCGGTGCCGCCGCGAAAGTCCATTGTCTTGCCATGTCGAATCCTGGAGAGCCATGAACCGGCTGGGGTTGAAGATCAGCTGCCTGGTGGCCGCCCTGATCATCTGGATGCAGGTGGCAGCCACCTCACCTGTTGAGCAGGACATCAACCTGCCCCTGCGCGTGACCGGACTGGCGTCCGGTTTGACCTACGCAGGCAGCAACCTGCCTGCAGAGGTTCGGGTGCGGGTCACCGGAAGCAAACTGAATCTTCTGCGGCACAAGTTCTTCAATCATTTCGTCGGCGAGGTGCGGCTGGATCTGTCCGGCCGCGACGCCGGTCCCGCCTTTGCCCTTGCGGTCGATTCGGGGGACATATTCACGAGCTTGACTTCGGCCACCGTGTTTCCGCCGACCACCGTCCGCGTCCACATCGACAGACAGGACACCCTGCGCGTGCCCGTCAGACTGGAACTGTCCGGCTCCTTGCCCCGCGACAAGGGTTTGGTGACGCCGGCCAGGGCCACTCCCGATTCCGTGACCCTCATCGGCCCCGAGCGCTTTTTGGCCCCCATCCCCATGGTCCGGACCGAGCCGATGGATATGTCCCGTGTGACGGCTTCCCAGGAGCGGGACCTTGCCCTGCGCCTCGATCAGGAACTCCTGCATCTGGAACCGGATCATGTCCGGGTGACCTTGAAGATCGGCCCGTTGCGGGAACGCACCCTGGCCAATGTTCCGGTCATCGCCCTGGTGGATGCCGGCCGGCCGGAGGCCGGTGTTTCTCCTCCGGTTGCCGATGTGAAGGTCAGGGGGGTCGCCGATTCGGTGGCCACTTTGACCGGGGAACGACTGCTGGTGACGATTCCCGTGGGTGACCGGCCGGAGGGAATCTATTCCCTGCCCGGACAGGTTGCCTATCCGCCCTGGCTGCAATTGCTGGGTATCGTACCGACTCGGTTCCAGGTCATCGTCGGCAACCCACCGCTGCCGCGGACTTCAGCGCCAGATTCGACCGGCCGGGAGGTCGGTGGTGACTGATCCGGCCACTTCTGCTTCCCGCAGCTGGGGTGGGCGGCGCGTGGCCGTCCTGACGGGCGCCTGTGTGCTGTTGCTGGCCGTGGGGGCGCAATTGTTTCCCATCCGCCACCCTGCGGGCTCCCGGGCCAAGCTGGTGATCCTGGATCCGTCGTGTCTCCCTGCCCGCAGGGATGGGGTGTACGAACCGCTGGGTGATTACCTGGGGGGAATTCAACATCGGTCCCTCGCGGTGGAGATCGTGCGCAACGGTGCCGAGTTCCGCGATGCGTTGGCCGGAGATCCGGAGTTTGTTCTCTGTCCCGACGGCGTGGGGATCGATGTTCCGAGCGAGCGCTATTTGCCCCTGGTTTCCGGTCGCCGCCTGGCACCCCGAAATCTGCGCCCCCGAGGAGTGTTGCTGTTCCGCAAGTCCGTCGAACGGGAGCAGGCTCCCTGGCGGAACCAACCGGCCCGGACCATCGTCGGCGATTCGCTTTCCCTGACGGCCACCGGTCCCTGGCGTCGCCACCATCCGGCGGACCCGCCGCAGCCGCCTCCCCTGGGGCCGGTCTACGGCGCCGACCCGTATGATCATACCGGTGCCCTGATGGCGCTGCGGACGGGATGTTTCGATTTCGCCGTGGTGCGGCAGTGGGATGCGGATCGATTTTTCGCGGCGGGCCTCCTGTCGGAAACAGAATGGGGTCGAGAGGTCATGACGCCGCCTGCGCCCGATCTGATGCTGCTGGTATCCCGCAGGGTGTCGGCGTCCCAGCGCTTGAACCTGGGGGACAGGCTAACCCTGCTGGGGCGTGACGGAAAGGATCAAGACTCCGCGGTAGCCGGTCTGGTCGCCGGTCTGGGGAGCATGAACCTGGCCGGTTTCAATCTGCTTTTGGAGCCGGACCTGGACCTGGTGCGGCGAAATTTCCCCCGTCATTGGCCTCTGCAGGCCCCATGAATGATATTGTGAGTTGACGAGTCGGGAGCCGGTCCGCGACCAGGCCGTCATCGGCACGGATCCAACCAGCGAAGGAAAACCATGGATATCAAGTTCCGCCGGCTGAAGGGGACCCGGGACCTCATGCTCGAGGAAATCGAGCGGTGGCACTGGTGCGAAGAGCGTTGGAACGAGGTGCTGTCCCGTTACGGTTACGGCGAGATCCGCACGCCGGTGATCGAGCCGGCCGGATTGTTTCTGCGCTCGGTCGGAGACGGTACCGATATCGTCGACAAGGAAATGTACAGTTTCGAATCGCGCGGTGGCGAGCAGTTGTGCCTGCGGCCGGAGATGACAGCCTCGGTGGTCAGGGCTTATCTGGAAAACGGACTGACTCGCCAGCCCGGAACGGTCAAGTTCTACTACATGGCGCCCATGTTTCGCCACGATCGTCCCCAGGCGGGAAGGTATCGCCAGTTCCACCAGGTCGGAGTCGAGGCCATCGGGTCGGCGAGCCCGGTCCTGGATGCCGAGGTCATCCAGACGGCCATGGCCCTGTTCGATGCCGTCGATGCCCGCGGTTTGACCGTGCTCGTCAACTCCATCGGATGCCCCGAGTGCAAGCCGGGCTACGTGGCCGACCTGCGGGAATTCCTGGAAGCCAACATGGAGCGGATTCCGCCGGCCTTCCAGGAGCGGATCGCGGTCAACCCGCTGCGACTTTTCGACGCCAAGGACGACGAGGTCCAGAACCTGTTGACGGAATTCAAGCCCATTACCGAGGCCCTTTGTCCGGCCTGCCGCACCCACCATGCCGTGGTCCTGGGCTGTCTTGGCGATCTCGGCATCCTCTTCAGGGAAGAGCCGGGGCTGGTCCGGGGACTGGATTACTACGGTCGCACGACTTTCGAGATCACTGCGGAAACCGGCCGCAAGCAGAGCAGCCTGGCCGGAGGCGGGCGCTACGACGGACTCATCGGCCAATGCGGGGGACCGGATACGCCCGCAGTCGGGTTCTCCGCCGGCATCGAACGCACCTTGCTGCATCTGGCCGACGAGGTTATTGATCCCCAGCGCAGTCGGCAGACCCAGGTGGACGTCTACGTGGCCTGTCTCGATGAGCCTTCCCAGCGTTTCGGGCTGGCGGCCTGCGACCTGCTGCGCGGATTCTGCCGGGTGGAGATCGACACGACCTTGCGGTCCATGAAAGCTCAGGCCAAGACGGCCAACCTGCGCCGGGCGCGCATCCTGCTCACCGTGGGCGAGACCGAACGCGAAACCGGAACTTTGCAGCTCAAGAACCTGGACACGGGCGAACAGATACCCGTGGAACGACAGCGGTTGCTTGCCGCCGTCAGGGAGGTCCTGGAAGGGTGAACCGAATGAATCAACACGACGATATGGAAACGAATCTGCGCACCCACCGCTGCGGCGAAGTCGGCGTGGAACAGGTGGGTCAGACCATCAGCGTTGCCGGTTGGGCGGGACGCATCCGCAACCTGGGCGGCGTGGTGTTCGTGGACCTTCGCGACCGGTACGGCGAGTTGCAGATCGTGTGCGAGGACGGCGCCCCCCTGGCCCTGGCCGACGGGTTCAAGCTGGAGTCGGTGCTGGGTTTCACCGGTGAGGTGCGCCGCCGCCCCGACGGCATGGTCAACCCCGACAAGGCCACCGGCGAGGTGGAGATGGTGGCGCGCAAGGCGGAGATTCTCAATGGGTGCGCGCCGCTGCCGTTCCAGCTCGATCAGGCCGATCGGGCCGGCGAGGAGCTGAGGCTGAAGTATCGCTATCTCCACCTGAGGCGGCCGGAGATGCTGCGCAACCTGGAGATCCGCCACCGCGCGGCCATGGCTGCGCGCCGCTACCTTTCGGACCACGGGTTTCTGGAGGTGGAAACACCCATGCTGATCCGGACCACCCCCGAGGGTGCGCGGGACTACGTGGTCCCCAGCCGGATCCACCACGGACAATTCTATGCCCTCCCGCAATCTCCCCAGCTGTACAAACAGATCCTCATGGCCGGAGGGGTGGACCGGTATTTCCAGCTGGCCCGCTGTCTGCGCGACGAGGACCTGCGGAAGGATCGTCAACCCGAGCACACCCAGATCGACCTGGAAATGAGCTTCGTGGGGGAGAACGACATCTACGCCGTGGTCGAGGAGATGATGGCGTCCATTTTTGCCGAAACCCTGGGCCTGAATCTCCCCACTCCCTTCCCACGCCTCAACTACGACGAGGCCATGGATCTGTATGGTTCGGACAAACCGGATCTGCGTTTCGGGCACCCCATGCACAACGTCGACGATCTGGTTCCGGGATGCGGGTTCAAGGTATTCGAGGATGCCCTGGCGGGGGGCGGGACCGTGCGCTGCCTGAGCGCGCCCGGGCTGGCGGCCTGGAGCCGCAAGCAGGTGGACGAATTGGAACTCGTGGCCAAGAAGCACGGAGCCTTCGGCCTGGCGCGCACCAAGGTGACGGCCGAGGGTGTGGACGGTGGAATCGGGAAATTCCTTGCCGCCGGATTCGTCGAATCTTTGCAGGAGAGGACCGGTGCCCGCGAGGGGGATCTGCTGCTGTTCGTGGCCGGGGAACAGGGAAAGGCTCGTCGGGCCCTGGGCGCCGTCCGCCTGGAGGCGGCCGCGGCGGCGGACTGGATCCCCGAGGGTGTCTGGGCCCTGGCCTGGGTGCGGAACTTCCCCCTGTTCGAGGCCGCGCCCGATGGAGGGTGGGCCGCGTGCCACCACATGTTCACCTTGCCGAGGCCCGAGGATGTAGAGAACCTGGAAGCTGATCCCGGCGCCGCGCGGGCCCAGCTCTACGATCTGGTCTGCAACGGGGTCGAACTCGGTTCAGGCAGCATCCGGATCCACCAGCGTGAACTCCAGGAACGCGTGTTCCGCATCGTGGGCCTGGATGAGGAGGAATACCTGGCCAAGTTCGGATTCTTCCTGGATGCCCTCGGTTTTGGCGCCCCGCCTCACGGAGGAATCGCCCTGGGCCTCGATCGCATCGTCATGCTCTTGACCGGCAGCCCGTCCCTGCGTGAGGTGATCGCCTTTCCCAAAACGACCCTGGCGGCTTCGCCCCTGGACGGGAGCCCCGGTCCCATCAGTCCGGCCCAGCTCGCCGAACTCAACCTGGCCATCACCCCGCCGAAGTCCGGCGATGGGGAGTCGGGGGGAAAATGAGCGGCCACAACGCTCAGGAAGGGACACGCGCCGAATTCGATCTGGGGGATGTCGACCAGCTATCCCTGTTGGGTCCCAAGGACGTGAACCTGCGCTTCCTGGAGAAGCACTTCGGGGTCAGGATCGCCGTGCGCGGAGATCGTCTGCGCATGGATGGGGAAGCGCCGGCAGTCGCCGAACTGCAGGGTGTCCTGGCGGGCCTGGTCGAGCGGGTGCGCCGTGGCCAGTTCATCGACCGGGTCACCCTGGATTACGTGTGCGCGCGCCAGGGGCGGTCCGACCCGGGGGAGTCCGTCGGGGGAACCGATGGCCAGGTCCTGATGCCGGGTTCGGGACAACGCGGATCCATCCGCGTCCGCACGCCGGGGCAGCAGGTCTATATCGACGCCATCCGCGCCTACGATGTGGTATTCGGGGTTGGGCCCGCGGGCACGGGAAAAACCTTCCTGGCCGTCGTCATGGCCATGGATTACCTGAAGCGCCAGCTCGTGGACCGCATCATCCTGGTGCGGCCCGCGGTCGAGGCCGGAGAGCAGTTGGGTTTTCTCCCCGGTGACCTGCAGGAGAAGATCAACCCCTATCTGCGCCCCCTGTTCGATTCCCTGGCCGACATCATTTCGGCCGGTCGGATCGCCAAGCTGATGTCCACCGGCGTCATCGAGGCCTCTCCGTTGGCCTACATGAGGGGACGGACCCTGAACAACGCATTCGTCATCCTGGATGAGGCACAGAACACCACCATTGGACAAATGAAGATGTTCCTGACCCGGCTGGGCTTCCACTCCAAGGCCGTCGTTACCGGAGACATCACCCAGGTGGATCTGGCGGATCGGGAGCAGTCCGGTCTTGTGTATGTGCGGGAAATCCTGCAACATACACCTGGAGTCGGGTTCGTGGATCTGGACGGTTCGGATATCGTCCGGCATCCCCTGGTGCAGCGGATCGTGGAAGCTTTCGACGCTCCGCCCCAAAGCAAAGAGTCCTCGTGAGGTCGGTTTTTTCCGGTTCAGTAGAAAGGAGGCCGATGATGTGGTGGCTGCGCCTGCGCGAAATCCCCGCCCGTCTGCGCCGCGACCGTGAGGCCGTGAGGCGGAATCTGCGCGGTCGCTTCTCCAGCTCCGATCCCGCCAAAGGCGGGCACTCCAGGCTCTGGCTGGTGGGGCTGGGTTTCGTGGTCCTGGTGCTGCACCTGGTTCTGTTCCCGCCGGTACCCCGCTTTGCCCAGGATTTTTCTGCAGTCGGCGATATCGCCGACCGCGAGATCCGGGCGCCCTTTCCTTTTTCTGCGCCCCTACCCGAACAGGAAGTGCGCATGCTGCGGCTGGCTCGCGTGGTCGAGGTTCCGCCGACCCTGAAGCGCCTTCCCGCGGCAACGGTCGCATCCCAGAACCGGCGCTTGAACGACTTTTTCGCCGCCCTTCAGTCCGCCCAGATCGACACCCTGAATGCCGAGGCCGAAGCCGGCCTGTTGGCCCTGCAGTTCCCCATGACCAGCGCGACGGGGTTGAGACGCCTGCTGGAAGCCGAACACCCCGATTCGGCCCTGGTTCGCCTGAAGCGTGCCGCCGATACGGTGGTGACCGGGCTGCTGGCCGATATGCTGCCCGCGGGCAAGTATGACCGGGTGACCGTGGTCGAGGGGAATGAGGAGACGACCGTCAGACTGGCGCAGGTGGTGACCCAGTCCCGCCTGGAGGAACGATTGCTGGCCGTCCTGCGCGAGGCAGGGGTGGCTCCGATCGAGGCTGCCGATGGGGCGGCCTTGTTGCGCCCCCTCCTGGCGCCCAATCTGGTGTATGACCCCCAAGCCACCCAGGCCCGCCAGGATGCCGTTCGCCAGCAGGTCCCCACCACGCGGGACTTCATTACCGGGGAAAGGATCGTGGATCAGGGGGTGAGGGTCACCGAGGAACAGGCCCGGTTCCTGGAAGAACTCGCCCGGCAGATCCAGGCCCGCGGAGGCGGCGGAAACAGCTGGGATCGAATTGTCCGGTACGTTTTGCGCGGCCTTGTCATCGCCATCGGCCTGGGTATGTTCGCCTGGTTGGGGCTCCTGCATTTTCCGGCATTGATCGGGAATTTACGCTGGTCCGGAGCCCTGACCGTGATCCTGGGTCTGTTCCTGGCCGGGTCGTCGTTTGCCCTGGGGCATCCAAGTTTGGGTGCCTTGGCCGTGCCGATCGTCCTGTTGGCGCTGCTGGCCACGGTCCTGTTCCGGGAGCAGGTGGGGTATGCGGCCACTTTGCTGGCCCTGTTGTTGCTGGTCCTTCTGCCCGAGTTGCCGTCCCAGGTTGCCTTCTTCTGGTTGGTGCTCGGAATGGTCACGGTGATTTCGGTGCGCCGCATCCAGAAGCGGAGCCAGTTCTACCGGACCATTGTCCTGCTGACTGGATTGTCCGTCCTGCAGGGCGCCCTGTTGCCCGAGGGCGCACTCGCCGGCGGTCAGGGGCAAGGGGCGTGGCTGCTGGTGGCGATTTTTACCCCCGTGCTGTCGGTAGCGTTCGGGATGTTCCTGTTGCCGGTGGTCGAACCGCTGGTGGGGATCTGCTCCGACCTGACCTTGCTGGAATTGTCGGACCTCAACCACCCCCTTCTGCAGCGCATGGCTCTGGAGGCCCAGGGGACCTACCACCACAGCCAGGTGGTGGGACAGCTTGCCGAGCAGGCCGCGCGATCCATCAACGCCAACGCCTTGCTGACGCGGGTGGGGGCCCTGTTCCACGATATCGGCAAAATGGAAAAATCCGAGTACTACGTGGAAAACCAGAGCCCGAACCTGAACAAACATGATGAATTGAGCCCGAGCATGAGTGCCCTGGTGATCGCCGCCCACGTGAAGGAAGGCATCGAACTGGCCCGCAAGTGGCGCCTGCCGCAGACGGTCATCGATTTCATCCCCGAACACCACGGGACCATGGTCATGGAGTTCTTCTACCGGAAGGCCCTGGAGGGCGAGGGAAACAAGACGGTGAAGGTTGATGACTTCCGTTATCCCGGCCCCAAACCTCACTCCCGGGAAACCGCGGTCCTGATGCTTGCGGACGCGACCGAAGCGGCCACGCGGTCCCTGGCCCGCCCGACTCCGAGCCGGATCCGGGAAATGGTCAAGCAGATCATCGACAAGCGCATGTTGGCCGGTGAACTGGACCAATCCGATCTGACCCTGCGGGATCTGGCCATGATCCGCGAAGCCTTCATTCCCCTCCTGACGGGAATCCACCATTCCCGCATCGCCTATCCCGGCCAGCGCCGGGAGCCGGTGGAATCGAAGGACAAGGAGGATGCCCCCGATGCGGGCGGTCGGGACAAGGAGTCGCGGTCGTGATCCTCTCGGTCGTTGACCGCCGCGATGTTGCGCCCTTGCGAACCGGTTGCTGGGTGGACGGGGCGGAATTGCCGCCCCTGCTGGCCGAGGTCGTGGCGGGGTTGGGCGAGCCGGATTGGCCGGCCAATCTCGTCCTGGCCGCTGATGGGGAAGTGGCGGAACTCAACCACACCTACCGCGGCCGCGAAGGCGTCACCGACGTGCTGTCCTTCTCGTACCTGCAAAATGCGGGAGAGGGCAAGCCGGACCTGGGCGCCGGACAGCGAGGGGCCTGTCACGATTTGTGGGTGGACCAGGCCGGGGACGTGGTGGGTGAGATCGTCCTGGCGCCGGGGTTCGTCACCGAACGCTGCGTCCGGGAAGGCTGGCAGGTGGAAGCGGAATTCGCCCTGCTGGTGATCCACGGCTGCCTGCACTTGCTGGGGTGGGATCACGAGGATCCGGCGATGGGCAAGGACATGCGGAATCGGGAATCCGGGCTGTTGGCCGGGATGGGACTGAGACACCCGCTGGCTTGACGGAAAAGAGGAGGTCATGGGAACTATTGACGGGATGGCGTTGGGATGGGGCGGCGCAGGCGGGACTCTGGCGCTCTGCCTGGGAGGCTGGCTTGGCGCCATGCTCCTGAGCGGCCTGATGACCGCCCACTACCGACTGATGGGGTTATACCGGAACGGGCTGCTGGAAAAAGACACCCTGGGGCCGATCGTCCGGGGGTTCCTGGAGGAAGACCGGCGCTTCCAGGTGACTTCCGGCACCCTGTACCTGACCTTGACCGTGATGGGCAGCTTCGCCTGGGGACACCTGTTGTCGCGGCTGTGGTCCGGTCCCCTGGATTTTCCGTTCCATCTGCTCTATGTCGCGACGGCCGTTCTGGCCTGGACCCTGGGCGGGTTGGTCTGCAAGCTGCTGGCAGCCGGCACGGCCTTGACATATGCCCGCGTGGTGGGATTGTTCCTGTTCCCTTTGGGTTGGATATTGCGACCGGTCACGGCCCTCCTGCTGGCAATGATGAACAAGCTGGACGACACCCTCTGGGTCGGGGACGCCCAGCCTCACCTGTCGGCCGGCGAAATCCGCAATCTGATAACCGAGGACTCCGAGAGCGGCGCCCTGGATGATGACGAGCGCGAGATGATCCAGAGTATCTTCTCCTTCCACGATACCTCGGTGCGCGAGATCATGGTCCCCCGCATCGACATGGTGGTTCTCGACGGGGATGTCGACATCGCCGCGAGCCTGCCGACGGTGATCGAGAGCGGGCACTCACGCATTCCCCTCTACCAGGGCAGCATGGACAAGGTGATCGGGATCCTCTATTCCAAGGATCTGCTGCGGCTGGTGCGGGGCGGGCAGCTGGTTGCAAACGGGCAGAAACTGGCGTCCCTGGTCCGGCCGGCCTATTTCGTTCCCGAAAGCAAGAAGATCGACGAGATGCTGGACGAGTTCCGGTCCCAGCGCATCCACATGGCGGTCGTCATCGATGAGTACGGGGGCATCGCCGGGCTGGTGACCCTGGAGGACGTGCTGGAAGAGATCGTCGGGGAGATCCGCGACGAGTTCGACGCCGAGGAGGAGCTGCTGGTGTGGATCGACGCCCGCCACCTCCGGTTGGATCCCAAGATCGACCTGGACGACTTGAGCCAGGAACTGGGCCTGGACCTGGAAGGTGTCGACGGCTGGGAGACCAGCGAGACCCTGGGCGGCCTGATCTACGAGGCCGCGGGCAACGTGCCCGCACCCGGCGACCTGATTCAGGTGGGGGGGCTGGCCGTCACCATCGAGGATGTGGAGGAGCAGCGGATCCTGAGGGTCCTGCTGGAATCGGAATCGGACCTCCCGGGTTTCACCCGCCGCGAACTGCCGGAAACGGAAGAGGAGGGCTGACGGGCCCGAGGTTGCCATGCTGCGTTTTTTGCAACGCCATTTCCTGACCGGGCTGCTGGCCGTGTCGCCGTTGGCGATCACCAGCTGGATCCTGTGGCGTGCCTACGTGTTGGTCAGCGCCACCATGGGACCCTGGTTGGCGAGGGTGCCGTCACTCACCGAGACCTATCCCGATTTCTTCCTGACCCTGATCGGGGTCGGGGTGGTGTTCTGCCTGATCGTGCTGATCGGGATGCTGGCCCGCAACGTCATCGGCGGCGCCTTCTTTCGCATGTTGGACCGGTTCTTCGCGGGTATTCCCGTGGTCAAGAGCGTATTCTCGGCCATCAAGCAGATTGCGGAGGTCTTTCTGCAGGATCGGCGCACGGCTTTCAAGAAGGTGGTCCTCTTCGCCTACCCCCGGCCCGGTATGTACTCCCTGGGGCTCACGACCCACGAGGATCCCCAAGCCGGGGTCGTCAGCGTGTTTTTGCCGACCACGCCCAATCCCACCTCCGGGTATATGTTGTTGGTGCTTACGGAGGACGTTCAGGTCCTTGATATTGCCGTGGAGGAAGCCATCAAACTCGTGGTCTCCGGCGGATCCATCATGACGAAGGCCCAGGTCTCAGAGATCAGGGGCGGAATGGCCGCGATGTCGCGTGCCGAGGCCCCACCCAGTCAGGAGTTGACACCGTGACCGATGGCGAAAATCTCGACCCCGCCCAGGAAAGGTCCGAGGAACGGATCCTGGATCCCAGCAATCTGGATGCCGAACGGCATGCCCTGGGGCTGAGGTTTCTCCAGTTGCTCGAAGAAAAGGAACTGGAGCAGATCCGGGATTTGGCCCTGGAACTGTCCCCCGGCGACCTTTCGGAGACTTTGCGTCCCCTGAACGTTGAGGACACCGCACGCATCCTGCGCCTGTTGCCGCCGGACCCTCTGGCCGAGGTCCTGGGGGAAATCGACAACCGCAGCCTGGGCGCCCTTTTCGCCCTCCTGGACATCGACGAGATCGCCGAAGTCCTCGAGGAAATGCCCTCCGATGAGGCGGCCGACATCCTCAGCGAACTGGATGTCGCGCAGCAGGCCGAGGTCCTGGCTGCCATGGAGGAGGAAGAACGGGAGGAAGTCAGCGAACTGATGCGCTACGGTCCGGAAACGGCCGGCGGCCTGATGGACAAGGAGTTCATCGCCGTTGGCGAGGACCAGACCTGTGGTGAGGCCGTGGCCCTGTTGCGCAGAATGGAAGAGGACGAACTGGAAGACATCCATTCGGTTTTCGCCCTTGATCGTGCCGGTCGCTTGACGGGCCGCCTGCCGCTGTTCCGGCTTTTGCTTTCCGATCCCCAGGCCCACATGCAGGACGTCATGGAGGAGGATCCTCTGTATGTGGACGTGGACCTGGACCAGGAGGTGGTGGCCAGCTTCTTCATGACCCACGATCTGGTCTCCCTTCCCGTCGTGGATCACCGCATGCGACTGGTGGGCCGGATCATGGCCGACGACGTCATGGACGTGCTGGAGGAGGAGGCCACCGAGGACATTTCCCGTCTGGCGGGTGTCAGCGTCGAGGAGTTCGGGGAAAAGTCCGCCTTCCGGGTCGCACGGTCGAGATTGCCCTGGCTGCTGGGGGCGCTGGCGGGGGAATTGGGCTCGGTGCTGGTGCTCACGCGGTTCGAGGCCAGCCTGCAAAGCGTGGTGGCCCTGTCCTTCTACATCCCCATGATCATGGCCCTGGGCGGGAACACGGGCATGCAGACATCCTCAGTGGTGGTGCGCGGCCTGGCCACCGGCGAAGTGGGTTTCTTTCATCTGGGCCGTCACATGCTGCGGGAATTGGGCACCGCGTTGCTGACCGGGCTGGCCATGGCCGTGGCCATCTACGGGCTATCGGTGGCGATCAACGGGGATCCGGTGCTGTCGGTGGTTCTGGGGTTGGCCATGTTGCTGGTGATCCTCCTGGCCGCCATGGTGGGCACGGGAATTCCCTTGTTGCTTCACCGGTTGGGTGTGGACCCGGCCGTTGCGACCGGCCCGTTCATCACCACCTTCAACGATGTGTTCGGGTTGCTGGTCTATTTGACCCTGGCCACGTTGTTCCTTGATCTGCTCCGAGGCGGCGCCTCGTGAGCGTTCTGCCTCGGCCGGTTGCCTGCACCGATGCCCTGGTTCTGCGCAGCTGGCCCTGCGGTGAAACCAGCGCCATCGCGTCCTACCTGACCCGCGACCACGGATACGTGAAGGTGATCGCCAAAGCGGCCCGCCGGCCTCGCTCCCAGCTGCGGCCCCTGGTGGAGCCGGGACGGTTGATCGGAGTGGAATTCGGCCTGGACCCCGGGCGCCAGCTCCAGTATCTGCGGGCCGGCTCCGTTCACTTGGATCCTCTGGGCACCGGCGCTTCGCTGGAAAGGTCGGCCTTCCTGCTGGGTGCTCTGGAACTGGTCGATCGTTGTCGTCCTCGTGATCCCGAGGGCGCCTCATCTGCGAACGACGGCGATACGGACAGCCTGTTTGCGGTTTGCGAGGAGTTTGTCCGGATGTTATCGTCCCCGACCTGCACGGCGCCCGGCCTGGCTTTCTTCGGGCTCGAATGGAATCTGCTCCGCCTGCACGGCCTGGCTCCGGAACTGACCGCCTGCGCCGGTTGCGGGACCGAACTGGATCCCCAGGTTTCCGGCGGTCTCTGGTTTTCCCTGGCCGAGGGTGGAGGAATGTGCCCCGGGTGTGGAGGCGAGCGGGAGCCGCCCGGAGGCGCTCGACGCCGGTTGAGCGCGGGGGCGTGGACGGCCCTGCTGACCATCGCCGGGGGCGGAGCGCTGGCCCCGGCGGAGGTGCCCTGGTCCCGCGCCTTGCGGCGGGAAATCGGTGCCCTTTTGCACGGATTTCTGGGCTACCACTTGCCGGGATATCGTCTGCCGGCCGCCCTGGACCTCTTGCGTCCGCGAAAGGATTGACCTGCGATGATGAGCTACCAGGATATGATCGCCTCACTGCAGAAGTTCTGGAGTGACTACGGTTGCGTGATCACCCAGCCCTACAACAGCGAGGTGGGCGCGGGAACGTTCAATCCCAATACCTTCCTGCGCGCCCTGGGGCCTGAACCCTGGAGGGTGGCCTACGTGGAGCCCAGCAAGCGTCCCAAGGACGGGCGCTACCTGGAAAATCCCAACCGCGTGCACCAGTTCCTGCAGTACCAGGTGATCCTCAAGCCCAATCCGGCCAACAGCCAGGAGCTTTACCTGGAGTCCCTGGGGGCCCTGGGCATCAAGGCGGCCGAGCACGACATCCGTTTCGTGGAGGATGACTGGGAATCGCCCACCCTGGGGGCGGCCGGTCTGGGCTGGGAGGTCTGGCTGGACGGCATGGAGGTGTCCCAGTTCACCTACTTCCAGCAGGTGGGCGGAGTGCGATGCAAACCCGTGGCCGTGGAGCTGACCTACGGACTGCTGCGGCTGTGCATGTTTATCCAGGGCGTCGACCACGTCAAGGACCTGGTCTGGGGTGGCGGTCTGACCTGGGGTGAGGTCATGGGACAATTCGAGCGCGAATACTCCGCCTTCAACTTCGAGCACGCCGACACCGGAATGTATCGGCGCCACTTCGATGAGAAGGAGCAGGAGGCGTCCCGGCTGCTGGAGGCCGGGCTGGTCTATCCCGGATATGACGCGGTCATCAAGTGTAGTCATTTGTTCAACGTCCTGGAGGCCCGGGGCGCCATTTCGGTGACCGAGCGGACCGGGTACATCACCAGGGTCCGCAACCTCGCCCGCTTGGCGGCCCGCACCTATGTGCAAAGCCGGGAGGAAATGGGTTTCCCCCTGCTCGGAAAAGAGACGGCATGATGCAGCATAAAGGCGACCCCCAAGCAACCCTGCCATTCCTGCTGGAGATCGGCAGCGAGGAAATTCCCGCCCGGTTTATCCCCGGGGCCATGAAGGCCCTGCAGACGGGATTTGCCAAAATCATGGCGGATGCCCGTCTGGACACCGGCAAGGTCAGGGTGATGGCCACCCCCCGCCGTCTGGTCCTGGTGGCCGAGGCGGTGACCCTGCGGCAGGCCGACCGTGAACAAACGATCAAGGGCCCTCCGGTGAGCGTGGCCTTCGGGCCAAACGGCGAGCCGACTCCGGCCGCAGAAGGATTTGCGCGGAAGGCCGGTATCGAACTCGCGGATTGCGAGCGGGGGGAGGATCAGCGGGGGGAATTCCTGCTGGCGCGGGTCATGGAGCCGGGCCGGGAGGCCGGCGTGGTCCTGGCCGAAACGGTGCCGGATCTCATCCTGGGGCTGCCTTTTCGCAAGGTCATGCGGTGGGCCGACTACGATCTGGAATATCCCCGTCCCCTGCAGTGGCTCGTGGCCCTGCTGGGTGAGGAGATCGTCCCCTGCCGGGTCGATTACCTGGAGGCCGGGCGCACGACCCGGGGGCACCGAACCCTGGTAGGCGACGCCACTTTTTCGCTCTCCGCGGTCGGCGATTATCCCGCGGTCATGGAGCAGGCCGGGGTTGTTGTCGACCCCGAACTCCGGCGGACCCTGATCACCGACGGGCTCGACGGTCTGTTGAAGGAGTATTCCGGCGACGCCGAACTCATCGTGGACGCCGAACTTCTGGACGAGGTGGTCTTCCTCTGTGAACACCCCACCCCGTTCCTTGGCGCGTACGCCGAGGAGTATTTTGCCCTGCCGGCCGAGGTCATTGCCACGGCGTTGAAGGCCCACCAGCGCTATTTCACCGTGCGGGATCGCGAAAACGGAAAGCTGTTGCCCCGCTTCGCTGCAGTCAGGGACGGGGGAGGCGACCACCTGGACAATGTGATTGCCGGCAACGAGCGGGTGCTGCGGGCGCGACTTGCCGACGCCCTGTTCTACTGGAATTTCGACCAGCAGAAGAGCCCGGACGAGCGGACCGAACTGCTGGAGTCGGTGACGTGGATGGAGGGGTTTGGGACGGTTCTGGACAAGAGCCGCCGCTTGGTGGCTCTGAGCTCCCAATTGTGGGTCAAGCACTTGTCACAGGGAGCGGAAGCGCCGGTGGCCCTGACCCGGGCCGCGCTCATCTGCAAGAACGACCTGACCAGCGAGATGATCCGCGACGGCAAGGAATTCACCAAGCTGGAGGGATTCATGGGGGCTCGTTATGCGGAAAGGGCGGGGGAGGATCCTGCGGTGGCGCGGGCCATCGAATTCCATTACGCCCCTCGATCCGCCACGGGGGATCTGCCCCAGGATGACCTGAGCTGTTGCCTTTCCCTCGCCGACCGCCTGGATACCCTGTGTGGGTGCTGGCTGGCGGGCTTCGTACCCACCGGAGCCAAGGATCCCTACGGTCTGAGGAGGCACGTCCTGGCGATGGTCAGGATCCTGCTTGACCGGGGTTGGCACCTGGATCTGCGCCTGGTTCTGGAGGATGCCCTGGCCGGTGTGGGCGAATTCGCCACCGGACAGGGCCTGGCGGCTTCTGCGGAAGAAATTGCCGAATTCATCCGTGTCCGCCTGGAGGGCTATTTCATCGACAGCCTGGGTCAGGTTCCGGAAGTCGTGCGAGCCATCCTGCCGGTGCGCTGGTTTGATCCGGTGGCGGCCCGCGCCTGGAGTGAAGCCCTGGCTGTCCACCGGCAGCGGGAGGATTTTCTGCAGGCGGCCGTGGGATTCAAGCGTTGCCGCAACATCCTCAAGGGGGACATCCTGCCTGTGGACCAGTTCGACCCCTGTCTGCAGAGGTGGTTGTCCGGTGGAAGCGGAGCGGCCGGCGAGAACTTCGCAGGCCTGGGGCACCCCGTGGCCGAGGGACTGCGCAGGATGACCGCCGCCGCCGCGGGGGAGGTTGCCTTGGCCGAAGCCGAAGGCCGGATGGCCGATGTTTTCGCCATTTTATCGGACCTTGGACCGGCCATCGACAAATTTTTTGAAACCGTAAGAGTTCTTGACGATAATGAAAGCCTTCAGGCCGCACGAATCGCCTTTTTGCGTGAGATTCACGGACTTTTTGCACGATACGGTGACTTTCAGGAGATGGTAGCTACGGATAATTGACCTGATAGCGGAAAATCTGAATCCGGGTCCGTCCAGCCTACCGAACGGTCCCGGTTTTTTAGGCATGATATTTTTTTCCGAAAGACTATTGACTCCCCAGCGTGGTTCGGGTAAGGTAATGGTGCGACTCAAAGACAATCCGTTCCCATCCCTTGAGGTGCGCTGTCCCTGTTTTCCACTTGCAGTTCGCTGAAATCACTTGACGCTTGTTCGCTCGTCACCAATGGGTCTGCATCAGAGGAGGATGTCTCGCTCGTGAAGCGCAGTTCGCTCTGCGTGTGCAGTCTCTGGGAACTTATTTGTCGCCCGTCAATGTACCGCTAATTCGCCTGAATCTGGCGTGTGCATTCAATCGTTCGCCTAACCATGTATCGGCTTCGTGCCGATGATGGGGGGAAAAAAATGAAGAAATTCACCATGTTTGCTTGTGTCGCCCTGGTGCTGGGTATGGCGATGAGCAGTGTGGCCGGGGATATCCCCAGCTTCACTAGCGATGTCAACGCCTGGCAATCCGGCAGTAACGCTTATGGCGCTAAGGCCGCCGGCGATACCATTCAGCTGATGGGGCCAGGCGGCCTCTATCAGGGAGACTTCGAAAATGCCGTTTGTGGCGTTGACCGTCTGCCCGCCGGCTGGAGCTCGGTCGATTTGACGTCCGGTAACGCCGCGTCTTCCCACTGGCATGTGTTCGCGCCCGCCGGCTTCGATACCCTGGGTATCACCGGCAACGGCCTGTGGTGCGGCGACTACTTCCCCGCCTGCGGAGCCAACTTCGCCGGTTACGGGGATGACTGGAACGACCTCGTCGAGTGGCGTTATTCCGTCCTCGATAATTCTTCCAGCTCCACGGTCACCGTCAGCGGTAACATCCTTTATCAGGTGGAGCAGGACTACGACTACGTCTACCTGAGCTACCAGGTCACGGGTCTTCTGGGCTACCAGAACGCCCTTACCTTCAACGGCGACAGTGCCGGTGGCGTGGCCGAGGCTTTCTCCGGGATTATCACCTACCTGCCCGGGGATTACATCAACGGCAACGAAATCGTCATCGATTTCCGTTTCTTCTCTGACGGTGCCTACTCGGCCGAAGGTTACTGCTATGGTGGTTTCGGCGCCGCGACTCTGGACGACGTGACCGTCTCCGTGGTCAACGGTGCCAACAATTACAGCACCTTCGACGACTTCGAAACCGGTATGGGTAACTGGACGACGGTGGCTCCGATCGCCGTCGGCGACTTCGCCCAGATCTGGTGCGGTCTGTCCGACATCGATCCCTGTAACACCAACGGTACGAACCAGGTCGCCTTCATCGATGACGGCGTGGTCGTTCCCGGCACCGGCGGCAGCCAGTGCGTCAACTGGTGCTACGGCCCCGGTGGTGCGATTGTGACTCCGACCGGTGGCATGTCCCCCGGTGGGGCCATCAACAACTACGTCAAGTCTCCCGAGATGACGTGGCCCAACGCCACCTACGACGGTCTCTGGTTCGGCTTCGACGTCTACCGTCACGAGGACTTCTCTCCTGACAGCCCGGGTATCTTCTACTTCTTCGGCGTGCGCTCCGCACTCGTGGGAGAGGACATCGAGACCCAGGGTTGGAACAGCACGGGCTATGTGTACTACGGTGGCCCCGACTACATCCGCCCTATTAACGACGCCACGTCCTGGGTGCAGCCCGCTCGTGAGAGGGTGCAGATCCGTATGGGTTGTGTGCAGTACTTCGCCGGCCTCGACGGCTATCCTGCTCCCTACTTCGACAACGTGAACCTGAAGGTCTTCCCCTTCGCCGGTCCTGGTGTGACCTACCGTGTTATCGACATGGCTCAGGACAACTTCCCTGAGGTCGGTCTTATCGACATGACGGATCCTTCGATCCTGAGTGTGCGGTTCGATGCGGCCAACAACACCAACGTGCCGTCCGATCTGGCCAACGATCCGGCCGACTCGATCACCTGCACGGTCAAGCTGGTTCGTACCGGTGCCGTTCTGAACGGTCCTCCGATCCTGCACTGGACCATGCAGCCGAACCCCGCGTTCAACGCTTACCGCACGAGCATCTTCGGTACCGCGACGACCGGCGTTTCCGCTGGCGACTCCGCTCGTAACGTGAATGGCATCGTTGCTCCGAACGTGTGGGCCTTCGACCTGCCCGACACCGGCTTCTTGTACCCCGGTGACGTGCTTCACTACTACATCGAAGCCAGTGACGATGTGGCCGGCGACATCAAGTCCGTCCACATCCCCGGCGACATCTCCGGTTACGGTGATTTCAGCCATCCTCTGGCCTACAACCAGGACTTCATCGTGCACGGCCTGCCGTCGATCACGGGTACTCCTGGCAACTACACCCAGCCTGAGGTGTTGTTCTGGAACGACTTCGCCCGCCGTGGCGGAGAGCAGGAATGGTACAGCGCTTTGGATCAGCTGGGCTACGTTCCCGGCAGCGACTACGACATTTACTACACCACGGGCCCGAGCTCCGGTGTGGGTAATGGTCTCGGTGGTCGTGCCTCCATCAGTCAGATCGCCAACTACAACACCATGCTGTACACCTCCGGCGATCTGTCCAAGTTCACCATCAGCAACGGCGATTTCGCCTCCAGCAGCGACTATGGCAACGACGTTGACCTCGTGTCATCGTGGTTGGATCTGCCCGCTCCTGGCGACCCGATCAAGGGTATGTTCCTGACCGGTGATGAGCTGGCCAACGATCTCGACGGTAGTGGGACCAACACCCTGACGTTCTTGAACGACTACATGGGTCTGGATCTCGTGAGCACCAATCTGCTTCCGTTGATCGACAACCAGGCCACTCCCGTCGTCTCCGCTCTGGCAGGCAACGGTGTCATCGTGAATCAGTCTTCCTGGGTTGCCTACGGTGGTTGCTTTGGAATCAACACGTTCGACGCCGTGACTCCGCGTGCCGGCGCCACGCAGTTGGCCGAATTCCTGGCTCCCGGTTGCGTTGCTGGTCAGTACACCTACAGTGCTGCCACTGCCAACGTTCGGGCCAACGGCAGCAAGCTCGTCAGTACGCCGTATGACTTCATGTTCATCTACGACGACCCGACTTGCGGCGCCCAGGCCGCTGCTCCGTTGACCGCGCGCGCGCAGGTTCTGTCGGATGTTCTGGACTGGTTTGGCCAGACTTCCGGTGGTACCCCCTCGGGCGTGATTCCTGGAGCGCAGTTCGCGACCAAGGCTTTCCCGAACCCGTTCAACCCGAAGGTTACGGTCTCCTACAACATGCCCAAGCGTGGTCATGTGACGGTGAAGATCTTCAACATTCGCGGTGAACTCGTCCGGACCCTGGTCGACGACGTGATGGATGCCGGTACCCAGTCCGTGGACTGGAACGGCACCAGCAACTCTGGTTCCTCTGTTGCTTCCGGCGTGTACTTCTACGAAGCTCGCTACGGTGATGAGGTCCAGGTCAACAAGATCACCATGGTGAAGTAATCCCCTCGGATTCCTCCACCTTGTGTGGCCTTTGGGAGCGGCTCCTTCGGGAGCCGCTCCTTTTTGTGGGGATTATGCCTATCGACAGGTGTGTTTGCCCCCGGGAATGGAACCTTCTGGTTGACAGCGAATACTTCGAATCCCTATATTTCAGGGGCTGTTAATGGACCATCCCCACGGGCTACTGCCTTGACTGGCGATCGCCCTTCCTGTTGCCGGACCCACCTCGGCGACTGTACAGAACCTGCTGTCACGCAAATGCTTCCCGGAGGGTGCATGCCAGTATGATGCTCAATCGAAATACCGGTTGGAAAATCCCGGCCATATTGGTGCTTCTGTCCCTGGTGCTTACCGGGTGTCGCGCATTTCAGCCGGAAGCGGTCGTCGTGAACAAGGCTCCCGAGACCTACATCATCGGCGCTCCTGCCGAAGACGGGGGAGGCTACTTCCACTTCCATGTCTACTGGTATGGGTCGGACGAGGACGGCAGGGTCGAGCGGTTCGTCTGGGCCGTGACCGACACCACCGTTCAGGACGACCGGACCAGCGACGACGAGGAAGATATCAACTTCAATCCTGCGCTGGATGCAACGACTCTGGAGATCGGGCACTACACCACCCGGACGGACTCGGTCTTCAACTTCACCATCGACCAGGGTGTCAGCACAGCCTACGACCTGACCCTGCACATGGTGGCCATCGACGATTACGGCGATTTCGACCGGACCCCGGCCAGACTGCATTTTTTCACCAACACTTTGGGGAATCCGACCTTGCGGTTTTTCCGGATCGGTGAGAACGACACCACCGAAATGGCATTCGGTGCGGCCGATACCGTGGGGTACGGCGTCTCCTACCGTCTGGGGTGGGCAGGGACTTCACCGAACGTCCAGGGTTTTGATCCCGCTGCCCTGGCGGCCCTCGATACGGTGCCGCCGGTGGACGATGGCCTGTTCGGCTACAAGTGGCGCATCCTGGGGGAGCTGGGCGGGAATTGTATCGACTCCGAGACGGACTGTTGGCATCCCCGCAAGGCCGTGGAGGCCACCGGTGACAGCATCTCCTATTTCGGCAGCCGGACCAGTCTGTTCTTTGCCAATAGCGGCAACACCACCGACCTGAACCCGTTCGTGAAGCTGTTGCCCAGCGGTGAGGTGGAACTGGAGGTCAACTCCATCGATGTGGCGGGGGTGGAGGTCGCCACCTCCATGCGGCCCTACAAATTCGTGGTCAATTACGACCCCGAGACCCGCATCGTGGAAGGTTTCGATCTCGAGCACCCCGGTGATCCCGAGGAATACCCCTACTACATCCAGCTCAACGATACGGCGCAGGTGCATCATCCCTTCCAGAATGGGGATCGGATCCCGGACCGCACGTACGTCGTGGTCAAGGCCCTGGGGCGGGATGATCAAAGGGATGTCAAGGTCAACCCCGAGTACGCTCTGGGGATGACCGGATACCTGGAAGGGGTGATCGATCTCTTCTCCGGCGGGTCCTTCAGTTTCAAGACCCAGAACAGCACCATCAATTACGAACCCGCATGGCCGGCCGAAGGCGAGGGTGGCTGGTACGCCGATACCCTGGGATTCCTGGTGGGCCCTCGGGACACCATGACCGTGAACATGCAGTCCATCGACGAACACGGACGTGCCGACGGGACCCCGGCCCAGCTCAAATTCACCGTCGGCTTCCCGCCCTGCATCCAGTGCATCGAACTGCTGCCGAAGCGCTTCTCGACGTCCCAGTACGACGAGAACATCGAGTGCTACGACGGCCACTCGAGCAACAAATGTTTCGACGGGGAGCAGGTGTTCCGGGTGACGGCGAACGGTACAGGTTTCGACGAACTGGAATATCTGAACAAGGCCGTGATCCTGATCGACAAGAACACCGGGTTCACCCAGGTCCTGACCGATACGACCGATCAGTCGGACAACCAATGGGCGATTTCCGCGCGCCTCTACCGCATGGAAGTGCTCCTGCACGGAATCGACGACCCCAGGGAAAGCTGGACGACCACTCCCCTGAACCGGATCATGGGCTGGCGGTACCAGGTCGACTACGATTGCGATCCGTACAATCAGATCAAGGACGGCGGCGGCAACGACGGCCTGAACGATCCCACCTATGGGACTCTCACCATCACCGATCCTGGGCTCAAGATCGATGCGGCCACGGGGATCTGGAAGGTATCGGTCGATATCGGCGTGCCGGAGTTCCTCATTACAAGCGGGGAAGAAGTTTACCGTTTCATTCTCCTGTCCATGGTCGGCAACGACCAGGAACTCGCCGACGACCTGTTCAAAAAGTCGGTTCGCCAGACCGGCGGCGGGACCATCCAGGCTGTGGCTTTGGACCAGACGAAGTTTGGTTTTAAGCCGACCAGGCCTTCGCGGTACAACATCTTCTCACAGGTTCGACCTGCGGTTTCCGAATTGCCTGATGAGGTGACCTGGCGGGACGGCGACTTGCAGACACGCTTCACCACGGGAGTGATTTTCAAGGCCCTGGATCTCTCCCGGAGCGCCATGGCGAGCTTGGATGATACACCCGTGGAAAAGAGATTCCGGATCATTGTCAAGGCCGGCGGCGTTGATTTTGAGTGTTCCGGACCGTAACCATAGAGTTTGGCGACCAATGGATCGAGGAGAAACGTCATGATGAGGCGCATTCTGCAGGTGGTTTGCTGGGGAGTGCTGATGGCCGGGCTCGTGGCCTGTTCGGCTGACACCAAGCTCGGCGGTGTGAAAATTCCCAATGCCAGGCCCGACACGCGCATGGTCGCCCAGCCGCCCACCCTGCTCGAGGCCGGTTTCGCGGTTGAGTTCTTCTGGACCGGCTCGGACCCGGACGGGAAGCTCAAGGGGTATGAGTGGAAGGTCAGTGACAACGGGCTGGACGGAATCTCCCCCCGCGACACTCTGACCGTGGACCCTCTGACCGGGGCGATTCTGCACCCCTGGCGCTTCACGACCGCAACCGATTCGGTTTTCATCCTGCTGGCGGACCAACCCGGTTTCCCGGGTGATCCCGAGGCCGACCCGCGCAGTTTCCGCTCCCATTCCCTGTTTATCCGCGCCGTGGATGAAGATGGGGCGAAGGACCCTTCACCCGCCTACATCTCCTTCACTTCCACGACGTTGGTGCCGACCTGCCAGGTCGCTTACAAGAATCTTACGAGTTCCAGGGACCCCAAGAAGGTTCCGTCCACGGTCAATATCGGCTGGGTGGGAGAAGACCCGGATTTCGACCTCAAGACCCCCACCAAGGTCCGCTACCTCTGGAAAAAGGCCCTGGACTCTGCGGGTGAATTCGTCACGACCAGGTACGCTTACGAACATACCCCGGGACTCATATCCTTCGACGACCCCGACTGGTCGGATTGGCGGCCCTACAGCGCCGATATCGATAAGCGCAAGGTCAAGTTCCGGAATCAGGAAAACCGAGCCTACTACTTCTTCGCCGTGCAGGTCCAGGACACAGCCGGGGCCGTCAGTGTGGGGCTGGGCTGGCAACAGGAAGTCGCCCATGTGACCGTTCAGGGTGTCTTCAAGCCCGCACTGGTGCTGGACGAGCCCTTCCTCAACACGGGCTACCAGGACGCCGAAGTGGCCTCGGGACAGCCCATCAATTTCGTATGGTCGGCCGATGCCAGTTCCTACGGCGGGGAAATCGTTTCCTACCGGCACGGCTGGGATCTGACCAACCCCGACGATCCCGCCGATCAACAATGGGCTGTTCCGGCTGGTACTTCGCGGCAAAACCTGTTCGATACCGAGCGGGTCTTCACCGAGGGTACCCATACCTTCTATCTGCGGGTTGTGGACGATTCGGACTATGTTCTGCTGGTCACCCGGAATATCCAGGTCATTCCCTACGTGGATCCGGCTTTCCAGCGGCCATTGCTGATCGTGGACCAGGTGATCGATGAGTATGTCGACAACTGGCGGGACCGGCAGAATGTTTCCCGAAACAAGGAAGTGTTCCGCAATGCCTATTGGCGGTTCCTCGACGACATCCAGGGTGGTGTCGCCGATATCGATTGGTCCAAGGATTGGAGGGAGGACAGTGACCAGGTCGAGTATTCCGATATCGTCGAATACAGCGCTGTTCTCTGCTATGCCGAGTACAACGATTCCCAGTTGATGTTCAAGAAGTTCCGACCCGTGAACAACCAGGACAGGTTTGTCTGGTTGACGCCGTATCAGTTTCGGGGAGGGAATTTCTTCCTGGTGGGGCAGGCCAGCATGGAATCCTTCCTGCCGTCATTCGCCCGCTATTCCGTGCCCGTCATCTTCGATTCCAAGGAGACCACCCTGCTCGTCGGAGGCACGGATTACACCATCGGTTTCGGTACCCGCACGCTTCCTGACGGGACCGAGGTGTATCGGGGGCCGCTCATGTATCCCTATGCCACCGCCGGGATCACGGCCCTGGACTGGACCGCTCCGGCCAGCAAGTACATCTACGGCAGACCGGTTTCGGCGGGACAGGACCGGAAGTCGGCGTGTGTCGGCCTGAAGGGACTGGCGCTCGATCCGGCCTTCAAGCTCAACCACGGCATCGGCCCGGGGGTGATTCCTGACACCATGTGGACCAATCCGGATATCGACTGGCACGATTACTCTGCGGTGGATGCGGACACGCTCAAGCTCGGCACCTTGAACTTCAAGTTCACGAAGGACGAGTTCGTCAACGAGAGCATCAGCGAGCGCACGGGCATCATCCTGCAGAATTGCGACTCCTCGGAAGCTCCGAACGGCCGATGCATCGAGCCCATGTTCAAGGGAATCGCCCGTTTCGACTGGCTCCGGGAACTCCGGTGGCGGCAGGGCGATGCGGAATGGCCGACCAGCACGTACAGCACCGACGAATTGGTTACCGAGTGCGGCACCCAGGCCTTGACCGATTACAATGGACACCCAAGGTCCAGTGCCTGGACCAACGGGCGGACGTTCGGGTATTTTTCCTACAAGATGGCTGCGGAAAAACCGGGTGTCGCGCGTGCCGATGTCTACTGGGGCTTTGATCCCTACCGGTTCGACGAAGCGGGGACCAAGAAGACCATTCGGTGGGTGTTGAGTTATTTCGGGATCGACCTTAACCAGTAAGCGACTCGGCTGCCGGGACACCCCGTTTGCGGGGTGTCCGCGGGCCGCCGGATTTTCTTGCGAAAGGCAGTGTGCATGAAGATCGGAAGCGCCATTTTCCAGCGGTCCGGGCTGTGCCTGGCCGTCGGCGTTTTGCTGACCGTGGCGTCCACGGCAGGGGCCCAGACTCCGGAAAGTGCCTGTGCAGCAGACTCCCTCTACCTGATTTCCCCGAAATCCGTGCATCTGGATTTCCAGACCACCGAACCCCTGGGAATGGTGATCAGCTGGCCGAACCTGGATATTTCCGAAGCCACCTGCTTCACTCTGCGCGATACGACCGGGCTTGGCTTCCCGGTGGATGTCTCCGGTGGTTTCGGTGACCAGGTGGACAGGGTTTTCCGCTTCACCACCCTGAATTCCGGGGTTATCGGATCAGCCCAGGGTGCGCCCTTGCGCTTTACCTGGACTCACCAGGGGTCTTCCCGGAACGGTGCCTTCGAAGGGGTGCTGAATCTGGCCAACAACGGCGGCTTCTGGCGCTACGATGCCCAGAGCCAGGAGTGGAGCCAACTCAACCAGGGTCTTCCTCTGACGTGGAGGCAGGTCAATGTGGTTGCCTTCGCGGAAAACCCCGATGGGGATCTGATCGCAGCTTTGACGAATGGCTCGACTTTTGAGATCGGCCCGGTGGGGCTCTTCATGAACCAGGGGGCCGGCTGGACCCGCATCGCGGAGGGGACCTTCAACAGTTCCACCCTTGTCACCCGGCTCGCCACTTCGCCGGTTGATCCGGCCACTTTTCTGGTTGGGACGAAGACCAAAGGTCTCTTTCTCACCCATGACGGCGGGGCGAGTTTTACCCAGTTGACGACTCAATTGGATCCGGGATTCGAGCCGATGCCCAATCAGTTCCCTGTGCGTTCCCTGGTCTGGTCAGGCAACAGCATCTTTGTCCACGTGGATAATTTCGGCTTTTTCCGCTCAAACGACGGCGGTGCGGGTTTCTCCCGGGTTCCCCTTCAGGTCCTCGAAAACCTGGATGCGGAGATTCAGGTTCTGGTCGATCCGGTGGTCAATGACCTGTATCGCGACCCCGTGCGTCCGAACCGCCTCCTGGCCAGCCTTCAGTTTCACGGAGTCTTTGAGAGCACCGATGACGGCGCCACCTGGCACGACCTTTACGGGGACCTTCTGGTGGCGAATCCCGACGTGACCGGGGAGTGGATCAACAACGCGCTTTCCTGCGTCACCAGTGACGCGGATCCTGATGTCATCGTCATGGCGGTTGCCCAGAAAGGTCTATACCGGACCACTGATGGGGGCCTGACCTGGCAGCAAACGAATTTGGCGGGCCAGAGTAATCTCGCAAAAGTGACGCGAGTGCGTCTTCTGGCCGATTCGGCCAATCCCGAGGTGCTGTATGCCCTGGAGGATGGCTTCGATCTCCTGCGCAGCCTGGATTATGGCGCCACCTGGGAGCGGTGGGACGGGGCCCCCGAATTGGCCACGGCGCTGAATTTCAGGAACGCAGGAACCGCTGACGGCGACATCCTGCTGGCAACCTATGCCGGCGGTGTGTATCAGGCCGGTTCGGTTTTGAACTTATCCGACACCTATACCTCGGGTACTTCGCCCGAATTGCGGAGCCTGGATTTGGGTTTGATGATGTCCTTCGGTAGCGGTTCTGTCGAACCTAACGATGAATTTCGTTTGGTGTGTCAGACCTTCCAGGGTTGGGCCGTCTGGCGTTCCCCTTCCGCCGACCCGGAGCATCCGGTATTGATCGGACTCTACGACCTGGTGAACCCCGAATCCTGCCAGGAAGGTTACTGCGGTGGTCCGGACATTCTGCCCATTCCCCGGTGTTTCAAGGAAAAACGCGCAGCGTGTTTCTCGGGGACCGACGCCGGATCCGATACCTTGCGATTCTTCGATTCCGAAGTCTACAACGGTTTCTCCTACTACTATTCCGTGACGACTTTTGATTACGGGAATACCGCCCTGACCACGGTGGAGAACACCACCAACACCATGCTTTTCTCTCCGCGGTGGCAGGGCGACGAAAATTCCCTCTTCAACGGTACCGGGAACCAGAGCTTCGTTCAGGTCAACCTGGGAGCGGCCCCGGATACCGGGGGGGATGAGATCTATGTATTTCCCAATCCCTTGCGGCCGGGCGCCGGGCTTCCCGGCTTTGAAGGCCGTTCGGTGGTCTTTACCAACCTGCCGCAGGATTCCCGGATTCAGGTTTTCACCGCCGCTGGTGACGATGTCATGGAGCTCGGCCCCGAATTGATGAAGGGCGGTCAAATCTACTGGAACACGGAAAACCGCGATCAGCAGTCCGTGGCCCCCGGCGTCTACATTTACAAGGTGGTCATGCCCCAGCGCGAGGAATACTGGGGAAGGCTGATAGTTATTCGCTAAAAGACCGGGTTGCACGAAGGCGACCGTTGTTGAATATTGGGGTGCGGGTCGGCGACCCGTGCCCCGGTTTTTTGGGGCAGACAAGGCGACCGCGCGGGCCGCCGTGCCGAGGATGTGTCAGATTGCCGGGTCTCGGAAGGCCGGCACGAACTCCTGGAGGAGTCATGAGCGACATGAAGGTTTATTTCTTTGGTGAGGGCCATGCAGACGGCAAGGCCGACATGCGGAACCTGCTTGGCGGTAAGGGTGCCAACCTGGCCGAGATGACCAGCCTCGGGATTCCGGTTCCGCCCGGATTCACCATCACCACCGCCGAGTGCAATGTCTACCAGGAAGCCCGGCAGCTCAGTTCCGAGTTGATGAAGGACGTGCAAGCGGCCGTCGCACGCGTCGAAGGCATCATGGGCAAGAAATTCGGTTCCACTTCCGATCCCCTGTTGTTCTCGGTCCGGTCCGGTGCCCGCGTTTCCATGCCCGGTATGATGGATACCGTGCTGAACCTCGGCCTCAACGATGAGACCGTCCTGGGCCTGGTCGAGATCAGCGGTAACGAGCGTTTCAGCTATGACTGCTATCGGCGCCTTGTTCAGATGTTCGGCGACGTGGTGATGGGGGTTGCGGGAGAAGTTTTCGAACACGCCATCGACGACATCAAGGCCGCGCGCGGGGTCAAGCTCGACACCGAATTGACGGTGGCCGACCTGCAGGAACTCATCGCCACCTTCAAGGGTCTGGTCAAGACGCACACCGGTACCGATTTTCCCTCCGACCCCTGGGACCAGCTCTGGGGCGGCGTGCGGGCCGTGTTCGAGAGCTGGAACGTGGAACGCGCCATCGAATATCGCCGCATCAACCACATCCCGGTGGATTGGGGTACGGCGGTCAACGTGCAAACCATGGTTTTCGGGAACATGGGTGAGAATTCCGCCACGGGGGTGGCCTTCACCCGCGACCCCTCCACGGGTGAGCGCGAGTTCTACGGTGAATTCCTGATCAACGCCCAGGGCGAGGATGTGGTGGCCGGGACTCGGACGCCCCAGCAGCTGAACAACCACGGGCGTGGGAACCTGCCCGACGGCAACGAGGCCAAGGACCTGCCCACCCTCGAGGAAGCCATGCCCAAGGCCTATTCCACCCTGCTGGAAATCCGCGCCAAGCTCGAAGAGCACTACCACAACATGCAGGATATCGAGTTCACCATCCAGGACGGGCGGCTGTGGATGCTGCAGACCCGGAACGGCAAGCGCACCGGGGTTTCGGCCATCCGGATCGCAGCCGAAATGTTCAGCGAAGGCCTGGTCGGCAAGGAAGACGCCCTGCTGCTGGTTGAGCCCGACCATCTGGATCAGATGTTGCACGACCAGATCGACCCCGATGCGCCCCTCGACGTCCTGAGTTCGGGGTTGCCGGCTTCGCCCGGGGCGGCCCAGGGCCTGGTCGTCTTCAGCGCCGAGGACGCGGTCGAGGTCGCGGCCACCGGCAAGAAGGTGTTGTTGGTCCGGCGCGAAACCAGCCCCGAGGACATCGCCGGCATGAACGTGGCCGAGGGCATTCTCACCAGTCGGGGGGGCATGACCAGCCACGCGGCCGTGGTGGCCCGCGGCATGGGCAAGCCCTGCGTGGCCGGTTGCGGCGAGATGTTCGTGGACAACGAGAAGAAGGTCATGACCATCGGCGGGCAGACCTTCCACGCCGGGGACATGCTCACGATCAACGGCACCACCGGCCAGGTGATCAAGGGTGCTCCCGCCCTGGTTCCCCCGCACATGGACGACCCCAACCTGGTGACGGTCATGGCCTGGGCCGACGAGATGCGCCGCCTGAGGGTGCGGACCAACGCCGACACCCCTCATGATGCCGAGCAGGCCCGCGAGTTCGGCGCGCAGGGTATCGGTCTGTGCCGTACCGAACACATGTTCTTCGGGGAGGACCGCATCATGAAGATGCGCGAGATGATCCTCGCGGAGAACGTGGAGGCAAGGCGTGCCGCCCTGCTGAAGATCAAGCCCATGCAGCAGGAGGACTTCGAAGGCATTTTTACGGCCATGGACGGTTTGCCGGTGACGATCCGCCTGCTGGATCCGCCCCTGCACGAGTTCCTGCCCACCGCCCCGGACGACATCAAGGATCTGGCCAAGGAAATGGGCGTGTCCGTGGAGTCCATCGAACAGAAGATCGAGTCCCTGCACGAGATGAATCCCATGCTCGGGCATCGCGGGTGCCGGCTGGGCCTGACCTATCCCGAGATCTACGAGATGCAGGTGGAGGCGATCATCGGCGCCGCCTGTGCGGTCAAGAAGAACGGTGTGGATGTGCAGCCGGAGATCATGATCCCCCTGACCGGTGCCAAGCGGGAGCTGTCCGATTTGCGACAGATGACCCTGCGGGTGGCCGCCGAGGTCATCGCCCAGTGCGGTACCGAGGTGGATTTCCTGGTGGGCACCATGATCGAAATCCCGCGGGCGGCCCTGCTCGCCGACCAGATGGCCGAAGATGCGGATTTCTTCAGCTTCGGCACCAACGACCTGACCCAGATGACTTTCGGCTACAGCCGTGACGATGCCGGCGTGTTCCTGCCGGATTACGTCAAGTGGGGCATTCTGCCCTCCGACCCGTTCCAGCGGCTGGATACCGAAGGCGTGGGGCAACTGGTGGCCATGGCCTGTGAGAAGGGACGCCGGACAAACCCGGATATCCACCTGGGTATCTGCGGCGAACACGGTGGCGACCCGAGTTCGGTGACGTTCTGCCATCAAACGGGGTTGGACTACGTGAGTTGCTCCCCCTTCCGGGTGCCCATCGCCCGTCTGGCCGCCGGCCAGGTCGTGGCCCAGGAACGCCTGGCTGCGGAAAAGTAGTTCGTCGTGATCCTCCACTGGTCCCTTGGATTGTGGATGTGGCCCCTGCTGCTGGTCTTGGCGGCAGGGGCCGTCGTTTTCACGGTCACGACCTACGGTCGGACCGCGCCGAATCCGGGCCGCAACAATCGCCGAATCCTGGTCTGGCTGCGCGGATTGGCATTGGGGTGCCTGGTGATGGCGTTGGGCAGCCCGTTCCTGTCCCGCGTCAATGTCATGACCGAAAGGCCGGAGTTGCTGGTCCTGGTAGAGGATTCGGCCAGCATGAACCTGTCGGCCGCCCCCACGGCGGCGCAAGCGGCGGGCGTTTCCCGCTGGGAGCGTGCCCTGTCCCTCTGCAGGCGGCTGCAGGAGGTTTCCCGCGCCAACTACCCACCCCTGGATGCGATTTTCGTGCGCGGAAACGGCCTGCTGGAATCCCGCGACTTTGCCCCGGATGCGGGGGGCCTCACACCGCCGGCAGCGCTGGGGACCGACCTGGATGGCCTTGTTTCAAGCTCCTTGGCGCAGCGTCGGGGCCGGCCGGTCGGCGCCGTCGTGGTCATCAGTGACGGGTGCGAGGAAGATGACCAGCCCGATGTCGATTCCGTTCCGGCCTCCGGCCGCCGACCCGGTCCCTCCACGGCGAGTTTCCATGTCTTGGGGGTAGGGGATCCGGTCGGCCCGATGGATCGGTTGATCAGCGGCCTGCGTTACCCTCGGCTGGTGCATAAGGATGATGAGGTCGTGGTCGCGTGCACCGTGGAACAGATGTTCCACCGGGCGGCTCCGGGTGACAGCTTGACCGTCGTTCTGAGCGACCAGGAGGGGACGCTGGCGCGCAAGACGATTGCCGATCCCGGAGGATCGGTGCCCCTGGAGCTTTCGTTCACTCCGCGCCGGGAAGGCCTCCAGGTGATGACCCTGGCCGTCTCGTCCCTGGGCAACGAGCGTTTCCCCGCCAACAACCAGGTGTCACTGGGAGTGACCGTCCGCAAAGAACGGTCCCGGGTATTGTTGCTGGACCTTGCGCCTGGCTGGGATGGGCGATTCCTGACCCAGGCCGGCCTGCAGGAGCCACGGCTGCGGCTTGAGGTCGTCTTCCCCGGTCCGCAGGGCCTGGTTCTTGCGGACAGCCTGATACCCTGGAGTTGGCCCACCACGGCCGCAGGGTGGGGGGAATACGACGGGGTGGTTCTGGATTTCGCCGCGTGGCCGGGGTCTGTGGATCCTGTGTCTTGGCAGTGGCTGGCCCAGGCGGTCCACGACGGACTGGGCCTGATGTTCCTGCCGGGGCCCGGTTTTCGCGAGGCACCAACCGGGGCTCTGCCGGGGTTGCCCGAGGTGATCTCGGAGCTGTTGCCCCTCGGCAGTCGAGGTTTGCGTTGGCGAGAGGGCGAGTTTGCCCTGTCCGTTCGTCCCGGGGCTGCCGGACACCCCGTCCTGGCGGGTCTGGGTTCCGGTCCGGGAAATCCCGGAAGTCATTGGGAATCCCTGCCTCCCTTGCATGGGATCATTCCGGTGACCCCCCAGGAGGCTGCCGTCGTCCTGCTTGACGGCCGCTCCGGATCCGGTCCGGCTGCAGCGGCCTTGGTGCTGGGTGAGCAGGGCCGGGGCAGGGTTGCGTGGTTTGGCGGTGACGCCCTGTGGCCGGCGGCATTTTGGAAGGCTCCGGGAGCGTTGCGGACGGCATCGGAGCAGCAACCGGGCCGCAGGCTGCTGCGCAATTTGCTGGTCTGGCTCGGTACGGGTGAACAGACAGGTGGTTTGCGCTTCGAAAGCGAGTTGCCCCTGGCTTCAGCCGGACGCCCCATCCTCCTTCATGGGAGCTGGCAGGATATGCGGGGCCTTCCCCTCGGGGAAGGCCGGGTGATCCTTCAGGTCGTCCCCCTGACGGATGTGGGGACGCCTGGACGGTCCTTCGCCGCCGGTCCGCTGGATCCGGCCACGGGGGCCTTCACGGTCAGGGTTCCGCCCCTGGCGGCCGGGAGCTACACTCTGACCCTCGAGGGACAGGGTGAGACGAGTGCTTCCAGCGGTCCGCAGACGCTGGTGGTGACCCCGTCCTCCCTCGAGGATCGACAGGTCAGGCAGGATCGGCGGCGGTTGGTGCAGTTGGCTGCGGCAGGCCAGGGAACCTACGGGGATTCTGGAGACTCCCTGCAGGTGGCGGCCTTGATGAGGGATCTCCAGCAACAAGCTTGGCCGCAACAGCGCCAGACAAGGCATTCCCGGTATGACTTGACGCGGGGATTCCCCTTCCTGGCCCTGGTCGTGTTGTTGCTGGGGGTGGAGTGGTATCTGCGCCGCCGTTTCGGCTTGCTCTGATCACTGACGAGTATTCTGGTCCTCTCCCGGAAACTATTGGTCCCTCTTGCGCCGGACGTGCCGCTGGTTGCTGTTGTGTTGGATGTCGGTTTGTGGCGCGGCCAGGGCCGGGATCGTCATCAACGAGCTCCTGCCCGATCCTCCGGGGAGCGACGCCGGACACGAATTCGTCGAGCTGTTCAACACGGCAGACCATGCGGTATCCCTGGCGGGTGTGGAATTCCAGTTCGCCAACGGAGCCGATCTCCAGCCTTCCTGGCAAACCCGGTGGACCGCCACGGGTACCGACAGCATCTGCGCGCTCGGTTACTTTCTCCTCGTTGACACCAATTGGCCGGGTCCCTCCGCAGGAGACGGTCAGGTTCGGCTTTCCCTGCAGAACGGTCCCGATGCGGTGCGCCTCGTCATCGGGAGCGAGGTTCTGGACCTGGTGGGTTACGGCGAGCTGACCGGACCGGATTTCTTTGAGGGTAGTCCGGTGGCCGCCGCCAGTGGCCTGTCGCTGGCCCGCAGACCCGACGGCAGGGACAGCGGTGACAACGGAGCGGATTTCCTGGCGGCTGCGGCGTCACCCGGCTTCACCAACTTTCCCCAGTATGCTCTGGAGATCCAGGACTGGGGCTGCGAACCCCCCACCGCACGGCCGCATGACCGGGTCACGGTCAGCGCCGATCTCCACAACACCGGTCTGAGGGATCTGCAGACCGAAGTGCTGTTGCTTGATCTCGGCGGGCGACGTTTCGAGGCTTCGGTGGCGGGGTTTCCCGCAGACGCCAAGCGGCTGGTGCGCTGGGAAATCCAGCCGGACGGTCCCGGGCGTCCGGCTCTGAGGGTGATCGCCCCGACCGGAGGGGATCCCGATTCCCTGGTGGTGACCCTGGGCCGATTGCAGGTGGGACGCGGAGAACTGGAACTCAATGAGGTGCAGGCGGCCCCGGACCAGGGTGAGGGGGAATGGATCGAACTGGCTTGCACGGGACCGCAACCCGTGTCCCTCGCCGAATATCGGATCCGGGATGAGGACGGCGGGTGGAGGGACTTGTCTCCCCAATGGCTGGGGCCGGGAGAACTCGTCGTCCTGGCCGCCGATACGGTTTCCCTCGGTGCGTGGTACCGGGAAAACCGGGCCCACGGGGACCCTCTGCTCGAGGCCTGCCCTGAGGCTCCTTTGCTGGTCGAACTGGCGGCTTGGCCAGCCCTGAACAACTCCCCTCCGCAGACACGGGATTATTGTGACCGCCTCTGGCTGGCCGACAGCCTGGGAGTGATCGACCATCTGAAGCTGCTGGCATCCGGAGGGGGCGATGGGGGAGTTCCCCTGCCGGAGGATGGGCGATCGGTGGAACGGACATCGCTGGCCCTTCCCGGGGGAGGAACGGAGTCATTCTGGAGACCCTGCGCCACCGGGTCGGGCGGATCGCCCGGCTGTGCCCCGCGGGAGATATCCGCTGCCCGGGGCGGGGATTGGATGTTCCTCCCCGACCGCGTGCTGGACCGGCGGCAGGGGCCGCTGGTCCTGGAAGTGGCGGTCACAATTCCGGCGACGGCTGCGGGATTCACCCTGCGGGTATTCAATCTTTGGGGTGAGCAGGTGCGGACGGTCGGTGGCGATGGGGCCGGGCCCGGAAGCCGGCTGTGCCACTGGTTCGGCGACGACGATGCCGGCATGCAGGTGGCGGCGGGTGGGTACATCGTCGTCGGAGAGCTGCAATCGGATCGGGGGCAAACCCTGTCCCGCGCCCGCACGGTGGTGGGTGTCCGATGACCCGCCTCGGCAGAACCTCTACCCAACGTTGGCCGATCCTGCTGCTGTTGGTTTGGCTGCATCCGGCGGCGACCCGGGCCGGTCATCTGACCGCCGGGTGGCTGCATTCCCCGGTCCAACTTGCCCCGCTCATTACACCCGATGGCGCAGAACCCGCGATCCGGAAGCAAGGGACTTGGTTGGCGGCTGGGGGATCCCTGCTGTACGGCCTGCCCGATCTGCCGGTTCGATTTTTGGCTGCCGGCGCCTCCCGGAGGCTGGGATCCGGGAGGGGGTGGGTCAGAGTGAACCGGGAAACCGTGGGCAACTGGCCGGTCCAGGAGTCGTCCTGGGGCGCGGAGATTGCCTGGGAAGGTCGCTTCGGGTTCGGTTGGCTGGTGGAGAGGCGAGGCGGTTCAGTTGACGGTCAAACTCTGCCGCAGAGCATGTGGTGGGGGTGGCACGGTTTCCAGAGTTTCCACTGGAGCAACGACTCAACCCTGCATGGGGAAGTGTTCTGGTCTCCCCGAGGAAGCGGGTCGGGTGGAGATTCTGACCCGGGCCCCCGACCCTTGGCGGCGGTGGTGTTGACCTCCGGCGCGCGGAGCCTGGCGGTTGCGGTGGACCGAGGCCGCGGCGGAGGGCCGCGAACGGGGGTCGAACTGGCGCTGGGCAACGGGAGGGGGTTGGCATTCACCTTGAGCCTGGACGCCGTTTCCGGCGCCATGGGTCCCGGCATCTGCGCCGCTCGCGGGCCGGTTCTGGTCCTGACTTCGCATCGCGTCCATCCGGTTCTGGGTGTCACCCACCGACTCATGGTGATCATCGGCGGGTGGCAAAATTGCCGTCTCTAGGGGCAAGGTCGCTGGCCGTGGCCTTGGTGGTGTTTGCGGCTGCCGCGGTCTCGGGAGCCCAGACCGCACCACCTGCTCCCGGGGAGGATGCGGTCCAGGCGGATCTGGAAAGCGCATTGGCCGAACTGGAAGCTGCCGGCAGCCCCTTGACGGAAGATGAAACCGCCCAGCTTCTCGGGGGCGGTTGGGATTTCGGCAGGGGTTTCCTGCAGTGGCGCCAAGGAGCTTCGGAATCTTGCCTGGGCCCCGGTACCGTGAGGGCGGATCTGACCTGGCGGGGGGTCGATTTTCGCGCTCGCCGTGGCCGCGATGGTTGCGCGGCGGCTCCCTGGTATGGGTCGTTGTCCCGGGAGACCTCCCGGTCGTCATTGATGATCGGGGATGCCGCCATGTCCCAGGGCCACGGCCTGCTGTCGGGAAGACCTGGACGACGGTCCACAGGGTCGGCCGATCAATCCCTGGGTGCGACCGGTCGAGGACTCCGGGCATGGCCCCATGCTCCGTCGGGGGGAGCGCTGCAGGGTTTCGGCGCCGGGTTGGTCGTGATGGGCACCCGGATGGAGTGTCTTGTGGGGCAACCATCCCGCTCGTCGTCCAGCATCTCTCCTCGATTCCAACTGGTGCGCCTCTCCACGGCAGATCCGACCACGGCGACTGCCGCCTCGGTTCTGGTCGCTCAGGACGAAGAAGGTTGGAGTGGGAGCGTGGCCATGTCCTGGTCGGATGCGCGTGTTTCCGCCTCCGGGGAGGCGGTCGGTCGGTTGGACCGACCGGGAGGACGGGGCTTCTCCGGTTGGGTTCGCCTGCAGGTGAACCCTCGTTGCCTGATCGAGGGTGCAGCCGGGTGGGCCCGGGGCGGTGAGCCATCCAGCCTTGCTGTGCGGCCCTCGTGGCTGGGTGGTTGGGAGGGTGGGGGGTGGTCGCTGCGCCTGGTGACGACCCTGCAGCCGGGATCGACATTGAAGACCCTGGTCAGCGCGGGCAGCACGGAACTCCCGGAGGGCGCCGGGCGACGGTCCCGGCTGCTGTGGGACGCGCTCTGGACCCATCGCATGGCATCCGACTGGCGCATGCAGCTGCGCTGGCGACGGCAGGGGGAGCGGGAATCGTTACGGTTTTCCCGCTGGCCCTGGTTGCCACCGCAGGATGGCCCGGTGGAGACGGTCACCACCCTGGCTGCGGTGATGCGCAGGAAGTGGTCGGCGAGGAGCCTGCACCTGGGATTGCATGCGCGCGAACTGGCGGGATCCGGGGAGGGCGGTGTCCGCTTTCTCTTCACCATCGGCGGGGAATATGCTCCGGGGACTCACTGGATCCTGCGTGGCCAGTGGGATCTGGCCTGGGGCGACGGGGTGGATCTGGTCAGTGCGTTGAGTCCCCTGCAAGGCTACGTCCTGCCGCGCCATTGGTCCCAATGGCAGGAGCAGAGGATGCTCGGTGTGGGGCGGGAAATCGGATCCTGGCGATTTCAAGCGGGGACCGCCGTCCGTGATCCCGCCCCCTCTGTGCCGGCCACAGGGACCAGCTGGGAGGCCTGGGGAGATTTGGCTCTGCGCTGGTAGTTGTGCTCGTTCAAGTTCAAGTCTCAATGGCCGATAGAATCCTGTATCCATGTGGCAAACTGTTCCTGGAGGCTTCCTTGCAAACCGGTGCGGATTCAGCGGTTGAATTGTGGTTCGGCGCCAAGGAGCGTCCTGCAAGGGACGACCCTGCGGGCGATCTTCTGGACCAATTGCGTGAACTGGCCCTGGGGACTACCGCAAGTACGGCCCTGGGTGTGGCTCTTTTCGAATCCCTGCGCAAACAACTATCCAGCGGCAGAGCGAGCGAGATCCTTCACGGGGTGCAAACCCTGGCCGAGGCCGGAGATCCAGCCGGTGCCCGTCTGCTTGCGGCAATGCTTGAGGTCGTTTCACCGGCGGCGCGGCTGTTGCCGCTGGTTCGCGCCATGTCCTGCAGTCGCCGGTTGTGGCTGAGCCGTCTGGCCGGGGAAGATCGGCCGGGCGCCATGCTGCAGGATTGGCTGGACCGCCTCGAAGGCTTGCAGACCCGCTGCCGCGACAAGTTCGCGCGTGAGGGCCGGCAACCGGAACGTTCGCCGGAGCTTCCCGGATGGGAGGTGCCATGGGGTATCCTGCGTTCCGTAACCAGCAGCTTCATCGACCGAGCCGGTGCGGGGAGTAGACTGGAAGCCGAGGAACTCGGGCTGTTCACGGACCTGGTTCGGCTGGAGGTTGATGCCTGGCAGGAGCGCATCAGCCATCTGGCCGGAACTGTCGATCCCTTTCGGGTGGCGGCCATCACGCGCTTGCTGCCCATCCTCAGTCGTGCGGACGCCGAAATCCGCGACCTGCGCCACCTGGTGCAGTTGGTTGGAGAAGGCCAGCTGGAAGAGGCCTTCACTCATCCCCGGCTACGGGCCTTGACGATCCTTGAGGCCAATGAATTCAGCCGGCTGAATCGTTGCCTGAATGAGGATGCCGGTCTCAAACCGCTGGCCGGCCTGCTCCAGCTGCAACAGGAAAACCCGCTGCCGGTTCACGCCCTTGCCTACGGTGCCGCCCGGCTGATGAGTGTGGGGCAGATTCTGCAGGGGGAGGGTGGCGATCGCCAGGAGTTGGATCTGCTGGACGCTTGCCGGTTGATCTTGGGCCACCATGCCACGGGTGAATTGGCGTTGCAGGTACCGGCGGAAATCCTGCCTCAGGTCACCACGCAACTCCAGGAGGCGCACGGACGGGATACGCGGGTCGGTTGTCCGTTGCCCGGACCGGCGGGTTGGCCCTTGGGCGGAGTGGAGATCCTGGTGGGTCAGCTCGTGGTGGTGTTGCCTGAAGCGGGCTCGGACTTCCCCCCATGGCCCAATTTCCTGCCCACACCGCAGGACCATGACCCCCTGCTGGCCTCCATCCTGCCGGCATTGCGCAAGGCCGACAAGGATGCCGAGGAAGCCGGAGACGAGGAGGAGGTCGAACCCAACGCCGACATGGCCGCCTCCGCCATGAAGAATCTGGTTCTCGCCAACATCCAGTCCACCAGCTTGGTCCTGGGCTTCCTGCGCAACCCCAAATTCGTGGGCATCCCCGGCCTGGTCGAATCGGTGGCGATGCGGACCCGCAACCCCCGGGTGATCGAGGTTATCTCGGTGGATCGGACCCTGCATACCGGGTTTGCCAACCGTGGGGTCGCCCTGGCCTGCCTGCGCAGTCCGGTCAATGTTTCGGTCAAGATCCTGCGCAAATTCATCCATGTGAAGTACATCTCGAAGATCGACCTCAAGCGTCTGTCCCTGGACCGCGCCGGGATTCGCAAGGAAGTCATCCGGGAGATCGAAAAATACCTGGAAACCCTTGGCTGATCCGGTTGACTTGCCTACCTCCGCAATCTAGGTTTGAGCAAAGAATTCAAAGGTTTGCGGCCGGTTGTCGCCGCAGCGGCAGGGACCGGCAATTGTGCTCCGGCCCTGGAAGCAAGGGAGATGGTGATGTTCGCCAAACGCATGCAGAACCTGGGGACCGAAACGGCGTTCGAGGTCCTGGCCCGGGCCAAGGCCCTGGAGGCCCAAGGGCGGGATGTGGTTCATCTGGAAATCGGAGAACCGGACTTCGACACCCCGGCCAACATCATCGACAAGGCTGTCGAAGCCTTGCGTTCCGGATATACCCACTACGGTCCCTCCGCCGGCCTGCCCGAGGTGCGCAAGGTCTTTGCGGAGTACATCGCCCGCGATCGCGGCATCGACGTGGGACCGGAAAACGTGGTCATCGTGCCGGGCGGCAAGCCCGTCATCTACTTCCCGTTGACCGCCCTGGTGGACCCGGGGGACGAGGTCATCTATCCCAATCCGGGATTCCCCATCTACGAATCGGTGATCCGGTTCCTCGACGGCATACCCGTGCCCCTTCCGCTGTCCGAGGAGAAGGACTTCAGCTTCGACATCGAAGACCTCAAGTCCCTCGTCAGTGAAAAGACGAAAATGCTGATCATCAATTCACCCCAGAATCCCACCGGTGGTGTTCTGTCCGCCGCCGACCTGGACGCCATTGCCGAGCTGGCGGTGGAGTACGACTTCTGGGTCCTGAGCGACGAGATCTACAGCAAGATCGTCTACGAAGGAAACCACGAGTCCATCTCGACCCGGCCGGGCATGCTGGAGCGGACCATCATCCTCGACGGCCACTCCAAGACCTACGCCATGACCGGGTGGCGCCTGGGCTACGGCATCATGCCGGCGGAACTGGCCAATGGGGTGGCCAAGCTGCAGACCAACTGCACGAGCTGCACCGCGTCGTTCACCCAGATCGCCGGAGCCGAGGCCCTGACCGGGCCCCAGGATGCAGCCCAGGCCATGGTCGCCGAGTTCAAGGTCCGGCGCGACCTGCTCGTCGACGGACTCAACGCCATCGAGGGCATCAGTTGCAAGCGGCCGCGCGGGGCGTTCTACGTGTTCCCCAACGTCTCGTCTCTGGGTCTGACCAGCAAGGAAGTCGAGAACCGGCTGTTGAACGAATTCAACGTCGCTGCGCTGGCGGGCACCTCGTTCGGCAAGTACGGCGAGGGCTACCTGCGCTTCAGCTATGCCAACAGCCAGGAGAACATCCGCAAGGCCCTGACGCGATTCGCCGAGTTCGTGGAGGCGGTTCGACCGTGACCACCCGACGCTTCGTGATAGCGTTGGGCGGCAATGCCATTATTCCCGAAGGTCAGGAAGGCACCTACCAGCAGCAGGTTGCCATCACCCACGGGACCATGGTCCAGGTGGCCCGGCTTGCTGCGGCCGGGCACCAGGTGGTCATGACCCACGGCAACGGGCCGGTGGTGGGCAACATCGTGTTGCGCAATGACGCCGGCCAGGCCCTGCACGGCATTCCGGACATGCCCCTGTTCCTGTGCGGCGCCGACAGTCAGGGTGGTCTGGGTTTCATGATCCAGCAGGTCCTGTCCAACGCCCTGCGGGACGAAGGGCTGGATATGCCCGTGGCAACCGTCGTCACGCAGGTCAGGGTGGACGCCGACGACCCCGCTTTCGACAAGCCCACCAAGCCCATCGGTCCCTTCTACGACGAGCAGCAGGCCGGGGCCCTGGAGCGGGAGAACGGTTGGCGTTTCGCCCAGGATGCAGGTCGCGGCTGGAGGCGGGTCGTGCCGAGCCCCATGCCGCGGGAAGTGGTGGAGTGGCCCGCCATCAAGATCCTGGTCGAGGGCGGCGTGCTCACCATCGCCACCGGCGGAGGTGGAGTGCCCGTGGTGCGGGACGCGGACGGCCACCTGCAGGGGATCGATGCGGTCATCGACAAGGACAGGGCGAGCGATCTGCTGGCCAGGCTCATCGGGGCCGATACGCTGGTGATCATCACCCAGGTGGAGGTGGTCTTTGCCGGGTTCGGCACTCCGGACCAGGTCGCCTTGCCGGTATTGACGGCGGAGCGCGCCGCGACCATGCTCGCGGACGGGGAGTTCCCTGCCGGGAGCATGGGCCCCAAGGTCGAGGCCGCCCTGTCTTTCCTGGCTGCGGGCGGCCGCGAGGTCGTGATCACCTCTCCGGAGAACCTCGCCGCCGCCATCGAGGGCCGTGCCGGCACCCGGATCGTGCCGGCGGAATAATCCCGCCATGGCCTCCTTGGAGAAAACGCTATAGACTTCCCCTATGCGGGCCTGTATCCTCGGCCTGTACGGACCCGAACCGAAAGCGGCCGTGCATGAACGTTCTGGTTGTAGGATCCGGCGGACGCGAGCATGCCATTGTTCGGCAATTGGCCGCCTCTCCCCAGAAGCCCCGCCTGTTCGCCTGCCCGGGGAACCCGGGAACAGCCGACAATGCCACCAACCTCGATCCGGGTCCGAATGATGCCGCCGGGTTGGTCGCCTTCTGCCGCAGCCGCAGTATCGACCTGGTGATCGTGGGGCCGGAAGATCCCCTGATCGCGGGTCTCGCCGATGACCTGAGGCGCGAGGGGTTGGCCGTGTTCGGACCGGGCGCCATGGGGGCCCGACTCGAAGGTGACAAGGAGTTCGCCAAGGAGGTGTTGGCCTCGGCCGAAGTGCCCACGGCCCACTATCATGCCTTCAGCAGCGCCGAGTCGGCCCTCAAACACCTCGACAAGATCGATCTGCCCGTGGTGATCAAGGCGTGTGGTGCGGCCCAGGGCAAAGGTGTGGCCGTTTGCGCGACCCGCGAGGAGGCCGAAGCCCATATCCACACCTGTCTGCGGGACCAGGCCTTCGGGCAATCCGGGCTACGAATCCTCATGGAGGACTGCTTGTACGGTACCGAGCTGTCCGTGCTCGTGGTTACCGATGGCCAGGACTATTGCCTGCTGGCGCCCAGCCGGGACCACAAGCGCATCGGGGAGCAGGACCAGGGACCCAACACCGGCGGGATGGGGGCCTTTGCGCCCGTTGCCTTGCCGAGCGATCTCTACGCCGAGATCGACACGCGTATCGTCCTGCCCATCCTGGCCGAACTGCGTCGGCGCGACATACCCTACCGCGGCGTGCTGTACGTGGGGTTGATGCTCACCGCCGGCGGCCCCCAGGTTCTGGAATTCAATTGCCGGTTCGGTGACCCGGAAACCCAAGTGGTCCTGCCGCTTTATCGGGGGGATTTCCTGGACCTGTGCTGGACCACGGCGACCGGCGAACTGGGGCGTCACCTCCAGGGCGCCCACCGGCCCGAAGGCACCGGCCCCACCGGATGGACCGGTTCCGGACTCACGTCCTGGGATCGCCACGCCGTGGTCGTCGTGGGCGCCGCCGACGGTTACCCTGGACCCTACGCCCAGGGCCGCCCCATCGAATTGCCGGACGCCAATTCCGACGGCGGCTGGATCATCCACGCGGGAACCCGTCGGGACGACCGGCAACTGGTCACCTGCGGTGGCCGTGTCCTGGGCGCCGTGGGGGTGGGCCCATCCCTGGATGCGGCGCGACAGAAAGCCTATGACCTGCTGGATCAGGTCCATTTCGAGGGTTTGACCTTCAGGCGTGATATTGCCCGGACCGGGGAGGGTGTGCGGAAATGAAAGCCAAAAAGAATCCCCGGGTATTGGTCCTGCTGGGCAGCAGCAGCGACCTGCCGGTTCTGGAAAAAGCCCTGCCTCTGCTGGACCGCTTCGGGCTCACCCACCAGGTGGAGATCGCCTCGGCCCATCGCCAGCCCCGCAAGCTGCATCGGCTGGTCCAGGCCGCCGACAAGGGGGGCACGGAAGTCTTCATCGCGGTTGCGGGCATGGCTGCGGCCCTGCCCGGGGTCGTCGCTTCGCTGACCACCAAGCCCGTCATCGGCGTTCCGGTTGCCGCCGGGGCCCTGGCGGGAATGGACGCCATGGTCTCCATGGTCCAGATGCCGCCCGGAGTGCCCGTGGCCACGGTGGCCATCGGCAGCGCCGGGGCCCGTAATGCCGCCGTCCTGGCCGCCAGGATCATCGCCCTCCACGACAGCACGGTGGCCGAAGCCGTTGCGGACCACCAGCGGGAAATGGCCCGCGGCGGACGCTGAGGTGACCTGCCGGGCCCTGGACCTGGACGCCGCCGCCGGTCGCCTGGCCGCGGGCGGCGTTCTCATTCTGGCCACCGACACCCTGCCCGGCCTGCATGCCCGTGCCGACCTGCCCGTTGCCGTGGATCGAGTGCGGTCACTCAAGAAGCGGGATCGGGGACAGCCTCTGCTCCTGTTGGCGGGTTCGGCGAATCAAGTGGGGACGCTGCTGGCCCCCTTGTCACCTGCCCAGTTGCTGGCCTGCGACCGGTGTTGGCCGGGACCGTTTACGTTGATCCTGCCCGCCGCAGAGGACCTTCTGGGCCACCTGGCAACCCCTGACGGGACGCTGGCGGTGAGAGTACCCGAGCACACCTCCCTGCGCCGACTGATCGCCACAGCGGGATTTCCCCTGGTCTCCACCAGCGTCAACCGGCCGGGCGCCCCGCCCTGCGTCAGCCTTGATGACGCCGTGCGGGCCTTCGGGGACCGGGTCGACGGCTACTGGCCGGCAGAATCACCTTTGCCGGTTGCCGTTGCACCCAGCTGTCTGGTCGATCTGACCGGACCGGCTCCCCGGGTGTTGCGCGCGGGCCCGTTGCCCTTTCCCGAAGGCGGCGGCGACGGATCTTGACGGCGTCCTGCCCTTGGTCTAATTTTGGATTTTGTGGGAAGTTACGCCGGACTGCGGCAGCACGGAAGGAAGGTCGGTCATGCGGATCGCCATCGGATCGGACCATCGCGGCTTTCCCCACAAGGAGCTCCTGAAGGACTTCCTGGAAGGCCGGGGTCACCAATTGACCGATTGCGGCTGTGATTCCCCCGAATCGGCCGACTATCCCGACAGCGCCTTCTGCGTGGCCGAGGCCGTGGCCGCCCGCCGGGCCGATCTGGGAATCCTGATCTGCGGTTCGGGCATCGGCATGAGCATCGCCGCCAATAAGGTGGCCGGGGTGAGGGCCTCCCTGTGCTTCACCCCCGAACAGGCCGCCACCACCCGGCGGCACAACGACAGCAACGTGCTTTGCCTCAGCGGCGACGGGCTGACACCCGAAGAGATCCCCCCCATCGCCACGGCCTACCTGGAGTCCTCCTTCGAGGGGGGGCGACACGCGTGTCGCGTGGACAAGATCACCGCCTACGAAAACCGCCATCGGGCTTAGGAGCGCAGCAATGTACGATCAGGTGCACAAGGTCGACCCCGAACTCGCCGCCGTGTTGGATCTGGAGCTGGGCCGCCAGCGCTCGCAGCTGGAAATGATCGCCAGCGAGAACTTCACCAGCGAGGCCGTGATGCAGACCATGGGCTCGGTCCTGACCAACAAGTATGCCGAGGGATACCCGGGCAAGCGGTACTACGGCGGGTGCGAGTTCGTGGATCAGGCGGAGACCCTGGCCAAGCAACGGGCCATGGAGTTGTTCGGCGCCGAGCGGGCCAACGTCCAGCCCCACAGCGGGTCCACGGCCAACCTGACCGCCTATCTGTCGTTCCTCAAGCCGGGGGACAAGATCATGGGCCTGTCCCTGTCCCACGGTGGTCACCTAACCCACGGACACCCCGTCAACTTCTCTGGAATGCTGTTCGATGCCGTGCATTACGAGGTCGACCGCGAGACCGAGACCATCGACTACGACAGGCTTCGGGAACAGGCTTTGGCCGAGCGACCGCGCATGATCGTCGGCGGGGCCAGCGCTTATCCCCGGTTCTGGGATTACGCGGTGCTGCGCAGCATCGCCGACGAGATCGACGCCTTCCTGCTGTTCGACATGGCCCACATCGCCGGGCTGGTGGCCGGCGGCGTGCACCCCAGCCCGGTGCCGTATTGCGATGTGGTGACCAGCACGACCCACAAGACCCTGCGGGGGCCCCGGGGTGGCCTGATTCTCAGCACCAAGGAGCATTTCAAGGCCATCCAGAAGACGAATTTTCCGGGGACGCAGGGAGGTCCGTTGATGCACGTCATCGCGGCCAAGGCCGTCTGCTTTCACGAATGCCTTCAGGATGATTTCAAGGTCTACGCGAAGAAGACCGTGGAAAATGCTGCGGTTCTTGCAAATAGCCTCATGGAGAGTGGGTTCCATCTCGTCAGCGGCGGCACCGACAATCACCTGCTGTTGGTCAATGTCGCGGGCAAGGGCCTGACCGGTCAGGAGATGGAAAACCTCCTGGACCAGGTGGGGATCACCGCCAACAAGAACACCGTGCCCTTCGACACCGAAAGTCCCTTCGTCACCAGCGGGATCCGCCTGGGCACGCCGGCCCTGACGACCCGGGGCATGGGCCCGGACCAGATGCGCCAGATCGCCTCGATCATGAACCGGGCCGTTGAGGCCCGCACGGACGAAGACGCTCTGGCTGCCCTGCGCGGCGAAAGCGGCGAATTGAGCCAGGCATTCCCTCTTTACCCGGGCCTGGGTTAGGGGAGCGGAGGAGCCTCATGAAGTGCCCCAGCTGCGGTCACGAAGACGACAAGGTCATCGACAGTCGCAGCGTGCGCGAAGGTCGGGGCGTTCGGCGTCGACGGGAGTGTTCCCATTGCCAGGAACGCTACACGACCTACGAGGCCATCGAGACCCGTCCGGTGCTCGTGGTCAAGCGCAGCGGGGAGCGTGCCCCATACGATCGCTCCAAGGTGGTTGTGGGAGTGACGAAGGCCTGCGAGAAGCGACCCGTCTCCCTGGAAATCATCGACATCCTCGTCGACCGGCTCGAACAGCGACTGGCCTCATCCGGCCGGCGCGAGGTGGCCAGCGGGTTGATCGGACGCATGGTCCTGGACGAGCTGCGGGAAGTGGATGAGGTCGCCTACGTCCGGTTCGCCTCCGTTTACCGCAGTTTCCAGAGCGTGGATGAGTTCTTCACCCTCCTGCAGGATCTCAAGGGTGGCGTGTTCATCGAGAGTGACGGCTTCCCGGAGACCGATTCATGACCGTGCCTTCGACTCCCGAACTGTCTCCCCGGGGGAGGGAAGGCGCTCCGGAGGATGACCTGGAAGGCATGGGGTTCCTGGCCCATCTGGACCAGCTGCGCAAGGTCCTGATCCATTCCTCCCTCGCCGCGCTGGCGGCCGCGAGCCTTTGCTGGTTCTGGTCGGCCAAGATTCTCGACGTGCTCATCGTGCCCATCGCCGATCAGGGGGTCTATTTCACGGCCCCCAACGAGGCCTTTTTGACACGTCTGAAGATCGCGGGGATGGTGGGCATCTTCGCGGTTTTGCCGTTCATTCTCTTTCGCGTCTACGCCTTCGTCATGCCCGGGTTGTACCGCCGGGAGCGCAAGGTCGTCGCACCGCTGCTGATTGCCTCGATCCTGCTGTTCTACATCGGGATCGCCTTCAGTTTCCTGGTGGTCATACCCCAGGTGATCGATTTCCTGCTGGGTTTCGGGACCGAGACCATGTCCCCGCTGATCGGCGTGGGCAACTACTTCAGTTTCGTGGCGCGGATGTGCCTGGCCTTCGGGCTCGTTTTTCAGCTGCCGCTGCTGGTCCTGGGGCTCAGCTGGGTCGGAATCCTCAATCCCCGGATGCTCCTGCGGACGTGGCGCGTGGCGATCATCGTCATCGCCTCGGTGGCGGCCATCCTCACGCCACCGGACGTGATCAGCCAGGTGATGATGGCCGTGCCGGTCCTTGTCCTGTATTTTGGGTCGGTGCTGGTCTCCCTTTTGGTGACCCGGCGGCGTGGGGACGGGAATGAGGATTGACACGGGCCGGGAATTGCAAATATTTGGGGGATGGGCAGGTCCGCTGCGGCCGGCCCGCTGTTTTTGTCGGCCCCGGCGAATGCCGGCCGACCCCGGGCATGATCACAACGGCAACGAGGGCGGGTAAAGATGGGGCTGGTGGACAGGGAGCGTATCAAGCTGGTCACGCTGCAGCGGACCATTGCGCCGGCCCTGGCCCGCATGGAGGAGGAATTCCAGCGGATCACCGAGGCCAGTAGTCCCTTGACCAGAGAAATCTGCGACCATATCCGGCTCGGCAGGAGCAAACGTTTCCGGCCCACGCTCCTGTTGCTGGCCGCCCAGGACGACCAGGGGTTTGCGTCGGAGGCCATCAGTGCCGCCGCCAGTGTGGAGCTGGTGCATACCGCGACACTGGTCCATGACGATTTCATCGACGAGGCCCTGACCCGCCGCGGCCTGCCTTCGGTCAATGAGAAATTCGGATCCAGTGCGGCGCTGATCATGGGGGACTTCCTGTACAGCAAGGCCCTGCACAACCTGTGCGAGCAGGGTCTGCATCACGCGGTGGAACTGTTGGCCCGCACCACGGTGCTGATGAGCGAGGCCGAGATGCTGCAGCTCGAACACCGCTACGACCTGGACATTACCCAGGAGCGGTACCTGCAGATCATCTATCAGAAGACCGCCTCCCTCATCGAGAACAGTTGCCGGATCGGGGTGTCCTTCAACTCCCGGCACGCCGGGGACGAAGAGGTGTTCGGCGCTTTCGGGAGCCAGGTGGGCCTGGTCTTCCAGATCACCGACGACATCTTCGACTATCTGGGGGATTCCCGACGCCTGGGCAAACCCACGGGGCAGGATTGGGAAGAGGGTCGCATCACCCTGCCGTTGATCGCGGCCCTGGGGAACGCCTCCGAGCAGCAGCGGCAGCGGGTGGTGGAGTTGTCCGGGGACCGCGATCCCGGGGTGCGCTCCCGGTGCTGGCCCGAGATCAAGGAATTCGTCACCCGGCACGGTGGCATCGATTTCGCCTTCGACCAGGCGCGACGTTTCGGGAAAGAGGCCAAGGCCGCCCTGACACCCGTGGCCACCGGACCGCAGAGCAAGTTGCTGGCTGTGGCCGTGGAATACGTCATCAACCGTTTGAATTAGGATGCCCATGCGAAAGCCCGAACCGATCCAACCCACCGCAACGGACCGGACCGAGCACGTCCTGCCGGACGACTCCGCCGGATTCAAGCTGGCCGAGGCCATGGCGTGGTACCTCCTGGAGAAAAAGGCCGAGGATGTGGTCGTTCTGGACCTGCGTGGCTTCTCCGACGTGTGCGATTTCTTCGTGCTGGTATCGGGGAGGTCCGACACCCAGGTCAAGGCCCTGGGGCGGCACCTGCACCGCCGGCAGGAGGAAGCCGGTCACGGTCCTTCCCACATCGAAGGCCAGTCCGAGGGCCGCTGGGTGGTGCAGGACTACTTCGACGTCGTGGTCCACATCTTCCAGGCCGAAACCCGCCATTACTACCAGCTGGAGCGGCTGTGGGACGACGCCCGCCGTCTGGATCTGAATCCGGACTGGTTCCGGGCCCCCGAGGTCGCTCTGCGGCACCCGGAGCTGGATTTCACCTTCGCCCCCGGGGCGGAAACACAAGGTTCATAGAACATGATGATTATCGAGGATCTCCTCCGCCGGGCCCTGCTGGCTGCGGTCGAGAGGTACGGCGTCTTCGAGGAAGACGTCGATATCATCCTGGAAAAACCCCGTGAGGCCGATCACGGCGATCTGAGCAGCAACCTGGCTCTGATGCTCGGCGGCCGCCTGAAGCGCAAGCCGCGGGAGCTGGCCGGCGAAATCGCCGCGGCGGTGGAGTTGCCGCGCGAAATCATCGAATCGGTGGAGATCGCCGGGCCCGGTTTCATCAACTTCCGCATCTCCAGCGGCCATCAGATCGAACGCCTCCTGGATCTGATCCAGGAAGACGGTGCGCTGGAAGCCATCAAGACGGGGGGCGGCAAGCGCATCAACGTGGAGTTCATCAGCGCCAATCCCACCGGCCCCCTCAACGTGGTGTCGGCCCGGGCCGGCGCCTTCGGGATGACCTTGTCGCGCCTGCTGGACGCCATCGGTTTCGACGCCCACGCCGAATACTACGTCAACGACGCCGGCCGCCAGATCGAGTTGCTGGGGCGCTCCCTGCGGGCCCACTACATGCAACTGGCGGGAGAGGATGTCGAGTTCCCCGAGAACGGCTACAAGGGTCGCTACCTGGAGATCATGGCCGGGGAACTGCTGGCCCAGGACAGCGCGGCGATCCGCAAGGCCGGCGAGGCCTTCGACAACGAGAGCTTTCAGCGCGTGGAGATCCCCAAGGGGGACGCCACCGTTTGGAAGGACCTGCCCGAGGAGGAGTCGACCGCGTGCTTTTCCAAGTACGCCTTGATGAAGATTCTCGGCTGGCAGCGGGAGACCTGCCGGCGTTACGGTCTGCGGTTCGAGACCTGGTATTTCGAATCCGAGCTCCACGATTCCCGGCGCATCGAGCGCGCCCTGGAGCGTTTGAAGAAGCAGGGCGCCGTGTACGAGGAGGAAGACGCCTTCTGGTTCCGGTCCACCGACTTCGGGGACGAGAAGGATCGGGTGCTGGTGCGCTCCGACGGCTTGCCGACCTACTTCCTCGCGGACATCGCCTACCACTATCACAAGTTCCAGCGCGGATTCGAACACGCCATCGATTTCTGGGGACCGGACCACCACGGCTACATCTCCCGCATGCAGGGCGCCATGAAGGCCCTGGGCGTTCCCGACGGTTGGCTCGAGATCCAGATCCTGCAACAGGTGACCTTCCTGGAGGATGGCCGGATCCTGGACATGTCCAAGCGCAAGGGCCAGTTCGTCACCATGGACGCCCTGATGGACGAAGTCGGCGCGGACGTGGCCAAGTTCCTGTTCCTGATGCGCAAGCCCAACAGTCATCTTGATTTCGACCTGGACCTGGCGCGTCAGCAGTCCGATGTCAATCCGGTCCTGAAGGTCAAATACGCCCATGCGCGGTCCTGCTCCCTGTTGGGTATCGCCGCCGAGCGGGGCATCGAGGTGGGGGAGCCCACGGCCGCCAGCCTGACTCACATCCAGGACGAATCCGCCTGGGCGGTGGTCCGGGAACTGGTGCGTCTGCCCCAGGTGATCGTCTCGGCGGCCAAGAGCCGTGAGCCGCATCGGTTGGCCGGCTACGCCCTGGAAATCGCCACCCTGTACAACCAGTTCTACAACCAGTGCAAGCGCATCCTCGATCAGGATCCCGAATCGCGCCTGGCCTTGTTGCATCTGACTGTCTTGACCGGGCACGTCCTGCGCCGGATGGGCGAGCTGATCGGCATCGACCTGCCCGAGAGCATGGAAAAGAGGGATTGAGATGGCGATTCTGGTGGTTGGTTCCCTGGCCTACGACACCGTGGAGACCCCGCGGGAAAGGCGGGAACGACAACTGGGAGGCAGCGCCAGCTTCTTCGCCGTGGCCGCGCGGGGACGGCACCCGGTGCGCTGTGTCGGAGTGGTGGGTGAGGACTTCCGGGCCGAAGACCTGGCTCTGTTGCAGGAACACGGCGCCGATACCAGCGGCGTGGTGCGGGAGGCCGGACCCAGCTTCCACTGGTCGGGCCGCTACCATGCCGACATGATCGAACGGGACACCCTGGCCACCGAACTCGGCGTGTTCGCCGATTTTCAGCCCGAGATTCCCGCCGCTTGGCGTGACAGCGAATATCTCTTCCTGGCCAACATCCATCCCGACCTCCAGCTCCACGTGCTGGAGCAGATGACCGGACCCCGCCTCATCGCCCTGGACACCATGAACCTGTGGATCGAGAAGACTCCCGAGTCCCTGCGGCGGGTATTGGCCAAGGTCGATGTCCTGCTGGTCAACGACGGCGAGGCCCGCATGTTGACCGGTTGCGGCAGCCTTGCCCATGCCGCTCGCGAAATCGCCGCCATGGGGCCCCGAAGGGTCGTCATCAAGAAGGGGGAGCACGGCGCCCTTCTGTTCGGCGCCGACTCGGTTCTGGGTGTTCCGGCTTTGATTCTGGATGACGTTGTCGATCCCACCGGGGCCGGCGACAGCTTTGCGGGGGGCTTCATGGCCGAGCTGGCGGAGGCCGGAGCGAGCCGCGGCGACGGCGATGCCGTGTTTCGCCGGGCTATGCTCTCGGGAACCGTCACGGCCAGCTTCTGCCCCGAAGGATTCAGCGTGGAGGGATTGCTGGCCGCCGACAGCGAGGCCTATGAGCGGCGCATGGCCGCTTTGCGCGCCATGATGGTGCCCTGAACCCTCAAGCTAGAGCCTGTCCCAGATGGTGTGGTTTTCCACACGGCGACCGGCGGGCGGAAGCTCCTGGTCCAAGCCGTGCAGCGCCATTTTCGCGATCGCCAGGGAAACCTGCAGCAGTTGGCAAATGGATGTAATATTAACCGAGAGTTGGACAGACCCGTGCGGCCGCATTTCGCGATCCCGATATTTCGTAACAGTTCAGCCTTCTGCAACGGCCACGGCGCCCGGCAGCGGCGGCAGCTCTCCCGTTTGCATGTAGCCGCGTAGCGCCTCGACCATCAC
>PFVX01000076.1 GCA_002790835.1 bacterium CG_4_9_14_3_um_filter_65_15 | reverse complement strand
GTTGGTTAAGCTATTGTTTTGGCAAACGCAGCTTAACTTCCTGGTTTTCCAGGGCCAACGAGGTTTTTCTTTTTCTTTGATGCCGGATCACGAGAATGTGGTATGTGGAAGTGGTGGTCCAACCGTGAGATAACCAGAGTCTTGCGAGAATTCTGGGGAATCTCCGGAGGACCACCATGGCCGAAGATTGCAGATTGAGTGGGAAGGTGAAGAGCCAATGATCAGCGGGATGGCTGACGGCCTTCAGCGCACCAGCGCCACGGTCTTGACCTGGGCGAACACGGGCAGGCCCGGGGCCAGTTCAAGGGCCTCGGCCGATTTGGCCGTAACGCGGGCTAGCAACGGCACCCCGCTTAGCGAGACGCGGACCGTCACGTGGGGACCGCCGGTTCCGCCGAGTTCTTCCACCACGGCAGGGAAGATGTTGAGGATGCTGGTGTCCGACTGGCGCGTCAGGGTCAGGCTCACGTCCTTGGCCTTGACCTGGACTCGGACCCGTTCGCCGCGGGCCAACCCGGTGCCGGTCACGGCGATGCGGCCGCCGGGGAATTCGAGATCCAGCAGGCCGTACCGCTCGTCTCTTTCGGCGACCACGGCGGTGATCACCGATTCGGCCCCGCTCTGCCGGGACAGGGGCAGATCCAGCCGCGCATAGATTTCCTCGACCGGGCCGGCCACCTTGCATTTTCCGTTATCGAGCAAAGCCAGATGATCGGCCAACCGGGCCACTTCGTATCGCGAGTGGCTCACGTAGAGCACCGGAATGTCCAGCTCGCGGTGCAGGCGATCGAGATAGGGCAAGATCTCCTGTTTGAGCTCTTCGTCGAGGGCGGCCAGCGGTTCGTCCAGAAGCAGCATGAGCGGATCGGAAGCAAGGGCCCGGCCCACGGCCACCCGCTGCTTTTCACCCCCCGATAGCTGGTGGGGGCTTCGGCTCAGCAGGGACCCGAGGCCGAGCAGTTCCACCACCTGATCCTGAGATGCGCCTCGCCCGGAAAGCGACCGCCGCTTGCGCCCGTACTCCAAATTCCCCCGCACATCCAGATGGTCGAACAGGCTGGGTTCCTGGAAGACGTAGCCCACCCGGCGCTTGTGTGGAGGCAAAAAGGTGGCGGCATCCTGCCAGACGCGGTCCCCGATGCACAGCTCGCCCCGTACACGTGGTTCCAGCCCCGCCACCGCGCGCAGAAGGGTGGTCTTGCCGGACCCGGAGGGGCCGAAAACGGCCGAGACTCCGCGTTCCGGTAGAAGGAGATCCACATCCAGGGTGAAGTCGTCGCGATCGAGTCGCAGTCGCGCGGTGATGCTCATGGCCGCACCACCGAGATACGCCGATTCCCGGCGTAGACCGCGACCAACAGGACGAACGATACGAACAATAGCCCGCCGGCCAGCCAGTGGGCCTGCGCGTACTCAAGCGCTTCCACGTGGTCGTAGATGGCGATGGAAGCCACCCGGGTCTTGCCGGGGATGTTGCCGCCGATCATGAGCACCACGCCGAACTCACCCATGGTGTGGGCGAAACCCAGCACGCAGGCGGTCAGGATACCGGGGCGGGCCAGCGGAACCGCCACGGTGAAGAATCGATCAATCGGGGAAGCACCCAGAGTGGCGGCGGCTTCCAGGGGGCGGCGGCCGACGGCCATGAAGGCGTCGCGCAAGGGTTGGACGACGAACGGGAGCGAGTAGATGACCGATCCGATCACCAGACCGGTAAACGAAAAGGCCAGCGAGCTTCCCCCGAGGGCCTCGACCAATTGACCGACGGGCCCCCGCGGTCCCAGGGCGACCAACAGGTAGAACCCCAGCACCGTCGGCGGCAACACCAGCGGCAGGGCGATCACGGCGTCGATGAGGAACCGAAAGCGCCAGCGGGTGCGGGCCAACCACCACGCCAGCGGTGTGCCCAGGATCAGCAGCGTGACGGTGGTCAGCGTCGCCAACTTCAAGGTTGTTACCAGGGCGGCGATGTCTTGCGGGCTGAACATCAGGGGGCCCCGTATCGGTAGTGGGTGATGATCTTCCGGGCGGCGCCGCTGCGCATGTAGTCCAGGAAGGCGCGGGCCGCGGGGCCTTCGCGCAACAGGACCGCCTGCTGGGCGATGGGGGTGTAGCTGTCTTGCGGGGGGTCCCACCAGGAGCCCGGCATCCGCCCCTGTTCATCGATCAGCTGGGCGGAGGCAACGAAACCCAGTTCGGCGTTGCCGCTCTGGACGAACTGGTACGTCTGGCCGATGTTCTCGCCGCGCACGATGCGATCGGCCAGCTTGTCCCAAAGTCCCTGCGACTGCAATACCTGCTGAGCCGCTTCGCCGTAAGGGGCGAGTCCGGGGTTGGCGATGGCGAGGTGACGGAACCGGTCCGAGGAGGGCACGGCGCCATCGGGATCCACAAGGTCTTTGTCCGGGCTCCACAGCACGATCTTCCCGACGGCGTAGGTGAATCGCGTGCCGGTGACCGCCAGGCCGGCTTCTTCCAGGAGGCGGGGACGTCGCGCGTCGGCGGCGAGAAACGCCGCGAACGGTGCGCCGTTGCTGATCTGGGCGAAATGCTTGCCCGTCGATCCGAAGGCCAGGACGACATGGTGTCCGGTATCGGTCTCGAACTGCGCTGCGATCTCCTGCGCGGGGCGGGCGAAGTTGCTCGCCACCGCGATGGTGACCTCGTCCGCATGCGCGATGGCCCCGGACAGGGCGCAGGTCAGAACGGTGAGAAAGGAAAATCCCCGAAGGGTGCGCATGGCAATTCCCGACATGGGTTCAGGGTGACAAATTCCCGCTTCATTCGGGTTCCGAGTATACGCCATTGGCTGTAATATCCCAGGAAAGGCGTCAATCCGCGAGACCGGAAAGGTGAGCATGAAAAGGCACTCGACTCCGCGAACCCCGCGAGGGTTAGCGTTTCTTTCTCTCCTTCTCGTTCTGGTGGTGGGACCGGGAGCCTTGGCGGCCTCCGCTTCCCATGACACCCTGCCCGACAAGGCCTTCTGGCCCGGCCACGGGGTCTGCTACGGCCCCCACCGCGACGGGCAGCGGCCCGGCGGCCCCGATCCCACCTCCGAGCAGATCCGCGAAGATCTCGACCTCATGCGGCATCAATGGCGGTTGTTGCGGATGTACGGCACCCGCGGCTCCGCCGAGACCGCCCTGCGGGTCATCGCGGACAACGGGTGGGACATGAAGGTCATGCTGGGGGTGTGGATCGCTCCCGATGACACGGCCGCCAACAACGCGGAGATCGCCAAGGTCGCCGAACTGGTCCGGGCCTATCCCCGTCAGGTGTGGGCGGTGAGTGTGGGCAACGAGACCCAGGTGTTCTGGTCCACGCACAAGGTGCCGCTGAGCGAACTGGTCGGGGCGGTGCGGGAGGTGCGCGCGGAGCTGCGAAAATTTTCCAGCGTGCCCGTCACCGTGGCCGACGATTACCCGTTCTGGCTGGAGCCCCGCAGCGTTGAACTGGCCGCTGAGCTGGACTTCCTCACCGTCCACGCGCACCCCTTGTGGAACGGCAAGCAGCTCGACGAGGCGTTGCCCTGGGTCAGGGAAACCCTGGAGAAGGTCCGCGAGGTCCACCCCGGCAAGAAGGTGATCCTGGGCGAGACCGGATGGGCTACCGCCGTAGCCGACGAAGGAGAGCAGGCCGAACTCATCAAGGGGCGGCCCGGCGAGAAGGAACAGGCGAAGTTCTATAACGAAGTCCGCAGGTGGTCCCTGGACACCGGCGAGACGGCGTTTTTCTTCGAGGCCTTCGACGAAAACTGGAAAGGCGGTGACGACCCCGCCGAAGTCGAGAAGCACTGGGGCGTGTTCCGGGTCGATCGCAGCGAGAAGGCGGCGTTGGGTCGCCGTTGAACCCTGATTCCTATTCCGGCGGCAGCATGCCCTCGGCGCGGGCCAGAGATTCGGCGAAAGTCGTTCGGTCGTCGCCCTCGACGGCCGCGGTCAATTCGCTCAGGGCTTCGCTCAGCGCCGCGTAGACCGCGCCGCGGTAGGGATTCAAGCGCTGGATCGAGAAGAAGAGGTCGGAGTTGCCATCGAGCACCGAGCGTGAGGTGGCGGCCTGGCGTTCGAACGAGGTCGAGGCCACCCGATGCAGGACCGCGGGGTCGGTTCCCGAGCGCGTGAGAGCGGCGGCAAAGAGCATGCCGGTCAGATGCGAGAGGCCCAGCAGCCAACCGGAAATCCGGTCGTGCTCCGCGAACGGCATACTGACCAGGTTCAGGTAGGGATGGGTCAGCACCTCGAGAATGGCCTGCCGCTCGGCCTCCGCATCATCCAGCACGGCATGAATGACCGTCAGGGGCTGGTAGGGATTCTTGCTCGGGCCGAACATGGGATGGATCGAATAGACCGTGCGTCCGGCTTTTCTCAGCCGGCTGTGGACCGGGGCGAGGTGGCTCTTGATGGATGCGATCTCGAAGATGGGCGCCGAGAAGCCGCCATCGGCCAGCTCCTGCAGCACGGCCTCGGTGGTGCCCAGGGGAGTGGCCACGAAGATCCCGTCGAGACTGTCCGGGTCCGGCACGGTTCCCAGAGAGGCATGACGCCCCTCGACACCCTCGGCATCCAGCCAAGCCGGATCCACGGCCTCGATCCGGTGACCGATGCTGCCGAGGAAGCTGCTCAACCAACCGCCCATGCTCCCGGCCGCACCCAACACCACGAGCCTTTTGGCGATGCGCGCCCGCTCCTCGATCCCGACCCGGTACTGCCGTTCCACGGAACCGTTGATGATGGCTCCGAAAATGGCGTCCATGATACCCGGGGACACGCCGCAGGTTGCAGCCGCGTCGCGGGCCCGCTGTTTCACGCGCTCCTCCACCTGCTTCACCGTCACCGGCAGGCCTTGCTCGGCCTTGAAGCGACCCACCTCGGCGGCCAGGCGAAATCGTCGCTCGATCAATTCCAGCAGATCCCGGTCCAGGTCCGCGATCTCATTGCGAAGGACGTCGATCTTGCGAACCATGGTCTTCCTTTCGGGTTTGGGCGTGCGGCCCCTTGACGGTCGGGATTGAATTAGTATATACTCACGCATCAAACGCGTCCGGATTCTTTCCCGGTCGCGCATCTTTCCCGGTCGCCCTGCGATCGAACCGGAATTGAGAGTCTTAGAAGTGATCCGCCCGTTGCACATCCGCTCCGACTGCCTCGCCATGTCTTATCGCTGGTGGCGTTGGTGTGCCTACCATCCTCGGATGGTCGGTAGCGGACGGATTGCTGATTCCGGATAGATTCCTGAACAGAACCGAGACCGCCACCCACCACCCGAGAGATGGTGGGTTTTTTGTCGTCCCATTCGACCAGGAGATCATGATGACGCTGACGCCGATCCTATCCGAATACCGCGACCTTGTCGCCGGCGGCAGGCGCGTTCCCCTGCGCCGCCGCATTCCGGCGGACCTGGAGACTCCGGTCTCGGCCTTTCTCAAATTGAGGCCACAAGGGGCGGTCTTTCTGCTCGAGAGCGTCGAGCGGGGCATCCAGGTCGGGAGATTTTCCTTCATCGGGATCGGCCAGCAGGTCGTCGTTTCGCTCACCGACCAAGTGGTGGCGGTGGAGCGAGACGGCGCGGTGGTGAACGAGGCCGTCGATCCGACGGACCCCTTTTCTGCGTTGCGCCGGGTTCTGGCCGAGGGGGCGGAGATCGAGACGGACGACCTGCCCGGACCTTTCGCCGGCGCGGTGGGATATCTGGGCTACGACATGGTGCGTTACTTCGAGAGCGTGCCGTCTCCAACCCGGGACGAACTGGGCCTGCCCGACTATCGCTTCCTCTTTCCCCGGGCCATGGCGGTCATCGATCACGTCAAGAGCGAGATCGAGCTTCTGGTCCTGCCCGGCGAGGGTTCGCCGGAGCAGGCCTGGACTGAAGCCCGGGACGAGATCGAATCGCTGCTGGGGGCTCTTGCCCGGCCGCTTCCTCCGACGGAGGCCTCCACCGCCGCCGGGGAGGCGGCCTCCCCGGCAGCGAACATGACCAAGGAGCATTTCGAGTCCGGAGTGGCGAAGGCCAAGGAGCATATCCTGGCCGGGGACGCCTTCCAGATCGTGCTGTCCCAGCGGCTGAGCGGGCGCACGGCGGCGTCCCCCTTCGCCGTCTACCGGGCCCTGCGCATCCTGAACCCCTCGCCATACCTTTTCTTCGTCGATTTCGGAGATTTCCAGACCCTCGGATCCTCGCCGGAGGTGCTGGTGAAACTGGCCGGCCGCGAGGTGACCCTCAGTCCCATCGCCGGCACCCGGCCTCGTGGGGAGACGCCGGCCGCCGACGCGGAACTGGAGCAGGAGCTGCTCGCCAACGAGAAGGAATTGGCCGAGCACGTCATGCTGGTGGATCTGGGCCGCAACGATCTAAGCCGGGTCTGCGAGACCGGCAGCGTTGTGCCCGAGTCTCTCCTGCAGATCGAAAAATATTCCCACGTGATGCACATCGTTTCGCGGTTGCAGGGCCGGTTGCGGCCGGGACTCGACATGTTCGACTTGTTGCGGGCGGTCTTCCCGGCCGGCACCGTTTCGGGCGCTCCCAAGATCCGCGCCATGGAGATCATCAACGAGATCGAGAACGACCGGCGCGGGCCCTACGCGGGGGCCGTCGGCTACTTCGGCAGGCAGGGCGACATGGATATGTGCATCGCCATCCGCACCCTGATCATGAAAGGCGACCGGTGGTTCGCCCAGGCGGGGGCCGGCATCGTGGCCGATTCCGACCCGGAAATGGAGTACCGGGAGACCCTGGACAAGATCATGGCCCTGACGCGGGCCATCGACATCGCCGAGGGGAGGCGGTCATGATTCTCTTGATCGACAACTACGACTCCTTCACCTTCAACATCGTGCAGGCCCTGGAAGGGCTGGGGTCTGAAGTGCATGTGGTCCGCAACGACCAAATCACGGTGGCCGAGGCGGAAAAGCTGGACCCGGCGGCGTTGGTCATTTCGCCGGGCCCGGGGATGCCGCGCGACGCGGGGGTGTCGACCGACATGATCCTCCATTTCGCCGAGCGGATCCCCATTCTGGGGGTTTGTCTGGGGCACCAGTGCCTGGTCGAAGGCTTCGGGGGAGTGGTGGAGCGCGCCGACCGGGTGATGCACGGGAAGGTGTCGGAGATCTACCACGACGGCCGAACCCTTTACGACGGTTTGTCGGTTCCCTTCTCCGCAACCCGTTATCACTCGTTGATCGCCCGCGAGTCGACCCTGCCCGAGGCCCTGTCGGTGTCGGCCTACACCTCCGACGGCGAGGTCATGGGCGTGCGGTTGAAGGGGCGACCCGTGGAGGGAGTGCAGTTTCATCCCGAATCCATCCTGACGCCGGAGGGCATGAAACTCATGGGGAATTTCCTGGAGATGATTCGACCAGGAGGAAAAACGCCATGACCGAGGCCCTGCTGGCAAAAATGCTGCGTCGCTGCGATCTCGAGGCGGACGAGGCGTACGGCCTGATGAATTCCATCATGGCGGGGGAGATGGATGAGGTTCGGATCACGGCCGTGCTGGTGGCTCTGCGCGCGAAGGGCGAGACCGTGGATGAGATCACGGGGTTCGCCCGGGCCATGCGCGAGCGGGCCGAACAGGTCGCGCCCAAGCGCGGGGGTCTGGTGGATACCTGCGGCACCGGCGGAGACGCCAAAGGGACCTTCAACATCTCCACGGGGACGGCCCTGGTGGCCGCGGCCATGGGGGTGCCGGTCGCCAAGCACGGCAACCGGGCGGTTTCATCGACCTGCGGCAGTGCCGACGTGCTCGAACACCTGGGTGTGGCCGTCGACCTGCCTCCGCACCAGGTGGCCGAAATGATCGACGAGGTGGGTATCGGCTTCCTGTTCGCCCCGCGTCATCACCCGGCGATGAAGCACGCAGCGCCGGTGCGCCGGAAGCTGGGCGTGCGGACGGTATTCAATCTTCTCGGCCCGCTGACCAACCCGGCCGGGGTCCGCCGGCAGCTGTTGGGGGTCTTTGCGGAAGACCTGGTCGAGCCGGTTTGCCGGGTGCTGGCCGAATTGGGCGCGGAGAAAGCGTTCGTGGTTCACGGCCGCGACGGCACCGACGAGGTCTCGATCACCGGCGAGACGGTGGTCGCGGCTCTGGACGGGGGTCAAATTCGCCGTTTCGTCTTCACCCCCGAGGATGCCGGTTTGACGAGGGCTTCCCTCGCCGACATCCAGGGCGGCACCGCTGCCGAGAATGCGGAGCATCTCGAGACTGTCCTGCGTGGCGTACCGGGCCCGCGCCGCGATGCGGTGTTGCTCAATGCCGGTTTCGTGGCCGTGCTGGGCGAGCTGGCAAACGATCCCTCCGAGGGGGTGGCCCTGGCCCTCCGGGCGGTTGAATCCGGCAGCGCCGAACGCTTGCTGGACAACCTGCGACAGGCTTCGCTCCGGTATGCCCGGGAGGCGTCATGAACGGGTTCCTGGATCAAGTGGTGCGCGACAAGGTCGCCCAGACGGAACGCAGCCGCGCGCGGACGCCCCTCAACGAACTGCTGCTCCGGGCCGCTTCCCGATTGCCGCGCAATTTCCAGGCGGCGGTGGCGGGGGGAGGACGGATCATCGCGGAGATCAAGCGCCGGTCGCCCTCGGTGACGGCCTTCCGCCAGCAGGGCGATGTCACCGGCCTGGCGGGAATCTACGCGGCCTCCGGCGCCGCGGCGATCTCCATCGTGATCGACGAACCCAACTTCGGCACCAGCGTGGCGGACCTGACGCGTGTGCGCGAAAGCGTCTCTCTGCCCGTTCTGGCCAAGGAATTCATCCTGGACGAGTACCAGGTGGCCGAAGCGCGGGCCGCCGGTGCCGACGCGGTGTTGCTGATCGTGCGCATCCTGGATGATGCGCGGTTGCAGGGGCTGCTCGCCGCCATTGGGGATCTGGGGATGTCGGCGCTGGTCGAATGCCACGAGGCGGACGAGGTGGGGCGGGCGGTTGCGGCAGGCGCGCGCCTGATCGGAATCAACAACCGCAATCTGGACAGCATGTCGGTATCGGTCGACACCTGCCGTGGCTTGGTGGGCTTGGTTCCGGAGGGCACGGTCTGCGTGGCCGAGAGCGGCATCGCCCGGCGCGAAGTGATCGAGGAACTCACCAGAGTCGGTGTCGACGCCTTCCTGATCGGCGGGGCCCTGTTGGACGCCGAGGATCCGGCGGCCAAACTGAAGGAGTTGCGTGGTGATGAGCACTGAGAAGGTCCAGGTGAAGATCTGTGGGCTGACCAGCGCCGCCGATGCCGTCGCCTGCAGCAGTCGTGGCGCGGATTTTCTGGGGCTGGTTTTTGCCGACAGTCCCCGCCGCGTGACGGTCGCGCAAGCACGGAAAATCCGCGCCGCCGTACCCCGGGCCAAATTGGTGGGCGTCTTCGTCGACATGGCGATCGAGGAGGTGGCGGAAATCGTGCAGACCTGCCGCCTGGATATTGTTCAGCTCCACGGCAGGGAAGACGGGCGTTACCGCACCGGACTGGGCCGCCTTTGTCCCCGGCCCGTGATCAAGGCCCTGCGGTTGCAGGAGCTGGCGCTCGGGGATGAGCCGGGAATGCCGTCGGGGGTGGATACCCTTTTGCTGGATCTGGACAAGAGCGGGAATGCCGATGCCGAAGCCGAACGTCTGGCGTTGTGGGACGCCGCCGCCGAGCAATGCCGCGCGGGTCGGCGGGTGTTTCTGGCCGGGGGGTTGACGCCCCAGAACGTGGCCGATGCGGTGCGGCGTACCCGCCCCGCGGGGGTGGACGTCAGCAGCGGCGTCGAACGATCGCCGGGCAACAAGGATCCCGAGGCCGTGAACCGCTTTATCGAGGAGGTGCACCGTGCGAGCGCCTGAATCCAACCCGCCCCGCCCCGGCCGTTTCGGTGTCTACGGCGGACAGTACGTGCCCGAGACCCTGATGCCCGGGCTCATCGCTCTCGAAGCCGCCTACCGCGAGGCCATGGCCGACCCGTCCTTCTTGTCCGAGCTGGCGAGCCTGCTGAAGGATTTCTCGGGCCGTCCAACGCCGATCTATCGGGCCGTCAACCTGGAGGCCGAACTCGGCGGCGGGGCCCGCATCTACCTGAAACGCGAAGACCTGAACCATACCGGCGCCCACAAGATCAACAACAGCCTGGGCCAGGCTTTGCTCGCCCGGCGCATGGGGAAGCGACGGTTGGTGGCCGAAACGGGGGCCGGGCAGCACGGCGTGGCCACGGCCACGGTGGCGGCCAGGGCCCGCATGGAGTGCACCATCTACATGGGGGCCCTGGATATGGAGCGGCAACGGGCCAACGTGTTGCGCATGCGCCTGTTGGGCGCCGAGGTGGTGCCGGTGCATGCGGGCTCGCGGACCCTGAAGGACGCCATCAACGAGGCCATCCGGGACTGGGTGGCCAAGGTGGAAACGACCCACTATGTGATGGGGTCGACGGTGGGTCCGCACCCCTATCCGACCATCGTCCGGGATTTCCAGGCCGTCATCGGGAACGAGGCGCGCGCTCAAATCCTGGCAGCGGAGGGCCGCTTGCCGTCCATGGTGATCGCCTGCGTGGGCGGTGGGTCGAACGCGATGGGCATCTTCAACGCCTTTCTTGCGGACCCTGATGTGGCGCTGGTCGGCGTCGAGGCCGGAGGATCGGCTGCGGGGCACTCCGCCTCGCTGAGCGCAGGCGCGCCCGGGGTGTTGCACGGGGCGTTGAGCTACCTCCTGCAGGATGGCGACGGTCAGGTCAGCCCGGCCCATTCCATCGCCCCCGGACTCGATTACCCGGGTGTGGGACCCCAGCACAGCGACCTGAAGGATTCCGGTCGTGCGACCTACGTTCAGGTGGACGACGACGAGGCCCTGGCCGCCTTCCATGACCTTTGCCGTTTCGAAGGCATCATTCCCGCCCTGGAGTCGAGCCATGCCCTGGCCTGGTTGCGCAAGTTGGCCAACACGGGCGGGCTGACAAGCGGCCCGATCCTCGTGAACCTGTCCGGCCGCGGGGACAAGGACCTGGAGAGCGTGCAGGAGGTTCTCGCATGATGAAGTTGACCCGTGCCGTCGAGGATCTGCGCGCCAAGGGCCGCAAGGGCGTGGTGCCGTTCTTCACCGCCGGATATCCCGACCCCGCGACCACGCTCCGTCTGGTCGCCGCCGCCCAGCAGGCCGGCTGCGAGGTCGTGGAACTGGGTCTGCCGTTTTCGGATCCCATCGCCGACGGTCCGGCGATCCAGGCGTCATCCCAAAAGGCGTTGGCCGGCGGTATGACCCTGAACGGGGCGTTGGAACTGGCCGCCGAGGCGGCCCGCTCCGGTGTGGCGCTGGTCCTGATGGGGTACGTTAATCCATTGTTGCACATGGGAATGGAGCGTTTTGCGGACCGGGCCGCAACGGCCGGGGTTGCCGGTCTCATCCTGCCCGATGTGCCACGCGAGGAGTCCCGGGAAATTCGTGGTCTGCTGGTCCAGCGGGATGTGGCGTGGGTCGATCTGGTGGCGCGTACCACGCCGCTCGAGCGCGTGAAAGTCATCACGGCGGATGCCGAGGGGTTCGTCTACCTGGTGTCGGTGACCGGGGTCACGGGGACGCAGGCACCGCGGGCCGATGAGGTCGAGGAGTTCGTCGAGCGCGTCGGTTGCCACACGGCGCGGCCGTTGTACGTCGGCTTCGGCGTGGACGGGCCCTCGCTGGCGCGGGCCATGACCCGCCGGGCCGACGGGGTGATCATCGGAAGCGCTCTGGTCGAGGTGATCGAGCGCGCGGGCCCGGCCGCTGCACCGGTCGCAGTTCGCACGTTCCTGGATGAGGTGCAACAGGCGGTCAACCCGACCGAAGGGAGCAGGCCATGATGATGGTTGTCATGCACAAGGGAGCCTCCGTGGCCGAGATCGGAAACGTGATCCGCGAGGTCGAGGCGCGCGGGTTCAAGGCCCGGCCCTCGCATGGTGCGGGTCAGACCGTGATCGGGGTGATGGGAGCGGTGGAAGCCCTGTCGCTCGAGGGGCTGCCCGCCTTGCCGGGGGTGGAGGAGATCACGCCGATCACCCGGTCGTTCAAACTGGTCAACCGGGAGTTCCAGCCCGAATCCACGGTGGTGCGGGTCAACGGCATCGAAGTCGGCGGCCGCGAGGTGGTGGTCATGGCCGGCCCCTGTTCGGTGGAGTCGCGCGAGATCCAATTTTCCGCGGCCCGCGCGGTGGGCGACGCCGGCGCTCGCATCATGCGGGGCGGCGCCTACAAGCCACGATCCTCGCCCTACAGTTTCATGGGGCTGGGCGAGGAGGGCCTGAAGATCCTGCAGGAGGCCAAGCGCGAGACCGGCCTGGCCGTCGTCACCGAGGTCATGTCTGCGGAACTGGTCCCGTTGGTGGCGCGTTACGCGGATATCCTTCAGATCGGCGCCCGCAACATGCAGAACTACAACCTGCTTGAGGCCGTGGGCCGGAGCCGCACGCCGGTGCTGTTGAAACGGGGCCTGATGTCGACGGTCGAGGAACTGTTGCTGTCGGCGGAATACATCCTGTCCAACGGAAACCATCAGGTCATCCTGTGCGAGCGCGGCATCCGGACTTTCGAGAAGGCCACGCGCAACACCCTGGACATCTCGGCCATCCCCGTGATCAAGCAATGCAGTCATCTGCCCGTGATCGTCGATCCCAGCCATGCCACGGGCAACCCCGCCTACATCCCCGCAGTGGCGAAGGCTGCGGTGGCTGCGGGCGCCGACGGCCTGATCATCGAGGTTCACCCCGATCCCGAGCGGGCGCTTTGCGACGGCGATCAGAGCATGCTCCCGGCCGACTTCGCGCGCCTGATGGATGAACTGCGCCCGGTCGCGACCGCCGTTGGCCGGACCATGGCTCCATCCTTCAGCGCCTGAGGGCTAAAGAGGAGGAACCCTGTAACCATTTTTGCTCCAGACCGTAATACCACGGCATCCCCCCGATGGCACCCCGGACCTGGAGCGAACAATGAAATCCACAATCACGACCCTGCTGGTTGCAGGCTTGCTCAACCTTCCGGCCATGTCCAGCGCCGGCTCCCATCATCACCACGGCCACCACGGCACCGATGTCCGCTAGTCGGGCCATACCAGCATCGGCATCGATGATGGTGTCCTGGTCATCACCTACGAGGGCAGGCGGAACCACGACAAGGTGATGATTTCGGTGGGTGGTGACTTGACTGCCCATCTACGGCAAACGCATCGAGACCGACCGGGGAGACCGCAAGGTGTTGGCGCGTTTTCACGCCGAGAGCAGCACGAAGTTCGCCGTTCAGACCATCGCGACGGTTCTGCGGTCCTTGGGGGATGACGATGAGGACGATTCCGAATTAAACGCCATCGAGGCCGATTTCGAAGCCGATATGGAGTGGGTGGAGGAATTGACGGACAAGGTCGAGAAACACGTCGATATGATCGATGAACTCGCTGACGAACTGAAGGACCGGATTTCCGCACTCGACGAGCTGGATCGGTTCCTGGATGCCTAGTGCTCTGTCTGAGAACTCCTGGGCCGAGCGAAGTGCGTCTGGTCGGCCCGAGATCGAGGCGCGGACCCGCCGGCGTGGCCATGGCTACGGCAAGGGTTCGCAACGTGGAGCTCGGGTCGACCAGGCGTGCAGCGCGACGGGAGGGAGTTTTCAGACAGAGCCTAGTGCATAGTCAGGCTTACGAATTATGGTGTTCAGGGCCGGAGAGACGTGGGAAACTATGGGCAGCCAAGGAGG
>PFVX01000092.1 GCA_002790835.1 bacterium CG_4_9_14_3_um_filter_65_15 | reverse complement strand
AACAACGCGGCGTCGATTGGCAGTTCACCATCAACGACGCACGGCTCAAGCTCAAGTCACTCTACCCGAAAGGCAAATTCTGACAGAGCACTAGGCACGATATCCGGAAAGCAGTGCGGGCCTGTGACACGACGTCACAGGCCCGCTTGCGTCAGGAAGGAATTCAGGATTTCATGACGAAGTGCGACAGGAAAATACCGGCCGCCACGGCCGACCCGATCACCCCGGCCACGTTGGGCGCCATGGCGTGCATGATCAGGAAATTCTGGGGATCCTCCTTCGCCCCCACCATCTGGCACACGCGCGCGCTGTCGGGAACGGCCGAAACCCCGGCCGCCCCGATGATGGGGTTGATCTTGTCGCGGGTGAAGAGGTTCATGGCCTTGGCGAAGAGCACCCCCGCAGCCGTCGCCACACAGAACGAGATCGCGCCCAGGGCGGCGATCTTGATCGACGCCGGGGTCAAGAACCGGCTCGCATCGGTCGAAGCCCCCACGCACAGGCCCAGCAGGATGGTCACGGTGTCGATCAGGGCGTTGCGGGCGGTCTTGGCCAGCCGTTCGGTGACGCCGCTCTCCTTAAGGAGATTGCCGAAGAACAGGAAGCCCAGCAGGCTGATGGCACCCGGCGCGATTCCCGCGCACAGGATGAAGGCCACGATGGGGAAGATGATGCGGATGCGCTTGCTGACCGGGCGCGAGGGCTTCATGCGGATCAGCCGCTCCTTCCGCGTGGTCAGAAGCTTGATGATGGGCGGCTGGATCACCGGCACCAGGGCCATGTAGCTGTAGGCCGCAACGGCGATGGCGCCCAGCAGGTGGGGGGCCAGGCGGCCGGCCAGGAAGATGGCCGTGGGCCCGTCCGCCCCGCCGATGATGCCGATGGCTGCGGCGTCGCTGGCCGGAAAGCCCAGCAGCAGGGAGCCCGCAAAGGTCAGGAATATTCCCGCTTGGGCGGCCGCGCCCAGCAGGATCAGCCGCGGGTTGCTGAGCATGGCGGAGAAATCGGTCATGGCCCCGATCCCCAGGAAGATCAGCGAGGGATACCAGCCTTGGGTCACGCCGGAGTACAGCACGTTCAGCACGCTGCCGGACTCGTAGATCCCCACGTTCATGCCGTCGGACAGGGGGATGTTGCCCACCAGCATGCCGAACCCGATCGGCACCAGCAGCAGGGGCTCGTAGTCGCGCGCGATGCCCAGGTAGATGAACACGCACCCGATGAGCAACATGATGATGTTGCCCCAGGCGAAGTTGCCCAGGATCCCCACCTGCAGAAAATTCCACAGAACGTCCATGGGTTACTCGAACTCCACGAGAGTTTCGCTCTCCCGCACCGCATCGCCCGCGGCCACCGCCACGTTCTTGACCTTACCCGCCACCGGGGCCGCGATGGTCGTCTCCATCTTCATGGCCTCGATGACCAGCAGGGCCTGCCCCTGGGTCACCTGGTCGCCCGGCTTGCACTTGACCTCCAGGACCGTGCCGGCGATGGGCGAGGTGACGCTCCCGGCGCCACCGGGAGCCGCCGACGGCCCCGCCGCCACCGGCCGCGGCGCGAGAGCCCCCGCAGGCGCGACCGGCGGGAGCGATCCCGCCTGGGCCATATCGGGCAACGGCGAGGGTGAACCGTTCAGCATCTCGTCCTTGGCATCCAGAACCTCGACGTCGACCTCGTAGGCCACTCCGTGGACGGTGATCTTCAGCTTCATGTCCGTTCCTTTGCTGCACAGCGACCGGGGTCCCGGCCGCACGGTTAGCGCAACTCCCGCTTGCGGCGGGGCTGATGGGATCCCTGCAGAATGAGTCGGCCCTGGGCCGACCAGGGCGTGCGCTTGGTCAGGGGCGAGAGCAGGCGTCGGATGCGCCGCACGCGGAAGCGACCGCCGACGGCCACCGCGGCTGCGGCCGACAGCAGCACCAGGGTCGTCTCGTCGATGTCCTGGGTCCTGGCGGACGCCTGGGCGACGTTGCGGGCTTCGGCCCGTTGCCAGCGGTCGTCCAGCATCTTGAGCAGGGCGACCGCCGAGGCGATCACCGCCAGGACGGCGAACACGATGGCGATTCCCGCCAAGGACAAGGCGGCCATTTCCTGGGTTATGCGCCCGGTCACACCGTTCTCCTACAGGGGAATGAGGCCGTGCTTCTTCTCCGGCCTCAGTTCGCGTTTGGATTTGAGGACTTCCAGGGCCATGGCCACGTAACTGCGGGTCTCCGACGGCTCGATCACGTCGTCCACCATGCCCCGCCCCGCGGCCGCGTACGGGTTGGAAAAGCGCTCCTTGTACTCGGCGATCTTCTCCGCCCGCATCGCATTGGGATCATCGGCGGCCTGGATATCGCGCCGGTAGAGCACGTTGACCGCGCCCTCGGCGCCCATGACGGCGATCTCGGCGGTGGGCCAGGCGGCCACCCGATCGGCGCCCATGCTGCGGGCGCACATGGCCAGGTAGGCCCCGCCGTAGGCCTTGCGCACCACCACGGTGACCTTGGGTACCGTGGCCGCACCGTAGGCGAACAGCATCTTGGCCCCGTGCCGGATGATTCCGCCGTACTCCTGCTCCACGCCCGGCATGAAGCCCGGCACGTCGACCAGGGTCAACAGCGGGATGTTGAAGGCGTTGCAGAAGCGGATGAAACGCGCCCCCTTGCACGACGAATCGATGTCCAGCACGCCGGCCTTGCAGGCGGGGTTGTTGGCGACGATGCCCACGGTCGAACCCTCGATGCGGCTGAAGCCGATCACCAGGTTGGGGGCGAAATGATCCTGCACCTCGAGGAAGTCGCCGCCGTCGACCACGCGGGTGATCACCTCGTGCATGTCGTAGGCCGCACGCGAGTTGTCCGGCACGATGTCGTCGAGGGTCTCGTCGGCCCCGACCTCGTCCTCGTGCAGGGTCTCCACGAAGGGCGGGTCGTCGGTGTTGTTGCTGGGCAGGAAGCTCAGCAGACGCCGCGCCAGGGCGATGCTCTCGGTGCCGTTCTCGGCCACGAAGTGCACCACGCCCGAGTACTGGCTGTGACTCTCCACCCCGCCCAGTTGCTCGGCGGTGACGTCCTCGCCGGTGACCTGCTTGATGACGCTGGGCCCGGTGATGTACATCTGTCCTTCGCGACGGACCTGGATGATGAAGTCGGTCAATGCGGGCGAGTAGGCCGCCCCGCCGGCGCAGGGGCCGCTGATGATGGATATCTGCGGGACCACCCCGGAGGCCCGGATGTTGCGGTAGAAGATGTCGCCGTAACCGTCGAGGGAGTCGACGCCTTCCTGGATGCGGGCGCCTCCCGAATCGTTGATGAAGACGATGGGATCCCCCGTCTTCATGGCGTCGTCCTGCAGACGGCTGATCTTGCGCGCGGTGGCTTCACCCACGGCCCCGCCGGCCACGGTGAAATCCTGACTGGCCGTGTACACCGGCCGCCCGTCCACCAGGCCCACCCCCGTGACCACGCCCTCGCCGGGCAATTCCTTGCCCTGCATCCCGAAATCCACGCAGCGATGCTGCATGAAGAGGTGCGTCTCCTGGAAGGTGTCCGGGTCGAAAAACTGGGCCAACCGCTCGCGCGCGGTCCGCTTGCCCCCGGCGTGTTGCTTCTCGATGCGCTCCGGTCCCCCGCCCTGGTAGAGGTGGGAGCGGCGCTTGTGCAGATCCTCGATTTTGCTCTTGTCCATGGTCGCCTTCCTGACCGGGGGATCGCCCATCGTGCCCCCTCTTCACATGTTCGCCTAGGGGAAAGATCGCGCGGAATGGTCAGATGTCAAATTTTTGACAGGTTTTCCGGACTTTTTACTGCCCGGTCGCGTGGCGCGGTTAATCGAATGTCCAACATCAGGTTAACGGTTAGGACTTCAGGTTTTCGGGATTGAGCCCTTCCAGCTCCGGCAAGACGAATCGTCCGTCCTTGCGGATCAGCACGTCGTCGAAATAGATCTCGCCGCCACCCCACTCGGGCGTCTGGATCAGGACGATGTCCCAGTGCTGGGCGCTCTTGTTGCCGTTGTCGGCGGCCGCGTAGGCGTTGCCCGGAGTCAGGTGGAAGCTGCCGCTGATCTTCTCGTCGAACAGGGTGTCGAGCATGGGTTCGGTGATGTAGGGATTGACGCCCAGGGCGAACTCGCCGAAGTAGCGCGCGCCCTCGTCGATATCCAGGGCGGCCTGCAGCTTGTCGTTGTCCCCCTCGCAGGAGGCCTCGACGATCTTGCCGTCCTTGACCACGAACCGCAACTTGTCCAGCACCGCTCCGCCCTGGCGGGTCTTGGTGTTGTACTGGATCACGCCGTTGACGCTGTCGCGCACCGGGGCGGTGTAGACCTCGCCGTCGGGGATGTTGCGACCGCCGTCGCACTTGACCGGCGGCAGACCCTTGATGGAGAACGCCAGGTCCGTGCCCGGGCCGAGAATCTTCACCCGGTCGGTGCGTTCGATGAGCGCCGCCAAGGGATCCATGGCCTTGCTCATCTTGGCGTAGTCCATGGTGCAGACCTGGAAGTAGAAGTCCGCGAACTCGTCGGTGGCCCGCTCGGCGGCCATGGCCATGGCGGGGTTGGGATAGCGCAGCACGCACCACTTCTTCTTCAGGCGCACCGGCAGGTGGACCTGTCCCCAGTAGGCCTCGTCGTGCCACTTCATGCGTTCGGGCTCCACGTCGGCCAGGTCGAAGGGGTTGGTGCTTCCGCGCACGGCGATGTAGGCGTCGACCGCCTCCATGATGGGCCGGTGGAAAGCGCCCCAGGCGGCGAACTGCTCCTGGCCGGCGTGCTTGATGAAGCCACGGCTGAGGGTCTCGTCGTTGTAGTACCAGAACGGCACCCCGCCGTGTTCGGTCGCCACGCGCACCAGTTCGCAGCCCAGCTCCATGGCTTCCAGGCCCTTGATCTCGATGTAGATCTTCTCGCCCGGCTGGAGTTTGACGCTGTAGGTGATGAGTTGTTCGGCCAGGCGGGTGATGCGCGGATCCATGGTCAGCTCCCGGTTCAGGTGCGGTGGTCGAGGGATCGGCAGCATAGCAGGGCCGCCGCACGGCCTGAAGGAAATTCTGCCCTCACGGGCGCGGGAGCCTATATTGGCTCCCTGAGACTACGGGCTGTCCCGCTGAGCCAGGAGGTGGAACGTGAATCCGAAATTGGAGAACCTGCTGCCGTCGGATCTGGACGGTCATGTCGATCACATCGGCGTGGCGGTGGCCGACCTGCAGGCGGGGATCGCCCTGTATCGCGACCTGCTGGGGCTGGAGCTGGAGCGCACCGAGGAGGTGCCGCAGGAGAACGTGCAGGTGGCCTTCCTGAAGCTCGACCGCAGCGGCGGGCGGGGTCATCTCGAGCTGCTGGCCCCCATGGGCGAAGGCGGGAACATCGCCGCCTTCATCGCCAAGCGCGGGCCCGGGCTGCATCATGTGGCCATGGCCGTGCCGGACATCGCCGCGGCCATGGAGCGCTGTCGCGCTGCGGGAATCCGGTTGCTCGACGACAAACCACGGCCGGGCGCGGGCGGCAAGCAGATCGTGTTCCTGCACCCCAAGGATTGCGGCGGAGTCCTCGTGGAGATGTGCGCCCCCGGCGACGGCTAGCGGCTCCCGTACACGCCGACCTTGCGCCAGGTCTCGGCGCTGACGACGGGCGTCTGATCCACCTCGCCGGCGGGATTCAGCCAGGCCGGCTCGTAGCCCGCCCCGCTCAGCATATCGAGCAGATGGGTGGACGTCGCCCCCACGTACAGGGCGTGGGTCCCGGATCCGGTGCACCCTTCGGTCTTCATGCAGCTCTGGAGACCCTCCGACTCCAGGTCGAAGCGGACATTTTCGGGGCGCCCCGTGAACATGAGTTTCCAGTGCACGAGCTGGGTTGATCCCCGGGCGACGCTGAGCCCGCTGCCCAGTCCGTAAACGATGCTGCCTTGCTTCCGCCCCACGTTGAAACCCGGGGCGGGAAATTCCTGGGACAGGATATAGGCCTCGGCGCCGGTGATCTTGAGGTTGAGCTCGTAGCCGCCGATGGCCATGAGGACCTCGCCCTCATGCTGCACGGACTCGACGTCGGTCAGCCAGGCGTAGAGGTCGACCTTGGTGACGCCCGCCTCGGCGGGACCGCTATCCCAGACCGAAACCAGGGAATCCCCCTCGACGAACGAGAAGCGGATGATGCCGTTCTCGCCGCACCACACCGAAGCTGTGGCGGGCAGGGCCGCGGCGACGGCCAGCAGGATGCAGGTCAGCAGCAGGATCTTGCGCATCGGATCGTTCCTTTCGGCGACGGAGCTCGGGTTCAACTGCCGGTGCTGGAATAGCGCTTGATGCCGCGTTTCCAGATCAGGACCGCACCCGAGAATACCACAATCCCCACCAGGGGAGTCAACAGGGCCACCCGCGCAAACCCGGGACTGCCCAGGAACCAGGTGGCCGGGTAGAAGGCCACCCAGGCGAACGGCAAAGCGAAGGTCAAGAACAGCCGCACCGGCAGGCTGTAAATCGTGATGGGGTAGCGGCTGAACCGGATCAGGTTGTAGACCGGCGGCGCCAACCCCATGCGATCCTCGAACCAGAAGGTCACCGACGTGATGGCCAGGAACACTCCCGAGTAGACCAGAGCGGCCGACGGCGCCAGAACCGCCAGACCCAGAACCTGTTGAATCCCCAGAGGCAGCCCCAGTTCCCGCCCCGCGTAGATCATCACGCCGATCCCCAGCAGGATCTCGTTGATGCCCGATACGCTGAACGACTCGCACAGCACCTGGGTCAGGGTTCCCACCGGCCGCAGCAACACCCGGTCGAGCTTGCCCTGGATGATGTACTTCTCGCTGAATCCGTAGAGATTGACGCTGATCAGGTTGAACAGGCCCAAGGGAACCAGGGAGAACCCGTAGATGAAAAGCACCTCGGGAAAGCTCCAGCCGTCGAGCGAGCGCACCTTGCTGAACAGGGTGGTCAGCACCGCCATCTGGATGACGATGCTGAACGAAACGGCCAGGGTATCGATGACGAAATCCATGCGGTAGGCCAGACGCGACTTCACGAACTGCGCGAAGTAAGTCCCGTAAATCCCTAATTGCCAAATAAATGCAGTTACACCCCTACGGGGTTTACGGCCGACCAAAAGATTTTCCGACACGGTTTCACCCCCCCTGCGCGATCACCCGGCGCACCGAGAATTTGAACACCAGGCGGGCCAGGATGAACAGGCCGATCGCCCAGGCGAACTGCAGCCCTATGGCCTGGTAGAGCTCCGGCCCGGTGCGCTTGCCCAGGAAGATGGTCACCGGAATGTAGCTGATGCCCTGGAAGGGCAACCACTGCACCACGACCTGGAACCAGTGGGGAAAGAGCGTGAAGGGGATCAGCACGCCCGTCAGAAAATCCATGCTCACCATCTGGGCGCGCAGCACCCCCTGGATGTTCTTGAGGTAGAACGCCAGGCACCCGATCAGGAAGTTCCACTGGCTGTAGATGACCAGGGCCAGGCAGAAGCTCAGGAATGTCCAGGGGTACAGGGCGAAGTCGGTCGGTCCCAGCAGATGGAACAGCGGCACGATCACCACCGTGATCGGCAGGGTGAACATCATCAACCGGAAACAGGACTCCCCCACCGCCTCGCTCAGCATGACCGTCTGCAGGTGGAAGGGCTTGATGAGCTGCATGGCGATCTCCCCTTCCACCACCATGCGGCTGAGTTGGCGGGAGATGTTGTTGAAGTAGAAGCTGCGGCCGATCCAGCCCACGGCCACGTAGGTGACCATCTCGGGCAAGGTGAGCCCGCCGATGGTGACGGCGCCGCCCGGGCCCGGGGTTCCGCTGCGGAACAGGGCGGAATAGATGTAGTAGTGGCCGGAGATGAAAATCGTGTAGCTGATCACACCGGTGTAGTAACGCAGCCGGTAGGCCAGGAACTTGAGAAAGGACAGGCGCACGAAGGACGCGTACAACCCCAGGGTGGCGGTCCAGCTGCGCCCCCAGGGCACCAGGCGATCGGCGCGAACGGCCTCGGTGGTGGGCTCGCTCATGCCTTCTCCTTGCCGGCTGCCCGGTAGATGTCGCGCACGATCTCCTCGATGTCCACCTCGGCCAGGTGCAGATCGGACACCTGGCAGTCGTTGACCACCTGGCGGATCACCTCGGCGCCCGAAACCTCGGCGCGCCGGAACTCGGCCACGTGGTTCTTGCCCTCGCGGTCTCGCCAGGTGACCGGCAGGTCGGCGGTCACCTTGCGCAGGTCGTCCGCGGTGACGGCCTCGCGCAGATCCACCGTCAACCGCACACGCCGCCCCAGACGGGTGCGCAGGTCCTCCAGTTCCCCGTCGAAATGCACCTCGCCCTTGTCGATGATGATCACCCGACGGCAGAGCTGCTCGATGTCGCCCAGGTCGTGGGTGGTCAGGATCACGGTGACGCCCTGCAGGTCGCGGATCTCGCGCAGGAAACCGCGCACGCTCTCCTTGGCCACCACGTCCAGTCCGATGGTGGGCTCGTCGAGGAACAGGATGCGCGGCCGATGCAGCAGGGCCGCGGCCAGGTCGCAGCGCATGCGCTGGCCCAGGGAGAGCTTGCGCACCGGTTGGTGCAGGAACTCGCCCACGCCCAGCAGGTCGTCGAAGACCTTCATCTGCTCGGCGTAGATGTTCTCGGGCACCTCGTAGATCTTGCGCAGCAGGCGGAACGATTCGATCACGGCCAGATCCCACCACAGCTGGGTGCGCTGCCCGAAGACCACGCCGATGTGGCGCGTGTACTGCAGGCGGTCGCGCCACGGCACCAGGCCGCCGACGGAGACCTTCCCGCTGGTGGGAGTCAGGATGCCCGTGAGCATCTTGATGGTGGTGGACTTGCCGGCCCCGTTGGCGCCGATGTAGCCGACCATCTCCCCCGCCTCGATGTCGAAGCAGACGCTGTCGACCGCGCGCAGGTCACGGTAGCGGGGACGCAGCAGATCGACGAAGCCGCCGGCGACGCCCTCGCGCTTCTTGATGAGCCGGTAGTCGCGGGTCAGGTCACGGACATGGATCAGGGGAGCCATGGATCAGTCGCCCTCCGGTGCTGCGTCCTTGTCCGCGGTCTCGTCGGCCTGCAGACCGGATACCAGGTCGCGCACTTCGCCCTCGGTCTTGGTCAGCTTCTCCCGGCAGACCTGCAGCAGGGCCACCGCCCGGGCCACCTCCTGACCCAGCAGGTCGATGTCCACCTCGTCGTCCTCGAGCCGGGCCAGGATCTCCTCGACCTCGGTCACAGCCTCACCGAAAGAGAGTTTCCTGGGCGGGATCGGTTTCTTTTCCGCGTTCACGTTTGGTTCCCTTCTTTGGTTTCTTTCCCCCGTCGCCGCCGGGTTGCACGATGCTCACGGACTGACCGTCGGCGAATCGGGTGGTGATCCTTTGTCCCGGCGCGAGGTCGGCCGCCAGCTTCACCAGCTGTCCGGTCTCGTCCAGGGTCAGGGTGTACCCGCGGGCCAGCAGGCGGGCCGGATCCAGCAGGCGGGCCTGCATCTGCGCGCGATCCAGTCTCTGCGCCCGGCGTTCCAGCAGCAGGGCCGAGGCGCGCGGCAGCCGGGAGGCATCCTGGGCAAGGCGCTCCTTCCGCTGCGCGATGATCCGCCCCGGGGATTTCCCCAGCGCGTCGGCCAAGGCGCTCCATCGCGCCTGGGCCGTGGCCACGACACCCCCGGTGCGGGCCGCCAGACGGCTCTGCATTCGCTCCAGCCGGCCTCCCGAAGCGCCCAGTCCCGCCGTCACCCGCTGCTGCAGACGCGCGGCCAGGCGCTGGGTGTCGCGCCGGGAGGCGTTCAGCTTGCGCTCGGCAGCCCAGGCCAGGGGCCGGGCGATATCCAGGCGAGCGACGGCGGTCTCCAGGGCCTCATCCACCGCCGCAGTCAAGCGGACGGCAGCGTCCTCCAAGCGTGCGGCCGCCGCCTCCACCCGGTCGACCAGGTATTCCGCGGCCGCCGTCGGTGTCTTGCAGGAGTGGTAGGCCACCACGTCACAGATGCTGCGGTCGATCTCGTGCCCGATGGCCGTGATCACCGGCACCGGGCATCGGGCGACCGCCACCGCCAGATCCTTCTGGTCGAACCAGCTCAAGTCGGCCCGCGAACCGCCGCCGCGGGTGATCACCACCACGTCCACGCCTCTGCGCACGTGCGCGGCCATGGCGCGCAACACCTCGTCCTGCAGCTGGGCGCCCTGCATCTTCGCCCCGCGCAGGGTCACCGTGAAGGGGCGACCAGCGGCCTGGATGCCGGTCATGAAATCGCGCTCGGCCGCGCTGCCGGGCGAGGTGATCAGGCCGACGCCCAGGGGCAGATCCGTCAGCACGAGTTGCTTCTGCCGTTCGAGCAAGCCCTCGGCGGTCAGGAAGGCCAGCACCTCGCGGCGCACCGCTTCCAGTCGGCCCAGGGAGTAGGTCTTGTCCACGCCGACGATCTTCAGGCTCAGCTTGCCGAACGGCGGATAGAAGTCCACGACCGCCTCGAAGCAGGCTTCGATCTGGTTGGCCAGATGCAGGTCGGGATCGGTGCCGTCGAGGTAGCGACCGAGGCCGTGCTTCTGGCGATCCCAATCCATCAGGGCCACGGGGATCTGGAACTCGGCCGCCCCCGTGGAACCGGTCTCGTGCAGTTCGAAATAGATGTGCTTGCGACGGGCAGCATCCTGAGGCAGACGCTGGATCTCCCCCTTGACCCACACCGTACCGCCGAAGGCGGATTGCAGGACGTCGCGGATCCGCTCGTTCAGCTGGCGCACCGTCAACACGTCGCGGCGCGGCTCCGGCCCCGAGGCGCCGCCCGCAGCGAACAGGTCCGCCTTCCGGTCAGCCGGCAAGGAGCTGCACCGTGCGCGCCAGCAGGCGCGCCCCAAAGCCCGTGCCGCCGGCCGGGCAGATCCCGTCGCCCTTGGACGAGTACGCGGGACCGGCGATGTCCAGGTGGGTCCAGGCCGTCTTGTCGTCGACGAAAGCCGCCAGGAACGCGGCCGCGGTCAAGGCGCCCCCCTCCCGGCCGCCGCCGATGTTCTGCAGGTCCGCCCAGGTCCCCTTCATCTGCTCCTTGTGCTCGTCCACCAGGGGCAGGGGCCACACGCGCTCGAAGGTCTCCCCGCCGGCCTGCTTGAGGATGTCGGTGAGCTCGGCGCTGTTGCCCATGATCCCGGCGAAGTGCTTGCCCAGGGCCACCACGCAGGCGCCGGTCAGGGTGGCCATGTCCAGCAGGTAGTCCGGTTTGCCGCGACCGGCGTACCACAGGGCGTCGGCGAGGATCAGGCGGCCTTCGGCGTCGGTGTTGAGCACCTCGACGGTCTTGCCGCTGGCCATGGTCAGCACGTCGGCAGGCTTGATGGCGTTTCCGTCGGGCATGTTCTCGGCCGTCGGCACGACCACCTGCACGTTCACCGGCAGTTTCATCCGCGCGATCGCCAGCACGGCGCCCAGCACCCCCGCTGCCCCGGCCATGTCGGACTTCATCTCGTCCATGGCGGCGCTCGGTTTCAGGGAGATGCCGCCCGAATCGAAGGTCACGCCCTTGCCCACCAGGGCGATGGTCGGGGCCTTGGCCGCGCGGGATCCCTTGTAGTCCACGACGATCAGTCGCGGCGGATAGACGCTGCCCTGGCCCACGCCCAGCAGGCCGCCCATCTTCAGTTTTTTGAGTTCAGGCACGCCCAGAACCTTGCACCGCAGTCCCTCGCGACGGGCCATGCCGCGCGTGCGCGTGGCCAGGGCCGCGGGCGTCAGCAGGTTGGGCGGCAGGTTCACCAGGTCGCGGGCAAACAGGCAACCGGCAGTCAGCGCCTGGCCCTCCTTGAGCCCGGCGCGCAGGGCGGATGCCTCACCGGCGGCCGCCAGCAGGATCCAGGAGCGCGGCGGCGCGGGTTTTTCCTTGCTGGTCTTCAGTTCGCCCGTGGGCGACAGCGCCATCTCGGCGCCTTCGTGCCAGCTGCGGGCCACGGCGGCGGCGTCGAACCCCGCCGGCGCCAGGGCCCCAGTGACGACCGCGACCTTCACCGCCTGCATGGTGCGGGCCTGCTTGGCCGCCGCAGCGGCCACCTTGCGGATTTCCTGCAGGCCGACATCCGCGGCCTTACCCATGCCCACCAGCAGGAACCAGCCCGCCTTCACGCCGCTGCAGGGAACCGGCAGCGTGGCCCCGCCCGCAGCATTGAAACCGGCCCCACGGATGATGGAACCCAGGTCGGCATGCCCCGAGGCGCCTTTACCGCGGCGGGATTTTGGGGGACCTCCGGCAGCCTTGACCAGCGGCCCGAGATCGGCTTCCTCACCGGTCTGGAATACGGGATAAACGATCAGATCGGCTTTGGTATCAGACAAAGAAGTCTGCGCAACGGTCCACTGCATGGCCATGCTCCTTGGGGATGGGCTAGCGGAAATAAAAGCGGCCGGGCCGCTGCATCGAATTCAGGGAGATAGTTTAGCACCCTGCCCGGCGAACGCAACGATTGCCCCCGGGGTCCGGGCCGGGTATGATCCCCCCAAGATGAGACACCACCCGGAAAAACCATGAATCTCAAACGCAACCTCCCGTTGCAGATCCTGCTCGCCCTGATCCTGGGCGGGGGCGCCGGCCTGTTGTGGCCGCGCGGCCACGTGCTGCCGGGCGGTTTCGAACCTTATGCCCTGTTCGACTTCCTGGGCGCGCTGTTTCTGCGCGCCCTGCGCATGGTCATCGTGCCCTTGATAACCGGCAGCATCATTTCCGGAGTGGCGAGCGCCGGCTCAGGCCGCGGCCTGGGCCGCCTGTTCACCCGCACCTTCACCTGGTACATCACCACCAGCCTGCTGGCCATCCTGACCGGCCTGATCCTGGTCAACCTCATCCGGCCGGGCATCCCCGGCGGCGTCCCGGTCGGCCCCGAGCTCGGCCTGACCCTGCAGGACCCGCAGATGGCCGCCCAATTGCAGCAGGGGAGCGCCTCCGACCTGGTGGGCATCATCCAGCGCATGGTGCCGGTCAACCCCGTGGCCGCCGCGGCCGAGGGCCAGATGCTGCCGCTGATCTTCTTCTGCCTGCTGTTCGGTATCGCCGTCGGCTCCCTGAGTCCCGAGCACCGGGCGGCCCAGCTCCTGTTCTGGGAGTCGCTGTTCGCCGTCATGATGACCATCACCGGCTGGGTGATCATGACCGCGCCCCTGGGCATCTTCGGCCTGATGGCCAAGGTCACCGCCACCAGCGGATTCGCCGCCTTCCTGCCCCTGCTCAAGTACGGGCTGACCGTGCTGGCGGCGCTGGTCTTCCACGCCACCGTCACCCTGCCCCTGCTCGTGCGCCTGGTGGGGCGGTTGCCGGCGGGCCGTCACGCCCGCATCATGGCGCCGGCCCTGCTGACCGCCTTTTCCACGCGAAGCTCGTCGGCCACCCTGCCGCTGACCATGGACCGCATCGAGAACGGCGCCGGGGTGAGCAACCGCGTCACCAGCTTCGTGCTCCCGCTGGGCGCCACCATCAACATGGACGGAACCGCGCTCTATGAGTGCATCGCCGCCTTGTTCATCGCTCAGGCGTACGGGGTGAGCCTCGGCTTGGGCGCGCAGGTGGTGGTGGTCCTGACGGCGCTGCTGGCGAGCATCGGGGCCGCCGGCATCCCGGCGGCGGGCCTGGTGATGATCTCCATCATCCTCGACGCCGTGGGGCTGCCGCTCGAGGGCATCGCCCTGATCCTGGCCATCGACCCGGTTCTGGATATGTGCCGCACCGCCGTCAACGTCTGGAGCGACAGTTGCGGAGCGGTGGTCATTGCACATAATGAGGGCGAACTGGGCGTTCTGACTGATATTGTCGGCAACAACCATCAGGATCCTGCGTAAGGAGCGGGACCAGGGCGAGGTAGATGATTCGATCGAAACGGCATCACGAATATGACAGCGACGGCGGGCCATGGTCCACCGGCCCAGGTGACGCGGGTCTGCAACTTCCCCCCTGGGAACGGCGGGAACGCTACGGCTTCCTCAACGCCCTTTATCTGACACTCAAGGACGTGCTCCTGGCCCCCTCCCGCTTCTTCGGCCGGATGCCCACGGCCGTCGGCTGGCAGCAACCCCTGTTGTTCGCCATCGTCAGCGGCGCCTTCGGGTCCTTCCTCGGCTGGTTGTGGGCCATGACCGGCAGCTCCCTGCAGGTTCTGGTCCAGGAAAACCTGGGCCGGGTTCTGCGTGGCCCCATCTATTCGTTCTTCATCTTCATGTTCAGCCCCCTGATCGTCACGGTCTTCACCTTCGCCCAGGCCGCGTTGGTCCATATGTTTCTGGCGCTCCTGGGGGGCAACCGCCTGGGCTTCGAGGCCACATTCCGGGTCAGCACCTACTCCCTGGCCGCCTTGCTGTTGGCGATTATTCCTTTTTGCGGCAACGGAATTGCGGTAATATGGGAGGTGATAATTCTGATCATCGGCCTCACCGCAATTCACCAGACCGAGCCCTGGAAGGCGGTGGTTGCGGTCCTGGTGACATCCCTGATTCTCTTGACCGTATTCGGCGGGAGTTTGATCACGTTTCTCATGCTCGCCATGCCATGAAGATTCGCCCGGAAACCTCGCCCCTGTTCCGGTTGACCGTATTGGGTCTGGGTTTATTGACGGGAATTGCCGCGATCTTCGTTTTCCTTTGGCACCATCGCCTCATCCAGCTGGTCTTCTGCCCGATCCGTGACGTCACCGGCGTCCCCTGCCCCACCTGCGGCAGCACCCACGCCGTGGTCGCGCTCCTGCAGGGGCATCCCCGCAGCGCCCTGCGCTACAACCCTCTTGCCGTCGGTTTCCTGGCCGCCGGAGGTGCCACCTTCCTGTGGGCGGTCGTCGCCACGCTCCGGCCGGCCTGGCGGATCCGGCCGCAGTTTTCCGCCCCGGAAAAAAGGGTGGTGATCGGCATGGTGGTGCTGGGGATCATGGCGAATTGGCTCTACGAGGTGTGGCGCCTGATCTGACCGGTCAGACGTAATCGCGGCCCAGATGCCGGGCGATGACCAGGCGCTGGATCTCGCTGGTTCCCTCGTAGATGCGTGTGACCCTCACGTCCCGGTAATAGCGTTCGACGGGATATTCCTTGCAGAACCCGTAGCCCCCATGGATCTGGACCGCCTTGTCGGCAGCCCTCCAGGCGGCTTCGCTGCTGGCCAGCTTGGCCATGGCGGCCTGCTTGCCGTAGGGCCGGCCGCTGTCCTTGAGCCAGGCCGCCTGCAGGGCCAGCAGGCGAGCCGCTTCGAGCTCGGTGCCCATGTCGGCGATCATGTTGCCGATCACCGGCTGCTTCAGCAACGGTTTTCCGAACTGCTCCCGCACCGCCGCATAGCGGACCGCCTCCTCCAGGCAGGCCATCCCGATGCCCAGGGCCTGGAACGCGATCCCGATGCGCCCGCCGTCCAGGGCGGCCATGGCGATCTTGAAGCCGTCGCCTTCGGACCCGAGCAGGCAGGCTGCCGGCACCTTGGCGCCGGAAAAATCCACCACCGTGGTATCGCTGGCCCGCAGGCCCATCTTGTCTTCCTTCTTGCCGACGGTCAGCCCCGGCGTTTCGCGCGGAACGATGAACGCGTGGGTGTCCCGGTGACCGGTGGTGCCGGGAGTGCGGGCCACCACGACGAAAAACGCGGCCCGCGACCCGTTGGTCACGAAGATCTTGCTGCCGTCCAGGATGTAAGCGTCGCCGTCCTTGCGGGCGGTGGTGGTCAGGGCTGCGGCGTCGCTTCCGGCGCCGGGTTCGGTGACGCAGAAGGCCGCGATCTCCCCCGCCGCCATGCGAGGCAGGTATTCCCGCTTGATGTCCTCGCTGCCGAACATGGCCACGGGGTAGCTGCCCACGCTGTTGTGGACCGTCAACATGACGCACACGCCGGCGCTGGCCTTGGCCAGTTCCTCGACCACCAGACCGTAGGTCACGGTGTCGGCGCCCAGCCCGCCGTACTGCTCGGGAAAGGCCAGACCGAAGAACCCGCTGTCGCGCATCTTGGCGATGAGGTCGTCCGGCATACCGCTCTGCTCGTCCATCTCCTGGGCGATGGGCGCGATCTCCTTGCGAGCGAAGTCCCGCACCATATCCCGGAACATGGTCTGGTTCTGGCTAAGGTCGAAATCCATGGCAGATTCTCCGGAAGGGAAACGGGGGCCGCTGGGCAGCCCCCGGGATGGGTGCTCGATGCTTACTTCTTGAATTCCTGGGCTGAGATCACCATGCGCTGGGCCTCGCTGGTGCCCTCGTAAATCTCGGTGATCTTGGCGTCCCGGAAATGCCGCTCCACGGGGTATTCCTTGGAGTACCCGTTGCCGCCGAAGATCTGCACCGCCTCGTTGGTGATGAAATGGGACGCTTCGCTGGCAGCCAATTTGGCCATGGCGGCCTCCCGGCTGTAGCTGCCGCCCTGCTCCTTGGTCCAGGCCGCACGGTAGGTCAGCAGGCGGGCCGCCTCCAGCCGCAGGACCATGTCGGCAATCTTCCACTGGATGGCCTGAAAGGAGGCGATGGGCTTGCCGAACTGCTCCCGCTGCAGGGCGTACAACCGCGCGGCTTCGTAGGCGGCGGCGCTGATACCCAGGGCCTGGGAGGCGATCCCGATGCGGCCGCCGTCCAGGGTGCTCATGGCGATCCTGAAGCCGGTGCCCTCGTCTCCGAGAACCCGTTCGGGGCCGACCTTGACCCCGTCCAGAGCCAGTTGGGAGGTCTCGGAGGCCCGGATGCCCATCTTGTCCTCCTTGCGGATCACCGAAAAACCGGGGTCGGTCTTTTCGACGATGAAGGCCCGGATCCCCTTGTGCCGCAGTGCCGGGTTGGTCTGGGCGAACACGATCAGGGTGTCGGCGTGGGCGCCGTTGGTGATGAAGTTCTTCATCCCGTTGATGACCCAGCCGTCGCCGTCGGGCTTGGCGAAGGTCTGCTGGTTGGCCGCGTCGGTGCCGGCGTTGGGCTCGCTCAGGCAATAGGCCCCCAGCTTTTCCCCGCGGGCCAGGGGCGCCAGCCAGGTCTGCTTCTGCTCCTCGGTGCCGTAGGTCTCCAGGGGCCAGCAGACCAGGGAGTTGTTCACCGACATGATCACACCCGTGGAGGCGCAGGCCTTGCTGATCTCCTCCATGGCCAGCACATAACACAGAGTGTCCAGTCCCGAGCCGCCGTACTTCTCGGCCACGTTCATGCCCATGAACCCAAGCTCGCCCATCCTCCCCACCAGTTCGGCGGGGAAGCGTTCCTCAGCGTCGTTCTCCGCCGCCTGGGGTGCGACTTCCTTGGTCGCGAAATCCCGGGCCATGTCCCGAATCATGCGTTGCTGTTCGCTCAGTTCGAATTTCACGGCTGACTCCTTGTTGCGGCCGCCGTCGGCCCGCGTCATGCGTATTCGTAAAAGCCCTTGCCGCTCTTGCGCCCCAGTTGACCCGCGTCAACCATGCGCCGCAGCAGCGGGCAGGGTCGGTACTTGCTGTCGCCGAAGCCTTCGTACAGGACCTCCATGATGTCCAGGCAGACGTCCAGACCGATGAAGTCGGCCAGGGTCAGCGGTCCCATGGGGTGGGCCATGCCCAGCTTCATCACCGTATCGATGGCGTCGCGCTCCGCCACACCCTCCATCAGGCAGTACACCGCCTCGTTGATCATGGGCATGAGCACGCGGTTGGAGATGAAACCCGGATAGTCCTGCACCGTCACCGGCACCTTGTCCAGGTCCTCGGCCCAACCGGTGACCCTGCTCAGGGTTTCCTCGCTCGTCGCCTGCCCGCAGATCACTTCGACCAGCTTCATCACCGGCACCGGATTCATGAAATGCATACCGATGACGTTCTGCGGCCTGCTTGTGCAGGCGGCGATCTTGGTCAGCGAGATGCTCGAAGTGTTGCTGGCCAGGATCGCGTCCGGTTTGCAGATGCCGTCGAGCTGCTTGAAGATGTCCTGCTTGACGCTGAAACTCTCGAAAACCGCCTCGATCACCAGGCCGCTGTCCGCGGCAACGTCCAGCGTCGTGGACGGATGCAGGCGGGCCAGGGTGGACTCGGCCTCGGCCTGGGCGATCTTCTCCTTCTTGACCTGCCGGTTCAGGTTCTTCTCGATGGTGTTCATGGCCCGGTCCAGGTAATCCTGCTTCACGTCCACCAGGTTGGTCTCGTTGCCGAACTGGGCGAACACGTGGGCGATGCCGTTGCCCATGGTCCCGCCGCCGATCACCGTGACTTTCATGCTTGCGTCCTTTCTGCGGTCGATTCCCGGCTAGGCCAGGGAGATGGCCATGCTCACGGCGTCTCCGCCACCCAGGCACAGGCTGGCGATCCCGTCGCCCACGCCGCGGTCTTCCATGGCGTGCAACAGGGTGACCAGGATGCGCGCGCCCGAACATCCGATCGGGTGGCCCAGGGAAACCCCGCCGCCGTTGACGTTGACCTTTTCCTCATCCAGCCCCAGTTCGCGGATCACGCCCAGGCTCTGGGCCGCGAACGCCTCGTTGAGTTCGAACAGGCCGTAGTCGGCCAGGTCCCGGCCGGTCTTGGTCAGCAGGTTCCGCACGCTGGTCACCGGGGCCATCATGACTTCCTTGGGATCCACCGCGCCAGTGGACCAGGCTTCGATCACCGCGCGCACCTTCAGGCCGTTGGCGGCGGCGAAATCCGGATGGCAGACCAGCAGTGCGGCCGCCCCGTCGTTGATGCTCGAGGCGTTGCCCGCGGTCACGGTGCCGCCGTCGCGCTTGAAGGCGGGACGCAGCATGGCCAATTTTTCCGCCGCGGTGTCGGCCCGGGGGCCTTCGTCGCGGGCGACCGTCACGGGGTCGGCCTTGCGCCGCGGAACCTCAACCGGCACCACTTCGCGGTCGAACTTGCCCGCGTCCCAGGCCGCGCAGGCGCGCTGGTGGCTGCGGGCGGCGAAAGCGTCCTGATCCTCGCGGCTGACGTCGTAGGTCTCGACCACCCATTCGGCGGTCATGCCCATGTGGAAGTCGTTGTAGATGTCCCACAAGCCGTCGTGCACGAGCAGGTCGGTGACCTTGCCGTCGCCCAGGCGCAGGCCTTCGCGGGCGGTCATCAGAGCGTAGGGAATCCGGCTCATGTTCTCGAAACCGCCGGCGATGATGCACTGCCGGTCGCCGGCGCGGATGGCCTGGTCGGCCAGGACCACGGCCTTCAGCCCGCTGCCGCAGACCTTGTTGATCGTCACGGCGCTGACGCTGCTGGGCACGCCGCCGTAGATCGACGCCTGCCGGGCGGGATTCTGCCGCAAACCGGCCTGGCACACGCAGCCCATGATCACTTCGTCGATCAAGGCCGGATCGACTCCGGAACGCTCGAGGATCGCCCGAACCACCACCGCCCCCAGTTCGGGGGCCCTCAGGGAGGCCAGGCCGCCCTGGAATCTGCCGATGGGAGTGCGGACCGCTTCACAGATTACAGCTTTACTACTCACAGGGAGCTCCTTTCGCAATCAAGCATCGAGTTCGTAGCGGCCGATGACCATGCGCTGGATCTCGCTGGTGCCTTCGCCGATGGTGCAGAGCTTGGCGTCGCGGTACATGCGCTCGACCGGATATTCTGTGGTGTAGCCGTAACCGCCGTGGATCTGGATGGCCTTGTCGGTGACGAACATGGCTGTCTCGCTGGCGTGCAGCTTGGCCATGGCGGCCATCTGCGCGTAGGGCTGACCGTTGTCCTTCAGCCGACAGGACTCGTAGGTCAACAACCGCGAAGCCTGGATCTGGGTGGCCATGTCGGCCAGCATGAATCTCACCGCCTGGAACCGGGCGATGGGGCGGCCGAATTGTTCCCGCTTCTTGGCGTATTCCAGGGCCGCCCGATAGGCACCGACGGCGATGCCGAGGGCGACCGCGGCGATGGAGATGCGTCCCCCGTCGAGGGTCATCATGAAGTACTTGAATCCCTCGCCCTCTTCGCCCAGCAACAGGTCGGCCGGCACCCGCACGTTTTCCAGGGTCAACGGCGCGGTATCGCTGGCCCGCATCCCCAGCTTGTCTTCCTTCTTTTCCACCGTGAAGCCGGGGGTGTCGGTGGGCATCAGGAAGGCGCTGATGCCGCGGCTGCCGGTGGCCTCGGGATCGGTCTTGGCGGTGATGATCAGGGCGCCGGCGTAATGGCTGTTGGTGATCCACATCTTCGAGCCGTTGAGGACCCAGTGGTCGCCGTCACGGACGGCGGTGGTGCGGGTCCCACCGGCGTCACTGCCGGCACCCGCTTCGGTCAGGCCGAAGGACAGCAGGGATTCCCCCGCGGCTGCCGGCGGCAGGAAGCGGTTCTTCTGTTCCTCGTTGCCCAGCTGCGCGATCGGCCAGCAGCCGAGGCTGTTGTGGGCGGCCACGGTCAGCCCGTGGCTGGCGCAAACGGCCGAAACCTCTTCGACCACCAGCGCATAGCTGGTCAGGTCCGCGCCGATGCCCCCGTACTGTTCGGGCACGGTCATGCCCAGAAAGCCCAGCGCCCCCATCTCCTTGACGGTGGCGAGGGGAAACTCGCCGGTGCGGTCGATCTCCGCGGCGATGGGCGCCAGCTTCTTGCGGGCGAAATCCCGGGCAATCTGGCGGATCATCTTCTGGTTCTCGTTGAGTTGCATAGCGACTCCAGCAAAGTGGTACAGCAGGCCGAAGCCTCATGATGTCGAGCGGATTTCGGGGTGGATCATGCCCCGCAGCGGGGACAAAACCGTGCAGCCTACAATAGAGGATCGGCCCGGTTTTGGGAAGGAAAATCGCCTGAAACCAGGCGTGGTGGGTCGTCTTTCCCGAACGCAGGCAAGAGGTTGGCCATCGGGGGCTTCCTCCGAACAAAGGTCGGGCGGGCCGGGCCTCCCTGCCCCGCCCGCCCTGCTCCGGATCCGGCGATTCCTACATGAAACTGGCCTTGAGGGTCCCGAAAGCCGTCTCCCGGTCCGGCACCAGACCATGGCAGAAGTTGGGCTCTCCGGGAGTCGGCTCACAGCCGGATCCCGGCGGATCGAGGGTGCCGCCGTAGGGGAACAGGCCGTCGTAGAGCATCCACTGGTCGCCGTCGGGGACGGTGCCGTAGCTGCGGTCGTCGTCGGCGGTGTGATCCGGGTAGGGAACGTCCTGCAATGTCTGGTAGGGGCCACCGACCGGCCCCTGCAACAGGTACAGGGTGTCACCGCCGTTGTTGAGGCTGAAGCCCATGGTGGATTGCCCGTTGGCGGTCTGCCAAGCCACCGCGTCGGAACCGTAGAAGACGGCCGTCTCCCCCGGGTCGACCAGGCCGGTGAGCCGGAACCGGGGATCGGTGGCCGTTTCGTCCCGGACCCAGTACTCCTGCAGGTTCACCGGAGAGGTCCCCGTGTTGATGACCTCGATCCACTCGTCGAGCTTGAAATCGACGGCGCCGTCGTGGTCCCAGTCCGTGGCAGGGTCGGCCATCAGTTCGCTGATCCTGATCGCCGCGGAGGCCGGCTGGAACCAGGCCGCCGCCAGCAAGAGGACCAGGCAGGACATGAGAAGTGTGCGCATGCTATGCTCACGATCCGGGAGGTTGTTGAGCATACCGGCCAGCAGGATTCGGGCCCAAGGAGAGGCGCATGACATTTCGCATCGGAGTGATCGGGGCGGGAATCCATGGGACGCGCTACTTGCGGCATGCCCTGGCGGATGTGCCCGGAATGACCCCAACGGCGCTGTGCCGCGGGGACGAAATGATGGGCGCCCAACTCGCAGGCGAGTTCGGTATTCGTTACCACGCGGAGGCGGCCGCCCTCATTGCGGACCCCGCAGTTGACGGGGTGATCGTGGCCACTCCCCCGGCTCCCCACTTCGACCAGGCCCGCGCCGTGCTGACCGCGGGCAAGGCCCTGCTGCTGGAAAAGCCCATGACCGCATGGCTCAGCGAAGCCGTGGAGCTGGCGGCCATGCCTGGTGCTGGCGCGCCGGGCGTGATGCTCGCGCAGACCCTGCGCTGGAATCCCGTCATTCTGAAGACCAAGGAATTGTGGCCGCGGCTGGGCCGGGTCCATTTGGTGCGCATGGCCCAGCGCCTAGGGCCCACAACGCTGGCCTGGCAGCACGACCCGGCGATTCCCTCCGGCGGGTCGGTGCTGATCACCGGTGTGCACCTCTTCGACACCGTGCGCTTTCTGACCGGCGCGGAGTTCACCGGCAAAGTGACCGCGCGTGTGGAGAAGATCCTCAATGAGGCGGTGGAGGATTTCTTCCTGGCTACCGCGACCCTGAGCGACGGCTGCGCCGTCAGTCTGGAAGTCAGCAAGTACACCCAAAGCCGCGCCTGCTGGCTGGAAGCGGTCGGCGAGAGCGGCCAGCTCTGGGCGGACTACCGCAGCGGCGGTCTGGAGCTGCGCTGCGGCAGTGAGGAAACGCGCTTCGACGTTAACGCGACGGTTCCGACTTTGCCGCTGGTGCTGCGGGCTTGGCTGGACAGCGTCCGCGACGGCACGCCCGCCCCGGTGACCTTCGCCGACGGGGTGGCCACTTTGCGAATGGTCGACGCGGTATATCGATCAGGGGGATGACCCCGGTGCGGGGCACCTCCGGATAAAAGAAAGCGCGGCATCGCTGCCGCGCTTTTGCATCGATCACGCCAAGTTATCCTAGCCGGCCAGGATCCGCTCCAGCCCCCCGCGCGCGATGGGGTGGTAGCCACCGGCGTTGTCGGCGAAGATCTCCACCGCCAGGGTCTTGGTCTTCTCCCCGGCGTACAGAGCCGAGTACAATGGCTTGAGGTACTTCATGCGTCCGACTTCCGACAGGAACGAGCGGATGCGGTCGAAGGCCGGCTCGTACCCGCTGTTGGCCGCGATGATCAACCAGTTGCACAGGATCTCGGCGTTGCCCTGCTCGGTCAGATGGAAGCTCTCGTCCAGCCAGCGGCAATCCTCCCGGGACAGCTTGCGCGGCAGCTCCTGCAGGAAGATCTGCCAGTCCTCCGGGCTCCAGCTTTCGCCTTCGCGCGGGTCGGGCCGCAGGCCGTCGTTCCAGCCGCGGGCCAGGTTCTGCAACATCTCCAGGCGGGGCGACTCGAACGCCGGCGCGTTGTCCGGCAGGCCGGACTGGTAGATCCAGCGCTTGGCGTCGACCTCGGCGGCCACCCCCGGCAGCGCCTTGTCCAGGAACTCCAGGAACTCCTCGGTCGTGATGCTCGTGAACTGGAAGTGCTGGATGTAATCCTTGATGAAGGCGTCGAACTTCTCGCGCCCGGCCGCCTGCTCGAAGAGGCTGACCAGCAGGAAGCCCTTCTCGTATGGCACCAGGGAGTAGAACTCGTCGGGGTCCATGCCCTTGCCGTCGGTCTTCAGGCGCGTGAAGGGAGAATCGGGGCCGAACTGAGCCAGGGCCTCGTCCAGTCCGTTGCGGCCGATGGCGGCGCCCAGGGACTTGGCCTCGGCCCCGTCCAGGTTCTCCAGGATGCGGCGCTCGGCCCACACCGTGAAGCCCTCGTTGAGCCAGAAGTCGTCGATGGTCGCGTTGGTCACCAGGTTGCCGGTCCAGCTGTGGGCCAGCTCGTGGGCCAACACGTTGACCAGCGAGCGGTCGCCGGCCAGCAGGGTCGGGGTCAGGAAGGTCAGGCGCGGGTTTTCCATGCCGCCGTACGGGAACGAGGCGGGCATGACCAGGAAATCGAAACGGTCCCACAGGTAGGGGCCGAAGACCTCCTCGGCGGCCGTCAGCATGCCGTCGACTCCGCCGAACTCCCAGGCGGCCTTCTCCAGGGTCTCGGGCTCGGTGTACACGCGGGAGCGAGGTCCCAGATCGCGCGAGACGATGTTGCCCACGGCGAAGGCGAAGAGGTACGGAGGAATGGACTGCGGCATCTCGAAGGTGAAGGTCCGCCACTTGGGACGGTCAGCGGCCCCGACCTCGCCCGGCGCTGCTCCCATGACCACGGTCAGTTCTTCAGGCACCGTCATCTTCGCATGGAAAGTGAAGCGGGCCAGAGGCGAGTCCTGGGCGGGTATCACGCTGCGGGCGTGGATGGCCTGGCACTGACTGAACAGGTAGGGGTGCTGCTTGCCGTCGGTCTGGGCCGATTCCAGCCACTGCAAGGCGCTGGCCTCGGGGCTGGTGGCGTAATGGACGATCGCCTGGTCGCAACCGTCGGGCAGCGCCAGCCGCAACCGCGACCCCATGACCTCGTCACGGTCGGCCACTTCGAAGGGTATCTCGGCGCCGCCGGGGCTCGTCACCTTGGTGACCTCCAGATCACGCGTGTCCAGGTCCAGGGGACCCGACGTGGGCTCGGCCAGCTTCAGGGTGGCCGTGCCGTGCAGGCGTTTGGTGGAGAAATCCACGGTCAGGTCCAGGTCCATGTGCACCACGCGGCCCTGGTCGAAATCGGTGAAGGAATGGGGATCACGGCAACTCAAGGCAGCACCTCCAAGATACGGTCGGCATGGATGGGTTGATCCGACCCATGGTCGCAATGAACGCCGTTCTGCGCAAGGGGATTGATTCGCCTGCCAGGCCGGTCGTCCGTATCGGATCCGATGAATCCAGGGCCGCCCCGTGGGGGAAATTGCCGCCTGACGGGAGTCATGGTACATTCTGGAGAGAACGATTCCGCCACGATAAGGGAGAACCAATCATGAGCGCCGAAGCCGTCGTCATCGCCACCTTCACCAACCTTCCCGAAGCCGAGGCCGCGCGCAGCCACCTGGACAGCCTGGGCATCAGCGCCGAGGTGAAGCGCGACGACGTGGGTGGAATGCATCCGCATTTCGACCTGAGCCGCGGGATCAAGCTGCTGGTCAACGCCGAGGACGAGGCGACTGCGCGTGAGACCTTGGCGGTCCGGGACGATTCGCCCCCCGCCCCGGCCTGGGCCTGCCCGGCCTGCGGCGAACAGGTCGAAGGCAACTTCAACGCCTGCTGGAAATGCGGTCGGGAACGAATTTGAAGCGCCCCGTCCTGGCCGCCTTTGTCCTGACCGCCGTCCTCGTCGGCGGCGCCGCCGCGGCCCCCCTGCCCTCACCCGCCCATCTGCCAACCCTTGCCCGCACGCTGAACGAACCGGCCGGCCCGCCTGCACGACACGGAAACTACGACGTTCTCGACTACGACCTGGATCTCACCGTCGACCCCGGCGCCCAGCAGATCGACGGCCGCGTGCGGGTCGTCCTGCAGCCTCTCGGCGGCGATGGGGATCGCATCGTGCTGGACCTGGTGGGCAACCTGACCTGTGACGCCGTGACCCGCCGCGCCGAGAACCTGATCTTCCGCCATGACGGCGACAGCTTGGTCGTGACCCTGCCCGCCACGCTCACGGCGCTGGAGCCGGACACCCTGACCATCCTTTACCACGGCCGGCCCCAGCCCCACGGCGTCTTCAACGCCGGCTTCATGTGGCGCATGCGCGATACCGGCCTGGCGGGCGATCCGAGCGACGACACCCCCATCATCGCCACGGTGGTCGAACCGTGGAGCGCCCACTCGTGGTGGCCGTGCAAGGACGATCCCGCCGACAAGGCCACCGTCGGCCTCGACATCACGGTTCCCGACAGTCTCGAGGTCGTCGCCAACGGAACCCTGCTGGGGGTCGAAGCCGCCGGTGCCGGCCGCCGGCGCTACCGGTGGCGGGAGGCCTATCCCATCGCCACCTATCTGGTCTCCATCGCCGTCACCGATTACGTGTCCTGGAGCGCGGACTGCCTGCCCCGGATCGGACCGGCCGTGCGCCTGGATTTTCATGTCTTTGCCGAGGACAGCGCCCGGGCCGTGGTGGATCTGGCGCCCACCTGCGACATGATGGAGATGATGACGGATATCGCCGGCCCCTGGCCGTTCGCCGGCGAGAAGTACGCCCAGGCGGAAATCAGGTGGGTCGGCGCCATGGAGCACCAGACCGCCACCAGCATCAGCCAGTTCCTGCTGACCGGAGACCGGGCCAACGAGACCACCGTGATCCACGAGTTGGCCCACCAGTGGTACGGGGACAGCCTGACCCCGAAAACCTGGCCGGGCATCTGGCTCAACGAGGGTTTCGCCCGCTACTTCGAGGCCCTGTGGGTGGAGCAGGAGTACGGGGCCGAGGCCTACGGCGACTTCATGCAGCAAATCGGCCGCGTGCGGCACCCGGACCTGTTCGCGGGCGAGGGCATCCTGGCCGACCCCGACCCCATCCTGCCCAACATCCTGATCTACAACAAGGGAGCCTGGGTCCTGCACCTGCTGCGCCTGCTCATCGGCGACGACGCGTTCTTCACCTTCCTGCACGACTACCCCAACGACCCGGCGCTGGCCCGCAGCGGAACCGACACCGCCGCCATGATCGGCCACGCGGAGCAGGCTGCCGGCCGCTCCCTGGAGGCGTTCTTCACGCCCCTGCTCCAGACCGACGCCGTACCGGTCATCCAGGTCGAGGTCACAATCTCACCGGCGGCGGTGAATCTGGTCCAACTCCAGGATCCGCCTTTCGAGCTCCCGGTGCCCGTGCGCATCTTCACGGGCTCCGGGCCGCAAGACACGGTCCTGGATCTGGCCGCCCGCTCGCAATCCTTCAGCCTGGCCGGGTTCGGCAAGATCGATTCGGTGCAGATCGATCCGCAAAACCTGAGCCTCATGCGACGCGCATCGGCCCCCGTCCGCAGCCTGGAAATCCAGGGCCCCGTGCCCAATCCCGGCCCGCATTCTGAATTCGAGTTGTATCTCAAGGATTATGCGCAAGTTACTGTGGATGTTTACGATGCAAGAGGATATCGCGTGGACACCAGACACCTGGGCTGGCTCGACCCCACCGGCCCCGCCGGCGAGGACGGCTCCACCCCCCACATCTTCCGCTGGCCCGCCGGACCGGCCGCTCCGGCCTCCGGCGTGTACTGGCTGCGCTTTTTTGCCGGCTCCAACCAGGCCACCCGCAAGTTCACCCTGCTCCATTGACCCCCGTCAATCCAGCGGCACCAGGGGTGCAAAGCGGGGGTTGATGTGCTTGCGTCCCGACTCGGTGAAATCGACGGTCACCAGCATGTCGTCGCCCGCTCCCTCGACCCGGGCCACCACGCCCGAGCCGAAGATGCTATGGGTCACCACCTGCCCCTGGTAGTAGGAACGGGATTGATCCACATCCGTCTGCCAGTCCACCGACTCGGCCGGTCCGTTGGCCGCGGTCTTGGCCGGAGCCGTACGATTCCCCCACTGGTCGGGGCGCACCGCCGGCGGCGCGGTGCGGTTGCGCGGGCGGTGTCCCGCCCCCCGGCCGGTCGGGCGGTGGCCCCACAGCGACGTCTCCTGGGGCGTGGTCAGGGTCCGGCGTTCGATGCACTCGTCCGGGACCTCGCGCAGGAAGCGCGACGGCAGGGCCTCCTGCCAGGTGCCGAATCGACGCCGGCGCCCGGCGTGCAGGAGGTAGACCCGTTTCTGGGCCCGGGTCAGGGCCACGTAGAACAGCCGGCGTTCCTCTTCCAGGCCGGCCTCGTCCTCGGCGCTGTTGATATGGGGCAGGATGTCGTCCTCGCAGCCGGTCAGGATCACCACGGGGAATTCCAGACCCTTGGCCGTGTGGATGGTCATCAGGCGGACCGTTCCCTGGCCGTCGGTGATGGTGTCGGGATCCGACACCAGGGCCACCTGCTCCAGGTACTGGGCCAGGTTGCCCCCGTCGGTCGCTTCGTGGAAGGCCGCCGCCGCGTTGACCAGTTCCGCCACGTTCTCGCCGCGGGAAGCCGCCGTGGTGGGGTCTTCCTGTTCCAGATGGGACTCGAATTTCGTGTCGTCCACGATGGCCTGCAGCAGCTCCGGCACCGGCATGCCCTCGGACGCGCGACTGCGCCAGCGGGTGACCAGATCGAAAAAGGCGCGCACCCGGCGCTGGGCCGCCGGCGCCAGTTCCTCTTCCAGCACCCCCGTCTCGGCGGCCGCTTCGCCCGGAGTCAGTTCGTAGCGGGCCGCCAGGTCCAGCAGGCGCCCCACGGTGGTGTCGCCGATCTGCCGCCGCGGCGTGTTGATGACCCGCTGGAGCGCCACGGTATCGGCCGGGTTGGCCACGAGCTTCAGGTAGGCCAGCAGGTCGCGGACCTCCTTGCGCTCGTAGAACTGCAGGCTGCCCACGATCTGGTAGGGCAGGCGTCCCCGGCGCAAGGCGTCCTCCAGGGCCCGGCTCTGGGCGTTGGTCCGGTACAGAACGGTCACGTCGCCCCGGCTCATGCCGGCGGCCGTTTCCTGCCGGACGATGTCCACCACGCGGGCCGCCTCGTCCTGCTCGTCCACGAATTCCTCTTCGCAGAGCAAATCGCCGGCGGGGTCGTTGGTCCACAGGTTCTTGCCCTTGCGCCGCTTGTTGTTGGCGATCACCTGGTTGGCGGCGTTGAGGATGTTGCCGCAGCTGCGGTAGTTCTGCTCCAGGCGGAACACCGCCGCGCCGGGAAAGAACTGCTCGAAGTCCACCATGTTCTCGATGCGCGCACCGCGCCAGGAGTAGATGGACTGGTCGTCGTCACCGACGGCGAAGAGGTTGCCGTGCCAGCTCGAAAGCAGCTTGACCAGCACCATCTGCAGGGGGTTGGTGTCCTGGAACTCGTCGACCAGCACGTGGCGAAAACGCCGGGCGTAGCGCTCGCGGATCTCGTCGTTTTGTTCCAGCAGGTGAACCGTGCGCAGGATGAGGTCGTCGAAATCCAGGGCGTTGTTGCGGCGCAGCGCCTCCTCGTATCCCGCGTAGAGTTCGGCGTACTTCTTGTCCACGTAGCCGGCGGCGGCCTGCAGAACGGCCTCGGGGGTCTGGTCGTCGTTCTTGAAGCGGCTGATGGCTCCGCGGGTGGCGGAGGGATTGAACTGCTTGGAATCCAGGCCCAGGCTCGAGGTCACTTCCTTGAGTAGCCGTTTGCTGTCGTCGGTATCGAAGATCGAGAAGCCGGGCTTGATGCCGATGGCCTCGCCTTCGGTGCGCAGGATCTTCAGGCCGGTGGCGTGGAAGGTGCCGATCCAGAACGGTTCGCGCCCGGGGCCGGCGGCCTCGGCGATGCGCTGCTTCATCTCGCGCGCGGCGCGGTTGGTGAAGGTGAAGGCCAGGATCTCCCCCGGCATGGCGTGTCCCTCGGACAGCAGCCAGGCCACGCGGGTCGTCAGCACACGGGTCTTGCCGCTGCCGGCGCCGGCCACCACGAGGACCGGTCCGTCCGGTGCGGTCACGGACTGCTGCTGGGCGTCATTGAGTCGGTTCAGATGGTCGTCCAAGGCTTCTCCCGTGTGGGTTGAGTGCACATCGGTGCGGGACCATGCCACGGTCGTGCGAGGCGGTCAATACTCGAAGCGGTACTTGAGGTCCAGGTTGTAGGTGGGCTCACCCTGGTTCTCGTCGATGCGCCGCCGGATCTCCGACTGCAGCAGGAAGTGATTGTTGATCTGGTATTCCACCAGCACGTCCCGGTCGTTCTGGCGCACCCCCTGGGCGTACTTCAGGTACAGATCCGAACCGATGTACTTGCCCACGCCGATCAGCGGGTCCAGCCCGGTGCCGCCGGTCTCGCGCTCGCGCTGGATCTGGTCGATCTCGAAGGTGTCGAACACGTTCAGCTCCTGCGCGATCTCCCGTTCCAGGAGGTTGAATCCCGCGGTGATGGAGGAATTCGCCAGACGCCCGCGGTCGCCTTCGGGCGTGGCCTCGGGCTGCAGCCCCAGCAGCATGCGCTGGATGGCCTCGCGGGAATAGCCCCGCTCCGAGCTGAAGGCGATCTGCGGCTGGAACAGCGAACCGGTGATCTGCACGCCGATGTGTTCGACCACGCTGTTGCTCGAGTACTTGCTGCGCAGCCGGTACGTGGCCTGGGCCTCGATATCCACCCGCGGATCGAAACCCAGTTCCCGGCTGAAGTCCAGGCGCCCCCGCAACACCTCGAAGCTGTTGTTGAAGACGATGAGTCGGCCCTTGTTGATGTCCAGGGCCCCGCGCAGGTTCAGCCCGGCCTCGTCCCGGATCAGGTCGAGGTCGCCGCCCATATCCAGCTCCATGTCCCGGTTGAGGATGTGGGCCACCCGCGGCTCGGCGTGCAGACGCAGGTTGGCCAGCCAATCGGGGGCCACGGTCGCCTCCATGGGATCGACCGCCCCCTGCTTCTCGCTGAAATCCCCGCTGTACTGCGCCTTGTCCACCTGCAGCTCGCCCTCGAAACGGGGCACCAGCAGGCTGTCCGGCCCCACCTTCACTCCCACCATGCGCCCGCCCTCTCCGCTGACGACCACCGCCAGTTCGGGGATGGACGCCACCAGGAAACGGTCGAGGTTCAGACGCAGGACGAACGATTCGAGCATCAGGCCGTTGAAGAGCACCGTGCCGTCGCCCGTGAACTTGCCCCGCAACCCTTCGTTGCCCCGGATCTCCTCGATCCGCAGGGTGTTGGCCGAAAAATTTCCCGAGCACTCGACCTCGTGGTAGACCTCTTCCAGATCGCGCAGCACGAAATCCGCATCGCGAATCGCGATCGACCCGGCGTACTGGGGGTGTTCCAGGGTTCCGGCCACCGTGACCTGGCCCTCGCCGCGGCCGCTGCACGTGGCAAAGGCGTTGGTCGCCCGCGCCAGGGGCTCCAGATCGCTGCCCTCGGGGATGGACAGGCGCATGAGGAACGGGCCATCCAGCGGCGACACCGGCTCACTCAGGAAATCCAGCTGCAAAGGAACCTCGATGCGCCCGGTCATGGTCAACCGGTCCTGGTTACCCTGCAGGTTGCCCAGAACCAGGGTCTGTCGGTCCACCCACACGTCGCCGGTCAACCGGTCCAGGTGCAGCCAGTGGACGTTGAACGGGGCGCTGCTCAGGGTCCCCCGACACAGGGGATCGTCCGTGCGTCCACCCACGTGGAGATTCCCGGCGAAGCGGCCGGCCAGACGATCCAGGGCCGGCAGCTGGAATTGTTCCAGGAAGGCCCAGTCCCCGTCGGGTATCGCCACGTCCAGATCGAGTTCGGCGGCGGACCAGAAGTCGCGCAGGCCGGCGCCGGGATGGGCCACGGTCCCGTTGGCCGTGAACTGCCCATAATTCGTGAGCAGATCCAGGTGCTCGACGTCCACGACCCCGGCGCTGAAACCGCCGATCACGTGGAGCGAATCCACCCGCGCCAGCGCGAACGGCGCTTGCACGAGTGTCCCATCCACATCCACCTCCGGCTCGCGTGGCGTGCCGGAGGCCGTCACCGCGGCGGTGACCCGCCCCGACAGCGGTTGGGGCGAATGGACGAAGGGATTGAGCAGGGACAGGTCGAAGTTCTCCAGCTGCAGGTCTGCGGCCAGCAGGGAATCCCCCTCGGCGTGGCCCTGCACCAACAGGGAACCGTGGGGCGAGACCAGGGATGCCTGTTGCAGGTCGAAGAACGACGGGCCCAGGTTGAAATGGGCGCCCCGCGGCAGGGACCACGCCGTGCCCTCGAGATCCACGCGGAACGAGGAGACCACGAAGCGGCGCAGGGCACCGGATACCTCGGTGGCGAAGACCAGGCGGGTCAGGGTATCCCCCAGGGCGGTGGTGAAGGAATCCATGGTGGCGTTGCCGAGGGAGTCCACCCAACCGGCCCCGCTGAAAGCACCCAGCGGGACGCCGCCGACGACCAGATCGCTCCCGGTCATGGTGCCCCGCACGCCGGGAGCGTCCAGGACATGGGAAATGACCACGCGGGAGTCCAGGGACCCGGCGACGAGATCCCCGACACCCAGATCTCTGCCGGCGACCCGGCCCGTGAAGGTCAGGGCATCCACGGGGCCGGCCAGCCGACCGCTCGCCCCGCCCATTCCCCGAAGGTCCGGCCAGCCCAGGCTGGCCGGCAGGGTGCCCAGATCGTTGGACGCGGCCGTCACCTCGCCCCGGAAGACCTCCAGGGAATCGGTATGACCACTCAGGTCGATCTGCAGCCGGCCCCGGTTCAGGGTGACCGCGTTGAAGGTGACCGAGTCCGGCGTGGCCTCCACGTCCAGCTTGCAGATATCGAAGGGCAGGATGTCGATGAATCCGTCGCGCATCAATCCGGTCACCCGCGTCCACATGGGGTGATCCGAATGTTCGATGCGCAAAGTCCCGTGACCACCGGTCTGTGGCAGGTCGTCGGTGCCGGGCACCAGGCCCTTTGCCAGGTCCGCGGCGGCGACGTCTCCGGCCAGCACATACCTCACGGCGTTGGGATCCCGGATATCGAAATCCCCGCCGCCGGAGAAGGAGGCCCCGTTGATCAGGCCGGTCATGTCCCGGACGTGGACGCTGTCGGGCAGGATCAGGGCCCGACCACGCAGCCCCTCCATGGTGTACCCCTCGAGTTCACCGTCGAACACGCCCGAATAGACCAAGGTGTCGCCACGGGTGCGCAAGGTGGCCTCCAGGTCCCCACGGGCCTTGAAGCCGATGTTCTGGTCGATCAGCGCCTCGATCTCGCTGATGCTCGCCCCCTTCACCGAGACCGCCAGATCCAGGCTGTCACTCCAGCTGCGGCTGCCGCTGATGTCGACTTCGTGGTCGTTGAAGCGACCCCACAGGCGATCGGTGGCGATGCCCACCTTGGTCACCGTGAGCCGCCCGCGCAGATCCTGGATCTCCGTGGTGTGGGTCGGCCACTGGAATCCGCAACGGTGGATGAGCAGGGACAACCCGTCACGGGAATCCAGGCTCCCGCGCCAGTCCAGATCGATGATCCGCTCCTGCAGGCGCCCTTGCGGGCCGGTGACCGTCAGCCCGGCTCCGCTGATGTCCAACTGGTCCACCACGATCAGGGGAAATTTGGGGTCCTCGCCGCGGCCGGCGGCTTCCGCCTCGTCCGGCGCGGCCGAGCGGGCGAAAATGCGGGGGTTGGCCACCGTCACCCGCTTCAAGCGGATGGCGCGCCCCACGACCTCGCCCAGGGCGAAATCGACCTCCACGGTATCGGCGGTCGCGAGGGTCAGCGCTCCGCGGAGACCGGGCATGGTCAGGGAGACCCCGTACAGATCGACGCCATCGAAGAGGCGGATCCGGGCGTCGCGGACTTCCAGCCCCCCCGAATCCATGTGCAGCAGGTTGCGGCTGACGAGTCCGGAGAAATAGGGCATGAAGAGGGCGGGGTGGCTGCCCAGCCACCACAAGACCCCGATGATGGCCAACCAGGCCACCAGCAGCGAAAGATGCAATGGGCGGGGACGTCGCATCAGAACGGATACCCCAGGGAAAAATGCCATACCCGGTCAGGATCCTTGTCGTCCTGGGTCTCACTCAGATATCGCGCGCGCTTGAGGGGGATTCCCATGTCCACCCGCACGGGGCCGAAGGGAGTATCCAGGCGCACCCCGGTCCCCCAGCTGTACCGGTAATCCCAGACCTTGGTCGTGCCCAGATCGGTGGGATCGCCCGGGTCGGAGTTCAGACGAAAAGCGCGCCAGCGCAGATCCGACAGTTTGGACCAGACGTTCCCGCCGTCGAAAAACAGGACGCCCGACAACTTCCATCGCCTCAGCACCGGCAAGGGAAAACGCCACTCCGCATTGGTCAGCATCAGGTAGTTTCCGCCGCGGGCGGGGTTGTCCGGCAACAGGATGTCGGAGGTGTAATTCAGCAGGTCCAGTTCATCCTGGTTCGAGACCTGGGGTCCCAGCCGGTTGTGGTCGTAACCCCGCACGGTCGTCGCGCCTCCGGCGAAGAAACGGTCGTCGTAGGGAACGCCGTCGGGCCCCTGCGAACGGGAACTGCTGTAGGGCGTGGCCGCGCCCACCATGCCCCGCACGGCCAGCACGCCGCCCAGAGGCGTGGGAAAGTAGTTGTGCCAACTCGCGCTGCCCTTGACGAAGCTGAAGTCGCCCCCCAGGGGGCCACCCGCGACGAGAAACGTCCCGGTGGCATACAAGCCCGTAGACGGGTGAAACAGGTCGTTCCGGTGATCGATGTAGACGCCCCAGTTCAGGGATCGGACTTCGGTATGGGCGGCGCCGATCTCGTTGAACCGGTCCTTGAGATCCTGGGGCGCGTAGGGATGCACCGTGGGGTCGGTGATCTTCAGGCCGAGATAGACGTTGTTGGTGACCCGCCGGCTGGCTTTCCAGGTCGAGCCCAGGTTGAAGCCGTAGCTCAGCAGGTTCAACCCCGATTCGCCGCGGGTGTCGCGCCTGGTGAAGACGTTGAAATCGAGGCTGTAGCGGCTGTCCCGCAGGCGGGGATTCACGTAATCGAAGTCCAAACGATAGTTCACCTGCCCCTGGTCGAAGGTCATGGCGTTGCCCACCACGTCCTCGAGGTTCCAGCTGCCGCGGGCACGCACCTGCATGCGGCGGCCCGTGCCCCACAGGTTGTAGTGTCCCCATGAGGCCAGCAGGCGAATGCGTTCCCGGCTGCCCACCCCCACGCCGAACTCGTAGAAGGCCGGCTTGCGCTCGAGGACGTGCACCTCAAGGTCCGCCACCCCGGCGAGGGTATCGACGGACCCCGGGGAGATGGAGATGTCCCGGAACAAGGACGTCCCCAGCAGGTTGCGACGCGAGTCCTCGATGTTCCGCCAGTAGAGGGGATCACCCTCGGCGAAGACCAGTTCCCGGCGTACCAGATGGTCGGTGGTGATGCTGTTGCCGGCGAGGGTCACCTTCCCGATGCGGTACTTGCGCCCGGGTGTGACCCGATAGGTCAGATCCGCCGTGTACCCCATCCCATCGGGGTTGGGCTCGATTTCCCAAGACGGGCTGACCTTGACCCTCAGGTAGGCACGATCGCGATAGAGGTCGGCAATGGCGAAGATGTCCCCGCCCAGTGCGTTGAGATCGACCGGGGCGGGTAGACCTGCCTTGTAGCGGATGGCCGTGCGCAGTTCCTCGCGGGTGAGCGGGGCGTTCCCCTCGAAGTGCACCTTCCCGATGACAGTCCGGGTGCCCTCGAGGATGGAGAACCGGATCACGTCTCCCTGGTCGGGAACGTTGACGATGGAGTCGAGGGAAACGGCGGCCTGATGGAATCCCTGGTTGCGGTAGAAATTCGTCAGGATCCGGACCTGGGTAACGAGCATGTGGGGCCGGTACTTGGCCACGTGCAACGGGCGTTTCCAGGAACTCTCCTGAATCCGCAGCAGACTCTTGAGCAGGCTGGAGGGAAACGTCGTATTGCCGGTGATCTCGATGCGGGCCAAGCGGTGGGTCTGCAGACCGTATTCCAATTCATCGTCGGCGCCGGCGGGGCGTACCATGGCCAGCAGGCACAGCACCGCCACGGCAATCCCCGCCATCGGAAGGGTGCCGCTGCGCCGTCGACCTTTCCACCTGTCCATCCCGCCCAGCACTCGGACCTTCCTTTGCCCCCGGTATGGCCGGAAAACCCTGGCGAAAAACCGCGGGGCGGTGTATCACAACCTGACAGAAACGGACACCCGCCCAGGACAGGAGGCCGACTTGATTTCCCCCGACAACCACGCGGGATTCCGCATTCTAACCCAGGGTGGAAACTCAGCCAAGACACCGCTGATCCTGGTTGCGGCCATGCTCCTGCTGAGCGCAGGCTGCGGCGGCAAGGAGCAGGACCTGCGGGTCGACCAGTTGACCCCGGGCGAACTCACCTACGTCACCCGCATCGTCACTCTCGAACGGGCCAAGGCCGTCACCCTGGTCGACCGCACGACCGGAGACGCCCTGCTCGATTCCCTGGCTGCAGCCTGGGGCGACAGCTCGCTGGAAAGGACCCTGGCCGGGATGACCACCGACCCGGTGCGCGCCCGCCAGGTCAACGAACTGCTGCAACGCCTGCTGACCGCGGAACAGGACTCCCTGGTCAAAGCTCCCCGCCCCGACCGGCTACAGGCCCCCCTCCCGACCACCTTGCCGGAAATCCGGCCCGAGTCCCAGTCGGGATACTGACCCTCCTAGTGCCCGGTTACCTTCCAGACGTCCAGCACCATCACGAAGGTCATGAACAAGAGCAGGAAGATCAGTCCCATCTGGGTGGCGATGGCCTGCACGCGTTCGGATACCGGTCTGCCGCCACGCGCCACCTCCAGCAACAGGAAAAGCACGTGCCCCCCGTCCAGTACGGGCACCGGCAGCAGGTTCAGCAAAAAGAGGTTGATGGAAAAGAAGGCCACGAACTGCATCAGGTGGCCGAAGCTCCAGCGCAGCATCTCGCCTGCGGCCTGGCCGATCCGCAGGGGCCCGCCCACCGAATCGAGTCCCAGCTTGCGCCCCACGAAGTCACCCAGGGTCTCGACGGTAACCTGGATGGTGATCACCGTGCGTTGCCAGCCCAGCGCCAGGGCACGCCCCGTGCTCACGTGATCGTGTCCATAGAACGGCTCCATGAAGACCCGCCCGGATTCCTGTCCCGGCGTGATCTCCTTCAACTGGGGCGTCACGAGTCCCTGCATGGTCTGGCCGTCCCGAGTCCAGACGATCTCCACGGCCTTCCCGGCCCTCGCGTGGATCAGCTTGGCGATCTGGCTGAACGAGGAAACGTCCTGCCCGTCCACGCTCAGGATCACGTCCCCTTCGCGCAGACCCAGGCGGGCGGCCGGCCCCCCCTTCTGCACCAGTCCCACGGTGGTATTCCAGGGCCCCATGCCGAGGGTCCAGGAACCCGTGGAATCCACGAAGGTCGGTTGCAGGGTCAGGTCCAGGACCTCGCCATCGCGCTGCACCAGCAGGGGAACCGCCGGAGCCGAGCGTCCCTCCCGCAGCTCGGGAGGCAAGAGCAGGTCCTCGATTTCCCCCCAGTCGGAAACTTCCCGTCCGGCAACCGTTTGAATGACGTCACCGACCTGCATGCCGGCCTCGGTCGCCGGGCCCGAGGCGACGACATCGCCCACCCGGGTGAACGGAATCGTCAGGAGTCCATCGGACATGATCAGACCGGCGTACAGGACGAAGGCCAGGATCACGTTGAAAAGCGGGCCGGCGATGAAGACCAGCATACGCTGCCAGGGCGGCTTGGCATGGAACTGGCGATCATGGGGAATACCCTCGTCCATGTCCGCGGCCTCGGCGTTGCCCTCCTCGGTGCCCAGGGGGTACTTGCGCTGGTCCCAGGTTCCGGTGTCCTGGATCTCTTCCATCATGCCCTCGCCGGCCATTTTCACGTAACCGCCGAAGGGGATCGCCGACAGGACGTACTCCGTCTCCCCCCATTGCTGGCGGATCACCTTGGGCCCAATGCCGATGGAAAAGGTCTTCACGTAAACTCCGAAGAGTTTGCAGAACAGGAAATGTCCCAGCTCGTGGACGATGACCACGAGTCCCAGCGTGATCAGCGAGGCGACGAGCGTTGATACGAAAGTGATGGACAAGGCAACTCCTTCGGTTTCAGCGCGAGCGTTCGTGAACGATGGTTTCGGCCAGCGCCCGGGCCCGGCGGTCGGTCTCCAGCACCGCCACCAGGTCAGGCACGAGGTGGTCCGGTTCCCTGGCCAGGGCCTCGGCCACAACCGCCCCAATATCAGTGAATCGGATGTGGCCGGCCAGCAAAGCCGCCACCGCAATCTCGTTGGCCGCGTTCAGGACCACCGGGGCGGACCCGCCGACCCGGCCGGCGGCCCGGGCCAGGGCCAGGCAGGGGAACCGCTCGGTATCCGGTTTCTCGAAGCGGAGCGGGCCGAGGGCCGTCAGATCCAGGCGACCGCAATCCAGCGGCCAGTGGTGCTGCCCGTTGATGGCATACTGCAACGGCAAGCGCATGTCCGGGGTTCCCATCTGGGCCAGCATGGCCCCGTCGGCGAACTCCACCAGGGAATGGACGGTCGACCCCGGGTGCACCACGACATCGATGTGGTCGTAGGCCACCCCGAACAGATGATGGGCCTCGATGATCTCCAGGCCCTTGTTCATCAACGTCGCCGAATCTACGGTGATCTTGGGCCCCATCTTCCAGGTGGGATGGTCCAGCACCTCGGCGACCGTGACCCGGGGGAGTTTGGCCGCGGGCGTCTCGCGGAACGGACCGCCGGATGCGGTCAGGATCAGCCGCCGGACTTCGTCCGCCGGCCGGCCGCTCAGACACTGGGCGATGGCCGCGTGCTCGGAATCCACCGGGAGCACCTCGGCACCACCGGCGGCAACCGCCGCGGCGACGAGATCCCCACCCATGACGAGGGTCTCCTTGTTGGCCAGCGCGATGCGCAGACCCTCGTCCGCAGCGGCCAGGGTGGGTTCCAGCCCCACGGCCCCCACCAGGCCGTTGACAAGGCAGTCGGCCTCGGCAGTCCGGACCAGTTCCACCAGCGCGTTTCCATCTCCCCGCACCAGGCGATGGGAGTCCGCTTCCGAGGCCGCCAACCGTTCCCGGGCAACGGGGTCGGTGACCGCCACCAGCGGGCGATCTCCCGGCTGGAGCTCCTGGATCTGCTCCAGCATCTCCAGCAGGACATCGATCCGGGAGCGGCATCCCAGACCCACGATCCTCAGCCGATCGGGATGGGCGCGAACCACATCGAGGGTCTGCTGGCCGATGGATCCGGTGGCTCCCAGCAATACGATCTTCAGGGGAACCGATCGTTCCCGCAGAGGCCGCATGAAGGGATACAGGGCCGGCCGCACGGAATGTCCATCACCGGAATTGGACACGGGGTTTCCCTTCTCGCGTGGACTGCAGGACACCGCTCCCGGCACCTCAGATGATGAAGAGCCGGAAGAAGTAGTAGAATACCGGCCCGGTGAACAACAGGGAGTCGAACCGGTCCAGGACGCCGCCGTGGCCGGGGATGAGTTCAGCGGAATCCTTCAAGCCGACGTCGCGCTTGAGCATGGATTCCACCAGGTCCCCGAGCTGTCCCACCGCCGCACCCAGCAGCCCCAGCAGGGACCCGGCCAGGGGAGTCAGGAAGCCGACGAACCAATGGGTGGCGAGGTAACCGGCCAGCGCGCCGCCCACCAACCCGCCGACCGCTCCTTCAATCGTTTTCTTGGGACTGATGCGCGGAGCCAATTTGTGGCGGCCGATGGCCACCCCCGCCAGGTAGGCTGCCGTATCGGTGAACCACACCACCAGGGCGGTCAGGAATACCAGGTGGGCGCCGAGCGAATCCTCAAGCCCCAGGGAGGCCGGAAACTGCCGCATCATCACCAGGTGGCTACCCAGCCACCCCACGTACATGATGCCGAAAACGGTCACCGCGATGTGCCCCAGGGCCCGCCGCGGTTCCCGGCGCCAGAGCTCACGGATCATGATCAGGAGCAGGCTCCCGGTCAGGATCAGGGGCACGGCCACCCCCTGCCGCCAGGCGTAGGCGCTGATGGACAAGGCGCAGGAATAACCCAGCACTTCGAAGGGTTCATACCCCTTAGTCTTCATCAGGATGTAGAATTCCCGCAAGCCCAGCAGGATGATCAGGTCCACCAGGGCCAGGAAGAAAAAGCCGCCGCGCTGGGTGATCAGGTAGAGGCAGGGCACGCCGACCAGGGCGACCAGCAAGCGTGGCACCAGGCCCGCGCCCAGCAACCGGGCCAGGGTGCCGGTCTTCGCGCTGGAATTGCCCGTGGTTCCGGGGTTCACGATTTGACCCGCAGGAGTTTCTTCCAGCGCCGGGCATCCCACACGCTGGCGGAGTCCCCGTCACCGGCGGCCCGCTCGGCTTCGGGCAAGGCGCCGAAACGGCGCTCACGTCCCTGGTAGTCGGCCAGCGCCAGCAGGAACTGCCGTTCGCGGAAATCCGGCCACAGGGTGGGCGTGACCAGGAGTTCGGCGTAGGCGCTCTGCCAGAGCAGAAAATTGCTCAGCCGGTTCTCGCCGCTGGTGCGGATCACCAGGTCGGGATCGGGCAGGCCGGCGGTGTACAGCCCCTGGGCGAAAATCTCTTCCGTCACCTCGCCCGGTGCCAGGTCTCCCGACCGCAACCGTTCCGCCAGGACGAGGGAAGCGTGCAGGATCTCCTGGCGGCCTCCGTAGGCCAGGGCCAGGTTGAGGATCAGGCCGGTGTTGTTTGCCAGGGAATCCACCACCGTTTGAAGCCGGGACCGGGCGGCTTCCGGAAGCTGGCCGAGGTCGCCGCTGGCCAGCAGTCGGACCCCGCGCCGGTTCAGGTCTCCCTGTTCGGCGGCCAGGCTCTCCTCCAGAAAGGCCCACAGCGCCTTGACCTCGGGAGCGGGCCGGTTGAAGTTCTCCTGGCTGAATGTGTAGAGGGTCAACGCTTCGAGCCCCATGCGTCCGGCGGCGGTGACACAGGCGCGCACCGCATGGCGTCCGGCCCGGTGGCCGGCGACCCGCGGCAGGTAGCGGCGCCGAGCCCAACGCCCGTTGCCGTCCATGATGACGGCCACATGGCGAGGCAGACCACCACGGTCCCGGACGGCCTCGTAAAGGGCCTCGGTATCCAGGGCCGACAGCTCCTTCAGGTCTTCCCTGTCTGCGGCCATGAGCGGCCTCCTACATTCCCATGATTTCCGCCGATTTGGCGGTCACGATCCTGTCGATTTCCTCGCAGAACTTATCGGTCAGCTTCTGAACGGCGTCGCGGTCCCGGCGCAGGTCGTCCTCGGTGATGACTCCGTCCTTCTGCTCGGCCTTCAGGGTATCGTTGGCCTCCTGCCTGACCTTGCGCACGCCCACCTTGCCGTCCTCGCCGATGTCCTTGGCCTGCTTGGCCAGATCCTTGCGCCGGTCCTCGGTCAACTCCGGAACCTGCAGACGGATCATCATGCCGTCACTCGAGGGGTTCAAACCCAGATTCGCCGCCTGGATGGCTTTTTGAACCTCCTGGATGATCGCCCGCTCGAAGGGTTTGACCGTCAGCAGGCGCGGCTCGGGGACCGCGATGGCCGCCAGCTGGTTCAGGGGTGTCGGAGTCCCGTAGTAATCCACCTTGACCCCGTCGAGCAGGGCCGGTGTGGCCTTGCCGGTGCGGATCCGTCCCAGGCGATTCTTGATCACTTCGATCGTCTCGTCCATTCCCAGTTCGGCATTTTCCATGGTTTCGGCGCTCATGGCTGCTTCTCCTTCAGGATCCAGGTTCCGTCCTGCTCCCCCGCCACCGCTTTCAGCAGGTTGGCGGGGTCGCTGATGTCGAATACGAACAAGGGCAGATCGTGTTCGGCGCAAAGCGTCACCGCCGTCAGGTCCATCACCTGCAGGCGACGGGCGATGACTTCGTCGTAGGTCAAATGTTCGAATCGCTTGGCGTCCGGGTGCCGCTGGGGATCCTTGTCATACACGCCATCCACCTGGGTGCCCTTGATCAGCACGTCGGCGCTGATCTCCAGGGCCCGCAGGGCCGCGGCGGAATCGGTGGTGAAGTAGGGATTCCCCGTGCCCCCCGCGAAAACCAGCACGTAGTCCGCCTGCAGGAGGGACAACGCCGTATCGCGGGCAAAGGCCGACGTCAGGGGACGCAGCTCGCGCGGGCTGAGGATCTTGGCCTTCAGGCCCTCGGCCCGCAGGTAGTCCCTCAGAATGGCCGCGTTCATGATGGTGCCGAGCATGCCCACGTTGTCGGCCGTGACCCGGTCGACGATCTCCAGGTTGGCCGAACGGGCGCGGAAGATATTCCCTGCGCCGATGACGATTCCGACCTGGATGCCTTTCTGGCGCACCGCGGTGATGGTCTGGGCCAGCGCGGTCAGCTTGCGGTGACTGTACTGTTCGCCCCCTTCCATGAGGGCTTCCCCGCTGAGCTTCAAAAGGATCCTCGTGAACTTCACGCTGCGACTCCTCCAGTCCGGTTCCATGGCGGCCGAAGTTCGGCCAGGCGGTTACCCGGAAGGGGCACCTGCAAAAAAAGCCCGGGCTCCAAGGAGCCCGGGCCGAGCGAACCGGAAGCTCAACCGCCGATCTGGAAACGCGCAAAGCGCTTGACCTGCATGTTTTCGCCGAGCTTGCCGATAATGGACTTGAGGTAGTCCTCGATGGTCATGTCCGGGTCCTTGACGTACTTCTGCTCCAGAAGCACGATTTCAGAGTAATACTTGTCGACTTTACCTTCAACAATCTTGTCGATGATGTTGTCGGGCTTGCCTTCGTTCTTCATCTGTTCCCGGTAGATTTCCTTTTCCTTCTCGATGATGGTCGGATCCACCTCTTCGCGGACCACGGCCACCGGACTGGCTGCGGCGATGTGCATGGCCAGGTTGTGCACGAAATCCTGGAAGTCATCCGTGCGTGCCACGAAATCGGTCTCGCAGGCGACTTCGACCAGGACGCCGACCTTGCCGCCCATGTGGATGTAGCTGCCGATGATTCCCTGGCTGGTGGCGCGGCCTTCCTTCTTGGCGGCCGAAGCGATGCCCTTCTTGCGCAGGTAATCCATGGCGAGGTCCATGTCGCCGTCGCATTCGGCCAGCGCCTTCTTGCAATCCATCATGCCGGCGTTGCTGGCTTCCCGCAGTTCCTTGACCATCTTCGCGGTGATATTCATGACTCCTCCAGATGCTCCCGCTAGGGGCTATTCGGGGCGCGTGAGCGCCACCTTGCTTGGCGACCGGAGCCGGACACCCGGTGTCCGGCTCCGGGATTGGTTCTTCGTATCTCAGTTCTGCTCGGCGGGCTTTTCCTCAGCGGCCGGAGCGGCGCCTTCGGCGGCGGCAGCCTTCGGCTCGACCTTGGCGTCGGCGTCCTTGAGGGAGGCGCTGGCCTTGGCTTCGGTCGAGGCGGGAGCAGCCATTTCCACGGACGCGATGTCGGCGCCCTCGCCCTTGATCTTGCGGCCTTCCTCGATGGCCTCGGCCACCACCCGGGTAAACAGGCTGATGGACCGGATGGCGTCGTCGTTGCCCGGGATGGGGAAGGTCACCAGGTTGGGATCGCAGTTGGTGTCCACGATACCGACCACGGGGATGTTGAGCTTGCGGGCCTCGCGCACCGCAGTGTCCTCTTCGGCGGTGTCGACCACGAAGACGGCGTCGGGCAGCTTGGTCATCTTGCGGATGCCGCCCAGGTTCGTGTTCAACTTCTCGAAGGCGCGGCTGAAATCGAGTTGTTCCTTCTTGGAGAAGTTCTCGATGCGGCCGTCGTTCATCATGGCCTCGATCTCTTCGAGCTTCTGCACGCTCTTGTAGATCGTCTGGTGGTTGGTCAACATGCCGCCCAACCAACGCTCGGTTACGTAGGGCATGTCCACGCGCGCGGCCAGTTCCCGGATGGTCACCTTGGCCTGCTTCTTCGTACCCACGAACAGCACCGTGCCGCCCTTGGAGGCAACGCCCGTGAGGAAATCCGTCGCCCGGTTCAGGGCGCGGAGGGTCCGCTGGAGATCGATGATGTAGATGCCGCCCCGGGCAATGAAAATGTAGGGCTTCATTTTGGGGTTCCATTTGCGGGTCTGATGCCCGAAATGGACGCCTGCCTCGAGCAGGTCCTTCAATCCGACCTTGGCCATGTCTGCCTCCCGAAAGTTTTGGTTGTTCCTCCCCGGCCGTCATCGATCAGGCACAGCGCCGCAATCTGCGAAAGCGGCGCCACCGAGTCCCTGACCTCGGACCGGGTGTGTTGTTTGGGGACCGCCAGCGGCCCCGAATCGCCAAACGCTGCTCCGATGGAGTTTAGCGCTTGGAGAACTGGAAGCGTTTGCGCGCGCCCGGTTGTCCGTACTTCTTGCGCTCCACCATGCGGGAGTCGCGAGTCAGGAAACCGTTCTTGCGCAGCGGCTTGCGGAATTCCTCATTGGCCACCACAAGAGCGCGGGCCAAACCGTGGCGCAGCGCTCCGGCCTGACCGGTGATGCCTCCGCCCTTGACGGTGCACCAGATATCGAATTCGCCCTCGACGCCCAGGCTGGTCAGCGGCATGAGTGCCTGCTGGCGCACAGCCTCGCCGAAGTATTGCTGGACGGACCGATTGTTCACCTTGAACCGCCCCGAACCCTGGGTAACCCACACACGGGCGACGGCAGTCTTGCGGCGTCCGGTCGCGTAATACCTTTCCTCCAACTTCGTACCTCCGAAACACCTCTTCCGAGGCGGTTGGCGCCCGCGGCGCTCCTAGTCCAGAACCTTGGGCTGCTGCGGTCCGTGCGGATGTTCGCCACCCGCGTAAACGCGCAGATTGGTCAACTGCTGCCGACCCAGCTTGGTCTTGGGCAACATGCCCTTGACCGCACGGATGACCACCTCGTCGGGCCGCGAAGCCATGAGCTTCTTCAGGGGCGTCTCGCGCTGGCCCCCGGGATACCCGGTATGGTGGAGATAGATCTTCTTGTCGAGCTTCTGGCCGGTCAGCTTGACCTGGGCGGCATTGACCACGATGACGTTGTCGCCCATATCCAGATGAGGCGTGAACCCGGGCTTGTGCTTGCCCCGCAGGAGGGTGGCCACGCGGGTCGCCAGACGCCCCAAGGGCACTTCGTTCGCGTCGAGCACGACCCAGTCCTTGGCGATTTCGTCCTGCTTCATGCTGTAGGTTTTCACTGTTCCACTCCCGGTATAGCCGGATTCCACGGCCATACGACACGAAAACACACGCCACCGGAGGCCCCGCTTCCACGGGCGGACCCTTCCCGGCGGACTGCAAAAACTGTCCGACTGCAAACACAAACGACAGCGCCATAACCACTTACAATGATCCGGGGCTGCGTTCGCCATACCAGAGAATCGGGAACTCCGGCCTATGCAGGAGGGAAAAACTAACAAAGGGACAACGCCTTGTCAAGGCAGGGGGTCCCCGATAATCCGCCGTCTATGTCCGCAGACAACTCCGGCACTCGGATTTCCAGCACGCTTTCCACG
>PFVX01000056.1 GCA_002790835.1 bacterium CG_4_9_14_3_um_filter_65_15 | reverse complement strand
GCCAACCGGATCGTGTTGTGGGACAGAGAAACATGTCCGGTCAATTGCAAGCAGCTGGCCGGAAACATTCTTAGGGGCACAACTGATGGGTTTAGGTTGCACCGCAGGTTTATTCGCACCAGAATGCCTCCCATGAAACATTCGCTCACACCCGTTCCTGGCGAGAGGCCGCGAATGCCTGTCTACGCCCTGCTCGACAACATCCGTAGCGCCTGGAATGTGGGGTCCATGTTCCGGTCCGCGGATGCCGCGGGATTGGCCGGGCTGTACCTGACGGGCATGACCTGCACCCCCCCGCGGCCCGATCTGGAAAAAACCGCCCTGGGCGCCACCGAGAGCGTGCCCTGGGATTACACCGACAACCCGGTGGACGCCGCCCGCGTCGCCCGCAGGGCCGGACAGGCCCTGATCGTCCTGGAACAGACACCTTCCGCTTGCGATTGGCAGGGGTTTGTCTTTCCCTTTCCCTGTTGCTTCGTCGTGGGACACGAGGTCCGGGGCGTCGCCCCCGGAGTCCTGGCCCTCGCCGACCAGGTGCTGGAAATCCCCATGGCAGGCGTGAAGAAATCCCTCAACGTCGCGGTGAGTTTCGGAGTGCTGGCCTTCGCCATCCGAAACCAGTGGCTGGACCGGCCGAACCGGGTGGAAACCTGATGACCGAACGCGCGACATCCTCCCTGTTCCGTTCTCCCTGGCAAGAGGGCGGCTTCGTCCGCCTGGTCGGGGTGGTGCGCACGTTGCTGCGGCTGTGGCCCCGCCTGGAGAACCGATTCATCGACCGTCTGGTCAGCGACCAGAACCGGCGTGTCCACGCCTACCTGCGTGGCCGCACGCCGCAAACGCTTCTGCTGATCATGCCCCGCTGCGTGAAGAAGACCGGTTGCCACGCCCCGGTTCAGAAAACCCTGAACCAGTGCCTCGAATGCATGGAGTGCCCCCTGGGCGACGTCGCCCACCTCTGCGGTGACCGCGGTATCCGCGCCCTGGTGGCCTTCCGCAGCCACATCGCCTTCGCCCTGGCGCGCAGCGAGCAACCGGACCTGATCATCGCCTCGGCCTGCCGGGACCGCATGATCAAGGCCCTGCGATCGACCCCCGAATTCCCGGCCCTGCTGGCCCCCCTGACGGGCATGCGCAAGATGTGCCTTGACGCCGGCATCGACCTGGACTGGATCGCCGCGCAGCTCGACCTGGTCCTGCCCGCGGCGACGCCGGGCATCCAGGATTCCCCACGCATCCGGACCGCCCAGAACTCATGACCCCCCCCGCGGCCTGGTCGTCGTCCTGGCGCCTGCTCAGGCCGGCTCAATGGCCCATCCTCTCGGCCCAGCTCGCCGTCGGCGTCGCCCTGGCTCTGGGAGCCCAGCCGGATCCGCCGGGATCCCATCCCGCCATCTCCTGGCCGACCCTGGCCGGGGCGTGGCTGTGCTGGGTGGTGCTGCTCAACGGGGGGACGCTGGCCTTCAACAGCGCCTTCGACCGGGACACCGGTCCGGTGGCCTACCTGGCCGGTCCCCCGGTCCCTCCTCCGGGGCTGCACGTCTGGGCGCTGCTTTGGATGATTGCCGGAGCCGCGGGAGGGGCCGTGGTGGTGTCTGCGGCCTTCGGCGCTGTGACCGCCGCCTGCGTGATCCTGTCCTGGCTGTACTCCCATCCCCGCACCCGCTGGAAGGGACGACCCGGTCTGGATCTGGCCGTGAACATGGTCGGTTACGGGTTCGGGACCACCGCTGCGGGCATCCTGGCCGGGTGGGCGGCGATCGACCGCCAGGTGGACGGCGGAGGTGATCTTCTCTGGATCGGCCTGGGATTCGGCCTGCTCTTCGGGTCCCTCTACCCCCTGACCCAGATCTACCAGTACGAAGAGGACCTCGCCCGGGGAGACCACACGCTGGCCACCGCGCTGGGTATCGCCCGCTCGTTGGAGTTGTCGCTGGTGCTGGGGGCCTTGGCCGCGACGGCGCTGTGGAAGGGGACGGCGGACCCCCAGGGTGGCCCCCCCCGGCTGCTGGCCGCTGCGCTGGCGCTGTGGTTGGGACACGAGCTCGCGTTGAGGATCCGCTGGCGGATGCAGGACGCCCGCAACTGGGAACGCGCCATGTACCGGTCCCTGGCGCTATGGGCCGCCGTGGACGTCGGCTGCGTCGTCAGCTGGTTGCAGCGGGGCTGAACCGGTCAGACATAGGCGCGCCGACGGCGCGATATCTCACCCGAAAATTCCGCACCCAGGGAGGCGAACTCGCTGAGCACCTGCTCCACCAGCTGCACCTTCTGCCGCAGGGGCAGGAAGGCGGACTTGAATCCGTTCATGACCAGCCCCAGCACCTCGTCCTGGTTCAGTCCGTAGTGCTCCACCGCCAGACGGTATTCGTTGGTCACCGTGGTGCCGGACACCAGTCGGTTGTCCGTGTTGAGGGTCACCCGTAGGCTCTCCTCCATGAAGCGGCGGATGGGATGGCTCGCGAAGTCGGGGATGGCCTTGGTCTGCAGGTTGCTGGCCAGGCAGATCTCCACAGGGATGCGGTGGTCGTTGACCCACTGCATCAGGTCGGCATCCTCGATCAGATGTGTGCCGTGGCCGATGCGGTGGGCCCGGCAATAATGCAGGGCCTGATGGATGCTGGGTGCGCCGAAGGCCTCGCCCGCGTGGATGGTGATGTTCACGTTGTTGTTCAGGCAGTGGTAGAAAGCCGCGAGGTGGTCCTTGGCCGGATAGTCTTTTTCGGCCCCGGCCAGATCGAACCCCACGACACCGCGGCCCTTCCAGCGCACGGCCAGCTCCGCCAACTCCAGACTGGATTGGGGCGCGATGTGGCGCATCCCGCAGATGATCTGTCCGGTGATGATGCCGAATTGACGACCGGCGCGATCGAGACCCGCCTGCACCGCGGCGACGATCTCGTCGTACTGCAGCCCCTGCTTGGTGTGCAGCAGCGGCGAATACCTCACCTCCATGTAACGCACGTTCTCGTCGTGGGCGTCGGCCGCGAGTTCGTAGGCGATCCGCGTCAACTCGTCCTTTTCCTGCATGAGCTTCAGGGTGATGTCGAACACCCGCAGATAATCCACCAGACTCTGACAGTCGTCGGGTACCTGGCAGACCGCTCGCACATCCTCGTCGGTCTGGAAATCGTATTCCAGGTTGTGCCGGGCGGCCAGCTCACGGACGGTCGCCAGGCGCAGCGAACCGTCCAGGTGAACGTGCAGATCGGTCTTGGGCAAGGCGTGCAGGAAATCCAGGCTCGGTCGTTGCATCAGGGCTCCTCCCACAAATTCGTGACCATTTTTTGAAGATTTAAAACGAAATTTAATCCTGATATATAAAAATTATCGATGCGGGCGAAGTGTTCCTCCAGCGGACAAGGGGCGACTCATTTCCCCTGAGGCCTTTGGTACGACTTCGATCTCTCCAGCAGGCACTAGCCAAGTCCCTGAGGAAACCCGCATCGAAAATTGTCGGCAAAATCCGCCATCTGCGAATCCAGCCTGCGGATGATTATACATAATTCACCGGAGATATTGCAAGAAAGTTGTAGTTTTTTCCCCAGGACCCTCGCGCGGGCCCCAGACCCGGTCCCGGTCAGAAATCCCTGAGCCAACGGATATTGGACAAGATCGCGGCCAAACTGTATATTCTTTCCACCAACCCCACTTTGCCGCCTGGGAGCGCTTTTCATGAGGAGAAACTCCATGTCGCAGACTCAACGCCGGCTCTTTGTGCCCGTCGTTCTGCTGGCCGCCGTGGCCGTCATGCTTTGGATCCCCACCACTTGCCTGGCCGCTGATCCCGCCGGGGAATGGGTGGGCAAGGTCAAGGGGCCCAACGACAAGGATGTGGAAATCAAGCTCACCCTGGACAATTCCCAGAACACCTGGAAAGCGGCCCTGACCGATACCACCCTGGGCCAGGTGACCCTGAGCGACGTCCGGGTTTCCGGCAGAAGTGTAAGCTTCAAGTTCCAACCTGCGGGCGTCCCCTATCCCGCCACCTTCGCCGGGTTCTACGACGCCGAACATGACCGCCTTTCCGGCACCTTCGCCGTGCGCGGGACGAGTCGCTTCGTCAAGTTCAAGCGCATTTCAGGCGGCGGCATGCGGGTCGAAGCCCCCGCCGAGCCCAAAATCCCCTCCCGCATTCGCCACGAATTCAAACTCGGCGTCAGCGGTCGGTTATCGCAGTGGGCCTCCTTGCACGTGGTCAAGGCCGAGACCTACAACATCAACGCCGCCACCAAGAGCGCCCTGAACTACGACGGATCGCTCCGGTTCTTCCTGCAGGACGGGCTCTGCCTGTTCGGTCGGGTCTACCGGGGCGGACAGAAATTCAGCGACGATCCCGATGTTATCGGCCAGTGGCCCGAATTGGGCGTATCCAGCGACGCCTACCTCAAGCTGGACGGCTGGGAAATCGGCCTCAGCGGTTTCCTCGGCAACAAGATCATGAAAAAGAGCGACTTCAATCCCTACATGACCGGGACCCTGGGAAAAGCCAGCTGGGAACTCAACAAATCCGGCCGCGGGTCGGATGTCGTGGTTTTCGACCGTCAACCCCTGGAGGGCAAAGATTGGGCCTTCAGCGGCGGGCTGGGTACCGAGTACGAAATCAACCAGCGCTTCCAGCTGGAATTCGAGATCGTCTGGCGGTACTTCCTGACCGAGGATTCCCTGCTGTGGAGCGACGTGGAAAACACCTGGTCCAACACCCACGCTTTCGCCGTATCCTTCGGGGCGACCTACGGACTGTTCTGATCCGGTCCCCGGTTCAGCGGAAAAGGGAACGGCCGACGCCGAACGCCGGCCGTTTTGCTTTCCGGACTGATTCCCCTCGCGAGGATCAGGTTCCCGCGGCGTAATCGTCGAGGTAGGCGACCTGTTCGGGCGTCAGCACATCCAGGCCGGCGTCCATGGTGGCCAGCTTGATGCCGGCGATCCTCTGGTCCTGATCCTCGGGAATATCGTGGACTCCCGCCTCGAGGTCCTTGCCTTCCTCGGCCAACCGCACCATCGACAGGAACTGGTTGGCGAAGCTCATATCCATGACCTCGCTGGGGTGGCCTTCGGCCGCGGCCAGATTCACCAGACGGCCCTGGGCCAACACGTAGATCCGCCGACCGTCGCGCAGGGTGAATTCCTCGCAGTTGTCCCGGATCGTCCGCTTGGAGACGGCCATCTCCTCCAGGTCCTCCAGGTTGATCTCGCAGTCATAGTGACCGGTATTGCAGACGATGGCCCCGTCCCGCATGACCTCGAAGTGGCGACCGACGATGATGTCCTTCATGCCGGTGGCGGTGATGAACACGTCGCCCACGCGGGCGGCGTCGTCCATGCACATGACCTTGTGACCGTGGAGGATGGCCTTGAGGGCGGCGGTGGGTTTGACCTCGGTGGCGATGACGTTGGCGCCCATCCCGTCGGCCCGCAGGGCGCAGCCGTAGCCGCAGTGACCGTAGCCCGCGACGACGAAGTTCTTGCCGGCCAGCAACACGCTGGTCGCCCGCAGGATGCCGTCGAGGCTGCTCTGCCCCGTCCCGAACACGTTATCGAAATCCCACTTGGTCTCGGCGTCGTTGACGGCGATGACCGGATACTTCAGCGCCCCGTCACGGGCCATGGCGCGCAGGCGGTGCACACCGGTGGTGGTCTCCTCGGTGCCGCCGATGATGGTCCCGGCCAGTTCGGGGTGCCGGTTGTGGACCGAGAAGATCAGGTCGGCGCCGTCGTCCAGGGTCAAGGTGGGCTTCATCTCCAGCGTCTTGTCGATGCACCAATAGAATTCCTCGGTGTTCATGCCGTACCAGGCGTAGATGCTGATGCCCGCCTGGGCGAGTGCGGCGGCCACCTCGTCGTTGGTGGAAAGGGGGTTGCACCCGGACCAGCTGATCTCGGCGCCCGCGGCGGCCAGGGTCTCGACCAGCACCGCGGTCTCCTTGGTCACATGCAGACACCCGGCGATGCGCATGCCCTTGAGGGACTGCTTCTTGCTGTGTTCCTCGCGAAGGGCCATCAACACCGGCATGCGGGACTCGGCCCAATCCATCTTCATGCGACCCTGCTCGGCCAGTCCGATGTCACGGACCTTGAAGTGGTCGCCTTCGCTGTATGTCTTGCTCATCCTCGTCTCCTCAGGTGGTGGCGGATCAACCGCCGTGGTCGGCATCCTTGATGCCGGTCATCAGAAATACCTCGGGCCAATCGGCCGCGTTGGGGCCGTTCCCGTTGCCGGACCCGTCGGGTGACCGGGGACCGCGTTGCAGCCAGCGCCCCGGGGTCACGTGGGCCAGGCGAAAAAATCGTTCCATCTCGGTCCGCTCGAATCCCAGCCACTGGTGGGCCAGTTCGCTGCGCATCCATTCCTGGTGATGGGCACAGAACGAGGTGACGGCCAGGCGACCGTCCGGGCGCAGCACCCGCGCCAGTTCGGCGACGACCCGGGCGGGCCGGGCCACGTGATGCAGGACCATGGCGCACTGGACCACGTCGCACGCCCCATCACCCAGAGGCAGGGCCTCGGCCGCCCCGCAACAGAAGTCGACTTCGCCGGCGGCTTGGCCGCGACAGCGTTTCCGGGCCCGGACCAGCATGGGCAGGGACAGATCCACGGCCAGGACCCGGGCTCCGGTGGCCGCAAACTCGGGCAACAGGGCGCCGCCGCCCGTTCCCACGTCCAGCACCCTGGCTTCCGGTTGCGCCAACCCACCCATCAGGCCCAGATCGAACTCCGGTTGGGCGTAGCGCAGGCGGATGGTCTCCCAACGATCGGCCATGGCGCTGAAAAACGCCTTGGCCTGCGCCTGGCGCGCCCCGAGAGCGAGAACGAGGCGCTCATCGTCGCCATCGGTCTGGGGCAGCTCTTCGGCCAAGGTCAGGACCGTCGGCAGCAAAGCCGTTCCCCCCGGGGCATCATCCCCGGACCGGGCGCGGTACCAGCTCCGGGTCCCCTCCTTGCGCTGGTCAACCCAGCCCTGTTTGCGCAACAGCCCCAGGTGCTTGGAGACGCGCGGCTGACTCAACCCCGTAATCGCCACCAACTCCTGCACATGCAGCTCCTCCCGGACCAGCAGGCGCAGCAATCGCAGGCGCACCGGATCACTGAGACTCTGGAACAGGCGGGCGGGATCGGGCATGGATCTCTCGCTGACTGGCGTTTCGGAACATCAAGGGAATGATAGGCCAAGAATCCGGTCCGGCAAGGTAAATATTCCTTCATCATTATGTTTACATGGGTTCAATAAAAGCCTCGGGTGGCCCTGAAAACGGATATTCGTGGAGTACGTCGTCCCAGGCGGTCTAACCCAGGGCCGCATACCACACCAGGTCCGAAAGGGGCAGGATGGGCAACTCGGCTCCCAAAGCGGCCACCGCCGAGGTGATCTGGCCCAGGCATCCGGGGTTCGTGGTCACCACCAGTTGGGCGCCGGTCCCCAGCAGGGCCTCCGCCTTGCGAAGTCCGATGTCCGCCGCCAGATCGGGATGCTCCAGGGACCAGACTCCACCGCTGCCGCAGCAGAGTTCCGGGTCGGCGGGCTCGACGAGTTCCAGGGCGGGAATGCGACGCAACAACTCGCGCGGCGGCCCGACCACGCCCTGTCCGTGTTCCAGATGACAGGCGGCATGGTAGGCGACCTTCAGGGGCACCGGGCGCAAGGCGGGCAGGTCCAAGCGGGCCAGCGCCTCGGTCGCATCGAGAACCGCCGCAGGCCCAAAATCACCGGAGCCCTTCAATTCCAGGCCGCAACCGGCAGCCTCGACCACGATCCAGTCGCATTTTGACTGGACGGCGAAAGCCCGGCCATTGCGGGCATGCAGCTTCTCCCGGTCTTGGGGCCGACCCGTATGACCGGCCAGCGCGCCGCAGCAATCCTGACCCCGGGGAATCCGGACCGCGGCCCCGCTGTGGCGCAAGAGATCGACCAATCGCCGCGAAGTGGCGCCCATGAGACTGGGGCCCGTACACCCGGTGAAGAAAGCGATGGCGACATCACCGGTGCCGTGCGCGTGCGTTGCCGAATCCCGATCAGCCGGTCGCGGTGCCCCCTCCTGCCGCGAGCCGATCAGGCGGTCCAGAAGCCTCGCCAGCTCGGCATCGTCCCCGGGGGCGGACGGCAACGAAGAGGCCAGGCGTCTCAATCGGGGGCCGACGGCCAGGGGGCGCAACGCACCCAAGGCGCGCAGGACCGGCTTGCGATCCAGGCGCCCGACCAGCCATGAGGGTACGGCCGGGTCGTCGACCGGCATGGCGCCCTTGCGACGCGCAGCGGCTGCCAGCTCCTTGCCGAACTCGAACAGGCTGAAAGGGACGCCGCTGGGGCAGGCCGTTTCGCAGGCCCGGCACCCGATGCACCGGTCGAAGGATTCCAGCGCGCCGGGATCCCCATCCCCGGTCGGTTCCAGAAGATCCTGCATGAGCACGAGCCGCCCACGCGGCGAGAGGACCTCGTTGCCCGTTGACGCCCAGGTTGCGCAGGTCGGTAGGCAGAGTCCGCACTCCACACAACGGCGCAGCAGAAGGTCCAGGGCGGCCGGATCCGGTCGTTCGGTCATGACCGCAACCACTGAGGAGTCATCAGGTTGCCGTGGGGGTCGAAGGCCCGCTTGATCCCCTCAAGGAGCGGCAAGGGAACACCCGCAGCAGGAGGCGCAGGAGGCGTTGCCCGGCCGTTTTCCCAAACGACATCGGCGTACCAGGGAGAATCGGAAGCGGCGGCTTCCGGCACCCACCACACCTGGGGGTTCAACTGGTAGAGGATGCCGCGAGATGTCCCCGGGATTACGTGCCCCCGGTCACCCGGAAGCGCGGTCAAGGTGGTCCACGTGGCCGAGGAAACCGCCCAGTCCGGCTGAAGGCCCAATTCCTCCAACCGCTCGACGCTTTCGCGGAATCCCGTCACCTCATGGTGGGCACAATCGCACCCGGCCTCCGCGATCGCCGCGCGGATCCGGCCGTTCAGGACCGCGAGATCCCAGGCGGTGTCGCGCCCCGGCACCATGACCACGCAATCTCCCCGCAGGTTTTCGCCGTCTGTTTCGTACCACACCACCGCGCCGGGGAATGCGCCCCGATAGCTCCGCACCGCATCCAGCAGATGGCCCAGCGCGGAGGGGCCCACGGGGATCGCGCCCGGGCGGCAAACCCAAACGCCGACCGCCGGGGGAATGGGCCGGACCTGGAACGTGGCCGCCACCGTGCGCACGAACACCTCGCCCGACCCGCAAAGAGCTTGCGGGAGCGAATACCCCGCCACGTTCTTCAGGACCGGCGCCCCGGCGTGAAAGGGGCGGCCGTCTCCGGTTTCGGCCCACAGTTCCAGGATCATGTCGCGCGCCGTGCCCCAGGCGCCCAGGCCGGGGCAGGGAAGCAACTGCTCCACCATTTCGCCGATCCTTCCGGCTCGCGCCAACCCCGGGTTCCCCTCCTTGCGCGGCAACCAGGCGCCCACGGGAATCCACAACGCGCGCTCCATGAGGGCGGCCTGGACCTCGGCCAAGGGCCGGTTCGCCGGGGTGGTCACCGTGAGGCTTTCCCAGTCGACTCGCAACCCCGACGGCGCGGGTTTCGGCTCCGGGTAGTCCGTCCCCCGGGCCGGAAGTTTCTTGCCGGGGTTCAGAAGACCGCGGGGGTCGAACGCCCCCTTGATGCCCTCCTGCAGTTGCGCGGTCACGCCGTCGAGCATCCGCGAGACGACAGGGAGTTTCTCGATCCCCACCCCGTGTTCCCCGGTAACGCTTCCGTCCAGATCCAGCGCACGCTGGATGATGGCGTCGGCGGCGGCATGGGCCCGCCGGGTCTGCTCGGGGTCGCGATCGTCGAAGTGCACGCCCGGATGGAGGTTGCCGTCACCGGCATGGAACGCCGTGGCGAGGCCCACCGCGTACTGTTCCTTGATGGATTGGATGTCGCGCACGAGCCTCGGCAGATTCCCCACCGGAACGACAACGTCCATGGTCACGTAGTTGGGCGCCAAACGGCCCACGGCGCCGAACGCCTTCTTGCGGCACCGCCACAAATCCCGCCGTTCATCTTCGTCGGCGGCCAGGACCACCTCGCTGGCTCCTCCGGCCAGGAGAATTTTTTCGGCGGTTGCCGCGTCGGCCGCCACCTCTTCTGCGCCCCCGCTGAATTCGACGATCATGGCCGCTTCGACATCGGTGGGAAATCCGAAGGCGAAGGCCTCCTCCACGGCCAGCAGCATGGTGCGGTCGACGATCTCCATGGCGACGGGAAGCAAACCGGACCCGGCCATCCCGACCACCGCTTGGACCGCGTCGCCCAAGTCGGGGAAAACGGCGAAAAGGGTTTGGACCGCGGCGCCTGACGGAACCAGGGCCAGGTCCGCCCCTGTGACGACCCCGAGGGTGCCTTCGCTGCCGCACAACAGACTCACCAGGTCCAGGCCGCGCTCGCAGGCCAGCCCGCGTCCGCTGACCCAACTCTCTCCTGCGGCATCGCACCACCAGAGACGGCGCAGGTGTCCCCGCGTCACTCCGTGGCGCAGGCAGTGGGGCCCGCCGGCGTTCTCGGCGATGTTGCCCCCGATGGTGGAGGCGTGCTGGCTGGAAGGATCGGGGGCGAATGCGAGGCCCGCGCCATGACCATGGGTGGTGACCCGGGCGTTGAGCACCCCGGCCCCGGCAAATACGGTACGGCTGTGGGAGTCGACCGGACCCAGCTCATCCAATCGGGCCATCGATAGCACCAGCGCACCGTCCGGGGGCAACGCTCCCCCGCTCAGACCCGTGCCCGTCCCGCGGCACACCACAGGAACGGCCGCGCCCGCGCACAGGCACAGCACCTGGGCGACCTCATCCGCGTTTTGCGGCAGGGCGACCGCAAGCGGAGCGCCCAGCCGCATGTGGGAGGCGTCCCGGGCGTAGATCCGCCCCGCGGCTCGTCCGGTGAGAAGACCATCGGTTCCGAGCACCCCGCGCAGCTTTTCCAGCAAGTCATCTAGCGTGTCCACGACCGCCTCGTGAAGGGAACCTTGAGCAAAGCGGGGATCCGGCCCAGAAGGGCGAATCCATCTTCGGACAAGGATGCCATGGCAGGAAGCAGGAGGGAAGTGAGGATGGTGCCGATCAGCAGGCCGCCCATGATCACCAGGGCCATGGAGTAGTAGTAGACGCCCCCCAGGGAGGGTTTCTGGACCACGATGGGCACCAGGCCGATCAGGGTGGTCAGGGCCGTCATCAGGATGGGGCGCAGCCTTTCGCGGCCTCCGCGGAGCATGGCCTCGGTGCGTTCCATGCCGCCCCGCCGGTAACCGTTGATATGCTCCAGCATGACGATGCCGTTGTTCACCACGATGCCGATCAGCAGCAGCAGACCGATGGCCGCCGGCTGGTCGAAATCCGTGCCGGTCAGGTACATGGTCCAGGCCGCTCCGGCCACGGCGAACGGCAGGGACACCATCAGCGCCACCGCCTGCCTGACCGACTCGAACAGGCCTGCCATGACGGCGAAGATCAGCAACAGGGCCAGCAGAAGGTTGGTCAAGAACTCCTGGGACTGTTCCTTGCGAAGTTCCTGCCACTGGCCGAAGGTCCAGGAATACCCGTACGGAAAATCCATCCCCGCCAACGCGGCGCTCACGGCGGGGATGTAGTCCTCGCTGGTGCCGTCCTCGTACCGGGCATTGACCCAGACGCTGGTGCGGCGGTTGTCGCGCTGGATGCTTTCGCGCCCGGGCAAGGTGGTCAAGCGCGCCACCGATGAAAGGGGTACATCTCTCCCGTCGGCCACCGCCAGGGGCAGGTTCTGGAGCTGGTCGATGCTCTCGGTCTGCTGTTCGTCCAGGGTCAGCCGCATTTCGCGCTCGCCGTCCGGTGTGCGGAACCGTTGCAGGCGGCTACCCCGGAAGGTCAGGCCGATGACCTGTCCCACCTGGCCCGACTGGACCCCGTAACGGGACATGAGATCCCGGTCGGGTTGGATGTGCAGTTCCTGCTGGGCCTCCTGGTGGCGGGTCTCGACGTTGGACAGACCCGGGATGGCCTCCACACGCGTGATGGCCTCCTCGGCCAGCTTCAACAGGGTCTCGGTGTCATCCCCGACCAGCTGGAAGGCCACGCGATGGCCGCCCATGTGGCTGCGCCAGGCCTGGCGGTTCTGCTGCACCTCCAACCGGACCCCGGGGATCTCGGGCAAGAGTTCCGGCAGCCGCCGGCGCACCAGCGCGATGTTGTCCTCGTTGGCCTGCCCGTCATCGAGATAGACCCTCGTCAAGCTGAAGCGATCGCTCCAGAAGCTGTAGATGGACTTGGCGTGGAGTTCGGCCCGGTGCGGTTCCAGCATCGCCTCGACCCGTTCGATCACCTTCTCCTTGCCCTCCAACGGCAGGTCCTCGCTGAAGTCGTACCGCACCTGCACGAAGAGTTCGCTCTCGCTGGTATCGAAATTCATATCCACGTGCCGGATGGGATAAACGGCCGAACCCACGACGATCAACCCGGCCACCAGGGCGGTCCAGCGGTGAACCAGGGCGAAACCGAGGGCGCGGTGGTAGTGCCTCTCCAGGGCCAGCATCCACCCGGCCTTGGCCCGGGGCCGCGAGCGGATGTACTTGGAGGTCGCCAGGGGAATCAGGGTCTGGCTGATGAACAGGGACGCCAGCAGGGTCAGGCAGACCGTTATGCCCAGCTCTTTCAGGTAGATGTTCATCTCGCTGGGCTTGTTGAAGATCAGGGGCAAAAAGACGATCACCGAGGTCAGGGTCGCAGCCACCACCGCCACCGTCACCTCGCGCGAACCGCGCAACGCCGATTCGCGCAGGTCCAGACCCTCTTCGCGGTAGCGGAAGATGTTCTCCATCACCACCACCGCGTTGTCCACCAGCATGCCGATGCCCACGATCAGGCCCAACAGGGTCAGGGTGTTGAGGCTGCGCCCCTGGGCCCAGATGAAGCCGCAGGTGACGATGAGACTGAAGGGGATGCAGGCTACGGCAACCAGGGTGCTCGAAAACCGGCGCAGGAAAATGAAGAGCACCAAGGTGGCCAGAAGCGAGCCGAAGACACCGGTGAAGGTCAGGTCGCGCAGGGTCTTGCGGATCTCCTTGCCCTGACTGAACCAGACCAGGAAGTTCACCCCTTCCAGTTCGGGGTCGGTGTCCATCTTGGCGATGGCTCCTTCCAACTGGTCGCACACGTCCACGGTGTTGGCCTGGGACTCCTGGGATACCGAAACCCCGATGGCGAAGTGGCCGTCCAGGTGGCGACCGTATTCCAGGGGCGGCTCCCGGTAGATCACGTCGGCCACGTCGGAAAGCCGCAGCCCGTCCGCCCGCAGGGGCAGCGCGCGGATCTGTTCGAGGTCGGCCAAGGTACCCACGGTGCGCACCACGTAGCGCGTCGGACCGGCGGTGACCCGTCCCAGGGACTGGTCGAAGTTTCCCGACCGCAGGACCCGCCAGACGTCGCGCACATCCATGTTGTGCAGGTTCAAGTCCTCGATGCGCAGGTTGATGCGCACCTCGCGCGGGTTCACCCCGTCCAGCCGCACCTGGGCCACCCCGGGGACCCGCTCCAGCGGCTTGATGATCTTGCGTTCCAGCAGGTCGTAGCTGCGGCTCAGGTCCAGGGTGGAACTGAGACGCCCTTCGAGGATGGGCATGTCCGCGTCCCGCGAATCCCAGCTGGTGCTGACCATGATGTCGCCCATGTCGTCGGGCAGGTCGCTGCGGATGCGGTCGATCTGCTCCCAGACCTCCGTGCGGGCCAGATGCATGTCCAGGGACCAGTCGAAGCCCAGGCGGATGTGTCCGCCCTCGCTGTTGCAGCGCGACCACATGCTCTTCAGACCCTTGACGGCGCCCAGGGCGTCTTCCACCGGACGCACGACCATGCGCTCGACCTGTTCGGGCGAAGCGTTGTTGTAGGGGAGCCGCACGAAGAGCTCGGGCTCCTGCACCTCCGGCATGAACGCCAGGGGCAGGCGCAGCATGGCCACCAGGCCCAGGACCACCAGGGAGACGATGATCATCAGCGTGGTCACCGGTCTGCGGATGGCGATCTCGGGCAAGGTCATGCCGCGCCTCCTTCACCGGTGTCCGGACCGAGGGGCACCTTCGACGGCACGGCCAGATAGGCCGCCGGGATCACCACGAGGGTCAACAGGGTGCTGAAGGCCAATCCCGCGGCCACCGTGATGGCCAGGGGGGAACGCAGCTCCGCTCCTTCGCCCCAGCTCAAGGCCATGGGCATCAGACCCAGGATGGTGGTCAGGGTGGTCATCAGAATGGGGCGCAACCGGATGTGCCCGGCGCGGATCACCGCTTCCTTCTTCTCCATGCCAGCGCGGCGCAAGCGGTTGATGGTGTCGATGAGCACAATGGCGTTGTTGACCACGATTCCCACCAGCATGATCACACCGATCAGCACGATGACCGAGATCGTGGTGCCGGTGATCAGCAGCCCCCCCACGACCCCCACCAGCGCCAGGGGGATGGTGAACATGACCAGGAAGGGATGCAGGAAGGATTCGAACGTCGCGGCCATCACCAGGTAGACCAGGAACACGGCCAGACCGATCGCGAACAGCAGGCTGCGGAAGCTGACCTGCATTTCCTCGTTCTGTCCGCCCAGTTCCGTGGTCAAACCCTGGGGCGCCGGGTCGGCAGCCAGGGCGGCGGCCACGTCGTTCATGACTCCGCCGAGGCCCCGGCCTTCGAGATTCGCCGTGACCACCGCAGCCCGCTGCTGCTGCAGACGGTGGATTTCCGCCGGCCCGCGCGCTTCGGTGACCGAGGCCACCGACAGCAGCCGGATGGGCCGGCCGTCGGGTCCCGGCAGGACGAGGTTGCGCACATCCGCCACGCTGCTGCGGGCCTCCTCGCGGTTGCGCACCCGGATGTCGATCTGCCGGTCCTGTTCCTTGAACCGCGTGGGCACCACGCCCTGCACGCGGTTGCGCAGGGTCTCCGAAAGCACGCCCATGTCCAGGCCCAGAGAGGCCAGGCGCTCGCGATCGAACACCACCTGCAGTTCGGGATTGCCGGCCTCCAGGGAGGACCGCACGTCCACCAGTCCGTCGATGGTCTCCAGGTCGCGCACCACCTGCAGCGAGTAGCTGCGCAACAGGTCGAGATCCTCACCGAAGACGATCACTTCCACCGGGGTTTTCATGCTGAAGTAGGCCGGTTGGCCGAACAGGGCCTCCAGGTCGGGCAGGTCGATGAACGAGGCGCGCAGCCGGTCGGCCACCGCCGTTTCCTCACCCGAACCGCGATTTTTCAGCACGATGTTCATCTGGCCGAGATTCTCGGCCTTGGCGTTCAGGGTCGCGCCTCCGGACACCTGGCGGCTGCCCACGGTGCTGTAGTAACGATCGATGGCCGGATCAGACCCGGCGGCCTCCTCCATCTTCTGGATCATGCGATCGGTGCCGGCCAGGGAGGTCCCTTCGGGCATGGCCACCTCGAAGAAGAACTCGCCTTCGGCCAGCTGGGGAATCAATTCGGTGTCCAAGGTGCGCGCACCCAGCAGGGAACCGACGAAAAGCAGAAAGGCGATCCCGAGGGTCAGACCGGGACGGGCCAGGGCGCCCTGCACCAGGCCATCGTAGGCGCGGGAGACCCGGCCCAGGGTCAGGTCGTTCTCTCCCGCCACGCTCCCGGTGCGCTTTCCCCCTCCCGTCGGGGCGCCGATGCCGCTGAGCATGGGGATCAAGGTCACCGCCACCAGCAGCGAGGCCAGCAGGCTGAAGGTCACGGTCAGGGCCTGGTCCTTGAACAGCTGTCCGGCGATCCCCTCCACGAAGACGATGGGCAAAAATACGGCGACGGTCGTCAGGGTTGAGGCGACGACGGCGGGCCCGACCTCGGACGTGCCCTCCACCGCGGCGTGATACCGGGACAAGCCCTGCTGACGTTTGCGGTGGATGGATTCCAGCACCACGATGGAATTGTCCACCAGCATGCCGATGCCCAGGGTCAGCCCACCCAGGGACATGATGTTCAGGCTGATGTCCAGCCGGTACATGGCGATGAAGGTGGCGATGACCGACAGCGGAATGCTGGTCGCGATGATCAGGGTGCTGCGCAGGTCGCGCAGGAAAAACAGGAGGACCAGAATCGCCAGCAGGCCGCCGATCACCGCGGAGTTTCGCACTTCAGCCACCGCGTTGGCGATGAAGCGCGACTGGTCGAACAGGATGGTCAGCTGCGCACCCTCCGGCAACTTGCCGTCCCGCCACTCCTGCAGTCTGGCCGCCAGTTCCCGGGCCACGGTCACGGTGTTGGCGTCGCCTTCCTTGTACAGGGCGATCTCCACCGCCTCGACACCGCCGACCCGCGTGATCTCCTCGCGTTCCTTGTGGCCGCGGTGCACGTCCGCGACCTCCTTCAGGCGCACGACCGCGCCACCGTCCTGCAGCACGATGATCTCGCCGATTTCGTCCACGGTGTCGTACTCGTTCACGGTGCGGATCAGGAACTGGCTGTCCCGGCCCCGCAGGGCTCCACCGGGCAGGTTGATGTTGCCCACCCCGACGGCCTGCTGGACCTGGGCCAGGGTGATGCCGAGGGCCGCCAACCGATCCTGGTTGACCTGGATCTCGATCTCCTCCTCCAGGCCGCCCTTGACCTGGGCCGAGGCCACCCCCCCCAGGGTCTCGAAATCCTGCTTGATCTGCTTGTCGGCGAGGCGCCGCAGGGTGGTCAGGTCCTGGGGTCCGGACAGGGCCAGACGCATGATGGGATCCAGGCTGGGATCATAGCGCAGGACAATGGGGTCGGCGGTCTCCTCCGGCAGGATCAATCGGTCCAGCTTCTCGCGCACCTCCATGGACAACAGGTCCATGTCGGTGCCCCAGGCGAACTCGAGGGTCACTTCCGATACCCCCGCACGCGACACCGAATGGATGGTCCGCAAACCCCGCAGCACGCCCACGGCCTCCTCGACGGGCCGGGTCACGAGGTTCTCCACCTCCATGGGCGCGGTGTCGGGAAAGTCCGTCTGCACGGTGAGCGAGGGATAGGAGATGTCGGGGAAGAGCTCCAGGGACAGCCGCTGGTACGCGACGTAGCCGAAAGCCAGGATCGCGAGCGCGGCCATGATCACGCTGACCCTGCGCCGAACCGCGGTCTCGATCAGACTGCGCATCATGAACCCGCCGCGGTCGGCTGGTCGTCGAGGACCCTGACGGGCATACCGTGCTTGAGGGACCGCTGACCGCGCACCACCACTTCCTCGCCATCCTTCAGACCGGAAAGGATCTCGGCATGCGAGTCGTCGGTGAAGCCCAGTTCGATCACCCGGCGCTCGGCAACCTGGCCGCCCCGCTCCCCCTGGCCGGCGGTGACCAGATAAACGACCTGCTCACCCTGGTCGGTGACGACCGCCTCCCTCGGCACCAGCAGGGCCTGGGGGCGGCGCTCGGTGACCACCCGGACTTCGGCAAAATCACCCGGCCGGGTTTCGACGGGATAATCGGGAATCTCGATGGTCAGCTTGATGGTCCCGCTGGTCGGATCGATGACCGGGCTGATGAGCTTGATGCGCCCGGGAATCGCCGTGCCGTCGCTGTCCAGGGTCAACTGCACGGCCTGGTTCTGCTGCAGGCGATTGAATTCGCGGCTGGGCACGTGGACCCGCGCCAGCAAGGGGTGGAAATCGGCCAGGGTGACCAGGGGCATGCCGACCGAAACGTTCTGGCCCACATCGACCATTCGTTGGGTAATGCGACCGGCGAACGGCGCGCGCACTTCGGTGTAGGACAGATTCATCTCGGCCATGCCCTGGTCGGCGCGAGCGCTCTCGAGTTCGCTGCGGGCGGCCTCGATCTCCTCCTGTGTGATCAACTGCTCCTTCAACATGGCTTCCAGCCGCTGGTACTTGGACTCCAGGTTGGCCGTGGCCGCCTCGGCCTGCTGCAACCGATAGCGATATTCCTGGTTGCTGATCGTCAGCAGGACCTGACCTGCGGGAACTTCGTCCCCCTCCTCGCACATCAGCGCCCCCACCAGACCGGTGGCCCGGGCCAGAACCTCGGCTTCCTTCTCCGCTTCCAGGGAGGCGGTGGAGTGGAAGTAGGTCGCGATGGGGCCGCGAAAGGCGGTGGCCACGGCCACGGGCACGGGTTGCTCGCCGGCGCGACCGCCACGGGCCTGGGGCCCTTCGGCGTTGGCCTTGGCAGCGGCGCCGGGCTTCGCGTCTCCGCTGCAGGCGGGCAGAAAAAGCGTCGCCACCAACAGGATCGCCGGCAATGCAACCGGGCGTCGGCCGGCGAAAACCGAAAACACACCAGAACCCAACATGAGGCAGGACCCTTCTGTAAGCAGGATAAGACCGACAAGCCGTAAATATCGTGATCGAAACGTGTTCTGGCAAACGGAGTCCCCATGTTGACGGAACCTGTGAGGTCTTTTAGATTTGCAGGTAAGTCCGAACGCCATCAGCCGCCATGTCGTCGGTTTCCCAGAACCCCGGGAGTGATCATGAAGATTGCCGTTTGCATCAAGCAGGTTCCCGATTCGGAAACCCGCATCAAAATGAGCGGACCCACTACGGAGCTCGATCAGACGGGTTTCACCAGGGTCTTGAATCCCTACGACGCCTACGCCGTCGAAGAAGCGGTGAAGATCAAGGAAGCCGGCGGGGACGTGGAAATCGTGGCTGTGACCATCGGCCCCGAAACGGTCAAGGAAACCCTCAAGAAGGATTGCCTGGCCGTCGGGTGCGACCGGGCCCTCCTGATCGATGACCCGGCCCTGCAGGGCGCGGACGAGGCGGCCATCGCCACGGTCCTGGCCGCGGTGCTGCAGAAGGATTCCTTCGACCTGATCCTCTGCGGCATCAAGTCCATCGACGACGACAGCGGCCAGGTCGGCATCATGGTGGCCGAGAAGCTCGGCCTGCCCCACGTGTCCACCATCACCCATCTGGAACTGGGCGACGGCACCCTGACCGCGCACCGGGAGATCGAGGGCGGCAAGGAAATCGTGACCGCGTCCCTGCCCGCGCTGCTGACCTGCCAGAAGGGGCTGAACGAACCCCGCCTGCCGAGTCTGCCCAACATCATGAAGGCGAACATGAAGCCCATCGAGACGATGACCTGCGCCGACCTGGGACTGGAGGTCCCGGCGGCCAAGACGAAGATCAAGATGTACCACCCGCCCGCCGCGCGCGGCGCATGCAAGCTGGTGGAGAACGACGATCCGGCCGCCGCCGCCCGCGAGCTGGCGCGCCTGCTGAACGAGGAAGCCAAAGTCATCTGATCCGAGGTCATCTGATCCGGTGCGGCCGGCACGACCGGCGCACTTGAAATGGAGTCAATCATGCCGAACATTGCCGTTTTCATCGAACAGCGGGACGGGAAATTCAAGAAGGTGGCCTGGCAGATGCTGAGCGAGGCCAAGCGCATCACCGCCGCCTCCGGCGGCGAGGTCTGGGCCCTGTGCCTGGGCGCCGATGCGTCCGGCGAAGCCGCCCGCTACGGCGCCGACAAGGTGTTCAACGCCGGCGGCGAGTCTTTCGCGACCTACAACAGCGAGCTCTGGAGCACGGCCACCGCCCAGTTCTGTTCCACCCACAAGCCGGAAGTCCTGCTGGTCGGCTCCACCGCCATGGGCAAGGACCTCGGCCCCAAGGTGGCGGCCAAGCTGGACTGCGCCTGCATCAGTGACGCCGTGGGGCTCACCTGGGCCGACGGCTGGACCGTGCGCCGCCCCATCTACGCCGGCAAGTGTTCCATCGAGGTCGAACCGTTGACCGACATGGCCGTGGTGGGAATCCGACCCAACGCTTTCGTGCTGGAGGAGAACGCCGCCGCGGCGGCCGCCGAGGCCTTTTCGCCCGACCTGTCCGGGGTGGACCCCAAGGCCCAGGTCCAGTCCATCGAGGCGGTCGGGGCCGGCGACGTGGAACTGACCGAGGCTGAAATCGTCGTTTCCGGCGGGCGGGGCATCAAGGGACCGGAGAGCTACGAACTGATCGAGAAGCTGGCTGCAGCCCTGGGCGCCGCCGCGGGCGCCAGCCGCGCCATCGTGGATGCCGGTTGGGTGGACTATTCCCACCAGGTCGGCCAGACGGGCAAGACCGTGGGCCCCAACCTCTACATCGCCTGCGGGATCAGCGGGGCCATCCAGCACCTGGCGGGCATGAGCAGCAGCAAGTGCATCGTCGCCATCAACAAGGACGCCAACGCGCCCATCTTCAAGGCGGCCGACTACGGCATCGTGGGCGACCTGTTCCAGATCGTGCCGCCCTTGACCGAGGAAGTGATCAAGCTTCGCGGTTGAGGGGGAGATTGATCAGCGTGAACGGAGCCCCGGTCGCACGGCCGGGGCTCATTTTTTGGCCCCGTATTCCCTACCGCGCCGGATATCCTGGAGCAAAACCCCCGCGCCGATCACCGCACCGAGGACCGAGGTGGTCAGACGCCAGGCCAGGGTGTAGACCACGAGGTTCTGCTCGGCCAGGATGGCCGCGAGCATCCACACCGAGGTCAGTTCCGCCACGCCGGAAGCGCCCGGTGTCGGCGCGAAGTAGATCAGGAACAGCTGGCAGATCTGCAGACTGATGAAGATCCAGAACGGGACCCCGGTCTGCAGAGCCGAGGCGATCACGTACCCGATCAGATACTTGTTCATGAACAGGGCGATGGTCAGGACGAACACCACCGGCATCAGGCCCGGCTGCAGGCGCCACAGTTTCTGCAGCGCCGCCCGGAAGCCCTGCACTTCCACTTCCAGACGCACCAGCACGCCTTCGCAGCCGCGGCGCAGTCTTGCCCAGCGCCGGGGCACGAGATTGAACAGTTTCCCGATCAGGCCGAGGAAGACCTGCGGCAGCTGCAGGAGACCGAAAACCAGCAGCACCAGCCCCGCCAACAACACGAAGCCCGCGCGAAACAGCCCCGTCAGACGCGGATCGATGAGGTTGTCCGGCAGCAGGAACAAGGCCGTCACAGCCCCCACCAGGAAAAAGACCAGGGTTGCGGCGAAATTCACCAGCGAGGCCATCATGCCGTCGCCGACGGTCGCCCCGGACCGCCACAACAGATAGATCTGGGCGGCCCCACCCCCCGTCTGGGCCGGGGTCACCATCCCCATGAAGAGGTTGCCGTAGTTCGAGCGCATGCAATTCCACAGGGAGACCCGAGGCAGGACCCGGCCGTTGAACAGGACGCGGTAGCGCAGCCCGCCGAGCACGTGGTCGACCGCCACCAGCGGGATCACCAGTGCGGCCAGCCACCAGTTGGTGTGGGCGACCAGGTCACTGAGCCCCTCGGGCCTCTTCCACCAGATGGCGACCAGGTTGCCCAGCAGCGACACCACGACGAACAGGCTCAGACCCGTGCGGATCTTGCCGAAGGCCGGTCCCGGCGGGGCGGGCGATGGGTCTGGATCTGCCGGGACCTGGAGGTCGCGGGTATCAGCAGAGGGTTCGGCCATCGGTATTCTCCAGGGGGGTTCTTCCGGACCACTTGAGGATGGTGTTGAACAGATCCACGGTGCGCATGGGCCCCTCGGCCCAATCCTGCCGGTTGTAGATGACCGGCACGATCATGTGTTCGCGGTGCAGGGAGCCGTGGGATCCGTGATGTTCCGGCCATTCGAAGGACGAGCGCAGGTCGTATCCGTTGCGGGCGATGGCCACCAGGTCCCCGCCCCGCGAGCAGTTGAAGCAGTTCTCCACCTGGACCAGGATATCGGGATAGTCGGAAGCGAACGTGGCGGCCAGGGCTTCCCGATCGTCCATGGGCGTGGTCAAGGAACCCAGACCCAGGGGGTCGCCGTTCTCGGGACGGTAGGTCAGGCCGCCCGTCACCCGTTCGATCACCCCGGTGCCGCGCGCGGCCATGACGGCATACGCCTGCGGTCCGCGCTGGGCGATGAGCAGATCGATCTCTTCGCGTCCCAGCAGCTCGTCCCACACCGGTCCCAATGCGGTCTTGATCTCCGCATCGAGCGGGGGCTGCGCGGGATCCCGTTCCCCGTTCATGCCGTGCAGGAGGTAGACCAGCCCGTAGGAATTCCCTGAGATCATCACCGACATCTGCGGCCGCAGCTTCCAGATGCCGGGATAGGTCAGTGTGTCCAGTCCGCGCTTCTGAAAGAACTGCCCTAAGTCCATGTGCGTGTGGGTGGCGGTCAACCCATGGTCGGCGGTCAGGATCAGCAGGGTGTCGTCCCAGCGACCGAGCCGTTTCAGCTTGGCCACGACCTCCCCCACGCTGATGTCCACGTTGCGGTACGCCTGCAGGGTCTGGTCGTGATGGGGATGCTGGAGATGGGAGAAGGAATCCACCGCCGGAAAGACCGCGTAGATGAAATCGGGGTCACGGTCCAGGCAGGACAGCAGGCACCGGCGCGAAAGGGCGTCCACCCGGTGCCAGTTGTGGGTCAGGTGGGCCCGCACGTAGGCGAAGGGCTTGGACCAGGCCGTCAGGTTGTGACCGCGGGGCAACCCGCGGGTGATCAGCGACAGGATGTTGTACGGGTTGTCGAAGATCTCGTACATGGTCGGGTGTTCGGGCGGCATGTCGCCGTCGAACATGCCGGCCTCGGGGCCGTTGTAGCTGCGGAAACGGTACCGTCCGAGGGCCTTGGCGAAGTATTCGCGCCGGTCGAGCCAGCGCAGACCGGGGATGTTCAGGGTGCCCGGATAGCATCCGGTCATGAAGGGCAGGTAGGCCGGGCCCGTGGCCGAGGGCATCACCGTGGTGGCCAGGCGGGAGGTGCCGTTGCAAACCACGTATTCCTGGATATTGGGCAGATCCCCGTCATCGAGAAGCTGCTGCATGACGTCGGCGCGGGCGCCGTCGACGAGGTAGATGAGCGCGAGTTTCCGGGACATCGATCCAACTTTCCGGGGCTGGGAATTATGCGACACGACGGTGGTCCGTTTCTGGCCACCACCGGCGGGTGTTCGGGTGCGAATCAGAACAAGGTACCCACAATTTCCCCGGGTCGGCCCAGACGGTCCAGGTTTTGCGGCGAACGGTGGGCAGCCCCGAGGCCTGCGGGACAACCGCCCAGTCCTTGCGGAAGCCGCCGAAGCGGCCGGCCTGGATGTTCCAGCCGCCGGCCCGGGTGTCCCCGTCAACATCACCGTAGACGGCCTCGACACGTCCACGGCGCAGGAAGTAGATGTTGGCCGGGCCCAATTCCCACCCACGGGAGTTCTCGTCTTCCCTATCGCTCGTGTCGGGCTCGTAGCACCAGGCCCCGTCCTCGTAGACGAAGCCCGGCTCAATGTTTTGCGCGGTGCGTGTGAAACTGATCAGGGGATCGAACACCGCCAGGAAGAAACCGGTGGGAGTGCCCTGCCACTTCTCGTGCATCCCCGCGGTGAACGCCACCTCGGCGTTGAGGCCCCCCCCGGACACATACTGGCGCGGGAAGGGATCGCCAGTGGGCTCGCCGGAATGGAAAATGAAGTCCTGGGTCTTGTTCTGGACCGAGGCGCCGTAGGCCAGGCTCACCCGCACGCCCATCGGGCAGTTGTCGGGCATCTCGGTGCCGCGCGCCCCGTCATACGGCGTCACCCGCACCGCGTAGCCCATACTCTTGGCCGTTCCGTCGCCCGAGCCGCTCCCCCCGGAATCCTGCAGGAGCGGATCAAAGACCAACTGATCCTCAAAATCGTGCCATGTCATCCACCCGGCCAGCGAAACGTAGCGACTGAATCGGCCCTCCCGCCAGCCGAGGATCTCCTCGGCGACCTGCACCACATCCACACCCACACCCCAGGATTTCGTCCGGGCAAAGGCGTGGAAGTCCCCCAGTTCCTGCTGGTTCTCGTCTATGGCTTGCTGGATGCCCATTTCCAGGTAATTGCCGTCCAGCGGTCCCCGCGCCAGCTGGGATTCGATGGAGCGGTAGTGGACCCCGGGCCGGAAGGCCAGCAGCGCCGGATTGGCCCAATGGTCGGCGTCCAGGCCCCAGGGCACGGCCACGCCCGTATCGCCCATGCCCGCGGCGCGGGCGGAGGTGTTGAACACCATGTTGATGGCGCCGGCCCCCAAAGCGCCGGACCGGCAGGGAATCAGCAGCAATACCAGCAAGCATAGCTTTTTCATACCTTTTTCCCTCACTCGACCCCGCGCCCCCATCCGCCACAATTCCAAGCAGTATAGCATCTGAGGTTGCTCAGGCACCAAGGAAAGCCTTGCCCCCGGCAGGGCGGGATCGTCCGATCGGCACACAACCTGCAACGCGGAACCAGTTCAACATCCGGCGACCGCGGCCGATCCGGGTGCCAACAACGGAAACACAAGCACGGCAACAGGTTCCATGGACAACATATTCGAAAACCATCCCACCAACGGCCGCAGGCTGCTCACTCTGGCCATGATCGTCAAGGATGCTGGTCAATTCCTGGCCCCCCTGCTGGAATCCGCCGCCCCCTGGGTGGACGAGATGGTCATCGCCGACACAGGCAGCAGCGACGACACGCGGGATATCGTGCGCGACGCCGGCGCGGTCCTGCTGGAGATTCCCTGGGAAAACGACTTCGCCGCCGCCCGCAACGCGGTGCTCGACGAAGTTCAGGGTCGCTGGGTGTTATGCCTGGATGCGGACGAGAGGCTCAGCCACGGCGGCTGGCGCACCTTGCTCGATTGGGTGTCCCGCCAAGACGGCCTGGCGCCCGCAGCCGCCCGCATCCACACCCGCAACTACCTGCGAGGCATGTATAGCCGCCGGGGATGGCGTCCCGTGCCCCAGCCCGACCCCCACGCCCTAACCGGGGATTGGCCGCCTGCACCCGGATTCACCCCCACGGCCAAGATCCGGCTCTTTCCCGGACGCCGGGACATCCGCTTCGCGGGCGCGGTCCACGAGACCGTCGAAGCATCGGTGGAGGCAGCCGGCCTCGACATCGTGAACCTGGACGTGCCGATCCATCATTTCGGCACCTTGAACGCCGATGCCGCAAAGATGGAATTCTACCTCCGCTTGGCCCGCCAAAAAACCGCCCAGGAACCCCGCAATGCCGCCGGTTGGGCCGAACTGGCCGATTGCGCCATCCAGCTCGGGCGCCTGGACGAAGCCCTCGCGGCCATCGACCGGGCCCTGATCCTCGAGCCGAGTCATCCGGACCGGCGCTTGACGGCGGGGTGGTTGTTGCTGGAATCGGGACGCATGGATCAGGCCGACGCACAGCTGGCGTCCGTGGCGGGTAGCGGTTGTGCCGATGACGGGCAGTTGGCCGAGGCGTGCCACCTGCGCGCCCAGATCGCCCTTCGCCAGGGCAAACACGACGTGGCCGGCCGGCTGCTGGCCGTGGCCCTGCACCTGTTTCCGAACAACGGGCATTTTCACAACACATTGGGCGTGTGGCATTTGACGGCCGCGCGGGGAGACCGGGCCCAGGCGGCGCTGGAGCGCGCCTGCCAGTTGCTGCCGGGTGTGGCCGAACCGTGGTTGAATCTGGGACGGCTGTATGCGGCGGCCGGCCGGAGCGAGGTGGCCCGTCATCACCTGCAGCAGGCCTTGGCTCTGGATCCCGGATGCGGCAAGGCCAGCACGGCTTTGGCCGAGATGGAGGCCGACACCGAAGCGGCGGTCTGAACCGTCAGCCTTTCAGCCGGGCGACGACGTCGCCCACGGCCGCATCGGCTTCGGCGACCAACTCTTCGAGGATTTCCCGCAGGGGCTGAACCTTCCGCAACAACCCCACCGACTGCCCGGCCATGAGAGAGCCGTGCTCGATGTCGCCGTCGACGGTCGCCTTGCGCAGCGACCCGATCCAGTACTCCTCGACCTTGAACTGGGCCTCCTGGCGGTTGATCTCACCCTTGCGCAGCATCTCCAGCAGCTCCAGCTGCAGATCGCCGAAATGGGACATGGCGTGGTTGTTCAGGGCGCGCACCGACACCACCGGCAGCTTGACGCTGTACTGGGGCGTGGAGATGGCCTCGCGGGCCCGCGACCGCTTGAACACGTTCTTGAATTTCTCGTGGACGTTGCACTCCTCGGCCATGACGAAGCGCGTGCCCATCTGGGCTCCGGCGGCCCCCATCATGACCAGGTGGGCGATCATCTTGCCGGTGGCGATGCCCCCGGCCACGAACACGGGAATCCGGTCGAAATTGAACAGGATCTCCTGGAGCAGGACGGTAGTGGAGACATGGCCGATGTGGCCCCCGGCCTCGCTGCCCTCGAGGATGAGCGCATCGGCGCCGTAGTCCAGCATGCGCTTGGCAATGGACTGGGTAGAGGCGAAGCACAGCACCTTGGCCCCGCTGTCCTTGGCCTGCTTCACTTCCTGGGCGCGCGGGATCGAGCCCGCGAACACGATGTGCCCCACACTCTTCTCACACAGGATGTCCAGGTGGGCCCGGTAGTTGGGCGCGATGGTGATGCAGTTGCCGGCAAAGGGGCGGTCGGTGAGCTTGCGGGTCTCATCCACATAGTCGGCCCACATCTCCGGGGGCATGTTGCCCGCGGCCAGGACCCCGAAAGCGCCCAGGTTGCTCATGCGCGCGACCAGCTGGGGGTCGCTGACCCACGTCATCGCGCCGCACATGACGGGCAGTTCGCTGCCCAGGAATTCCTTACCGCTCTTCCAGATCCGGTCCAGGCGTTCGGTGGAGCGCACCGGCTCGTAGGCGTTCATGATATCCTCCCCGCAAATCCCTGCGATGATTTCCTTGAGTATTTGGAGCATGAACCGCCCTCAGCGGCCCTGCAAGGGGGAAAATGCATAACAGAAACGGTCAATGATGGCAAGGGTCGCGGTGGCCGGGGGAATTGACAGGTCAATTTCCTTCCCGTAATCTCAAACGGGGAGTTTGGAATATCGCAGCGGAAATCTTGTTCGCCAGACAAGGATCCCATCATGGTTTATCATTTGAAGTCATTGGCAGCTTTGCTGCTCGTCGGTGCCGTTTGCCAGTCCATTGGTTGCGCCTCGGCCCCGTCGCCTGCGCCGGCCGATAACCCGCCGCTCCAGGATGTGCGGGCGGAAGCCGATGCATTCCAGCCATCGCTCGCGGACCATCTGGCCGCAAGGCCGGCTCGCCGGGATTCCCTGAGACGGCAAGCCCTGGAAAAAGCCGACGGCTGGCGAGACTTCGAACGGGAAGTCCGGGAAAGTTCCGACGCCCAGTTGCGGCAATGGTATCATCCCGACGGCCCACCACTCTTGAGCCAGGGGGGGTACGGCGTCGGCAACGGCCTGCAGGACTTGCGGGAGGCCACCGCCATCGACCCCACCTATGTCGCCGGCTGGGCGGCTATGGGCAAATTGAGCGCCGAAGTCGGCGACCAGCTCAGCGCTTTGCAATACCTCGACCATGCCCGAGCGGCCGCCGATGCCCTGACCGGGGATGGACAAGAGGTTGACGAAAATCTCCTGCTGGATATCCGCCGCAACCGCGCCTGGGTCCTCCGCGACCTGGCACGCTGGGACGAAGGCCTCGCAGAGGCCCAAAAGGGCCTCGCCGACCACCCCCGGGATCAGGAACTGCAGCTGATCAAGGGCCTGCTCCTGGCCGATTCCGGCCGCTACCAGGACGCCATTTCCCTGGCCGTGCGCATGGACCCCATCAAGTATCCGCAACACGATTTCACGTATCGCGGGTTCAAGGACCAGACTTCAGCCTACGCCAACAATTGGATCCGGGCCATGGCCCTGCTGGCGGACGGCAAGCCGAATCTCGCCCTCGCCAAATTCGGCGATCTGTCCACCTACACCCATCGGCCCCAGATTCCCTTCGGCTCCCGTTTCTGGCAGGACGCCGGGCTCGTGGCCGAGCTCGCCGGTGATTCTCAGGCGCCCCTTTATTACAGCATGGGAATGATCACCCACCCCTACCGGTTCTCCTTTCCCAGCGGCGCCAACAACGTCACGCCCCAGGTGCTGGGCTGGCCCGATGCTCACATGCCCGTCTACACCTCATACGGGCCCCGCTTTTTCGTCGGCGGCTCGCCTTTCACTTTTGTCGGGATGCAGATCAACCTGCTGGCCGAAGGGTTGTTTCCCGCCCAACGCGACCAGGCCGCCGGGCGCGCCATGCACCAACTCGACCTGCTTGAGCAACGGAACCTTCGGCCCGACATCTGCCAGGCCCTGCGCGGCCGAATCTTCTACATCAACGAAGATTTTGGTCCGGCCCAAAGGGAATTGGGTCATGCACGGACCGCCTTTGCCGCCCTGGGTCAGGTCGATCCCATCACCGATCTCCTTCTGGGCTTGATGAACTTGCGGTCCAAGCAATTTGCGGAGGCGGAGACCGTCCTCACCGAGGCGGTGGAGGCCGATTCCACCAGCGCGATCGCCTGGCGTTCCCTGGGGGTGGCCAGCGTCCGCCTTGGCCACCAGGAACGGGCGCTTGAAGCCATGGACCGGGCCGTGGAACTGGATCCCTGGAATGTGGCCGGGTTGTACAACCGGGGGTTGTTCCGCTTCCAGGCGGGCCGGCTTGGCCCCGCGACCTCGGACATGCAAAGAGCCCTGGCGCTGGACTCGGAAAACCGGGAGGTCCAGCGACTGCGCGGTCTGATCCTGCAGGCCGCCGCCCAGACCGGCGTCGATTCGGCCACGGTGGCCATGGTGGCCCAAGGCACGCCGCTGGGCGAAGCAGCCAACCCCGAAGTGATGCTTGAGCGCTACCAGGCCGAAATCGACGAGATGTTCACGGTGCCCGATTCCCTGGCCGTGGACACCGCCGAGGCCGAACGTCGCATCGAGATCCTCCAGAATCGCTATATGCGCGACCGGGATCCGCTGACGCGGGCGGTCCTGGCCCTGGCCTTGATCGACCACCGCCAGTTGGCCGAAGCGCAAGGCCTGCTGGCGCCCGGTTGGGGAGTCGACCTCAGCCCCGAGGAAGAGCTGATGCTCCTGTATGTCGATCGCGAACTCGGAGAAAGGGAGCGGGCCCAGCAGGTCGTTCAGGAGGCCATCGCCAGCGGCCGGGGCAGCGGCAACCCCTACGCCATAACCCTGGCCACCGAAACCATGCGATCGTTTTCCGTCGATCCCGAGGGTACCGATCCCGTGGCGCCCAATACCCATGGCTTCTTCGGCTGGTTCCGCGACGCCAGCTCGAGTTACCGTGTCTCGAAAGACCGAGGGTTCGCCATCCAGGACCTCGGCCTGTTCCGAAAATACGGGAGCGACCCCATGTTTGAGGATGCCGTCTGGGGCATGACCCGCACCCCGATCGGGGGCACGGGCGCCGGCAAGCAATAGACCGAACGCTACTCCAGGTTCTCGAGGAGGACCTCGGCGATATCCCGGGCCCGCAGGTTCTCGGAGCGATCGGTTTCGTTGATGGCGTCGCCCAGCATGGTCAGGCAGAACGGGCAGGCCGTGCAGACTTCCGACGCCCCGGTAGCGGCCGCCTCGGCGATGCGGGCGTGATTGATGCGCGTGCCCAGGTCCTCCTCCATGAACATGCGGCCGCCGCCGGCGCCGCAGCAGAAGCCTGCGCGCCGGTTGCGGGGCATCTCGACCAGGTCCAGGCCTCCGACCGCGGACAGAACCTCGCGCGGCGCCTCGTAGATCCCGTTGTGCCGCCCGAGATAACAGGAGTCGTGGTAGGTCACCTTGGCTGCGGCCGCGGCCCCCACCTTGAGACGCCCCTCGGCCACCAGATCGGCCAACAATTCACCGTGGTGAATCACCTCCACGTCCTGCAGCCCGAAATCGGGATACTCGTTGGCGATGGTGTTGAAGCAATGCGGGCAGGCGGTGACGACCTTGCGCACCTCGTACTTCTTGAAGGTTTCGACGTTGACCGGAGCCTGCATCTGGAACAGGTACTCGTGGCCCACCCGCCGCGCGGGATCACCGCAGCAGCCTTCCTCGGTGCCCAGCACGGCGTAGTCCACCTGCGCCTTGTCCAGGAGAGTGCACAGCGCCCGCATGACGTCCTGGTTGCGGCTGTCGAAGCTGCCCGCGCACCCCACGAAGAGCAGATACTCGGCCCGCCCCTTCTCGCGCAAAAGCGGCACCGGCTGGTCCCCGATCCAGTCCTCGCGCGCCGCCGCCCCCACGTTCCAGGGATTGCTGTTGTTCTCCAGGCCCTTCAGGGCGTTCTGCAGGGCCGGCGGGACCTTGGCTTCCATCATGGTCAAATGGCGGCGCTGGTCGATGATGTGGGGAATGTGGTCGATGACCACCGGGCACGCGCTGACGCACCAACCGCAGGTGGTGCAGGCCCACAGGGCGTCCTCGCTGTTGACTTCTCCGACGAGGGCCGGCCGGTCCTGCGCCGCGATCAGCTCGGCAGCCTCCTTGACCCGGCCCTGGGCCTTGAGCTTGCCGACGGCGACGAGGTGGTCCGAAAGCTCATAGGCCTGATCGCGCGCATCGGTGATGATTTCGCGCGGCCGCAGCGGCTTGTCCGTCAGGTGGGCCGGGCAGGCATCGTTGCACCGACCGCATTCGGTGCAGGAATACATGTCCAGGATGCGCCGCCAACTGAAATCCTCCAGCTTGCCCACGCCGAACGTTTCACGGCCCTCGAACTCCATCCTCTCCAGGGCGGCGCTGGGGGTCAAACGCCCCATGAACACCGAAGGCAGGGCCGTCAGGACGTGGAAGTGCTTGCCGAACGGCAACACGTTCAGGAAGGCCAACACCAGGATCACATGACCCCAGAACATAATCTCGAACCACACGCGGACGGTGGCCGGATCACTCCCGGCAAACATCCCCGTCAGGAGGTTCCCCACCCAGGCGCCGGTGCGCTCGGGAAAGTCCGGCTGCAGCCGGAACAGGGCGGCATCCCCGATCAAGTCGGTGATCATCAGGGTGGCAATCCAGAACAGGATCAGCACGGCTTCGGCGCTCAGGTGCAACCGCCGCGGCCTGAGGACCAGACGCCTGTAGACGGCGTATCCCACGGCCACCAGGACCACCAGGGTCAACGTGTCCTTCAGGAAGGCGTAGGCCACGCCCACCGGGCCGACCAGGAACGGGAGATGGTATTGGGGGTCATATCCTCGCCCGATGAGGGTGAGCGTTCTCAGGAGGGCAACCAGGAAACCCGAGAAAATCGCCACGTGCATGCGCCCCGCTGCCTTTTCATACAGCAGGCGCTTCTGGCCGAAACCGATGGTCAGCAGGTTGCGCAGCCGCAGCCCGATCCTGTCCCAACGCATATCGGGCTCACCGGCGCGAAGGATCCAATAACGGTCGGCGATGGTCCCGGCGAACATGGCCAGGAATACGTAGAGCAGCAGGGACATCAACCAGGGGTTCACGGTTACTCCTTCGAATCCGGCGTGAATTGCGGCAAACGACTGCCCCGTACCCGGGATTAATGAATGGTCATTCATTAATTCTAAACCATGGTCATGGTTGAAGAAAGCAAAAATCGAACCCGCTGCGGTCTCGAGGCAAAAGCGGACAGGTTGACCCCCAGCTCAAGTTGGACTATTTTCGCGATCGATCCTCGCGTTACCATTGCAGCGAAAGTGGGACCATGAGTCAAACTGAGGGTGTTCTGAATCCCGGGGACGAGCGGGTCAGGGAAATCCTGTCGACCATGCGGCGCGTTGCGGTGGTCGGCATTTCTCCCAAGGAGGATCGCGCCAGCCGCGGCATTGCGCGCTTCCTGCAGGGTCGCGGACTGGAAGTGCTGGGGGTCAACCCGGTGCTGACCGAACCGGTGCTGAGCGCCCCGTTGTATGCTACGCTGCAGGATATTCCCGGCACCATCGACGTGGTGGATATCTTCCGTCGCAGCGAGGCCGTGCCCCCCATCGTGGACGATGCCATCGCCGCGGGTGCCAAGGTCATCTGGATGCAGGAGGGAGTCATGCACTCCGAGGCCGCGGCCAAGGCCGTCCGTGCGGGCCTGGACGTGGTCATGGACCGTTGCCTGTACAAGGAATGGCTGCGGCTGCTGAACGGATGACGCCTGTGAACCAACCCACATCCTCCCCCCACCTGCCCTGGACCCTGGTAACCGGAGCCCGAGGCTTCGTCGGCCGGCACCTTACCGCTTCCCTGCAACGGGCAGGGTTGCCCGTGTGCAGCCTGGGGCTGACGTCGCCCCTGGCCGGCGGCCGGACCGAGGAGGACGATCCCCGCTTTCCCGGCGCCGTCTGCCTCCACACCCCCGACGGCGACGTGGCCCACATCGAGATGGACCTGGCCGATGCGGCCGGCTTGGTCGCGGTGCTGGAGCGCCTGCGACCGGCCACCGTCTACCACCTGGCCGCCCAGAGCTCGGCGGCGGTCTCCTTTCGCGAGCCGGCCGCCACCCTGCAGACCAACGTCCTGGGCACCCTGAACCTCCTGGAAGCCATACGCCGGATGCCGGTCAGCGACAGACCGGCCGTCTTGATGATCGGTTCGGCGGAGGAATACGGGCCCCAACCCGCCGAAGCCTATCCCCTGCGGGAAGACACGCCCCTCCAGCCCATCTCCCCCTACGGGGTGAGCAAGGCCGCCCAGACCCTGCTCGGCCGCCAGTACGTCCGGTCCTACGATCTGCCCGTGATCATGACCCGCTCCTTCAGCCACATCGGTCCCGGCCAGGACACGCGTTTCGTCTTCCCCGCCTTCGCGCAGCAGATCGCCGCCGCCGAGCGCGGGAGCGGCCAGGCCCTGGTGAAAGTCGGCAACCTGGACGCGGTCCGGGACTTCCTGGACGTGCGGGACGTGGTGACCGCCTACCGCGCCCTGATCAAGGAAGGAACCCCCGGCGAGGTGTACCATGTGTGCTCCGGCCAGGGCCTGACCATCCGCCAGGGGTTGGATCTCCTGTTGGCCCAGGCCAAATGTCCGATTACAGTGGAATCCGATGCGGCGCGCATGCGACCCTCGGATGTCCCCATCCTGGTGGGAGACAACACCAAAATCCGTTCCTGCACGGGCTGGGAGCCCGAGTGGAGCATCGACGACTCTTTGACCGACGTCTTGAACCTCGCGCGAAAGGAAACGACATGATCCGCATCTGCATGGTGGGAACGGGCTACGTGGGCCTGGTTTCAGGGGCTTGCATGGCCGACTTCGGGCACACCGTGACCTGTGTGGACATCAACGCCGAGCGCATCGAAAGCCTGCGCAAGGGCGGCATCCCGTTCTACGAACCGGGGCTGGATCGCCTGGTGCTGAAAAACGTGGACGGACAACTGCTGTTCTTCACCACCGAGCTCGCCGAGGGCATGAAGGACGCCGACGTGGTCTTCATCGCCGTGCAGACCCCCATGTCCCCCTCGGGCGAAGCCGATCTGCAGTTCGTGATGAAGGTGGGCGAGGAGATCGGCAGCCTGCTCGACGACCACAAGGTCATCGTCACCAAGAGTACGGTTCCGGTGGGCACCAACCGCCAGCTCCGCAAGGTCATCCAGGGGCAGATCAAGCACGACGTGACGTTCGACATGGCCAGCAATCCGGAGTTCCTGCGCGAAGGGTCCAGCATCGAGGACTTCATGCGCCCCGACCGGGTCGTCATCGGAGTCGAGAGCGACCACGCCGAAGAGCTCCTGCGCGAACTCTATCGACCGCTCTTTCTCCTGGATACGCCCATCGTCAAGACCGGCATCGAGACCGCCGAGCTGATCAAGTACGCATCCAACAGCTTCCTGGCCGTCAAGATCTCCTTCATCAACGAAATGGCCGCCCTGGCCGAGACCGTGGGGGCCGACGTATCCCACGTGGCCAAGGCCATGGGTCTGGACAAGCGTATCGGCCCCAAATTCCTGCATGCGGGGCTGGGCTTCGGCGGGAGCTGTCTGCCCAAGGACACCAACGCCATCGTCCACATCGCCAACAGCCACGACCACGACATGTCGGTTGTCCGCGCCGCCATCGCGGTCAACGCGGCGTTGCCCGAGCGCGCTCTGGCCAAGGCGGAGCGGTTGACCGGCGGCCTCCAGGGCAAGACCGTGGCCATGTTGGGTCTGGCCTTCAAGCCCAACACCGACGACATCCGCTCCAGCGCCACCCTGCCCCTGGTCGACGGCTTGAAGAAGCTCGGTTGCACCGTCCGCGCCCACGATCCTGCGGCCATGGAAAACTTCAAGTTTTTCCATCCCGACCTCGTCTACACGGACTCCCCGTACGCTGCGTGCGAAGGGGCGGAAATCACCATCCTGGCCACGGAATGGAATCTGTACCGGCAACTCGACCTCGACCGGGTCAAATCGGTCATGACAGGAAATGCTTTTCTCGACTGCCGGAACGTGTATGATCGTCCCCACCTGGAGCGTTTCGGATTCAAGTACGATTGCTTCGGCCGAGCTGCGCACATTTCGGAAGTATCCTGACCAGTCCGCCCCTGCGGCGGACTTCCTAGACTGGAAGAGAACCATGAGCAGTTCCGTGCCCAAACGTATCGGGCGGTACGATCTCGTCACCCCCATGCTGCCCTGCAAGGACGAGATCCTGCAACGCTTCGAACGCTTTCTGATGTCCGGTCAGTACATCCTCGGCGAGGAAGTGCGGCTCCTGGAAGAGAAGCTCGCCGAAGAGTGTGGAGTCCCGGCGGCGGTCGGTGTGGCATCCGGCTCATCCGCCCTGTTCCTCGCCCTGTCAGTGGCCGGAGTCCGCCCGGGTGACGAGGTCATCACCACCCCCTACACCTTCGACGCCACCATGGAAGCGATCATCCTGCTGGATGCCGTGCCGGTCTTCGTCGACATCAAGCCCCAGGATCTGAACCTGGATTCCGGGCTGCTGGCCGACGCCATCACGCCGAAGACCCGGGCCTTCCTGCCGGTCCCGATCTTCGGCGCGCCCTGCGACATGGACCCCATCATGGCGGTGGCCGCCGAGCACGGGATCCAGGTCATCGCGGACATGGCCCAGGCCTGGGGCACGTTCTACGACGGGCGGCCCATCGGATCGTACGCCCGCATGAGCACCCTCAGTTTCTATCCCACCAAGAACCTGCCGGGAATCGGGGACGGCGGCATGATCTTCTGCCGCAGCGCCGAGGACGCCGAACTCATCCGCCGGATCAGGGGACACCTGCCCGTGCGCATGAACGGCCACCTGTACACCGGTTGGAACAGCCGACTGGACGAAGTGCAGGCCATGGTGATCCGCATCCGCCGCGAGCGTTTCGCCGCCGAACAGGCCGACCGCGACAAGGTCGCCGAGATCTACGACGGCTATATCCCGGCGACCAACCGGCTGCAGACCCCCAACGGCGGTCGGGGCATGAAGGTCACTTACCACCAGTACTGGGTGCGCTGCCGCAACCGCGACGACCTGCGCATGCTGCTGGATCGCGAAGGCATCGACACCGGTGTTTATTACGACCCCCCCTTGCATCATCATGAACTTGCCGTGTATTGTCGGACCAGCGGGTCCATGGCGGAGGCGGAGCGCGCGGGACGGGAAGTCTTGACCCTTCCCATCCATGCGGCCCTTCCCTTTGCCGACGCCCATCGCATCGGAGCCCTGGTCGGTCAGTTCCTGGAACAGGAAGCCGCCTCAACGTCAGCTTGAGAAGGTCAGTGTGAAAACAAGGGTCTTGAGTTTCGGCAGCCTCACCTCACCTCTGGCCCGCAACCAGACCCAGGCGGTCATTGACCGGTTGCAGCTGGCGGCACCCCGTCTGACCTGCCAACTCAACCTCTTCGCATCCCCCATCCGCAACAAGGCCCGGGTAAAGGAGCCGTTCCTGGCCACCTGCCGCGGCGAAGTCGAATTCCTGGAAGAAAAGCTGCTGGCGGACGAGGCCCGGCTGGCCGTCCTGGAAGCCGACGACATGGTCCTGCCCCTGCCCGAGGAGCTGGACATTCTCTGCGTCCCGGATCGCGGCAACCCCTTCGACGCCTTCCTGAACCGCAAGGGCCGGCTCATGGACGAGATGGAAGCCGGCGGGACCGTCGGTGTCCTCTCCCTGCGGGCCCGCTCCCAGCTGGCGGCCCTGTGGCCCGACCTGAAATTCGAGATCCTTCAGGGCGGGGTGGACCGCGCCATGGAAACCCACCTGCGGCGCAGCGAAATCGACGGCCTGGTTCTGCCTGCGGCCGTCACCGAACACCTGGGGATCCAAGGCATCGTCGCGGAGATCTTCTCGCCGGAATTCGTCCTTCCCGGCCCCGGCCAGGGCCTGCTCGTGGTCATCGGCCGCACCACCGATCAGGAAGCGCGCACCTTGCTGCAACCCCTGCATTCGGAAGCCAGCGCAGCGGAACTGATGGCCGAACAGGCCTTTTGCGCCCGCATGATCTCCGACCAGGATCTGCCGGTGGGCGCCCTGGCCCGCGTCGAGCAGTCCCAGCTGGTGATCACCGGCACGACCGGATCCGGCCTGAACCGCCTCGCCACGCACGGCCCGGTGGAAAAGGCCGCGTCCATCGGGGACGGACTCGCCACCCGGATCCTTTCGCGCATCGACACCTTCGCCGACCTGCTCGAAGCGGATTTTCCCGATGGTCTGCCCGAGGATGGGGACTCCGGTACCGATGAAATGATGGATGATCTCGATCTGGAGGCCGGCGACGAGGTGGAGATCGACGAATGGGTCGACCCCGTGGAGCCCGATTAACCCGTTTGCAACTGCCGGGCGATCCGCGCCGCACAGAAGGGGTCCCGCATCTGGGCCGTTCCCACCTGCACGGCCACGGCCCCCAGCGCGAAGTATTTCAGCGCATCGTCCGCTGACCCGATGCCCCCCACACCCACCACCGGGACCTGCGCCTTGCGGACGATTTCGTCCACCTTGGCCAGGGCCAGCGGCAGAATGGCCGCGCCGGAATATCCGCCGAAGCGACGGGGCAGGCACGGACGACCCGTGGCCAGATCCACGTCCAGGCCGACGAAGGTATTGACCGCGCTGACGGCATGGGCCCCCGCAGCGGCCGCGGCGCGGGCCAGGGCGGCGATATCACCCACGTTCGGGGTGAGTTTGACCAGCAGGGCTCGGTCGCCGGCGCCCCCGCCGGCGGCAGACACGCAGGCCGCAACGGTATCCGGATCCTTGCCGAAATCGTGCCCACCCTCGGCCACGTTGGGACAACTGAGATTGAGTTCCAGCCCGTGCCAATGTCGCATCTTTGCCCCGGCGGTCTGCACGGCCCTCGCCAAATCGGAGAACTGCTCCGGGCAAGTCGCCGCGATGCTGGCCACGAAAGGGACCGCGGCGGCTTCCAGACGCGGCATGACGTCCCGCACGAATTCCCGCAACCCGACGTTCTCCAGACCAATGCTGTTGAGCGCCCCTGCGGGGGTCTCCACCAGACGCGGCATCGGGTTGCCGGCACGCGGTTCCGGGGTAATGGTCTTGGTCACCACGGCGCCGAGCCCCTCGTAGGGAGAGGCATAGCCGGGCGCGGTCATCTCGTGGCCGGTCAATCCGTAGGCGAAACAGCCGGATGCCGTCCAAATCCGTCCGGGAAACTCCCGGGGCCCGATCCGGAAAGGGGCACAGGGATCCGTCCGCCACCAGGCCGGCATCATGGGGATCCTTCCGGCTGCATGACATCCCAAGCCAGTGCATCGACAGGGAACACGGGACCCTCTTGGCAGCAGGTGGCCGGGCGCCAACCGACGTCGGCGGACGGTTCCCGCAACGGTACCACGCAACCCTTGCAGACCCCGTACCCGCAGCCCATGTGTTCCTCCAGGGACAGCCAACAGGGCCATCCACGCGCAGCCGCCAGATCGCGCACCGCCCGCAGCATGGGCCAGGGACCGCAGGCCATCACGCAGCAGGCACCGTCCAGGGCGGAGTCGCCGAGTTCGGCCGTCACCAGTTCGGTGACCAACCCCGTGCTCGCCCGGCCGTCTCCGGCCGCAAGAGCCTCCTCGACCGCCACGCGCCACCGATCACCCACCAGGGTCCAGGGGACGTCCTCCACGCTGCGGGCCCCGAAACAGGCCAGCGCAGGCCCGCCCGCCCGGGCTCCGTAAAGCTGGAGCCACGACCAGATCGGCGGAAGCCCCACCCCGCCTGCGATCAACACCGGCCGCAGACCGCCGGTTTCGGCGGGAAAAGGATTGCCCAAGGGGCCGAGAAAAGTCAATCCGGAGCCGGCTCCCAGCCCCGCCAATTCCCGGGTGCCGCGGCCGACGGCCCGATAGAGAAAACGCACAACCCCGCCCTCCCAGGCCAGGATGGACAGGGGACGGCCGAAGGTCCAGGCGGAGGCGCCGGGACGATTGAGCATGGCGAATTGACCGGGGAAAAACGTGGGCTGGCCGGCCGAACCGCCGGGGACTCGAAGATGCATTTCGATCAACCCGCTGCTGACCGGTCCGTTGGCCATCACCTCACCGACCAGGCTGCAAGGCGAGGGGATTCCGGTCGGTCCCATCAGGGCTGCTCCCCGGGGCTCCGCAGGTAGTCCCAGCCATCGGATTTGTTCTTTTTCACTTTCTTTTCCGGCTCGGGCTCGGGAACGGTCACCGTATCGATACCGCTGGCCATGTCCAACGCGGAACTGTCGGGCAAGGTTACCGGAAGATCACGCCCGTATTCCGGCCTCACCGACTCGGGCAGGGTGGATTGCGGACGCAAACCCAGAGAGTCGGCCGCGGCGACGGGATTGCGGCCGGGGGACGGACCCATTTGTGGGCCTCTTTCCGGCGGGGGGTAAACCAGATTTTCGCGGCGGGAGAGATACACCATTCGCCTCCGCAAGCCGGTCCCCTTCCGGGATCGGTCGGCGATGGCCGGGCTCCACTCCGAACCGACGGCTACCAAGGCGGCCCGTTGTTCGGGACTCAAGGCGGCCAAGGAATCCGCCTGGACCCGGCGCTGCCGATCCAGGAGCATACCCAGCAGGTCCCGATCTCCCGGATCCGAGGCGACCATGAACGCCTGGGGAGAATCCGGAAAGCGCTCCTGCAGGGAAGCGGCAAAGATATCCGCCGAATCGGGTCGGTCCAGATGGTCCCGGTAGGCAAGGATGGCGCCGTACAGGGCCCGCGCCGCGTCACCGGGATCGGCATTGGTATCGGCCGTCGCCTCCATGTACAGCTCCGCCGCTTGGCGGGGACGGCCGAGTCCGAACAGCAGGGCGTTCGCCTCAAGCAGCTTCAGACGAGGCACCTTCTCACCCGAGGCATCCTTGAGCGCAGCTTCTGCGGCAAGATAGTCCTGGAGATTGCCGCTCAACCTCCGGGTCCGTTCCTGGTCCTCGAGGACCCTCTTGCCGGCCAAGGCGGTCTTGAACTGTTCCCGGGCCAGGGCCCACTTGCCTTCGTTCAGGAAGCTGTATCCCAGGAGGTCGGCCGCACCGGCCCTCACCTCGGCCGTCTTCCATTCATCGGGCAGATTCTGCAGCAGGGGTGTTGCCACCTCGCCCTCACCCTGGGCGAAGAGGTTCTTGGCCTCCGCCAAGGCGACCATACCCTCGGACTGGAAAATCTCGGCCTCCGGTTTGATCTCCCCGATCAGGGCATTTGCCTCAGCGAATTCATTCATGCGGGTCAGCATCCGAACCTTGAGCAGCTTGGCCCGGAAGGACATCTCGGGGCTCAAGGTGTTTTCGATGACATAATCCAGGACGGGCACTCCGTCGGAGAATCGCTTCAGTTCCCAGCAGCACTCCCCCAGCTTGAGACCGACCTGATCGGGGTTCTGGACTCCGTTGTCCTGGGCCAGATACTCCCGGTAGCTATCGTAGGCCGTGTTCCAGTCCTGCATGGTAAAGGCATTGTCCCCGACGACCTTGCGCGTCTCGGCCTGGTAGCGGCTCTTGGGGAAGAGCTTGGCAAGCCGGTCGAGATATTCCTGGCTCTTGGCCAGGCTCCCGATCAGGAGATAGTTCAGCCCCTGAAGGTAGAGGGCCTCTTCCTGGTATTCCGTTTGGGGGAAATTGGAAAACAGCAGATCCAGCTTGCGGATCGACATCCGGTAGGACGCGAGCCTGTGATACGCCTTGGCCTGCAGGAAGAGCGCATCATCAGTGAGGCTGTGGCCGGGAAAATCGTCGAGAATCTTCTGCGCTTTGCGAATGGCGATCTCGTAATTGGCCTTCTGCTGGCCCGAGGGTTCCGGCGGATCCTCGTGCCGCTTCAGGGCTTCCTCCCTGACCTGCTCGGCATTGTCGAAGGCTCGCTCGGCGTTGAAAAAGGTGTTGTACTTGGCGCAACCGGCGGTCAACAGGAGCAGCAGGACCGCACCGGCGACGGCGGAGCGCACTGTCCCGCTCAGAGGACCCATCGACCTCCGTCGAGGACCGTTTCCGGCACCGCGCATTCCGTCGTTTTCCACCCCGAAACCGCTCCTTAAGGCTCCATAGCCACTTGACCGGACCTTTTCCCACCGGTCCCGGTCGTGAACCGGGAACCCTTGCAACTTGTGTTCCGCAACCGGATTATTCGGCGCCGATCACATCCTCATCATGCCAGGTCAACCGCCCGCGCAGGAAGGTCGCGCCCGCTTTCCCGGTCAGTTCCTCGCCCAGATAGCTCGAGTTCCGGCTGCGGGACTGCAGATGATCCACGGACACCGTCCAGGTATGATCCGGGTCCAGCAGCGTGAAATCCGCCACCGCCCCCTCTTCCAGGCGCCCATAAGGCAAGCCCAGTACCCCGGCCGGCCTCTCGGACATGAGTCCGATCAGACGGCCCAGATCCATGACCTTGTTCTTCACAAGATACGTTACCCCGACCGCGAAGGCCGTCTCCAAACCCAGCACCCCGAAAGGCGCCTGGTCGAACTGGTATTCCTTCTGCGTGGCCGTGTGGGGGGCGTGGTCGGTGGCGATGCAGTCGAGGGCGCCGTCGGTCAGGCCCTCGGCGACCGCCTCGATGTCCTCCGGCTCGCGCAAGGGAGGGTTCATCTTGAACAGCGGCGAGTAGTCGCGGCAGCGCGAGTGGTCGAGACTGAAGTGGTGCGGGGTTGCCTCCGCCGTGACGTGCACCCCTTCCTCCTTGGCCCGGCGGATCATGGCGACCGCTCCCCGGGTCGAGACGTGCGCCACGTGCAGGTGCCCGCCGGTGGCCCGTGCCAGCTCGATTTCCCGGAATGTCGCGGCGTCCTCGCCGGCCCGGGCCATCCCGGCCAGACCGAGGCGGGCGGACCAGTAACCTCCGTGCATCACACCGTTGCCCACGATCGAAAGGTCCTCGGCGTGGCTGATGATCGGCACACCCAGCATGCGGGCGAACTTGAGGGCGTTGGCCATCAAGGCGCCGTTGGCCACGGGCGATCCGTCGTCGGTGAAACCCACGGCCCCGGCGGCGACCATGTCGCCGAACTCGCACATCTGCTCACCCTGGCGACCCTTGCTGATCGCGCCGGTGGGGAAGACCCGGCACAGGCCGGCCTCCTTGCCCCGGTCCACCACGTACTTCACCATGCCGGAATGGTCGATGGCCGGCTCGGTGTTGGGCATGGACACCACGGACGTGAAACCGCCGCAGGCCGCGGCCAGGCTTCCGGAGGCGATGGTCTCCTTCTCCTCCTGGCCCGGTTCGCGGAAGTGCACGTGCAGGTCGATCAGGCCGGGGGCGCAGACCATTCCGCGTCCATCCAGGACGGGCAGCCCCTCGCGCGAGGGGGCGCCGACGCCCACCTGTTCGATGCGGCCCTTCTTCACGTGCAGGAATCCCAGGCGTCGGCTGATCTTAGCGCCCTGGTAGATCTTCACATTGGTCACCAGGTATTCGGCGGGAATCCGCTTCCAACTCCACTGCATGCAGGAACCTCATTGATTGGGGCCGACGTGCTGAACCCGACGCCGACCGGGATGTTTCAATTCGAGCTGCCGAGGGCTCCGGGGTCGCCGCCGGAAAGCAGGTAGATCAGAGCCATGCGCACGGCCACACCGTTGGCGACCTGGTCCAGGATCACCTGACGCGGCCCGTCGGCCACCTCGCCGGCGATCTCCACATCCCGGTTCATCGGGCCCGGATGCAGGATGAAGGCCTCGGGCTTCAGACTGCGCACGACTTCGTTGGTGATCCCGTACATCCGATGGTACTCGCGATTGCCGGGAAAGGTCTTGCCCGCTCCCCGCTCGAGCTGGATGCGCAGGACGTTCAGGACGTCCGCCTCCGCGACGGCCCGCCGCAGGTCGTATTCCACCCTCACACCCATGCGTTCCAGCACGCCGGGCACCATGGTGGGAGGGCCGCAGAGGGTCACCTCGGCCCCCAGCTTGGTCAGGCCCCAGATGTTGGACCGCGCAACGCGGCTGTGGGCGATGTCCCCGATGATGGTGATCTTCTTGCCCCGCAGGTCGCCCAGTCGTTGACGCATGGTCATGATGTCCAGCAACCCCTGGGTCGGGTGCTCGTGGGCCCCGTCCCCGGCATTGATCACCGAACAGTCCAGGACATTGGCCAGGTAACGCGCCGAACCGGGCGAACTGTGGCGGATCACCAGCATGTCGATCTTCATGGCCGCCAGGTTCTCGGCGGTATCGCGCAGGGTCTCGCCCTTCTTGAAGCTGCTGGTGGCCGCGGAGAAGTTGACGATGTCGGCCGAGAGGCGCTTCTCGGCCAGCTCGAAGCTGATGCGCGTCCGGGTGCTGGGCTCATGGAAGAAGTTGACCACCGTGCGACCACGCATGATCGGAACGCTGCGCACGGGCCGATCGAAAACGGCGCGAAAACGGAAAGCGATTTCCAGCACGCCCCGGATCTCCTCGGCGCTCATTCCCTCCAGGCCGAGCACATCCTTGCTTTTGAGGATCATGCGTCCATGACCTCCCCGACAATGACTTCCTCCTCGTCGTCGAACTCCTTCACCTTGACCTTGATGATCTCCCGCTGGGAGGTCGGCACGTTCTTGCCGACGAAATCGGGACGCACCGGCAGCTCACGGTGGCCGCGGTCCACCAGCACGGCCAGGCGGATGGCGGCGGGGCGCCCCCAGTCCATGATCACGTCCAGGGCCGCGCGCACGGTGCGGCCGGTGTAGAGCACGTCGTCGACCAGGATGATGATCTTGTCGGTCACATCGAACGGCATCTCGGTGCTCGATACCTGGGGCGCAGGGCCGAGGGTGGACAGGTCGTCCCGGTAGAAGGTGATGTCCAGGGCCCCCTGCGGAACCTCATGGCCCTCGATCTGCTTGATCGCCTCGCCCAGCATCCGGGCCAGGCTGACGCCGCGCCGCTGAATGCCCAAAAGCACCAGATTCTCGACCCCCTTGTTGGCTTCAAGCACTTCGTGGGCCATGCGCTTGATGGCGCGGGTCATCTCGTCGGCATCCATGATGACGGCTTTTTCAGCGAAATTCATGCTCGATCCTCGGGTTAGGGACCCGCAAAAAAGGCATGGGGCAGGGCTCCATGCCGTATTTTCCGGGGCCTCCTTGAAGGGGTTGAAGTCCGGGGGAATCTAACAACCCTCTGCGAGACCAGCAAGCCCCATTTCCAGGATGCGGCATCCGGCGGCGGCCAAAAAACCTCGATCGTGGGACGCGATGACCAGGGAACTGTCGGTCGGAGCTTCGTCCAGCAGGTCCAGGATCTGCGCGCGACCGCGGCGATCCAGGGCTGCGGTGGGCTCATCCAACAGCAGCAGGGGCCTGGCGCTGCCCAGTACCAGGCCCACGGCCAAGCGCCGGCGCTCCCCCGTGCTCAGGTCGTGGGGATTCCGGTGCCGGAGGGTCGGATCCAGCCCCAGGCGGCCCAGGAAGGCTTCGGGTGGCGCTGGGGAAGCCGGAGGACCGAATGAGATTTCGTCGCTCACCCGGGGGCACAGGAACATGTATTCGGGAAACTGCGGCGCCAACATGGTCAGGCCGTGATCCAGGTCGGCCCCCCCATCGTGGTAGAAACGGCGCCCGTCCACCCGCACCGAGCCCCGCTGCGGAGGGCGCAGTCCCGCGCATACGGCCAGCAGGGTACTCTTGCCGCACCCGTTGGGGCCGGTCAGCCCCACCCGACCGCCTCGACCGACCTGGAGGTCCAACCCCGCGAACCCGCCACCGGGCCCGGCAAAGTCACATCCCACATCCTCCAGGATCAGAACGGATTCCCCCTCGGTCGCCGGTCGGAGCCGCCCGTCCTCGCGCCGGTTCTCCTGGTCCCGGTCCAGGAGGAGTTCCTGAACCGCGCCTTCGTTCCACACTGCCTCCCGCGGACCCTGGACCACAACGGCCCCGCCCCGCAGCACCACCAGCCAATCGGCCCGCTGGGCCTCGTACCGGTCACAGGTGGCCGTCAGCAGGCCGCGGCCGGGCTCCCGCCGCCAGGCGTCCAACTGCTCCAGGATCCACCCGGCCTGGTGGGAGTCCTGCAGAGCCGTGGGTTCGTCGCAGAGCAGGATCCGGGGCGCGCAACCCAAGGCCGTCGCCAGGACCAGGCGTTGTTTCTGACCCGCCGAGAGCAGGCGCGGATCCAGCGCCGCCTGATCCTCCAGCTGGAACCGGGCCAACTCCGCGCCCGGGTCCAATCCGGCGCGCCCCAGGGCGATTTCCCCGGCCACGGTCTGAGCCACGAGCTGTTCATCGGGATCCTGGGCCATGTAGGCCGTGCCCTCCCCCGCGGGGGAGTCCTCAGCTGCCAGATATTTCAAGAGGGATGACTTGCCTGATCCGTTGGCGCCCAGCAGGGCGATCCACTGCCCCGCCTCGAGGCGCAGGTTCACACCGGAGAGGATCCGCAGGTCGTCGCCTGCGGTTCGTCGCTCGAGGTCGAAATCCCGCAGATCGATCAGGGGAGGCGCATCAATCCCCATTTTGAAGGGCCTCGAGGTTCCTGCGGGCGGCGTCGGCCCAGCCGGACGAGGAATCCAGCTTCAGGTAGTTCCCCCATGCCGTCACCGCGCCCTGACGATCACCGGCCTCCTGCAGGCTGCGGGCATATCCGAAGGCCGCCCGCTTGTTGCCCGAATCCATGGCCAGCAGGGCGTTGAACTGGGCCGCGGCGAGGGGGAAGTTGGAGGTCTGGAACAGGGCGTTTCCCCGGGCGAACGCGAAATCCTCGGCTTCGGGTCGCTGGGCCACCAGGATGTCCAGGTGTTCCAGGGCGGCATCGGACCGACCCCGTTTCAAGAGGACCAAGGCCAAGTTGTAACGGGCAGCCAGGAGATCGGGCGCGATGTCCAGCGCCTGCTCGAAGCGGGCCTGGGCTTCGCCGAGGCGCTCGGTCGCCAGCATTTCCACGCCCTCGTTGTACGGCACCAATGCCTGGGCCCGGCGTTGGGCGCCGCCCCACTGATCGGAATCGAACCTCAATTTGAGCACCGTACCGGGAACCAGGCGCCCTCCCTCGGTCAGCCCGTTGAGCAGCGCGATGTCGGCGGCGTGGCCGGGATCGCCGTAGTAGTCGTCGGCGATGGCGGGAAGATCCTCGCCGGGCTGCACGGTATGCTCGATGATGTTGCCGGTCACCACCGGTTGGGCGGTCCTGGCCTCTGGTCCCCCCACCCGCTTGGCGCATCCGCCCGACAGGAGCAGGACCACCAACGCCAGCATCGTCATGAAGGACAGGTGGCCGCGCGGGGTCGCACTCATCGATTCGCCTCCGGTTGCGTCAGATTCTCTGCGTCGGATTCGGGCCGGCCCGCGGCAGCCGCGGCGGTGAGGATGGCGATCATCTCGGCGCTTTCGACGGTGGCGTAGAGCCTGCGCCGCAGGGAAGCGGCACCCGGGTAACCGCGAAAGGTGCGCGAGATGTGCTTGCGCACCACCAGGCAGCCCTGTTGTTCACCGCGCGCGGCGACCTCGCCGCGGATGTGATCGCAGGTGACGGAGCACATCTCGGCAAACTCCACCTGCGACGGTGGTTGCCCGTCGTCGACCGCCCGCATACCTGCGAACAACCAGGGGGTTCCGATGGCGCCGCGGCCGATCATCACCGCGTGGCAGCGGGTCTGCCGGACCAGGTCCCGGTAGGATTCGGCGTCGGTCACGTCCCCGTTGCCGATCACCGGAATATCCAGGGCCTCGACGAGGTCCGCGATCCGGCCCCAGTCGGCCTGCCCGGAGAACTTCTGGGCGCGGGTGCGACCGTGGATGGTGACCCAGACCATGCCCAGTTCCTGCAACAACCGACCCACCTCGCGATAGTTGACCGAGTCCTCGTCCCATCCGGTGCGGATCTTCGCGCTCACGGGAACGCAGCTGTTGGCGACGACCGCCCGCACGATCTGCTCCAGCAACGGCAGGTCGGCGAGCAGGGCGCTGCCGCCGCACTTGCGGACCACCTTCTTGGCGGGGCAGCCGAAATTGATGTCCAGCACGTCCATCCGCTTGTCGACCAGCAGCCGCGAAGCCGATGCCATGTGCTCGGGGTTGCTGCCGAAAATCTGCACGCCCACCAGCCCCTGTTCCCCGTCGGTGTCGACCAGGCGCCAGGTGGCCTCGCCCCCGTAGGTCAAGCCGCTGGCGGAGGCGAATTCACAGAAGCCCATGTCCGCGCCGAAACGACGGCAGATGTCCCGGAAGGGCCGGTCCGTCACCCCGGCCATGGGCGACAGCATGCGCCGCACGTCCGCCAGCCAGGGTGTGCGCGGGTCGATACGAACGGGCTTCCGGTCCAGGGTCAAGAAATGCTCCTCTTCGAGGCTGGGCTGTGCCATGCTGGGTAGGGGAATCTAATGCCCCAAGCGCCCATCCGGTAGGATACAACGAGCGGACACTCGGCGCCGCATCCGATCAACCGATCGGGGGGACCCGAACCCGAAGGAGCGTCCCGTGAGCAGCCTGACCATCGCAGCCGTCCAGACACAGCCGGTGTTCGGTGACATCCGCGGCAATCTCGTGCGCGCCCTGGACCTCGTCCCCGCCGATTGCGATCTGGTCGTTCTGCCCGAGCTCTTCGCCACCGGCTACCAGTTCCGCGACCCGGCCGAAGCCGCCGCCGTCGCCGAGGAGGCCGCCCCCGGGGGGGCGGGCGGTCCGATCACCACCGCCTTGACGGCAAAACCCGCGGCCACGGGCTCTACCCTCGTCGCCGGTCTCGCGGAAAAATCAGCCGACCATGTCTACAACAGTTCCATCCTCGTGCGCCCCGACGGCAGCCGGGAGATCTACCGCAAGGTCCATCTCTTCGATCGGGAAAAGGAGATCTTTCAACCAGGCGACCGGGGGTTCGGCGTGGTGACGGCCTGCGGCGCGCGGATCGGCATGATGATCTGCTTCGATTGGCTTTTTCCCGAAGCGGGGCGCTCACTGGCCCTGGCCGGCGCACAGATCCTGTGCCACCCCTCGAACCTGATCCTGCCCTGGTGCCCCGCGGCCATGGTGACCCGCTGTCAGGAGAACCGGGTCTTCGCCGTCACCGCCAACCGCATCGGCAGCGAGTGCCGCACCGGCCAGAGTCTGGAGTTCATCGGCATGAGCCAGATCGTCTCACCCCTCGGAGACGTCCTGACCCGCTTGGATCGCGAGAGCGAGGGTGCGGCCACCGCCGCCATCGACCTCGCCGACATCGTCCAGCAGGTGACTCCGCGCAACCACATCTTCGGCGACCGGCGACCGGACCAATACCGGCTTTAAACCTCGCTCAGGTCCATGTTCTTGGGCACGACCACCACGCCGCCGTCCGAGACCGTGAACATGCTTTCGTCCTTGGCGCGGTCGAAGCCGATTTCCATCCCCTCGGGAATGATCACGTTCTTGTCGATGATGCAGCGATGCACCTTGGCGTAACGGCCGACCTGCACGTGGTCCATGAGGATGCTCTCGGTTACGCTGCTGTAGGAATTGACCCGCACGCTGCGGCCCAGGACCGAATGTTCGACGTGGCCGCCGGAGATGACGGTTCCCCCGCCCACGATGGAATCCGCCACCACGCCCGGCAACTTGCCGTCCTCGGTGAACCCGTGGGCGGACTTGAACGGCGGGACCGGCGGTTGCCAGGCCCGGAAGCGCCAGCGGGGGTCGTAGAGATCGAAACGGGGCTTCCGGCTCACCAGATCCATGGTGGTCTCGTAGTAGCTGTCCAGGGTGCCGATGTCCCGCCAGTAGCGAGGCTCATGGGTGTCCGAAGCCCGGAAGGGGTAGGCGTAGACCTCACCCTTGTCCACCAGCTGGGGAATGATGTTCTTGCCGAAGTCATGGTGGCTGTCGGGAATGCGGGCGTCCTGACTGAGTTCGCGCACCAGGTCGGCGGTCTCGAAGATGTAGACCCCCATGTTCACCAGGCAATGGTCGGGGTCACCGGGAATGGTCTTGGGATTGGCCGGCTTCTCCGCGAAGCCCACCACCTTCCAGGTCTCATCCACCTCCAGGATCCCGAACTCCGCGGCGCCCTGCCGCGGCACGACCGCGGCCGCCAGACTCATGCACCCCTTGTGGCCGGCGTGGAACTCCAGGAGCTTGCCGTAGTCCATGCGGTAGATGTGGTCGCCCGAGAGGATCAGCACGTGATCGGGCTTGCGGTTTTCCAGCAGGTAGATGTTCTGGTAGACGGCGTCTGCGGTGCCCCCGTACCAGCGTTGCCCGACCCGATGCTGGGGCGGGATCCGGTACAGGAACTCTCCGGCCTCGTAGCTGAAGATGTTCCAACCCCGCTGCAGATGCTGGTCCAGGGAAAAGGATTTGTACTGGGTCAGGACGTAGATCTGCCGCAGCCCGCTGTTGATGCAATTGCTGAGGGTGAAGTCGATGATCCGGTAGGCGCTGCCGAAGGGAACGGCAGGCTTGGAACGGTCACGCGTCAGGGGATACAGGCGCTGGCCCTGGCCGCCCGCCAGGATGAGGGTCAGCGTACCCCGCACAAGTTTGCGAATGCTCAAGGGTCAGGCTCCACGGTTGCAGCCACGGGCGATGCGTCAACCAGATCGGGAGCCGTCGTCAACCGTGGGCGGTGGCCTGCTTCTCCAGAACCTGCTTAACGGTTTCCACCAGCTCGGTGACGTCAGACGATTTGGTCAGGTACGCGTCCGCGGCCCAGGTCAGATAGTTGTCCTTGTAACTCGAAAAGGCCGTGTTCAGAATGACGGGGACCCGCTGATCGCGTTCCATGATGTGCTGCATGGCCTCGATCCCGTCCATTCCCGCCATCCGGATGTCGAGAATAACAAGATCGGGCTCCATGGTCTCTACGAATTCGAGCCCCTGCACCGCATTGGAAGCGGTCATGGTCTCGAACCCGGCACGCCGCAATTCCGTCTCGTACAGCAATCGCAGGTGGGGTTCATCATCGACAATGAGGATCCTGCTCATAATTTTGCCTCCTGCGTCCATCCACCCTACCCGTTCAGGGCATTCTCCTCAAGCTCCCATCACACCTTAACAAATCACCCGGGATGATGCCAGTTGATCTCCGCAGTCCATGATAAATAAACATCCGGACCAATCAGGAATCCTTGGGAAGGGGGAGGATGAACGAAAAACCGGCTCCTTTTTCCGTGCGGTTGCGCACTCCCACCACTCCACCATGGGATTTGATGATCTGCTGACAGATGGTCAATCCCAGTCCGCTACCGGTCGGTTTCGTGGTAAAAAACGGCGCAAACAGCTTGTCGCTCATGTTTTCTGCAATTCCCGGACCAGTATCGCAGACCTCGACCTGAACACCGCCGGTGACCTGGCGGGTACGCACTTCGATGCTTCCCCCTTCCGGCATGACCTGCATGGCGTTGACCAGGAAGTTCTGCAGCACCTGCTGGATCTCGATGGGATTGCAGGATACCTTGGCCCCTCCGGCTTGCAGGTCCAGGGCGAGTTCAATCCCCTTGGCCTGGATCTCTCCCCCGAAACGTTCCACCGTGGCGGTCACCAGGTCATCGACGACCACCACCTTGCGTTGGAGTTTCTGCGGCCGGATGAAGTCCAGGAGGTCGTGGATGATGGTCTCCATCCGCGAGACCTCTTCGGTGATGATGCCGGCATACCTGTGGTTGGGGTCGTCCTGATCGAGGTTGCGCACCAGGGCGCGGGCGAACCCCCCGATGGCCACCAGGGGGTTGCGCAGCTCGTGGGCCACGATGGCCGAGGTCTCGCCCATGACGCTCAGGCGTTCCATGCGCAGCAGGGTCTCCTGGTGCTCCCGCTGTTTCTGATGGGCCTGGCGCAGATCGATCAGCCGCCTTTCCAGTTCGGTGTAGAGGCGGCTGTTTTCGATGGCGCTGGCGCTCTGGTTGGCAAAAAGTTGCAGGAATTCCAGATCCAGATCCGTGATCCGCTGGCCGCTGATGGCGTTGTCCGCGATGATCGCGCCCAGTATGCCGCTGCGCGTCATCAAGGGTGCGACGGCGAAACAGTCGCAGCCGAGCCATTGCCTGATGGCCGCCACGCCCGGCAGATCCATGTCCGGGGTAATGCGGATGGCCTGGCGCTCCTCCATGCTGCGCACCAGAACGTTGTCGTGGTCCGATAGGGAAACGCTCATGGTCTTGACGATGGCGTTGACCGCCGCATCGGTCTGCTTGATGGACTGGTCGTAGCTGGTCATCATGGAGAACAGGTCTTCGGGCTGATGGGAGAGGTCGGTCCAGATCCGACCGGCCTCGTCCTGGTCGCTGGGCCCGATGGCGATCTCGCCCCGCATCACCCCCACCTCTTCGTCCACAAGCAGCAGGAACGCCCGGTTGAACCGCAACCCCTGGCCGGCGGTGATGCAGATCAGCACCGCCTCCAGGACCTGGTCCAGGGTCAGATTCGCGCCGTAGAGGGCTTCACTCACCTGATTCAACAGGGACAGCTTGGCCACTCGGGCCGCGCGCAGCTCGTCCTCGTAGTCCCGTTTGCGCGTGTCGGAGATGTACAGCAGGCAATGGTTGTATTCCGTTTCCAGATCCTCGCCCTCGTCGCTGCCGACCCGGAAGGGCCGGCACAGGATCTCCACCGGGATGGGGTCGCCACGGCCCGGAAGCATTTCCCGGCGACAGCGCTGGTCCAGGCATTCCTTGAGTTCGAAGCAGCGCCCGATGGGAAGCTGGGGCAGGAAATATCCGTTCACCGACCTGCCCAGAAGTTCTTCGCGGGACAGACCCATCAAGGCGCAGGCCTCATGGCTGACGGCCGAGACCGTCCCTCCGTCGGCAACCACGATCAGCGGCAACGGGCTCTGGTAGAAAGCCGCCGAGAGGATTTCGGCTTCGGGGCGACCGGCACCTTCGTCGATCATGGCAGGGACTCCTCGCGTCGGGACAACGCCGCCTGGTAGAGCTGCTCGTAATGCCCCGCGGCCGTGGACCAATCGAAGCGGGCCTTCATGCCGCGCATCTGGAGCTTGCGCCAGGCCGCGGGGTCCCGCCAGACCTTTTCCACCTGTCGCAAACTCGCCAGCAGGCCCTCGCTGGTGGGAGCGGAGAAGACAAAACCGGTAGCCGCGGAATCGTTCCATGGCGTGACCGTATCGACGAGTCCTCCGGTCGCGCGCACCACCGGAGGTGTGCCGTAGCGCAGGGCGTACATCTGGGACAGCCCGCAGGGTTCGAACAGGCTGGGCATCAGGAAAACGTCGGATCCGGCATAGATCCGGTGAGCCAAGGCTTCGTCGTAGCGGTCGCAAAAGGCGATGTTCCGGGGATAGCGCCCGGCCAGATCGGTCATGGTCGCTTCCAGGCGCGATTCCCCCGTGCCCTGAACGACGAAGGTGAATCCGTCCGCCGCCAGACGGGGCAGGACGGGAGCCAGCAGGTCCACACCCTTCTGGGTGACGAGACGACCGACGAACCCGCAAACCGGCCGTTCCGGGCGGCCGTCGCGGCCATTGGCCGGCTTCAAGCCGAACTGCTTCAGCAATTCGCGGCGACAGGTTTCCTTGCCGGCCAGGTCGTTCACCGAGAATGCGGCGGGCAGGGAGGAGTCGCGGGCAGGATCCCAGATCCGATAGTCGGTCCCGTTGAGAATGCCCTCATACGCCTTGCCGCGTCCGGCCAGGACACTCTGCAGGCCGCATCCCAGGCTCGCGTCCGTCACGGTTTCCCGCGCATATCCCGGACTGACGGTATTGACCCGATCGGCCGCCAGGATCCCCGCCTTCAGGAGGTTCACCTGGCCGTGGTACTCCAGCAAACCCGGATACACGGCCTGGCTTGAAGGCAAACCCAGGTCCTCGGCCGCGGACACGGGGTGGATCTCCTGGTGTGCGAGATTGTGGATCGTCAAAACCGTCGCCGCGGGCCCGGGAAAATCGCGACCGGCATACCAGAGCCGGCGGTTCAGCAACACCGGTACGGCCTGGGCATCGTGGGCGTGGATGATGTCCACCGGCCATTCCAGCGCCCGGGGCAAGAGCAGGGCCGCCCGGCTCAGCAGTGCCCATCGCCGGACGGCGTCGGAAAAATCCGCGCCGCCCGCATCGGTGTAGATGCCCGGCCTCCCAAACAGGGATTCGCATTCCACGCACAGGACCTGGAGCCGACCCGACCCGCGCCCCACCACGAAAAACCGGATGTCGTGCATCCGGTCGCCCACCCGCACCGCCAGCGGCGGCAATTTCCGCAGGGGGCGCAGACCCAGCCGGTCCCGGTCCAGATCCCGGTACAGGGGCAGCACGATTTTGACCCGGTGGCCCCGCGCCACAAGCGCATCGGCCAGAGCGGCGGTGACGTCGCCCAACCCACCCACCTTGGCCAGAGGGGCGTATTCCGCGGCCACCATCAGGACGTTCAGGGGGTTCATGATCCTCCCGCAAAAAGTGGGGAACTTTCCGTTTCGGGCATCGTATATCCCTTCATCGGGAGAAGACAACAGGATCTTCTCGAACGGAAAAAAAGCGAAAACATGCGTTTTTCCAGCGAACATGGCACGGGCGAGACGAGAAAGCGGACCTCAGGGCGAAGGGTCCGCTTTCTCTTGCCATGCTACCGCTCCCCGGAGACGAGCAAAACAACCGCCACCCCTCACGATTCCTGCCCACCGGGAGCAAATGAGGAAGTGTTGGTTTCCTGAAGGAGCCGTTCCAGGGCCCCAACCTCACCCACGATGATCAGGCGGTCCCCCGGTCTCAGGGGTTGCCCGGGGTCCGGGATGCGATTCTCCAGACCACCCAGGTAATTGCGTTGTTTGACCGCCAGAACCGAGATCCCGTAGCGGGGCCGCAGGGCCAACTCCTGCAGGGTCCTGCCCTCCCATTCCACCGGGGGCACGAAGAGCTGCACCTTGTACTGCTCCGGCAACTCGACGCAGTCGTGCATGCGACCCTCGCCGGTGACCAGCTTGATGCCCATATCCTCCTGGTGCAGCACCTCGCGGTTGTAGATTTCGAAGATGGACTGCCGCGTGATCAGGCCCACCAGCACGGGTTTTTCCGGGCTGTAAAGAACCGGCAGATCGGTGTGGTCCAGCTTGCCGAGCTTCAGCAGGCAATCCTCGAGGTTGTCACGGCGGTACACGAAATCCCCCGCCGGGGTGTGGATGTCCTCGGCGATGAGGAATTTTCCCAACCCATCCTCGTGCAGCAGATCCTTGATGTCGTGGATGGAAATCAGCCCGATGAGCCCTCCGGCCTCGTCCACGACGTAATAGTGGTCGTCCTTGTTGTCCAAAAAGAGTTTGAGAATGCGGTCGAGTCCATCGCCCTGGCGAACCGTATGGGGATTGACCTCCATGATGTCCTGGACGTGGAAATTGCGCAGGATGGCGCTCTCGCGGCCGAAGTGGATCTGTCTGCCTTGACGGGCGAATTTCAGGGTGAAGATGGTCTCATCCATCAGGGTGCGGTAGGTCAAGGCCGCGCCGATGCTCGCGAGCATCAGCGGCAGGATCACCTGGTACTGGCCGGTCATCTCGAAAAGAATGAGGATGGCCGTCAGCGGCCCGCCGGTGGCCGCACCCACCATGGCGGCCATGCCGGCCATGGCGAAAGTTCCCACCGCATGATGGGCCCCGGGAAAGAGGAAGAGCAGGGCCGCGCCGAAGGCTCCGCCCGTCATGCCCCCGAGGTACAGAGCCGGAGCGAAGATCCCGCCGGAGGCTCCCGAGCCCAGGGTGAGGTCCACCGCCACCAACTTGACGACCACCAGCAAGGCCATCAGCCCCAGGGCCATGTTCCCGTTGAGGGCGTGGACCATGGAGCTATACCCCACGCCGTAAACCTGCGGGAACCAGATCAAAAGCAGACCGAGGGCCACTCCCCCCAGGGCAGGCTTGCTCCAGGAGGGAATCCGCAGCCGGTCGAAGAATCCCTCGGAGGCGTAGAGGGTGCGCACGTAGACCATGGCCACCAGCCCCACCAGAAGCCCCAGCAGCAGGTAGAAGGGAAGCTCCAGAGAACTCTCCATGGCGAAATCAGGTACCATGAAGGAGGGATTGGCCCCCAGGAACTCGCGGCTGATGGCCGTGGCCACCACGCTGGAGACGATGATCGGGCTGAAGGTCACCAACGCGAAATCCCGCATGAGGATTTCCAGGGCGAAGAAGGCCCCGGCGATGGGAGCGTTGAAGGTGGCGGCGATGCCGGCGGCGGCGCCGCAGCCGATGAGCGTCCGCAGGCGTTGGGGTGAGAACCGCAGCCACTGGCCGATGGTGCTGGCCATGCCGGCGCCGATCTGCACGATGGGCCCCTCCCGCCCCACCGAACCGCCGCAGGCGATGGTGATGGCGCTGGCGAGGATCTTGACCGCCGCGACGATGGGCCGGATCACGCCTTTCTTGAATACCATGGCGTTCATCACCTCGGGGACTCCGTGGCCCTTGGCCTCCGGAGCCCCGAAATACACCAACGGACCCACGATCACCCCCCCCAGCACGGGCAGCAAGAGCCTGTGCCACCAGGGCACGGCCAAAAGAAGCTCCACCGTGCTTTCCCCCTGGCCGAGAACGAAACCCTGGAAGAAGTTCACCAGCCAACGAAACAGGATGGCTCCGAAACCACCGGCCACGCCGACCAATACCGCGATGACCACCATGATGGTGGTCTCGTCGGGCTCGAAGCGCTCCACGAGCCGGAACAGGGTACGTCGAATACGGCTGTAGGACGGGGTTGCCACGACATGCCTCGATGATCGGGGGGAACCGAGTTGGAATCGCGTCTAAACTGGCCAATCGCCGTGGCCCCGTCAATGAAGGAATCGGGAGGTTCGCCGCCGCGGCGTGGGCGGCGTTGGCGGCGTGGGCGACGCGGCCGTCTCGGCGCCTATCGGCGGCTGTCCTGCGGGCGTCGATTCCGGTGCCGCAGCTCTCGGGCACGGAGTCGACCGGAATCTCGAGGGACGTGACTTGTTGAATATATTGAAGTTATAAATATTTCTAATTTTTATCCTCTTTCAGGAACTTTCCGCCCTCTCCCCTCCGTTGTCCCCCCGTAACCCGCAATCGCCCCGTCCCGGGTGTCGCCATCCGGGACAAAGCAATCATCAGGGAGGCAAGAGTCCATGAAGCAAGGCTTGAAGGGATCCGTCATCGCATTGAGCGTGCTGGCCATCGGCGTATTCGCCGTCCGGGGCGCCGCCGCGGCCGTCGTCGATTACGTCGGCTACGCCTATGAAACCGGTGGTCTGGTGCCCAGCGATCCGGGCGATCAGCTGGCGGTGGCCTGCACCGTCAGTCAGATCGACCCGCTGTTCCAGGTCGACCTCGGCACACAGGAAGCAACCCTCTTTATCGAGGGCCTGGTCAGTCAGGGCGCCACCGTCAACCAGACGACCGGCACCGCCACAACCCTCTACACCGGCGGCACCATCGCCGTGTACGCATCCTTCGATCACAACCACGACTGGGGTGTTTCCCCGCCGAACCCGACCGCTCCGTCCACGTTTATCGACGGCGACCTTGTCTTCATGGGGGACTTCACCTCGTTCACGCTGGTCATGCAGGCTTCCGGCAGCGGCGTGTTCCAGGGCACCATCGACGCCACCGGCGGCACGGCCCTGGCCGGCCCCTGTTCGGACTGCTCCTACACCATCGCCGGGACCTTCAACGACCTGACCGGAGCCAACATCCCCGCGGGTTACGATCTGCAGGTGGACGGCATCCTGGATGTCGATTCCGCGGTGGACAACGAAAACATCAGCTGGGGCGATCTCAAATCCCAGTTCAGCGCCGGCAACTAGGCGCTTAACCCGAATTCCGCGGAGGAAGAATGCCATGAAGACAATTGCCATCGTCAGCCTGTTGCTCCTTTCCGTCCTAGCGACGGGAGCCCAAGCCGTCCAGTTCTTCGATTTCACGGGGCAAGCGGTGCTGCCTGCGGCCGTCGGCCAGGATGCCGTGGCCTACGGGATTATTCTCAACGGTGACGCACCGGAAGCACCGCTGCCTCTGAACACCCCCGGCGCCCAGTACACCCTGGTCGTGACCGGCCTGACCCTGACCGGCAGCGGTGCCTCCGACGTGTACAGCGGAGGGTTCGTGGCCATCTACGAGGATGCGTCCACGGCGGCGGACTATGCCAATCCCTCCACTTTCCGTGACGGTGCCATGATCCTGGGCGGGGTCTTGACTTCCCTGACCCACACCATGCTGCTCGGAACCCTCGGTTCGGCCAACGGCTACGTGGACTGGAACAGCGGCGCGCGGTTGAACGACCTGGCCCCCGCGGACCAGACCGGATGGCCGTTCCTGGTCGCGGTGTACCGCAACGCCGACCTGGTGGAACCCGGCTATACCGAGATGTGGGACGGCAAGGTCGAGCCCAGCGGTGACGTGGTGGCCAACGAGGACCGCAGCTGGTCCCAGGTCAAGGCCCTGTTCCGCTAGGGCACAAGAAAACCGGGCCGGGGTTCCTGCTGAGGCAGAGCCCGAGATCAGCCCAGGGTGACATCGAATCCCGGCCCGGCGACACAGGAGTATGCGACAAGTGGCGGCAAATGCGTTAAGCTTGAAGGGTTGGAATTTCGGGTTCACCTTTTGCCTGGACCGTGCACCTTGGATCCGTACCTCTCACCACAAGACCGACTCCGCTTCGATGCGGAGATCATGCCCCACCTCGACGTGCTGTATCGCATGGCGTGCAGTGTCTGCGCCGGTGGGGACCATGCAAAGGACGTGGCCCAGGAAGCCTTCATCAAGGCTCTGCGCGGATTCGGCAATTTCACGCCCGGCAGCAACGGCCGCAGCTGGCTGGCCCGCATCGTTCACAACACCTGCCGTGACCACTGGCGCCAACTCCGAGCCCGTCCGGAAGACCAGTGGGACGCCGATGCGGATTGGGCGGTGGAGAACACCCTGGCGGATCCCGATTGGGAACCCGAAATCATCCGCAACGCCTTTTCGGCCGATCTCGACCGTGCCCTGCAACAGCTTCCGCCCTTGTGGAGGGCCGGCCTCCTGCTGGTCGACGTGGAAGGCTGGCCTTATGAAGAAGCGGCGGCCAGTCTCGAGATTCCCCTGGGGACTCTGCGGTCGGGTTTGCACCGGGCGCGACGGAGGCTTTACCGTCTCTTGTCCGAACCCCAGGATGAGACCCAACTCCGCCGGGAAGGAGCGTGAATCGTCATGAGTCATCCGACAGCCCTGTGTCCCATCATCCATGACGATCCCCGCGGCGATACCTGGACGCCCGAGCACGCCGCCCACGCCAGCCGGTGTCCCCACTGTCGCCGTTTCCTGGCCGGCGTGGAGGCAATGGGCGGGCGCCTGAAGGATTTGCCCCGCTATTCCGCCGCCATCCCGGCCGGCCTGCGCGCGACCCTCGAGTCCCACCTGGAGGCGGCGACAACTCCGCCGTCAATTCCCCGGCAAATCCCCGGATCCGCGGGCAGGCGCTCCTTTCGCCGCTGGGGCCAGGCGCTGATCCCGGTGGCCATGGCCGCCTCGCTGGTGCTGGGCGTCCTGCTGGATCGGCAGGGCGTGTTCCGGAGCGGCCAGACGTCCGGACAGGTTGCCCGGACCCTCGGCGATTACATCCTCGACGTGACCCATGACCATTATCTGTTCGCGCAACTGGACAACTCCCTCGAAGTCCGCATGAACGATCCGGCCGCTTTGACCCGGTGGTTGGAGGGTTCATTGCATTTCTCCCCTGATCTGCCGGCCGGCACACCCGACTTCGTCCTGGAAGGCGGTCGGGTCTGGCATACCGTCAACCGCCTTTCCGCCCTCGCGGCCTACGCCACCCCCGACGGGAACGAGGCCATCCTGTTCGCCGTCCCGGCCGAGGGACTCACTCCCGGCGACATGGGTTTCCGGATCGTGCGCGGTCACCGTGTGTATCACGGCGAGGGCTGGGAACGGGAAGCCCTGGTCTGGATCGAGGGTGATCTGGCCCTGGCCCTGGTTGCGCCCCGTGGCCACCTGCCTGCAACCTGGGCGGACCTTTTCCTGCGCGAGGATTGACCCCCCTGTCTCCCGGTTTTCCGCCTTTGCCCTTGGCAATCCCCCCGGCGCCTCCATAATGGATCCAACCACCGACCCACCTGGCGAAAGCGAAACCATGAACAACGATTTCCACCCCGACGGCCAGATCCATCCCTGCGAACTGTGCCCCGGCCTCTTCACCGCGCGCCTCGCCAACGGCCTGCGCGTGATCATCCGCGAAAACCACCGCGCCCCCGTGGCCATCTGCAACGTGTGGGTGGGCGCCGGCAGCAACCGCGAGCCCGCCGCCCTGCGGGGGTGGTCCCACGGCATCGAACACCTGCTGTTCAAGGGGACGACGCGGCGCGGGGAAGGCGATTTCGCCCGCGAAGTCGCCGAGGCCGGAGGATCCACCAACGCCGGCACGGGTTACGAGAGCACCAACTACCACATCACCGTTCCGGCGAATGAACTGGCTGTGGCCGTGGACATCCTGAGCGACGTCCCGTTTCACAGCACGTTCGAACCGGCGGCCCTGGACGCGGAACGCGAGGTGCTCGTCCACGAGAACCACATGTACGACGACGTGCCTTTCGGCTACGGGATCACCTGGCGCTGGGGTTTGGACCTGGCTTTCAGCGAGAGCCCCTACCGCCACCCCATCGGGGGTCGGGACGAGAACCTGCGCGAGCGCAGCCGCGAACAGATCATGGCCTACTGGCGCAGCGCCTATCGGCCCGACAACATGGTCGTGGTCGCGGTGGGCGACTTCACCGCCGAAGATGCCTTCGCCCTGATCAGGGAAAAGTTCGCGACGGCTTCGCGGCCGCCGGAGACTCCCGCGCCCGAGACCGCCATGGTCGCCTCCCCCGGCGCCGAGCCGCGCCACGACGGCCCCCGGCTGCGCACCGAAAAGGGCGACATCAAGAAGTGTTACGCCAAGCTGGTCTTCTCCGCCCCCGGCCACGGGGATGATCCCGACCAGGTCATGGCAGTGATCAACCAGATCCTTTCCGAGGGGCGAAGCAGCCGTATCTACCGCGAGATCCAGGAGACCAAGCACCTCATCGACGATTTTGTCGTCATGGGCGAGGCCGGGCCGCGCGAGGGTGTATTCGTCATCGATCTGGAAACCGATACCCAACGCCTGCCCGCCGCCATGCGGGCCGTCGTCGGCGTCCTGGAGGACCTCAAGCGCACCGGAGGCACCGACGAGGAACTGGAACGCGCCCGGGTCCGCGTGCTGCGGGCCTTCCACTTCGGGGCTGAGACGGTGCAGGGACAGGCCCGACTCATGGGTAGCCAAGCCCTGCTGGACGACCTCGAAGGGGCCTTCACTTTCCCCGCCCGCATCGGCCGGGTCACGCGCGGCAAGGTGGCCGAACTGGCCGGTCAGGTGTTCGCCCGCGACCAGATCAGCGTGGTGATCTACTCTCCCGAGGACGCCGACACGGCCGGTCATCCGACCGACCCGGATTCCTTGGCGGACATGTTGAAGGATTCCCTGACCAATGACGGCGGCGGCGAAATCGCAAGCGATACGGTGACCGGGTTCCAGGTCATGATCGCCCTGGGCGGGGAAGTCCTGCCCTTCGTCACCGAAACCCTGTCCTGCGGCGCCGAAATCTGCTACCGCATCGACCGCACCCTGCCCGTGGTCACCCTGGCGGTGACTTCGGTGGGCGGGGCGTGCGGGGAAACCGCCGCCACAAGCGGCCTGACCTCCCTGAGCGCATCGGTTCAGGTCAAGGGAGCCGCCGGGATGGACTCCGCCGTGCTTCACGGCCGTCTGGAGGCGGCCGGCGCAAGCATCTCCCCCGTCACCGACCGCGACTTTACCGGCCTAATTTTTTCCGGCCTGATCGACCGCCTGGACGGCCCCCTGAACATCCTGGCCGACATCATCGGACGAGCGGACTTCGCCGCGGACGAGATCGAACAGGAGCGTCGTCTGGCCCTGGAGGAGTTGGCATCACTGGAGGACAACCCCCTGCAGCTCGGGGTGGTCAAACTGCGCGAGATGCTCTACGGCGACCACCCCTATGGGCGGCCCCTGGTGGGCACCAGCGAAAGCCTGCCCCGTCTGGACCGGCGGCAGGTGACGGATGCCCACTCCGCCGTGTGGCGGCCACAGGCCCTGCAGATCGTCGTTTCCGGCGACATCCACCCCGAGAAACTGCTGCCGCGTCTCGACAAGATGCTGACCGGGCTGCCCGCGGGCGTTGCCGAGCGTCCGGATCCCGGCCCAGCCCATGTGCGCCGGGATGCCGAACTCGTGCGACTGAGGCGTCGCATCAACCAATGTGTTCTGCTGGTCGGCTGGCCCGGTCCGCGCAACCCCGACGAGATGCGCCCGGCCCGGATGCTCTACAAGGAAATCCTCAACGGCCAGAGTGGCCGGCTGTTCGAAGAACTGCGCAACCGGCGCTCCCTGTGCTACAACACGGGCGTGATGACGACCGCCGGATTCGGCCAGGGAATGTTCCTGGGTTACGTGCTGACTGCGCCCGAATCGGAAGACGCCGCCCGGGAAACCCTGCTGGCCGAACTGGACCGCATGGTCGACGAGCCGGTGGCCGCCGAGGAACTGGAACGGGCGCGCGCCAAGCTTTGCGGCAATCTCGCCATCGGCAGCCAGTCCAACTCCTCCCGGATCAGCCGGGCCATGCGCAACCGTGTCTACGGCCGGCCCGCGGACGACCTGGGCGACCTGATCGCCAGCCTCCAAGCGGTCACCCCCGCGGACATCCAGGCCGTGTCGGCAAGCCTGGTCCGTAGCGGTCGCTGCGAAGTGGTCGTCGGCCCACGGGAATAAAAACGGCCTCCCCATGCAGGGAGGCCGTCAAGCAACAATGTCGCCGGAATCAGCGGAGGACCGGATAACGGTCGGGCGCCTCGGACATGTCGATCAGGGTCGTCGGCCGCGTGAAACTGGCGCGGTGTTTGACACCCCCGGGGACGCGGTAGGTATCCCCGGTCTGGTACAGATTGCTCTGACCTTCGATCTCTATGATCATTTCGCCCTCGACCACCATGCCCAGCTGTTCGCAATGGCTGTGATCAGGAAACGTGACCCCTTCGTCGAACCGGAAAAAAACCACCTGCCGGTCCTTGTTCTGCAGGCAGTATCCGGTCACGCCATCTACGGGAATCTCGACTTTGGGCAGGGATTGGATCTCGGGGGGAAAAGTGCTGTTGATCAGCTCAGAGCGGGTTGATTCCATACGGCCAACCTCCTGGGGGTTCAAATCCGGTTCGTGCGGGCCCGAGCCGGCCCTAGGCGACATTCTAACCCCATCCGGGGAATCGGCAAGCGGCCCCTGGACGGCGCTCATTCGGACGGGGCGTAATCGCGGCCCCGCATGGGCAATGCCGGCTGTCCGGCCAGGATCTCCGCGCTCTCGACGCGGCCGATGAACAGGTCGTGATCGCCGGTGGGGACCATGTCCCCGATCCGGCACAGGAAACGCGCGCTGCAACGGCGCAGGGCCGGAATACCCTCGCCAAGCAAATCGTGGTCCACTTCATCCCATTTATCCCGTTCGCGCCTCGAGTACAGTCCGAAAAGGCGTGCTTCGGCGACCTGATCGGCATGCAGTAGGGACACCGTGAAGGCGGTGGAATGGCGCAGCAGGTCGTAGGTGAAGCGCTGCCGGCCGATGGCCACCAGCAGCAGGGGCGGATCCAGGGAGACGCGGGTCAACCAGGCGGCTGTCAGTCCACCCAGGGTTCCCTCAGAAGCGGCACCGATCACCGCTACGGGAGCGGGTATCAGGCGCAGGGCATCTTCGATGATGGTTGGGACGGCGTTCACAAGGCGATCATGCCAGAAGCCGGGGTCACCCCGCAAGCTCGAATTCCGCGACCACGGGGTAGTGGTCCGACGGCAAGGCCTGCTGGCGGTGTTCCAGATCGGCGTAGTCGACCCGGCTGACGGACCGCACCAGCGGGCGCGGCCGGAAGAACACGTAGTCGATGCGGCGCGGCCCCATGAGTTTGCGCCCCACACGGTCGCGCAGACCCAGGCCCCGGAAGGTCTCGCCGTCGGAACAGCCCACCGGGCAGTCTCCCGCGCGCACCTCGGCCCAGGCGTCGTACAGGGGCTCCAGGCCCGGACGCGGGTCGGCCATGGCCCGGATCTCCGGGGAATCGGCCACCGCGTTGAAGTCGCCGGTCAGGAACACGGGAATATCGGAACCCAGTTCGGCGACCCGATCGCTCACGTAACGGCGCAACATCTCGGCGCTGCGCTTGCGGTGCCAGCGGTTGACCGCCTCGAGGTGCGTGGTGCCGAAGATGAATTCCCGGCCGGAGCCCAGCAATTCGAACTTGTTCCAGGTCACCAGCCGCGGGCGGGTGCCGAGATTGAAGGACGAGGCGGGGATTTCCGGGGTCGGGGAAAGCCACAGGGTGTCGCTCTGTCCGGGGGCGTCCAGTTGCCGGACCCGGTCACGGCGGAAAAAGGTGGCGCAGAACCAGCTCTGATCGCTGTGCACCATGTCCCGGCCGAGGTTGCCTTCGCCGTGGAAGTCGTAATCCGGAAGCAATTCAGCCAGTTCGCTCAGCTGGCGGAAATTGGCTTCCTGGGTGCCCACGACGTCCGGCCCCAAGGCGGTGATGATGCGCGCGATGTTCCGCTTGCGCAGGCGCCAGGGGTGGGTGCGTTGTTTCTTGTTGGCGGTCAGCAGGTTGAAGGTCATTACCCGCAAGCTCAAGGACGACAATTTTTCTCTCCACAAAATATGGGGTCAACCGCACGAGGCGGGGTTCGGCTCCGGCAGGCTCGGTCGGGGTCGCTTCCGTGTCCTGCCCCCTAATTTAATGCAAAACCCGTTCCCCGCCAAAAATTCCTGATTCGGGCGCAAAAAAGACCAGCGCACCCGATGAGGATGCAAAACGCCCCAGACCGCCTGCAAATTGCCGGAAATGGTCAATCAGGAGAAAAGATCCATCTGGGGTGGTCGGCTGGGAAGGTCCATCGCCTTGAGGACCTCCTCCACCCACCGGTCCCGTGCCGCAGGGGGCAGATGGAGGGGCGCCAGGCCGAAATCCCGACACAGCTCGTCGATCAGGGAATCGATGGCGAGCTGGAAGTCCACCGAGGTATCCCGGGTTCCGTCGAAGGAAGGCGGGGCCACCACCGGCACCTTGACCAGCAGGGTGTAGGTGGACATCCAGTGGCGGATGAAGGGCTCGATCTCGGGTCGATGCCCCGCGGCGTGAACCATGTAGGCGTAATTGTCCACCACCGCGCGATCACAGACGATGGCGTCGTTGCGGGCGGCGAGTTCGATTTCACGCGAGACCTGGGTGTGCAGGATCCAGTTCTGCGCCGCCGCGTTGGTCTCGCGGTTGATGGGCAGGGGGCACCCCCGGGCGACTTCCTTGACCAGATCCACGCCGATGTCCAGGCGCTTCAATACCGCTGCCAACTGGTAGCATAGGGTCGTCTTGCCCACGCCGTGAGTGCCGATGAACGCGATCTTCATGCCCGGGACATTAACCACGCGGAGGTTTGCTGTCCAGCGCCAGTCACGAGTCGAAGCGGTCGCGAAGCACCAGCTCCGCCAGGGGGACCTGCCCCGTGCGTGAACGAGCCGGTTCCAGGGCCTTGCCCACCGCCACGGCCATGATGATGTCGTGAGCCGGCGGCAGGGCGATCAGGCTCGCGACGGCGTCGAAATCGAACCCGACCATGGGGCAGGTGTCATAATCCATGGCCTTGGCCGCCAACATGATCGTCATGGCCGCCATGCTCCCGGAGCGGAGGTTTTCGTCCCGGCGGCCTTCCGGGTGGGTGCCGTAGTATCCGGTGATCATGCCCACGATGGCCTCCCGGGTCTTGTCCTCGACATGGGCCCAGTACCGGGCGGGATCCTTGGCGTAGGCCCCACGATCCCCACATACGATCACCAGAGCCGAGCACTCGCTGAACTGCGCCTGATTCCAGCCCGCGGCGCGGATCTGCCGTTTCCGGTCCGGGTCCGTCACCACCACGAAGCGGTAGTTCTGGATGTTGAAGGAGGTCGGCGTCAGGGCCGCCGCCCGCATCAACCGTTCGATCTCCGCCTCCGTCATCCGGTGCTGGGGGTCGAACTTCTTGACGGCGCGACGGGCTTCGATGGCGGCGAACGCATCCATCAGGTTTTCCTTTCCCGGCCCGCAAAGACCGGTCGGTTGATGAAGACCATGAACAGGGCCAGGCCGACCGCATAGGCGACGGCATCGAGGGGATCGGCGGTGGCCCGGGAGTTCACCCGGGGCAGGACCAGTTCAAACCAGCCGGCATACAGGACCAGGGTCACCAATCCCAGTTGGACCGGCAGCGTGAGGTCGGGTCGGTGCCGGAACCACCGGAGGGACGCCAGGACCACCCCCAGAACCACCGGCAGGCATAGCAGATCATCCAGATAGGACCCGACCCAGAGCAAGAGGTGAGCGGGTTCCCATCCCCGGTGCATGACCACCAGCAACAACGCCGGGACCAGGACTTCCACGAGAGGACGCCCGGCCCCGCGATCTACATGGACAGTGCCGATATCAGAGCCGCCGCGCCCGCGATGATCACCAGAGCCAGCAGCCAGTCCTTCTTGGTCAAAGCGATTCTTCCCATCTCAAATCCATTTCGTCGGGGGCGCATTGTCGCCCTCACTCAGGCTTGTTGCGCTTGATGCACGGCGAAAACCGGCATCCTGCGGGTCCTGCGGGTCCTGCAGGACGGCGAAGCGCCCGTGGCCCGGACTGTCCTTCGGAGCCACCAGTTCCTTGCCGCCGAGTTCCAGAGCTCGGGTCCGCTCGCGAAAGTATAATAGGACGGGAACCTGGGAAATTCCATTTCCCGGATCGCCCAACCCGGAAGGCCCCGGTGGAAACCGCCGGCCTGGTCCGGATCATGGGTCATCAGGTCATGCCAGCAGATGGCCCCCGGTTCGTGGCCTTGGAATACCGACTTGGTGGCCCGTCAGGCGCCAAACTCCTGTTGTTCCGCTATCGAGGCGGTGATACCTTGCTTCCATCATGTGGAACAAGATCATCCAAAGCCCCCTGATCGATCTCCTCGATATCATCATCGTGGCGTATCTGCTGTACCGCCTCATCGTGTTCATCAAGGACACGCGGGTGATCCAGATGTTCGCCGGCCTGGCCTTCCTGCTGATCCTCTCCTTCCTGGCCACCAACCTGCGCATGATCGTGGTCGGAAGCATCATCGGCACCCTCAAGACCGTCTGGGTCGTGGCCTTCATCATCATCTTCCAGCCCGAGCTGCGCTCCGCCCTGACCAACCTGGGCCTGCGCCGCGGCCTGGGCATGTTCCGGGCCGTGGACCGCATTCCCGCCGAAGAGGAAATCCTGCAGGCGGCCAAGCGGCTGAGCAAGCGCGGCCTGGGCGCCCTGATCGTCATCGAGCGCGAGGTGAAACTCAGCGACTGGATCCAGAAGGGCGTGTTGCTGGATGCCGAAATCACCGCCGCCACCCTGGAAACGGTGTTCACCCCGCCCGGTCCCCTGCACGACGGGGCGGTCATCATCAGCCAGGGTCGGATCGCCGCGGCGGCCGTCGTCCTGCCCATCACCGAGCAGGAGGAACTCGGCTACGTGCTGGGCACTCGCCACCGGGCAGCCATCGGGATTTCCGAGCAGAGCGATTGTGTGGTGATCGTGGTCTCGGAGGAAACGCGCGCCATCAGTGTGGTGCACGACGGACGGATCAAGCGGGGACTGTCGCAGGAAGACCTGGCCATGGAACTGGGTCGCATCTACCGGTCCGGCGAGAGAGGACCCCGCCGAAGCCGCCCCGTCAAACCCGGACCGGCTCCCGCCCCGGGTCCGGCATCACCGCACGCAGGAAAAGCTGCACCAGGTCCGGATCGTAGCGCTGACCCAGATTATCAAGCATGATCCGCGCGGCGTCCTCCGGAGCGACCGGCTCGCGCACAGTCGTCCCCACGACCATGGCGACGTAGTTCTCCACCACGGTGACCACCCGGGCACACAGAGGGATTTCACGACCCTCGAGTCCGGCCGGAAAACCGTCCCCGCTGAAGCGCTCGTGGTGATGGCGCACGACCTCGATGACAGTCGGTGACATCCGCATTTTTTCCAGCAGCCGCGCGCCCTCTTCGGGGTGGCGCCGGTAAAGGGACCACTGCACGGGATCCAGCTGTTCGGGCGGACCCAGCAGGTCGTCGTCCTTGTCGATGAGCCCGACATCCCGCAGGAGGCAGCCGTAGATCAGGTCCCGCTCCTGGTCGGGTGGGAACCCCATGGCCCGTGCCAGGCGTCGCAGGTTAGTCACCATGGAATGCGTCTGTTCGTCGCTGCCGAACATCCGTTTCTCCCGCTGCCCCAGAAGCATGGCGACCAGCTCGAGATTGCTGTCGGCGTTCACATGGGAATCGTCGAAGCGGGAAAGCATGCGTGCCGTCTCGCCGAACAGTTCATTGATTCCTTCGGCCACCTCGTCCTCGACCTGTTCGAACTCCTCATCCAGGCTGAAGAACGCCGTGCCGAGGTAGTGGTCTTCCCAGCGCAGGGAAATGATCCAGTCGACGCCGGCCTCGAGCAGGGACGACTTGGTGTCCTTGAAAAAGTCCGGCAGGTTGCCCGTGGCCACGGGGCGTTCCATGGTTTGGAAATAGACCTTCAGTCGGTTGACGCCCAGGTTGATGCCGGCCAAGGCGTCGTTGCGGCCCACCATGATGGGCGCCCGACGTTTGTCCGGACCGAGGAAGGCCAGCGTGGAGATGGGCAGAATGGGCCAGAGGTTCCGGGCGAAAATACGCCAGAAGTGGGGACGATCCTCCGCATCGGGAAGGTCGAGCGCCAGCCGGAGCAACACCTCGGCCTGCGTTTCGTCACCCGCGGCCGGCCGGGTCCAAGCCACCTGTTCCAGGAAATCAGCGTCGGATTCATCGGCTGCCGCGACAGCGGGTGACCCCTTGTCCGCTTTGGCCGGCGATCCGCCCATCTCCTCCCCGGACAGGACCCGCATCAGCAGTTCGAGGGCGAAGTGCTCGACGACGGAGTATTCCTCCTCGCCATCGGCCCGTTTGAGCAGGAGGATCGCCCCCGGCTCACCCTCGTTCTGGACCGGCAACATGATGTCCGGTGTGACGCCTTCGAGCAGTGAGACCTCCTGGTCCGTGAGGTCCTCGTCCTGGATATCCAGAATGGTCAGCGGTTGCAGCCGATCGAAAAGCTGGCGCACCAGACTGCAGTCGGTCCCGATGCTCCAGTGTCCATCGCCGTCTGTGTAGCAGTCGTCGCGTCGCGCCAGGAAGGTCGCCGAATCCGCCAGCCCGTGGCTGAACAGGAGGTTCTCCAGGGATTTTCCGAATTCCCCGTCCGAACCGGAGGCCGACCATCGGCCCAGGGCGCTGATGGCGTCGGACAACGAAGTGTAACTGTGTTCGCGGCGACGACCGGAAGCGGTGGTGTCCGCCGACTCCTGGACCGACTCCTTCACCGACTCCTGCGCCTCATCCGACGCCGGATCATCCGCGACGGCGGGTGTGGAATCCTCGGGCTCGGCCTCGTCGAATTCGAATTCCTCCGCGGAGAATCCGATCGCCCCCACTTCCGCCCCGATTTCGTCGAGGCTCGTGGCGTCCTCGTCTTCCTCCACCTCGGCGAGGGGTTCCGGTTCGGGCACCTCTTCGCAGAACGACGTCAAATCGATCTCGTCGTCCGCTGCGACCGGGGCCTCCTCGACGGCGGTCGCTGTCTTTTCCCTTGCGGTGTCCGGCAGCGAAGTGAGGGCTTCCACTGCGGATTTTTCATCGGAAAAATGCCGGAGGGGCAGGTCCTTGAACTTTCCGGTCAGGAAGCGGAGCACGACATCCTGCGCACCGACAATCACCGCCTCCCCACCGGCCTCGACCAGCAGGGACTGGAATTCCGCGAAGGCCGCCGCACCGCCGCCGCCCAGGTTCTTCAACTCCGAAACATCGACCACGACCTTCAGCTTGTCCTTGGCCAGGCACTTGTGGGCCAGGTCGAGCAGGTGGGTCTTGTCGCCGCGTCCGTACGACCCGTTCAGTCCGATGCCGAACAGGTCGGGTGCGGGAAGCTTCAGAGGTTGAAACTGCAGGGCCATGACGCCTCTTTCACACGAGAGATTCGGCCAACCAACCGTCGAGCACCGAGCGCAGGAAACGCCATTCGCTGCCGACCTTGCGGGCGGGGATCTTGCCTTCCTTGGCCAGGCGACAAACCGTCTTGACATGCATCTTCAGGTACTGCGCCGCTTCCACCGAAGTCATGACCTCCGCCATCGGGAAATTGTCTCCCCCGGACATTGGCATCGGAACCTTGTAATCGGACATGGAGGTGTCTCCTCTCAAGTTGCTGAACCTTGTGTGCCACGACACCAACGGGGAAACAGCAACTCCCATGCCCGGCAGGGGATGGTATTCATATCGACACCAATCGGGGTTTCTGAAGGAATTACCGGTAGCTACGGGGAATCACCGCGGGCTTCGCGGGACGGTGAGACGGTGCAGGATACCATCGGATCCTCTTTCACCGTGCAATACGCAATAGGGGATCAGCGATTTTTTCCGGGTGGGAATCCGAGGGAATCCAGAACGCCCTGCTCGAACAGGGCGTCGCCGTACTCGCGCACGCGCCGCCAGTGCGCGGCAAGGTCGCGCTCCGTCTCGGCATCGGGTTCCGATCTGCCCCAGCGCGTCGTCCAGGTCTCCAACTCGGACATCAACAGATCCATGACGCCGCAGGGTCCGGCGGCGCGCTGGAACCGGGCGGCGAGCTGCAACCAGGCGGGGTCATCGCCCACAGAGGCCTCCCCGCCGCTTTCATCCTGGCGGCCCACGAGCACTTCGAGAAAATCGGCGAGGGTGATACAGGCCAGGACCAACTCCCGCGTGCAGCGGTGAGGCACGCTGGCCAATGCTGCGTGGACCCCGCGCAGGGAACGGTCGAGACGTTGCAGATCGGCAGCCAGCGCCCCGTCGGATTCCCTGATCAGCACCAGCAAGGCCAGTTCCATCCGCACGAACGCGGAAACCGGCACGGGTAATGAAAAAGCGACCGCCTGGTCACGGCCGGTTGCAGCCGATTCCAGGCGGTCGTCCCATTCCTGCAGGATCGCCGCGAGTTCTCCAGGACCCGACATAGACGCCTTTCCGGGGCGGTCCGCCGAACCCAAGGTCAGTCCAGGCGCCGCGCTCCGAATTCACTCAGGTCGTAGACCCTGTCGTCGCCCACAGCGCGGTCCAGGGGCACCGCACCGAAGTCCGACAGGTCGTGGACCGTTTCCCTGCCGGCGGGGGAATCCGCCGACAATTTCACGGCACCGAATTCCGCAAGATCATACACCTTCTGCCCGGAGTCAGGAAGCCCGGTTTCGCTCGGCTGGGAAAATGCCGGCGCCGCAGCCTGGGCATACTCATCCTCGCTGCCGGGCAAGACGTTGTTGGAGATGGCGAACGGGTCCAGTCCGCCCTCGGTCACGGTCAGGTTGTCGGATCTTTCGAGGAAAGGATCGATGACGGGAATGTCCTCCTCCGGCTCTTGCCGCAGGAAAGGATCGTAATTGCTCAGTTCCAGTTCGCCGGCGGAGGAATCGATGGCCTGGGAGGCGTCGAATTCCACCCCGGTCAACTCGGCACAAGCCTGGCCCATGCGACCCAGGCGCTCGTACTGGGGTTCGAAGCTGTCGGCGATCTTGCCCAGGTTTTCCGCGGCATCCCGGGCGGTTTGGCCCAACTTGACCACCAGTGTCGGCAAATGACGCTCCGGACGCTTGGCCGCTTTTTCGAACGCGGAAATCTGCTCCTGCAGTCGTTTGGTCAGGCTTGCGGGCACGACCCCGGGCGCTCCGCCACCCATGCCCTGGGCCCGGACGGCCTTGGCCACCTCTTCCAGGGTCTGGGCCATGGGCGCCAGGCGTTCGCCGCGGTTACCCAACCGGGCGACTTCCATGCCGATCTGGAAACTCAACTTGGAGAGGCGATCCAGCAGGTCCGAATCCGCGCCCCCGTCCGCCTTGGGTTGAGCGACGGATGCGCCCCGGCCCTGAAGCTGCACCCGGAGATCCGCCAGCAAAGCGAGCACGTCCTCCGGCTTCCAGCTGAAGCGGGGGTCCTTGGCCAACTGAGTGCCTGCGGAGTTGAGGTGAGCGCTGGCTTTGAGCACGGCATCGCCCTGCATGTTCAGTTGATCCTGGGTGTAGCGCTGCCAGCCGCGGGCATCCTGAACGTCCGCCATCAGGTCATGGCCCCTGCTTCCCAATTTCGCCTGGTGGCTCTCCTGGTCCTCCATGGCCGCATCCCGGCCGTCGAACAGCTGCAGAACCTCATCGGCGATCATACTCACCACCGGGATCGAGAAGTTCCCGGCCAGGTCGTCGCGGGAATCCTCGCTCAGCGCCTTCTCCAGGCGGTGGCACTCACCCTCCAAGCCTGCCATACGATCCATGCGGGCTGCCTGGTGACGCCAGGCGCCCAGGAGATCGGCGGTGAAGGTTTCGACGTTGGGGTTCATCTTGAACAGGGGGTCCTGCCAGGCCGCCTGGTTGTCGAAACGCAAAGTCGTCAGTCGGCCCAACAGTTCTCCCTGGGCGACGGTTCGCCGTTGCAGATCCCCGATGATGCTGCTGAGGCGGTAACCCACCATGACCAGCAGCAGGATCGCGATGATGACCACCGCCAGAAAGACATTCTGCGGGTAGGCGTTGAGGTCGAGCAGGCCTTGCAGATTCGTCAGACCTGAATAATCCCACAGCACGTTCCATTGGCCGTGGTAAAGAAACCGCAGGGCACTGGCCATGGCCCCGCCGACCACCAGGGTGCAGACCGCTGGCCACAGGCCCCAGGCCCAGGCCGGGCCATGAAGATCGGTCACGACGATGCGAGCGGGTCCCCGTTTGTTGGGGGCGGTGTCGGTACCGCCGTCACCAGCGGTCGCAGCGGGGGCCGGAACATCGGGCATACCCGGATCCTCATCCTCGGCCAGGTCCATGAAGTCAGAGAAGCCTTCCTGCTGGGACCGCTTCCTGCCCCTGGATTTGCCACCGGCCTTTCGATCCGATTTCCCGGCCTTGCCTGACATCGGCTTGCGTTGGCTCATGCCCGCATCCTTTCCCGTTCGAGAGGGGCCATCGGCCCGCTTCCATCCGCTGCTGGTTCCCATCGCTTCAAGAACGCTGACGTCCCATGCGAGGAACCCCTATGGACAAGGCCGCGGCCTCCAGGCCTCCGCACCACGTCGAGATGGTTTTCGACAGTTTTCTGCCGAACCAAAGCAAAAAAACCAACAATTCCCGCTGTGCAGATATCAGCCACCTGAGCGGACGCCCGAGACACCGAGATTTTGGGTTACTGGTAACTCGTTTATTTTAAGTAAATTAAAAAGATATTTTCCCATTCAAGTCGGCACGTTCCCTGCTATTTGATTGCTGAACGGCAATGAAAGGAATGGATCCATGCCCGCAATCCGCCCCCGTGCCCGCCAACAGGAGCCCGTTTTCCGGCCCTTGTTCCCCGACTGGTCCACCCCTCGACCGCTGTCGTTTTTCTTCCTGGAGGAGTTGCTCGAGGCCCGGGCAAAATCGACATTCCCCACCGGGGCCGAAGAAAACGACGAGGACGTCAACATCTACCTGGCCGATCTGCTGACCCGGACCGCGCGGCTGGACAACGAATCGGGGGCCCTCTTCGGCTCCATGCCCCAATGGCAACCCCCGTCCAAGACCCTGGGTCGTCAGGCGCGGGCGCGCTGGTACCTGGAACAAGGCGAGCAGCGATTGTTGAACCTGGGTTTATTCGGCAGGGGCGAGGACCGGCGCAGGCGAGCCGGCCTGTGGGGCATGACCCGGGAAGATGGCCATCGGCGGGACATGGTCTGTGGACGGGCCTGCTACGAAGCGGCGGCGGCCCTGCTGGAGCACGGCAGGCAGCCGGTCCCCCTGGCGGCCACCGCAGCCAGGGTGGCGCGTCACTTCGCGGAATACGTTCAGGTGCTGGAAACCCTGGGGCGCGGCCGTTGGGATCTGGGCGCCCGCTTGAGCGAACGTCAACTGGTGGCCCTGGTGACGGATAGCCCCGAGTCCACCCAGGACTACCCGGATCGGGATGATGACCGGTCTGCGGCTCAGGACCGCTTCCTGGACGCCTTGAACCGGTTCCGGCGGAGCCCTTCGCAGGCCCACAGGCAGCGTGCCCTCAACCTGGCCCAGCAAGCGGGAATCGACCGCCGAACGCTGGATCTTTGAGGCCGGTCAGCCTCCGGCGCAGATGAAATCCGTGATTCCCGCATAAAGGGCACCGTCCCCGTGGGAGCCGAGGATACTGTGCCCCCCTTCGGGAAAAAGCTGGAACAGCGACGCCCGATGGCGCGCCTTCCGCTGCAGGAACCGCAGGGAATCGGGTGAGGCCCGCTCATCGTCTTGGCACTGGGCGGCAAAAATCGGCACCTTGATATTCCCGGCAATTCCCCGGGCGCGATCCATGCCCTCGACCAGGTCGACATTCCAACCCAGCCGCCTGCGCAGGAACCCGATGCGGTGCATCCGCAGGCGGATCATGATCCTCTGGATCAGGGATTCCCGGGCGATCAGGGCGGGAGCCAGCAGGGTCAGCGAGCCCGGCCTCTCGTTCTTGGCCAGCAGCAGGGCCAAGGTGGAACCGTAGCCCAGTCCGACCAGATGGACCTTGCCCGGTCCCGAGGCGAGCAGGCGATAACATCCCTGCACCTGGTTCAGGTAGGATTCCCAGGAATTATCGCTGATCGTCACACCGTCGCGGCCAAAATCGGGCAGGCGCATGATGTAGACGTCGAATCCGCCTTCGTGGAGATGGTTGCCCAGTTCCTCCAGGTCGCCGGGGCCGGTGGAGATCCCATGGATCAACAGGCAGCTTCCCCGCGCGTCCCCTCGCAACAGGAAACGGCTGCGCGAGGCCTGGGGAATCCCCCGTTCCCGTTCAAAGGATGAGACCAGGCGCTGGTGGGCCCGCATGGTGATGAGAAAGCTCCGCTCGTCCTCCGGCCTGCCCGCTCGTCGCTGCGCCAGATCCCAGGTACTCAGGGTATGGTTCACCATCTGCTGGGCCAGCGCGGGATTGCGCCGGGGCTTGGCGGGTGCGGCAACGGGGGTTTCCGACATCAGGAAGCATCCTCTTGGTCAAGGTTCACATCGGCCAAACCGCCACAGATGACGTCAGGCCAGTCGTCCTGGTCCATGCGACCCAGGATTTCATGATCGGCGTGCTTGCCCGAAAGGACGAACACGGTGCGCATTCCCAGCCGTCCGGCGGTCACCAGGTCGGCAACAGGGTCATCGGAGATAAATAGAGTATCCGAGGCACCCACGCCAATTCTTTTCAGGGCCGCACGATAGATGCGGGGGTCCGGTTTGCCGACGATCACCATCCGGCCGCGCCCCTCCAGGGCCTCCAGGGCGGCGGACCAGCACCCCGGCCCCATGCGGCGCCGATCCAGGGCGTCGAGGTAAAAAAGGTTGCGGTGCAGGCAGACGACATCCACGCCGCGATCCAGGACAGCCGGCAGAACATCCTCGAGGTCCGCGATGCACAGCTCGGGGTTGACCCCTATGACCACGGCCTCGCAATCCCCGCCCCCGGTCAGCTCGAATCCCGCCTCCTGCCAGTATTCCCGCAGGCGGGGGACGCCCAGCCAGCAGATCCGCCGCAAACTGCGGGCGCGCAAGAGCTCGGTTCCCAGTTCCAGGGCGCCCACAAGGTTCTCGGGCGCCAGGTCGAAACCGGCGGCGGCGAGACGCTCCAGAAGCTCGGCCGGAGTGTCGGTGGTGTTGTTGGTCACCAGGCAAAACGGCATTTGCGATCGCCCCAGGCGGGCCATCCATTCCACCGCCCCGCACACCGGCTCGTAGGCCTTGTTGCGGACCAGGACCCCTTCGACATCGAGCAGACAACCCCGCATGGGCCGCAGCTTACCCATCGACCACCTCCCCCGCCGCGCTCCGATTCGGGGAGCATCCGACGACGTCGAGCAATCTATCATACTTCGGAGCGATGCGGGACCAGCAACAGGAATCCACTTCCCCATCGAGGCTGCAGACGTGGCCGCAATCGTCGGTGGTCAGCAGGCTGGCAAGCAAGGCGACGAATTCGTCCTGGTCACCGTAGAAATGCCTTCCCGAGCAGGCGGAGCCATACAGCGAGGGATAGACCTGGCGCCGGGGCAGAACCGGGTAGCATCCGGCGTGGACGGCCTCGGCCACGGCGATGCCGAAATATTCCTGGTCGGCGCACGACACCACGATATCCGACGCCGCAAGGTGAGCCGCATACTGCGAACGGTCCGGGAGAAAACCCCAGGCCGTCAGTCGGTTGCCCAACCTCCGGCGCAAGGGTTCAAAAACCTCTTCGTTTCCCGCAGGATCCCCCAACAGGGCCACCTCGAAATCCAGCCCGCGGTCCAGCAAGGTCGCCACCGCCGCGGCGAAATCCCCCGGACGCTTATCGAATTCCCAGCGATGGTTCCACAGGATGCGATGGCGGCCCGCCCGCGGCCACGGTGGTCCGGCCGACGCATCGCAGAGGCCTCCCCGGAAGAGGGCGTAGGCATCGTCGGGCAGGGGGGGCCGTTCCAGCCCCACCGCCAGCACGCCGCTGCGCTCGGCGATGCGACCGGGCACGCCCCGCGGGACGGACTCGGGCATCTTGTTCAGGAACCCCGGAATGGCCTCCAGGAAAAGGTCCCGGTGGTAGTGGGAATTGAAGACCACCTGATCGGCCGCCAGGGCGCTGATGATGTTGGTGAACCCGAAATGGAAATCGAATTCCTCGTGCGGACTCAGAGGATAGGTGAGCTGGTTCTCGTGCATGTACAGCAGGATGGGCACTCGGTCCAGCGGCGGCCTGAGCAGGCCCCGCAGGTCGGCGACGTTGAGGAACCCGGTGACCAGCAGCACATCGGTATGGCCGAAATCCCCGCCGTTGATCTTGTCTGCGAACCAGGCGGCGGCTCCGCGCATCCGCCACTTCCAGAACCTTCCCGGCAGGGTCAGGCAGGAAATCCGGTGCCGGGACCAGGCCTCCAATCCCTCCCGGAACGCCCGGTGGGATCCGGTGTCAAATGGTTCCAAAAATAGCACCTTCAGGTTATTGTCCGGCATGAACTTGCCCGATTCTTTCCCTTTGGGAATGCAAACTGCAGCGAAGAATTGATCCCTGATTGGATATCCTATATCATCATACGGTGTGAAAAGCCATCGGGGTTGCCCCCATTGGCCCCCTATCGGATCCACCAGCATGATTGGCCCGAAAGCCTTCGCCGCCATCGGTTCCCGGCGCGGAATCTGCACCGGCTTGCGGTTGCGGTTCGCCCAAACCCATCTCTCGAGGGGATATTAACATGAAGTCCGTGTCGGTGCTCGTCCTCACCTGCTCTCTGCTCATCGGTCTTGCGGCCTCTGGTCTGGCTTTCGAAAACAGTTCGGTTGTCGGCCAGGTGCCCGACCGGATCGTCGTGACCCTCAAGCCCGGAGTCGCCTTTTCCACGTCCAAGGCCGCCGGCGGAACCGTCGCCGAAGTGCCGGCCATGGCCGAGCTGGCGAGCCGGTTCGAGATCCACAACGTGGAGCCCCTTTACGCCGGCTTGACCGCGAAAATCGCCGACAAGAGCGTTCGCCGACAGCTCGACCGGACTCTGGCCATCGACTTTCCCGCCTCCATGGGTTTGGAACGCGTTCGGGCGGCCTTTGCCGCCAGCGGTCTGGTGGAGGATGTTCGTCTGGTGGACATCTGCCGCAATTACGGCTACCTGCCCAATGATCCCGCCCTCTCCGGAAGCCAGTGGTACGCGCGCAACATGACCGCCGGTGGAGCCGACGTCAGAGCGGTCGGCGCCTGGAACCAGGCCCTCGGCGATTCCAACGTGATGGTGGCCATCGTGGATTCCGGGGTCGACTGGCAACACCCGGACCTGGGTGGCAGCGGCCCCGATCATGTCAACGGCGCCATCTGGACCAACTGGGCCGAGTATTACGGGACCGCAGGGGTGGACGACGACAGCAACGGAAAGATTGACGACATCCGCGGTTGGGACTTCGTGAACGTTCCCGGCGGAGGTTGGCCGGGCGAGGACGACTCCACCCCGGACAACGACCCCATGGACTACGAAAGCCACGGCACCGCCTGCGCCGGCTGCGTGGGCGGAATCGGCAACAATGGAATCGGCATCGCGGGTGTGGCCCACGGGGTGAAGATCATGCCCGTGCGTGTGGGGTGGCTGCCCAACGGTTCGACCCAGGGTGTGGTCCGCATGGACTTCGCCAGCCAGGGCATCATCTACGCGGCCACCAACGGGGCCAAGGTCATCAACTGCAGCTGGGGTTCCACCAGCTATCTGGCCGGTGCCGTCAGCCTGGCCGTCAGCTACGGCGCCATCGTCGTCACCGCCGCCGGCAACGACAACGCCGAGAATGATTCCGGCCTGGGCGTTCCCTCCTACTTGTCCACGCATCCCAACGTCCTGTCCGTCGCGGCCACCCAGCAGAGCGACCTGAAGGCGTCGTTCTCCAACTTCGGAACCTGGGTGGAGCTGTCCGCCCCCGGCGTGGGCATCTACACCACGTGGTACGACCGCAACACGGCCAACCACACCTATTCCTCGGTGGACGGGACCAGCTTCTCCTCACCCATCACCTGTGCGGCTGCGGCCTTGATCTGGTCGGCCAACCCCGGATTGACCCGCACCGAGGTGACGGACCTTCTCCTGGGCAGCTGTGACAACCTGGATGCCCTCAACCCGACCTACGCCGGCAAGCTCGGCGCCGGACGGGTCAATCTCCTGCGGGCCCTGGGCGACCGCAACCACCTGGTGCCCGACGAGTTCAGCAACTCGTTCGACGCCCTCAACGAGGCCTCCACGGGTGATACCATTTCCATCACCGCCACCGCTTCGGTCACCTCGCCGATGGTCGTCCCCAATCGCGACCTCAAGGTCCTCGGTGGTTTCAGCAGCGACTTCACCACGCGGGATCCGGTGAATGATCCCACGGTGGTCATCGGCAATGGAGCCAATTCGGTGCTCCGCTTCCAGGGCGCCGTCGGCCAGGCTACGGTGATCGACGGTTTCCGCATGAGCGGAGGCGGCGGATCCGTCTACAGCGGCATCCCCTTCAACGCCCGCTACGGCGGCGGAGCCATGGTTCGGGATGCTTCTCCGACCCTGCGCAACCTGGAAATCAGCGGTTGCTCCGTCGGCTCCCAGAGTGAACTCGGGTGCGGGGGCGGCATGGCGCTGATCAACTCCAGCGCGATCCTGGAAAACGTCTCGGTCCACGACAATACCGGCACCTACGGCGCCGGCATCTTCATCTACAACAGCACCGTGAGCATGGACGGCTGCACCATCGCCGACAATACCGGCCTGGCCAGCAACCTGACCTATCCCCCGTTGGGCGGCGGCCTGCACGTGATCGACGGGACCGTCACCCTGAACTCCTGCGACGTGACCGGTCATACGGGGTTGAACACCGGCGGCGGCGTCTATCTCGTGGGATCCGGCGGGGTCAGCAACCTTGACTGGACCGGCGGCATGGTGGCCGGTAATACCGCCGTGAACAACGGGGCCGGGCTGTATATGTCCGGCGGGACCGCATCCCTGCACGGCGTGACTTTCGACGACAACAGCCCGGCTCCGGGCGGTGGGATCACCTACGGAGGCGGCGCCTACTTCGGCGGCGTGACCTTCGCTGCAGACAGCCTGGTCTTCACCGGGAATTCGGCCGGTATCGGCGGCGGCCTGAACCTCCAGGACTGCCCCCAGGCGGACCTTTCCCACTCGGTCCTGACCGGCAACACCGCCTCCTACCTTGGCGGCGGCCTGAACTTCCAGAACAACCCCAGCGGGACATTGTCCGGAAACACCGCGGCCGCCAATGTCGGCGCGGGATTGGGCGGCGGCGGGATCTACGTCACCGGCGTCACACCTGCGATGGAGCACAACCTGATGGCCTTCAATACCGGGGGGACCACCTTCGGCAACGGCCTAGTGGTCGGTTCCGCCCCGGCGGTATTCAGTTGCAACGACGCGTATGGTAACGCGGGTGCGGACTACACCGGGTTCCCCGATCCCACCGGCACCGACGGCAACATCTCCGTCGACCCGGTATTCTGCGACGCGGCCGGCGGCAACTACGGCCTCAAATCCACTTCCCCCTGCACCGCGGCCAACAATCCCGGGTGCGGTCTGATCGGGGCGCTGGACGTGTGTGCCGCCTCGCCCGTACCGGATGAAGGGGATGTTCCGGCAGCCTTCCGGGTGGCCGGCAACTACCCCAACCCCTTCAACCCCCGGACCGTCATCCGCTTCGACCTGGTCAAGGAAGCGCCCACCCGCGTGGTCGTCTTCGATCTTGCCGGCCGCAAGGTCAAAACGTTGCTGGAGGACGTGCGCCCGGCCGGTTCGCACGAAGTGGCCTGGAACGGTGACGATACCCAGGGCCGTGCGGCGGCCGCAGGCGTGTACTTCTACATGGTGACCAGCGGGGACAACACGGCTGTGGGCCGGATGGCCCTGGTGAAGTGACCGGTCTCGATCGACAAACGAACGCGCTCCGAATGTCCTCGTACCTGCGGATTTTCGGAGCGCGTTCGTTTGTCGATCGGGACCGGCCCCACCAAAAGGGGGAATACGGCCCACCGGCGTGTTGTTTCGCCGCCGGGGAAGAATTACATTGCGAAAAACAACGACCCGGCGGAGGAGGAATCATGGCGAGCCAGCCCAGCAAGGATTTTGAAGTCTTCGACAATCCCAATCCCGGCCGCGATTACGAGATCGAGTTCGACTGCCCCGAGTTCACCTGCCTGTGCCCGCTGACGGGCCAGCCGGACTTCGCGCACTTCCACATCACCTATATTCCCGGACAGAAGTGTGTGGAGCTCAAGTCTCTGAAGCTCTACCTCTGGTCATATCGCAATGAAGGTGCCTTCCACGAGAAGGTCACCAACCAGATTCTCGACGACCTGGTGGCCGCCGTCCGGCCGCGTCTGATGGATGTGCGCGGGGAGTGGTTCGTGCGCGGGGGAATCACGACCTACGTGACCGCCAGTTACCAGGATGAGAACTGGGCCGAAAAGGACTGAGCCGCCCCTCAGGCCACCGTCACGGGCGCCATGTAGCCGCAAGCCGGGCATGCGGTCCCATCCCGCAACCGCACGGTCGCCGCAAATCCACTGCGGGCGATCAAGATCTCACCACAATTCCGGCAGACGGTATCGCGGCCCTCGTCCAGGGCCGCATTGCCCAGGTATACCCACGGCAACCGCTCGCAGGCCAGGGTCAAGGCGCGACGCAGGGTCGCCAGGGGCGTGGCCGGAGCCTGCATGCGCCAGGCCGGGTGATAGGCGCTGAAATGCAGGGGGATGGAGTCGTCCAGGTCGGCCACGAAATCCACCAGGCGCGTGATCTGCTCATCCGAGTCGTTGTGGCCGGGAATCAGCAGGTTGGTCAGTTCCAGGTGGACGCCGGCGGCGTGGAAGCGACCAATGGCGTCCAGCACCGGTTCCAGGCGGGCGCGGCAGATGCGCCGGTAGAAGCGGTCGTCCATGGATTTCAGATCGATGTTGGCCGCATCGATCAAGGGCAGCAGTTCCACCAGGGGTTCGGGGTTCAGGTACCCGTTGGTCACCAGGACGTTTTTCAGGCCGGCGGACCGCGCCAGGCGGGCGGTATCCCGCACGAACTCGAACCACACAAGCGGCTCGCTGTAGGTGAACGCGATTCCCACGCTGCCGGCCCGAACGGCGGCGGCGACCAGGTCTTGCGGGGCGGCCTCCCGGGTCCGAGCGTCCTTGTCCTGGCTGATGGAAAAATTCTGGCAGAAAAGGCAGTGCAGGTTACAACCGGGTGCGGCCACCGAAAGGATGTCCCGGCCCGGGTGGAAATGGTAGAGGGGCTTCTTCTCGATAGGGTCGACGGCGGCCGCAACGATTCGCCCGTAGGACATCAGGGCCATGGACCCGCTCCGGTTGGTGCGCGATGCACAGGGACCGTCCCGGCCGGGGCGCAAGCGGCATCCGACCGGACACAAATCACAGGCCACCTGGCCGTTGGGCAGGGGTCGCCAATAGGCAGCCGCGACGGTCATGACTTTTCCTCCAGCAACCTTTGGGCGTTCCGGCGCAGCCCCTCGGGGTGACAGCGCCACAGCGGCGTGCGGCGGAAACGGCGGCGAAACTCCTCATCTTCCATGACCGCCAGGTCTGCCAGACCCCGTTCCGCATGCTCCGGCATGGTGCCGTACGCCGCATCCACCGGAGGCAGGTCGCGCCCGGCCGCGCGTTGGTTCCAGGGGCAGACGGTCTGGCAGATATCGCATCCGAACAGGATCCCCCGCGTGGCCGACCGGCTATGCTCGGGAACCTGGCCCCGCTTCTCGATGGTCCAGGTGGAGATGCAGGCTGAGGCGTCCAGGCCGAGTTCCGGATCCAGGGCGCCGGTGGGGCAGGCGTCGAGACAACGGGTGCAACTGCCGCAGGCGGTCAAGTAGGCCTTGTGCACGCGCAGCCGTCGCGGCACCGCGGCATAGAGCGGCTCGGCCTGGGGCTCTGCGGTGTCGGGTGCCCCGTCGAGGACGAGGTTGGTCACCGCCACGCCCAGGAACAGCCCCGACCCCAGACGCTCATGGATCAAGCAGGTGTTGCGGCCGAAAAATCCCAGGCCGGCCAGCCAGGCGTACTCCCGTTCCAGGTACGGCCCGGAATCGCAGCTGACCCGGGCCTGAAGCTCGGGCCGAAGCTCCTTCATCCCGGCCACCACTCCCTTGATGGCCGAGCGCAGGACATCGTGATAGTCCCGGCCCCGCGCATAGCGGGCCACCCCCGCCGTCCACGGCTGCCCGGTTCGGCCTGCGCCCCCGGCCACGGGGTCCGGATCGTCCGCGGGCCACCCCCGCGTGTACCCCTGACCAAAGACGAGCAGGGTGCCGGCGGCCGGATCCCGCCGCGTGGGATCGAGGCGCGCCCCGGGGTCCCTCAGCATGTAATCCAGTCCGCCGTGCCGATCCTGTTGCAACCAATCCCGGAAGCGCTCGGCATGGGGCAGGCGACAAGGCAAAGCCACCGCGCCGGCCAGGTCCAATCCGTGAACCGGGCACAACTCGGCCAGCAGCCCGCGCAACTGGTTCCACTCCATTGAGATCTGGGTATCGGCCGCCATGGTCTCCCGCCCGGTCAGATTGCCCTTTCCTCCATATTAACACCGGCGGGCCAGGACACCAGAATGCGAAAGGGCGGCCCCGCAGGACCGCCCCGTATCCGGCAAACGATTTCCCGTCAGAAGTCGAACTCGTCCTTGCGGTGGCACTTGTTGCAGAGCGAGCGCTGTTGATCGTCGAGGTAGGGATTGGGCTGAGCGAAGGAGCCCGATTCGATGCCGTCGTCGACCAGGTGGGTCACGTTGAAATCCCAGCGCCCGGATTGGGGCGCGCTCGAGGCATGGGCACGATGACAGGTCAGGCACATCACCCTGCTGCTGTTGGACGCTCCGGCCGTGGAGGTATAGCCGTGGGAGGGCTCCTCGAAGGGCACCGCCGGCAGGTATGCGGTGGCGAGATCGGCCCCGAACGGATCGCTGGTGCCGTTGTAGGTGTTGTAGATCGCCGTCACGGCCGCCCCCAGGGCCCGTTGGGTCGGGTGGATGAATTTCCCGCCATGGGTGTGGAAGTCGCCGTGGCAGTTGGCGCACCAGGCGCTGAAACCGTTGTAATAGGCGGTGTGCCGATCCGGCCTTTCCCGACCGTGGTAGATGGAGAGCCCGAACCCGAATGGAGCTGGGTTGGTGAAGGAGTAGGACTCGTCCTGGATTCCCCCCACCCCATAGAGCATGCGGAAATTGCCGTTGCCGTGGGGATCATGGCAGCTCGTGCAACCGAGCTGATGGGAGGGAAAGGAGCCCCCGGGAGATGTGGCCAGGGTCCCGTCGGCCGACACGCCCCGGGACGGGGCGAGGATGCTGTGCCCCGCCTTGTCGCCCGAAATCGGCGCCAAGGCTCCGTTGTGCCCGTCGTTGATGTTGTCCTCGAGCAGGAAAACGAAATTGCCGCCGCCGATTTCCGTGGGCGGCGCCACAGGGTCGGTTCCGAAGACGTTGCCCATGATTCCGGCATGGCAGTTCAGACAGACATCGCTGGGGGTTTCGTTGATCAAGAGCCATTGGTTGCCGTCCGGGTGATCCGGATCGACCGGTGTGCCGTCCTGGGAATTGTGCATGGTGTGGCACATGTTGCAGTTGCCCACTCCCCGGGCATGGACGCCGTATTGGCCTCGCCCGAACATGGAACCGTGACAGAGAATGCATTCTTCAGCGCATGCAAAACCGGCCCCGGCAAGAATGAAAAAGAAAACTACAATACCAATCCATTTCATATTCAACCCCTCCAGGTGTCAAATTCATGGATGATTAGCTGGAATCCTGGCTTCATTATAGCAAATTAATATTCATTATTCAAAATATTCTTATCCCCTGGGGCACAAGGGGATGAAGAACTCACTGTGGGTGGGAATGCCAAGAGGAGACGCAATGATGCGCTGAGTTCAATCCCGGTCCACGGGATCCTGAAGTTGATAGAGCCCCATCTGGCGCGTTTCACCCCAGGGACTCTTCAGGGTCCGGATCATCACGGGAGTCAGGAAATCGAGTTGAGCGGCGATTTCGGGCTTGGCCACGACCTTGCTGAGGGGGTCCTCGGCCAGCCGGGTGCGGACCAGATCCCGAGGCTCATTCAAGTAGGGTGGGCTCCCCAGGTAGAACAGGGTCAGCGGGACCCGCAGTTCCACCATGATCACCTTGTGGGGTCCCAGCATGCGGGCCGCCTCGGACAGGAACGGCCGGCCGGAAATGTAGTCGTTTTCCCGCGGCACCAGATGGCCGAACCAGGCCAGGAACAGGCAGGCCACTCCGATGACCACGGGCGGAATCACCGCCTCGCCCCGGGAGCGTCGCCAGCTGCGCACCCCCCACACCCCGATGGCCACAGCCAGGATCCCCGCCACCCAGAACGGACCGCGCGGCACCCCGGGATAGCGCAGGGGAAGCCCCAGGAAAATCAACCCGCCGACCGGGACCATCCCCACGACCAGGGCCGAGGCGATCCGGATCCCCCGCTTCACCACGGTGCCTGGAGCGAACCAGGTCGGCCAGGCGGCGGCGATCATGATGGCCATGGCCGGATACAGGGGCAACAGGTAGAAGGTGCGTTTGGATGAGGAGACCAGGGACAGGAACAGGAAACCGCCCACGAACCACGACAGCAGGACCAGCCACGTGCGCTGCTTCCGCCGGCTCCAGGCAAAGCCCAGGGCGGGAATCAGGAACGGAAGCCAGGGCATGGTTCCGACCAGCTGGGGAATGTAGAACCAGGCCGGGTGGGTGGGCCAAGTTCCGGTGAGTTCATTTTCGCCCATCCGGCCGAACAATTCCGCGCGCCAGACGTCCGCGGCCTCGGGCATCCGGTGCAGGACGAGGATGAACCAGGGCAGGATGAGGGCCAGCATCAGGAGCAACAGACCCACCCCTTGCCACCACCGCAGCCGGATTCCCCGCTGGCCCCAGAGCAGGGGCACGGCGATGAGGGCCAGGACCGGCAGGCCTACCGGTCCCTTGGTCATGATCACGGCCGCAAAAGCCACCCCGGCCGCCACCCACCAGACGCTCCGAGAACGCTGCCCGTCGGCGACGAGTTGAAACAGGGCGCCGGCGCAGATCATCATGGTCGCCGTCAGGACCGTGTCCATCAGGGTGTGGCGGCTCATGTCCACGAAGAAATACATGGTGGACAGGATCAGGCCCGCCCGCAGGGCGACGGGCTTGCCGAACATGCTGCGCGCAATCCACCAGGTGCAGGCCAGCACGATCAGCATGGACAGGACGCTGGTCAGGTCGCCCGGCAACTCGTCCCGGCGGCCGGTGATCTTCCCCAACCCCGCCGTAATCCAGTACATCAATGGGGGTTTGGTGAACAGGGGGTGAATGCCCAGGCGGGGCACGACCCAGTCCCCGGATTCGACCATGGTGCGCGCCACCAGAGCGCGGTCGACGTCGTCGTAGCGTCCCTTGTGGGCGGTCCCGTCCAACCGGTAGAGCATCAGCAATCCGGCAAGCAGCAGGAGGGCCAGAAGGGCGCGGTCGGCGCCCGGCTTGAAAATCCGGTCGAACATGGCGTATCCTTGGCGCAAGATCAGCGTCAATTCCCGTGCCCGAAGAATCGGTCATGGGATTTGCGGAAGCAACCGCCAACCGCGATCTTTTGCGCTCACCTTTTGGCTACCGATCCGGAGACCCATGCAGCCGTTGACCGTCGTCATTCCCATTTACAACGAAGAAGCCTGCCTGGATGGGCTGCTCACCGAGGTCTGCCAGGTCGTCGGCTGCGACCCCGCCCAGGTGGAAATCCTGGTCATCGATGACGGCAGCAGCGACCGCACGCCGGACATGCTGCAGGCCTGGCGCAAAAAATGTCCGGCCCTGCGCGTGCTCACCTTCGCAGCCAACGCCGGCCAATCGGCCGCCATGGCGGCGGGATTCCGGTCCGCCAGTTTCGACCATGTGGTGGCCATGGACGGAGACGGGCAATCCGATCCCGCCGATATTCCGGCCCTCGCATCCCGGCTGGACACCTTCGGCGTGGTCTGCGGCTACCGGGCAACCCGCCGCGACACCCTGAGCAAGCGCTGGGGTTCGCGCCTGGCCAACGCCACGCGCCGCGCCGTGACCGGGGATGAGATCATCGACATCGGCTGCTCGCTGAAGGGGTTCCATCGCGGTCCCCTGCAGCACATCCCCTACTTCGAGGGAGCACACCGCTTCCTGCCCGTCCTGCTGGCCATGCAGGGCTGCAGCATCGCGCAGGTTCCCGTGCACCATCGTCCCCGCAGCGCCGGCGTCAGCAAGTATTCGAACTGGGGGCGGTTGCGCCGGACCTGGAAGGATCTGCTCGGGGTGCGCTGGCTGCAGAGCCGGGCCCTGAACTACCGGGTCAGCCACGACAGCCTCCTCGACGCCGCCCTGCCGGATTCCGAGGCCGCACCGCAACGCGAAGTCTCCGCCGCCGACTGAAGCCCCGCTAGGCCGTACGCTTGATCCAGCGGTCGTACAGCGACAGCAGAACCACCGAGACCATGGCCAGTCCCGCGAAGATCACCCACATCATACCGGGATGATCGGTGCCTCCGCGCGCTGCGGGCCCGAAGTGCTGGTACAACGAGCCGCTGAGCAGGCCGCCAAAGAGGTTGCCCAGAGCCACGCACCAGTAGAAGTACCCCATGTACATGCCCACCTTTTCCGGCGGCGCGATGCGTCCGGCGTATTCCTTGGAACGCGGACTGGCCAGCATCTCCCCCACCGAGAATACCAGGATCGCCAGCACGATGACCCAGCCGCCCTGCCCCACCAGGTAGAGCAGGAAACTGATCACCGTGATGAAACTGCCGGCGATGATGCAGGCCAGGGGCGCCAGACGGCGCACCAGGTAGGCGATGGCCACCTGCCCGACGATGATGCCCAGGGCGTTGAGATTGATGAGGTGTTCCGGTTTGACCTGCCCGTGCTCCAGCACGGCGCGGCCCCACTCGCTGGTGTTGAGGCCCAGACCCTGGGCGACATGGGTGATCCACGCCGCGGCCGGGGTCAGGCTGCGGATCAGGTCGCCGGTGTCGGCGTAGTCGCGGATGTATTCGGGCAGCGTCATGAAGATCTGGTTGAAGCTGGTCCAGAAGAAGGACATGAGCAGGAGAAAGACCAGGTAGCGGCTCTCACCCACGCGCATGCGATCCAGGAACCAGGGTCCGGGGGTCTCGGCCGGGCGCCGCAACCTCGTGACCGCGAAATCCCAGGCCAGGTTGCCGAAGATCCACCCTGCTGCGACCGGCAGGTAGACCCCCGGCGCCAGCCATTTGCTCCCCATCACGAGCAGGAACAGCAGGCCGGCGACCAACAGGAAGAAGCGACCGTTTCCCACCACCGCGATCATGCCGCGAAAGACATCGGCCAGGGAACGTCCGGCCTCGGCCGCTTGGTCGCGCGGCGGTTCCTTGTAGAACACCAGGGCGATCAGGCCCAGGACGGCGATCCAGCCCGCCGAAGCGTAGAACACGAACTGCCAATCCCAGCCCCGGACGACGCCGGCCACGATGGGACCGAGGAAACCGCCGATGTTCACCATCATGTAGAAGATCCCGAAGCCCATGCTGCCGGTTTCGGAGGTGGTGGATTTGGCGACCGTGGAGATCACCACGGGTTTGAACATGCCGTGGCCCACCGCGACCAGGAAGTACACCGCAAGAAATCCCCAGAACCCGTCGGGAATGCCCAGGAGCAGGTAGCCGGGGATCATCACACAGCAGGAGGCCAGGAACATGCGACGGAAGCCGTAGCGGTCGGCCAGGGCGCCGAACACGGCGGGGAACAGGTAGAGGAAGAACGTCGCCAGACCCTGGATGACGCCGCGGTCCTCGCTGGACAGACCCAGGCCGCCGTCGACCACCGCGCCGGTCAAATACAGGCTGCTGACGGCGTAGAATCCGTACCAGCCCATGCGTTCGAAGATCTCCATGGTGTTGGCGACCCAGAACGCTCCGGGGAATTGTTTCCAGATGCTGACCTTGGCGGCGGTAGGCGTCGTCATGGTTCGGTTCCTTCAGGGAAGAGGGGTTCGGTCAGAGGCGCGAGACCGCCTCGTCGTATTCGGCCAGCAGCCGCGGCATCAGGTCGGCAACCGGGAGGATATCGTCGATCAGGCCGGCCACCTGACCGATTTCCAGCTCCCCTTCGGTCAAGTCGCCATCGTGCATGCCGCGCCGGGCCCGCCCGGTGCCGAGTTCGGCGGCCAGCTCCTCCGCGGTAGCACCGGCTGCCTCCATCCTCATGATGCGGTCACGGAAGGCATTGCGCAACAGTCGCACGGGCACGTGGGGTTTCAGGACCAGTTGCGTGTCAGCGGGGCCGGCTTCCACGACGGCCCGCTTGAAGTCCGGATGACCCGCACCCTCGACGGTGGCCGCGAAACGCGACCCGATCTGCACGCCCTCGGCGCCCAGGGCCAGAGCGGCGGCCATCTGCGCCCCGGTGGCGATGCCGCCGGCGGTGAGGACGGGGATCCGGACGGCCCCGACGCACTGGGGCGTCAGCACCATGGTGGTCAGCTCTTCGCGCCCGTTGTGGCCGCCGGCCTCGAAGCCCTCGCAGACCACCGCGTCGCAACCGGCGGCCTCGCACTTGCGCGCCAGGTCGGGGTGCGCCACCACGTGCACGCTCACGCACCCGGCCTCCTTGAGCGGACCGATGACCTTGCGCGGCGACCCCGCGGAGGTGAACAGGATGCGCACTCCCTCCTCCAGGGCCACCTGCAGGTTTTCGGGGGCGTGGCTGTAGAGCAGGGGCAGGTTCACGCCGAAGGGTTTGTCGGTCAGGGAGCGCGCGCGGCGGACCTCCAGGCGCAGTTCATCCGGTCGCATGCCGCCCGAGCCGAGCAGGCCCAGGCCGCCGGCGTTGCTCACGGCGGCGGCCAGGTCGGCCCCGCTGTTGTGGATCATGCCACCCTGGATGATGGGGTGTTCGATGCCCAGGAGCGCGCAGACGCGGTTGTCCGGCCAGCGCTTGCTCACAGGCCCAGCTCCTCGGCTACCGGCGCCAGGGCCTCCAGCACGTGGGTGATGACCTCCTCCGGTTCCAGACCCAGGTCGGCGGCGCCCTCGGCGATATCCTCGCGGTTCACCTTGGCGGCGAAGTCCTTCTTCTTCAGCTTCTTGCGCACCGATGTGACCTTAACCTGGGCGATCTTCTTGTCGGGTTGGACCATGGCGCACGCCATGCAGAACCCGCACAACTCGTCCACGGCGAACAGCCACCTGGCGCAGTCGTTCTCGCGCGGCACCTCGGTATAGCTGGCGTGGGACAGGATCGTGCGCACGAACTCCTCGGGGTAGCCGCGCTCGCGCAGGATCTGCGCGCCCTTCAGCGGATGATCCGGCGCTTCGGGATACTTCTCGTAGTCGAAATCGTGGAGCAGGCCCACGGCCGCCCAGTACACCGGGTCGTTTCCCGTGCGCTCGGCCGCGGCTTTCATGGCCGCCTCCACGGCGTAGGCGTGGCGGCGCAGCCCCTCGCCTGCGGTGAACTCATGCAGCAGAGTCAGGGTGGTTTCGCGGTCGTAGAGTTCGCTCATAGTCCTCTCCATCCTCACAGGATCAATTCCTCGTGGTGGTCCCGCAACCAATCCTTCGTCTTGCGGTGCCCGGGGCAGATGCGGTCCAGCAGTGCGTAGAAGCGCGGGCTGTGGTCGAGGTGCACCAGATGACAGACCTCGTGGGCCACCACCGCGTCGATCACCTCCGGCGGCGTCATCACCAGACGATAGCACAGGGAGATGGTTCCGCGGGATGAGCAACTCCCCCAGCGACTGGTGCGTTCACCGATGATGACCTTGCGGGGGTTTCGCCCCACCTCCGCCGACCACCGCTGAACCCGGGCGGGCAAATCCTCGCGGGCCAGGCGACGCAGATATATTTCCAGGGACGGACGCAGGTCCAGAATCCGATCCGGTGGCAGCGTCAGCAGCAACCCGTCTTCGGCAAGGTCGAAACGGGGACGGGATCGGCCGACCGGGAGCGCCCGCACTTCCAGGCGATGCGGCCGCCCGAACACCCACACGGCGCTACCCGAGCCGTATTGCCGGACCCTTGGGCCCAACCGCACGTTGAACTCGTCGGCCTTGGCGTCCAACCAGTCGGCATATTCGTCCACCAGACCGGGCGCGGCGGCATAGCTCACCCGCCAGGGCAGGGTGACCAGCACGCCTTCACGCGGTGAAACGCTCAGCCCCATCTTGCGGGCGCGGCGACTCTTGCGGACCCGGTAGCAAAGGGGGCGGCCCTTGATCAGAACGGTTTCCGTTTTCTCCGACACCGGCTCAACCACCTGGATTTCATGAGAGATAGGATTCGGATCACCTGCACCTGGCCAATTTAGCCCATGGGGTCCTCCAGAGGGGGAAAATTTTGTGGGCCATCCCTCTCGATCCGGGTTGACAAAGATCCAAAGGGGAGTAAATTCCCGCCCAACCTGGACCAGGGCTTCCGCAAGGCTGCGGATACCCGAGCGGTCCTGGTTATTTCCCTTGAAAGGGGGATGAACGATGCGGAAAACCTTCAAGGCCACCATGATGGCGGCCCCGCTGGTTCGGCACCGGCGGAAGGAGAACGAGTCGGTTCAAACTGACGAGCCTCCCTCCGGGTTAGCCGACCATTGCCAAGACCCATTCGAGGCGGACATCCCAGTTCCCGCCTTTTTTCTTGCCCGGCGACTTCCTCCTACGACACCCAAGACCAGGGCCTTCCGTCGCCGTTTCTACCCTCAGGTCAGTGACGCCGAGTGGAGCGATTGGCGTTGGCAGATGCGCAACCGCATCAGCTCGGCCGAACGGTTCGCCGAGATGTTGCAGCTGACGCTGCCCGAACAGGTTGCCCTGTCGCGGGGCGGCGGCATGTTGCCCGTGGGGATCACCCCCTACTATTGCAGCCTTCTGGATTCCGAGGACCCCCACCAGCCGCTGCGCCGCACCGTGGTCCCCGACCAGTCCGAATTCCTGCGCAGCCCAGGCGAAGCGGACGATCCTCTGGACGAGGATGCCGATTCGCCCGTACCCGGAATCGTCCACCGCTATCCTGACCGCGTGCTGTTCCTGGTTCACGATACCTGTGCGACCTATTGCCGCTATTGCACACGGTCCCGGGTCGTGGGGCATGGTGAAATCCTGCCCAGCAAGGACAAGCTCGAGGTCGGTCTCGATTACATCCGGCGTAATCCCCAGATCCGCGACGTCCTGATTTCCGGCGGTGATCCCCTGACGCTGAGCGACGGCAAGTTGGATTGGCTGCTGGGTGAACTGCGCGGGATTCCCCACGTCCAGTTCCTGAGGATCGGCACCAAGGTGCCCGTGGTCATGCCCCAGCGTATCGACCGGGCCCTGGTGCGCATCCTGAAGAAGTACCACCCGCTGTGGATGAGCATCCACTTCACCCACCCGGACGAATGCACCCCTGAAGTGGTGCGGGCCTGCCGGATGCTGGCGGACGCCGGCATTCCCCTGGGTTCCCAGACGGTGCTGCTGAAGGGCGTCAACGACAACATCCCCACCATGCGCGCCCTCGTGCACCGGGAACTGATGATGCGCGTGCGGCCCTACTACCTGTACCAGTGCGACCCCATCTCGGGGTCGGCCCACTTCCGGACCGGCGTGGACCGCGGGCTGGAAATCATCAGCGGCCTGCGGGGATGGACCACGGGCTACGGTGTGCCGACCTTTGTGATCGATGCCCCCGGCGGCGGCGGGAAGATCCCCCTCCAACCGGACTCATACGTCGGGGAAAATGATGAAGGCCTCCTCTTGCGGAGCTACAAGGGCACCGTCCACTGCTACCCGGATCCCAGCCGGGCAAGGGGGTCGAAATGAAGGTCGGCCTGACTTTTGACCTGCGGGAAGAATACCTCAGGTCCGGCTACAGCGAGGAGGAGACCGCGGAGTTCGACCGGGTCTCCACCATCGAGGCCTTGGAGACCGCCATCGAGGCATGTGGCCACGAGACGGAGCGGATCGGACACGGCCGCGACCTCATCCGGCGCCTCGCCTCGGGGGACCGCTGGGACCTGGTCTTCAACATCGCCGAAGGGCTGCACGGGGCCGGCCGGGAGGCCCAGATCCCGGCGATCCTGGACCTTTACGGGATCCCCTACACCTTCAGCGGGCCCCTCGTCATGGCCCTGACCCTGCACAAGGGCCTGACCAAGCGGGTCTTGCGGGACGGAGGGATCCCCACCCCGGGATTCGCGGAAATCCACGTGCCGTCGGACATCGACGCCGTGGACCTCTTCTATCCCCTCTTCGTCAAACCGATCGCCGAGGGTACCGGCAAGGGGATCGACGACCGCTCCGTGGTTCACGATCTCGACGAACTGCGGGTCCGCGGGTTGGATCTCCTGGAGCGTTTCCGCCAGCCGATCCTGGTGGAGGAATATCTCCCCGGTCGCGAATTCACCGTGGGGATCCTCGGCACCGGCGAGTCGGCGACCGTGCTGGGGTCCATGGAGATCCTCCTGCTGGCGGACGCAGAGAAGGGCGCCTACACCTACGCCAACAAAGAGGACAGCGAGCGGCTCGTCGAATACCGGCACCTGGCCCGCAGGGCCGATCCGCTGGTGGAGTCTGCCGAGGACATCGCCCTGGAGGCCTGGCGGCTGTTGGAGGGACGGGACGGCGGCCGGATCGACCTGCGGGTCGACCGCAGGGGCCGGGTGCAACTCATCGAGGTCAATCCCCTGGCCGGGCTGCATCCCGAGCATTCGGACCTGCCCATGATCGCCACCGCGCAGGGCATGCCCTATGCCGAACTGATCCGGCATATCCTGGTCTCGGCCGGCACGCGCGTCGCCGCGGCCGAAGCCGTCTGAAGAGGCCGTCATGCGCGTCCTGGTGGTCCATAACGAAGTGTGTGCGGACTCCGGACCCGACGAGGCCGATGTCCTGGTCCAGGTCGCGGCGGTTCGCGCGGCCTTGGAGGAACGGGGGCACACCGTCTCAACCGCTGCCTGCAACCTGGACATTTCCGCCCTGCTGCAATCCACCGGCGGGTTCCGGCCGGAAGCGATCTTCAATCTGGTCGAGAGCCTCGACGGCAAGGGTAGCCTGATCTCCCTGGTACCCCTGACGCTGGAGGCTGCCGGCCTCCGTTGCGCAGGCTGTCCCGGCGAAGCCATCCACCTGACAACCCACAAGCCCCTGGCCAAGCGGTTGATGCAGGAGTCCGGGTTGCCGACACCCGCCTGGGCGACCGGCGGAACGTTCGATGATGACCGCCCGTGGCCGGGCCCGTGGATCGTCAAGCCCGCGCTGGAGGATGCATCCCTGGGCCTCGATGACCAGTCCCTGGTGGAGGGAGACCGCCCCCGCGTTCGGGATTTGCTGAAGGGCCGGTCCGGCCGCCCCGGCGGGCCCTGGTTCGCCGAGGCCTTCATCGAAGGACGCGAATTCAACATCGCCCTTTTGGATGGACCCGCAGGACCGGTCGTCCTGCCCTGCGCCGAGATGATCTTTGCCGAATACCCCGACGGGAAGCCCAGGATCCTCGGCTATGCGGCCAAATGGGACCCCGATTCCTTCGAGTACATCCACACGACCCGCACTTTCGATCTTCCCCTGGGGGACAGCGATCTCCTGGAGGAATTGCGGCGGCTGTCCCTCGCCTGCTGGGACCTTTTCGGCCTGCGCGGTTGGGCCCGTGTGGACTTCCGGGTCGACCAGGACGGCAAGCCCTGGATCCTGGAAGTCAACGCCAACCCCTGCCTCTCCCCCGACGCAGGTTTCGCCGCCGCCCTCGCGTGCGCAGGCATCCCTTTTTCCGAGGCCGTGGAGCGCATCCTGACCTCTTCGAGGTAGGCCCTTATGTTCCGCATCCGACGCATCCATGACGACCTGCTTCCGGTCAACAAGGAGGCGATTCGCCAGGTCCAGTCCATCCTCGATGAGCAGTTTCCCGGTCTGGCTGCCGGAGAGCGGGAAAAGATCATCTCGAACCTGCGGGATCCTTTCGCCCAACGCTTCCGCGCCATCCTTCATGTCGCCGAGAAACAGAACGGCCCCATCCAGGGCTTTGCCCTGGTCCTCCACGAGCCCACGCTGAACTTCTTCTACCTCGACTACATCGCTTCGCGGGCGGGTCTGACCAGCCGGGGCATCGGCGGCGCCCTGTACCAGCGCATCCGAGAGGAAGCGCTGGCCTCCGGGACCCAAGCGGTGTACTTCGAGTGCCTGCCCGACGATCCGGCCGACTGCAAGGACAAGAAGGACCTGGCCGCCAACCGGGCCCGCCTGAGGTTCTACGAGCATTTCGGAGCACGCCCCCTGATCGACAACGACTACACCAAGCCCCTGTCCGACTCGGGTGACGATATGCCCTACCTCGTTGTCGACACCTTGGGCAACGGAAAGCCCCCCCGGCGCAAAAGCGTGCAGGCTGTGGCCCGGGCCATCCTGGAACGAAAATACGCCACCTTGTGCCCGCCGGAATACGTCGAGGCCGTGGTGGCGTCGTTTCGGGAGGATCCGGTCCCCCTGCGGGAACCCCGCTACCAGAAACCGAAGACGCAGACTCCGGTGCCGCCCCCCATCCATCTGGGTGAAAAAATCGTCCTGTACGTCAACGCCGCGCATGACATCCATCATGTCCACGACCGGGGCTATGTGGAAGCGCCCGTGAGGGTGCGGCGCATCATGCAGGAATTGGACAAAACCGCCGCCTTCGAGCTGAAGACCGCCCCCAAGACACCCCTGGAGGTGATCAAGCAGGTTCATGACCGGGGGTTTGTCGAGTACGTGAAGAAAATCTGCCTGGCGGTACCCGAGGGCCAATCCGTCTACCCGTATGTTTTTCCCATCCGGAACGCCAGCCGCCCCCCCATCGACCTTGCCATGCGGGCGGGCTACTACTGCATCGACACCTTCACGCCCCTGAACCGCAACGCCTTCCTGGCCGCCAGGGGAGCGGTGGACTGCGCCCTGGCCGGAGCCGGGGCCATCCGCGACGGCCATCACCTGGCCTACGCCCTGGTGAGACCTCCGGGCCATCACGCCGAACGGCGGGTGTTCGGTGGGTTCTGCTATTTCAACAACTCGGCCCTGGCCGCCCAAGCCCTCTCCGAGCTGGGCCGGGTCGCCGTCCTGGATGTGGACTATCACCACGGCAACGGGACCCAGGATATCTTCTCCGCCCGCGAGGACGTCCTGACCGTTTCCATCCACGGTCATCCCCGCTTCGCCTATCCTTACTTCTCGGGTTTTGCCGAGGAGCAGGGAGAGGGGGCGGGCATGGGCTTCAACCTCAACCTGCCCTTGCCGGAGCAGGTGGATGGAACACGCTATCACGCCGTGCTGGACAAAGCCCTGGGCCGCATCCGGCGCTTCTCTCCCGTCGCCCTGGTGGTGGCCCTGGGCCTTGACCCGGCCAAGGGCGATCCGACCGGGACCTGGTCCCTGCTGGCCGGCGACTTCCACGAGAACGGCCGGCGGATCGGAGCACTCGGGTTGCCGACCCTGGTGGTCCAGGAGGGTGGCTACCGGACCAGAACCCTGGGCGTCAACGCCCGCAGTTTCTTCGAGGGAATGATGAAAGGATCCCGGGAAAAATGAAAGACAGCACCCATCAAGCAGACGTGACGATTCGCCGGACCGTCCAGCTCGGCGACCCCGAACGGATCAGGGAACTCGTCGGCTCCACCGGTTTCTTTTCCGCCGAGGAGCAGGCCATCGCCGAGGAACTCGCCCGCGAAACACTGGTCCAGGGGCCGGCCAGCGGATACGAATTCCTATTCGCCGAATCAGCCGACGGGTTGGTGGGGTACAGCTGCTTCGGCCGGATCCCCTGCACCGTGGCCACCTGGGACCTCTACTGGATCGCCGTGGCACCCGGAACCCAGGGGGGCGGTCTCGGGCGGCGGCTGTTGCAGGAAACCGAGAATCGCGTGGCTGCGCAGGGCGGCACGGCCCTCTACGCCGAAACCAGCGGGCGCGAACAGTACGCCCCCACACGCGCCTTCTACCGGCGCTGCGGGTACGCCTGCGCCGCGGAATTCGACGATTTCTACGGTCCCGGCGACGCCAAGTGCATCTTCGCCAAGAAGCCCGTCACCTCGTGACGGGTTTGCCCGCATCCAGCTTCCGGGTGACGGCGATGAACACCAGCAACGCCATCAGCGAGATGAAGCCCACCCCGCAGTAGGCATACCACAGGTAGTGCGCGTGGGCGTAGGCCTCGGGCATGGGGCCTTGTCCCAGCAAGGCGGCCTCGTGGGCCGCGCGTGTGGCTGCGTCCAGCGAACCCGGCTCGGGGCAGTACTTGGTCAACAGGTAACCGGAGAAAGCGAAGCCGAAGATCCAGGCGAAGAAGGTGTTCATGTGGGCGAAGCCCAGGAACGTGCCCTCCTTGCCCTTGGGCGCCTGCAGCGAGGCGAATTCCAGCCACTTGGGACTGAGGAAGCACTCGGCCAACCCCTGAATGGAGATTCCGATGATCATCATCAGGGTGATGGGATGCAGATCCAGGCCCAGGATGTGGACCGGGTGATGGATCCAGGCCGATGAGGCCATGGACACGGCCGAGAGTGGAATCAGGCACATGGCCACGAGGATCGAATTCTGCGGTTTCCACTTGCGCACCAGCTGCGTGATCAGCACCACGAAGAGCACCACCACCAGCGGGTTGATGTTGGCGTACCATTCGGGCTTGTAGGTCTCGCCCGCCATGCGCAGCACGTAGTCCGGCATGGAAGCGTAGAGCTGGCCCTGGATGGCCCAGAATCCCGCTGTGATCAGGATCAGCGCCAAGAAGCGCAGGTTCGACAGCGCCATCCACATGCCGCTGAGGGTTTCGCCGATGGTCCTGGTCTGCGCCTGCTCGTCGTTGTCGTCGGGGTAATAGATCAGCGCCACGATGACAAGGGCCAGCAGGGCCGCGGCGGCCGAGAACCAGGGAACGTTTTCCACCCCCAGGTCGATGCGGATGGGCGCCACGATGGTCTTGCCGGTGAACGACCCGATGTTCACCACCATGTAGAAGATGCTGAAGGCCCGCGCGCGGTTGGTCTCGTCCGAGGACTTGCTCACCGTGCCGGTGATCACCGGTTTGACGATGGCTCCGCCCAGGACGATGAGGACCAGCCCCACCCCCACCGGCGCCAGGGTGCTGAACATCCCCAGCATGCCGTAGCCCACACTCAGAAGGGCGAAGGCGCCCATCAGGGCGTAGCGGAAGCCGATGCGATCGGCCAAGGCCCCGGTAAAGAACGGCACCAGGTAGATCCAGCCGCCGAACATGCCGGCCACCCAGCCGGCCTGCACGTCGTCCAACCCCACCACGCGGATCAGGTAGGTGCGCAGGGCGATGAAGGTGCCGTAGTAGGCCGCGCGCTCGCACAGCTCGGCGACGTTTCCGGTCCAGAAGGGGCGCGGGAAGCGCCACGTGGTTGCGCCTTGGCTCATAGTCTTTTGCTCCGGGAGGGGTTGGGGACAGGGGCCGGCGGTCGAAACGGCATTCTACGGGATTTGGCGGCGCGTGGGTACCGGGAAAACGGCTGGCTTCCTGTCAGCGCAGGTAGCGGGCCTTGATCCCACCCCAGGACTCCACCTCGGACGCACCACCGCGGGATCACTCCAGGTCAACCCGAGGCCGGCGTCAAAGGGAGCCTCCACCCCGAAGTCATCCGCCTGGGCACTCACGTGGATCCTGATGCCGTACACGCCCGCCTCCAGCACCAAGGAGTATCCGGTCACGCCGGGTAATCCCACCAGCACCAGCCGGGCGTGGAACTGGCCATTGCATAGACCTCATGGCGCAGGGAACACGAGACGGCCTGGACCTCCGGCGCCCGCCAGGCCCCGGCGGAGCAGGAAACCAGGCCGAGAACAGCGAGAATGGTAACGGCGAGAAAATCCGGAATCGGTTTCACGATATCTCTCCCCGGATATTCGTGATCAAATCTCTCGTCGGCATCTATTCTAACACATCGGGGGCGACTCCATAAGCCATCTGCCGGTTCGCGGCCACCCCCCACCCGTTCGCGTCCACGGCGATGATCCCCACCGACCACTCCGCAGGGAAGGCCTCAGCCGCGCGTACCGCCGCATCCCGGGCGCTGAGGCCATCGGCCATGAGGTTGTAGACCGTACGCGCCAGCATCTGCCGGATGATTTCCTCACCGTGCCCGGTGCAAGCCACCGCCCCGGCGGGGCCGGCGAAGCTGCCGCAGCCGAAAACCGGCACATCCCCCACCCGACCGTCCAGGGTGATGGAGGTGCCGCCCGTCGAAAGGGTGACGGCGAAAGAGCCGTCGGACGCGCGCGTCACCGTTCCCACGGTGTCACCCGTCTCCGGGCCGGCCGGTCCGGTTACGCTGTCGGCACCGGCGGGAAGGGGGCCGGGAAAATTCCAAGCCCGACGCCAATCGAACGTCTCGTATCCGCCGCCCGCCTTGCCGGCCAGCAGGTTGCGCCACCTTTGGCGGAACTTCGCCTCGGCTTCCGGACAAGTGGGCACCACGTCGGCGAAGCCCATGGCATGGGCGAAACGGGTCGCCCCGTCGCCGGCCAGCATGCGGTGCGGGGTGTCCATGACGGCGCGGGCCACCAGGATGGGATGCTTGACGCGCTCGATGACGGCTACCGCTGCGAACCCGCCGGCGGAAGTCATGACCGCCGCGTCCATCTGGATGGTCTTGCCGTCCAGCCTGATGTTGGCCCCGGTGCCGGCGTTGAACACCGGGATGTTCTCCATGGCGACGGTGCCGGCCAGGGCGCCTTCCAATGCGTCGGTGGTCTCGGACAGCCGGACGAAGGCGCTGTCGGCCGCGGCCTGGGTCAGCGGCATCCACTCCGGGGGCGATCCCACACCCCCGTGGGTAACAGCCACGGGGCCGAAGGCCATCGCGCCTCCGACGGCCAGAGGTAAGGGTTCGCTGTCGGATGACTGGTCGGCATCCGAACTGCAAGCTGCCAGCAGCAACAGAGTCAGAAGGCTCAAAATCCGCAACGACATCTTCATGGCCAGATCTCCTCCAGTGCCTCCACGAGCCGGTCCCCGTCCGCGGCGGTGTTGTAGCCCTGGATCGAGACCCGCAGCCAGGGGCGCCCGGCACAGGTCGTCACGGGGATTTCGATCCCGTGGTCATGACGCAGGGATTGGTGCAGGGCGTCGCCGTCGGTCCCCGGCGGCAGGGGCAGGGCTGCCATCTGGGCCAACCAGGGTTCGGGCGCACACAGAGGTTCCAGGCCGGACAAGGCGAGGATGCGTCGCCGCACCTCCAGCAACAGATCATGGCAACGGGTGCGCACGGCGCGCCAATCGTGCTCGCCAAAGAATTCCAGGGCGGCCGGAACGGCGAGGTAGGCGCAGAAATCCCGGGTACCGGTCCACTCCAGGCGGTCGACGAAGGGGCTGGGCCCCGGCCAGCCGCTCTCCCAGCCCCAGCTGACGATCAGCGGTTCGACGAGGTCCTGCAGATCACGCCTCACGTACAGGGCCGCCGCGCCCTTGGGAGCCATCAGCCACTTGTGACAGTTGCCCGCCCAGAAGTCGCAACCCAGGGCGTGCAGGTCCACATCCAGTTGCCCGGGCACGTGGGCGCCGTCGATCATGGTGAGGATGCCCCGTTCGCGGGCGCGCTTGATCAGCGGTTCGACCGGCAGGATCACGCCGGAGGCGGAAGTGATTTGGCTGAGAAAAAGAACGCGGGTGTGGTCGGTCACGCCGCTCCAGATGGCCTCGACCACCGCATCCGAATCGTCCAGGGGCATGGGCAGGGCGCGTCGAACGTACCGGGCCTGCTGCTTGGTGCAGAGGAACCGCCACATGCGGTCCAGGGCGCCGTATTCGTGGTCGGTGGAAAGAATCTCGTCGCCGGGATCCAGGGCCAGCGAGCGGGCCACGGTGTTCAGGCCGGTGGTGGCGTTGGGCACGAAGACGATCTCGTCCCGGTCGGCGCCCAGAAAATCCGCGAGGCCGGCGCGCGCGGCAGCGAGGCGGTCGGGCAGGGTGCGGCGCAGGCTCAGGAAGTCGACCGGTTCGGCCTCGAGTTCCCGCTGCAATTCCTGCCAGCGATCGAATACCGGCCGGGGACAGGCCCCGAAAGACCCGTGGTTCAGGAACACCACATCGTCCCGCAGAAGGAAAAGCCGCCGCAGATCGTCCACGCCCACCACCTCGGTCCGGGTCAGCCCCCCTCGTGCCTTCCCGGGACCGTATCACAGGACCCGTCCTGGGCCAAGTTCGCCCGCAGGCCGACGCGCGCGTGCCCGGCGATGAAACCCTGGACGATGCCCAGGCGCAGGTATCGGTCCCGGACCTCGGCCGGCAGCAGCCGGAAATCCGTCACCACACCGCGGCAGGCGGGTGACCCGCAGCGGCAGGGCATGGTCCAGAAATTCTCGGCCATGGTGGTGGAATAGTCGAAGCAGATTTCCTGACCGGGCGCGATGGGTTCGATGGCCGCCAGCAGGCGATTGTGAACCACACCGGCGTTGGGCCGGCAGGAATGGTTGGCGAACACGCCCGGCGGATCGAGCAGGATATAGCTCCGCCAACCGGTCTGCAGGAGGTTCGCCCCCGTATCGGTCTGATGGATCGGGTCCCCGCGCTCGTAGTGCGGTCCCGTGAATTTCAGGATCAGTTCCCCGGTCGCGAAGGGGCGGGCGGCAAACAACCCCCGCCCCAGTTCGCAGGCCCTCACCACCACATCCCAGCCCATCAGGGCCTCCAGGAGCCTCAGCTCAGATGGATGCCTTGTCCCTGAGGGACTCGTTCAGACGCAACGCCCGACGCGCACGCCAGTGTCCCTCGTGATAGGCCGCGCTGGCCATCAGCGGCAGGGTCACGGTGGCTTCACCGTAGACCATCTGCTCGTAAACCATGTCCACCTTGCCCCAGGAGCAGGCCTCGCGCAAGGTCGAGCCGCTCAGCGCGCCGTCCCGTTCGTCGGCCACGGTGAGCTGGACGGCGTACTTGTGCATGGGCCGCTCCTCACCCAGGATGTCCGTGGCCACGACCACGTCCTGCGTGAAGTTCTTGGGCACGCCGCCGCCGATCATCAGGATTCCCGTCTCACCGACGGCCAACTTGATCTGCGTCAATTCGCGGAAGTCGGCCACCGAGTCGATGGTGACGTGACGCTCGTTGTGCCACTGGTGGTGGATCAGACCGAAGCCCGCCGAGCAGTCGCTGAAGGCGGGGCAGAAAATCGGCACGCCGGCCTTGTAGGCCTCGTGGACCACCGAGCGGTCGGCCTTCACGCCGCGGGCGTCCAGCCAGGCGCCCATGGCGGTGATGAAGGCCCGGGAGGAATAGGGGCCGGGGGCGAGCGTGTCCGCGATCTCGGCGATGGTCATGTCGCAGACCCGCAGCTCGTCCTCGTCGATGAAGGTGTCGTAGATGCGGTCGATGCCCAGTTCGCGCAGCTGGTTGTCGTCAGCCCGCGGCGAACCCTTGTAGTGCCGGAAACCCAGGGCCTCGAAGAAGTCCTGGTCCACGATGTTGGCCCCGGTGGAGACCACGGCGTCCACCATGCCCGAGGAGATCATCTCGGCCACCGTGTCCTTCAAGCCGGCCGAAAACAGGGATCCGGCCAGGGTCAGGATCACGGTGCAGTCGGTGTCGGCCAGCATCCGGTTGTAGATTCCGGTCGCCGTGGCCAGGTTGCGGGCCTGGAAGGCCATGTCGCCGAAGGCTGCGATCACCGGTCGGGCGTCAAAGGACGTGATGTCGATGTGTCGCACAACGTTCTGCAGCAAATCCGCTTTCTGCATCGTTATTCTCCCCGGCCGTGGCGGCCGATGTAGGCCATCAATTGATACACCAGACGGGCGGCGAGGAAATCCGGCGCCCGGTTGGTCGCGGTGGGCATCAGCTCCACCACGTCGAAACCCACGATCCGCCGGCGGCGGCTCAGGGTCCTCAGCAGCTTGACCACCTCGCGGTAGGACAGGCCGCCCGGTTCGGGCGTGCCGGTCGACGGCATCTCGGCCGGATCCAGCACGTCCAGATCGATGGTGACGTAGACCGGGGCGGCTAGCCGGTCGACCACATCGCCGATCCAACGCCCCTCCCGGTCCCGGTCGTGGGCGAAGAAGGTCCGCCCCTCGGGCACCGCCCCCTTTTCCTCCACATCCATGCTGCGAATGCCCACCTGGACGAAATCGCAGATCTCACCCACGCGGGCCATGACGCAGGCGTGGTTCAAGGGCGAGCCCGCGTAGGAGGCGCGGGTGTCGGAGTGGGCGTCCATCTGCAGGACCGACAACCCGGGATGCGCTTCGGCGCAAGCCTGGATCAAACCGAGGCTCACCGAGTGTTCGCCCCCCAGCCCCACCACCGTGCGACCGGCGGTGATCTCGACCCGCGCGGCATCGCGCACGGCCGCAAGCATGGACTCGGGATCGGGACCGGCGGTCACCGCGGGCAGGGTCACGATGCCGAACCGCCAGGGTTCGCTGTCGGTCTCGATATCGTAGAGCTCCATGTGGGCCGACGCCGCCAGGATGGCCTGCGGCCCCTTGTCCGCTCCCTTTTGCCAGGTGGACGTCCCGTCGTAGGGAATGGGCAGGACGGCAAAGCGGGCATTTTCACACCCGCCTTGCGCCTCCTGTCCCCCGAAAGGGCAGGATTCACCCCGGTTTTGGGGATTGTTCAAACGTCCTCGTCCTTGTAGTCGTCGCCGTCCCAGTCCCCGTCGTCTTCTTCGTCGTCCCAATCGAGGTCGTCGTCATCGTCGTCGAGATCGTCGTCGTCGAGATCGTCGTCGAAGTCTTCGTCTTCGCTGCGGGAACGCAGGCGCGGCTTGCGTTCCACTTCCATTTCCGCCCAGGATTTGCGTCCCTTGGGGTCGAAGCTGCCGCCGCGTTTGCGGCTGGAGGGCTTGCCGTCATCGGGCACTTGGAAATTGGCCGAACTTGTGAACACCTCTAATCCTCCTTGGGTCAACGGGAAAACTCCCCACCTGCGGCAACCGCAAGGGGGATTGATGACGCAGAAGTCTCGAAACGATGAACGCAGGAAACGGTGAAATTGGTCAAGCCCAGGCGCGACCTCAGGTTCTCCCAGATCTGCCGCGGGTCGGTGGCGCCACAGGTGAAGACATCCATGGCGATCAGACCGAGGTCGGCATAGGTGTGAACGGAGCAATGGCTCTCGTCGAGCATGACGATGGCCGTGCACCCGGGCGGAGAATCGATCCCGAACTTGTATCGGATCTGGGAGATGACGGTCGAACCGGCCTCCTCGGCCGCGTCCGCCATCGACTTCAGCAGGAGTTTGTCATTAAGACAAAGATCCCGGGGAACACCCCGGCAATCGATCAATAAATGTTGCCCCTTATGCACTGCACCCAGACCCCCTCGAAAAGCCACAATCGATATGCCGCCTTACGCATGAGTCCCGGGGTCCGGGGCTTGGGGCAGGCATGCGAATCGCAGGTTTCCTGCGAATGTCGGGAAATTAGTGCAAGGGGGGCCCCGGCAACCCAAAAAAATGTCGGTCGAGGAAAAAAGTTTGTAACAGGCCGATTTTTAACAATTTATACAAAAGGACGCCGCCCGAAGCGACGCCCTTTCAACCCTACTGGAGGGTTTCCGGATCCCTAGTGCCCCTGCCCCCACATCTTCTCGCCCGCGGGCACTTTCACCGGAAGGCGGTTCTGCGGCGGGGGCAAAGGACAGGTCGCAAAAGGTGTGAAGCAGCAGGGTGGGTTATAGGCCCGGTTGAAGTCGACGGTGTAGACACCGTTGCTGTCCGGCGCGTCGATGGACAGGAAGCGACCCGCCGGATCGGTGCTGTCCCCATTGGTGGGGTCGGCGAAGACCAGGAAGAGCCCGCCGCCGGGCTCGACGGTCGGGCTGACCCGGCACGTCTTGCCCCCCAGTTCGAAAACGAGCCGGCCCGGTCGGGATTCCAGGGACTTTTGCCCCAACACGTTCTCGATTTCAATATCTCCGGGCATGCCTTCCAGGTGGGCCTGGACCCGCCAGCGGGCGTCCACCGGAAAGCGATCGATACCCGTGAAGCCGCGCAACACACTTGATTGACGATCCTTGACCCGCACGAAGAGCCGCCCCTGCCGGTCAATGACATAAAAGACCAGGGAGCCGCAGGCCAGTTGCGTCGGCCGTCCCGCCGCATCGGTATCCAGAAGCACGCGCTGCACCGGCGCGGCCGTCGAGTCGAACAGCGCCACCTGGGCGGCGGGGTCGGCCTGGAAGATCACGCCCAGCTCCCCCACTTCCAGTTTGCCCACCTGCGGCGGGGCCTTGGAAATGAACTGCACGCCCGAGCCGGAGGCCGAACCGACGGTGTTGATGCCCGGCTTGAGTTCATGCAGGCCTACCAGGGTAAGCCAACCGGTTTCGCCCTTGAGGCGCTCGATCCGCTGGGCGTGCCACAGGTCGACCTCGGCGACGTAGGCCGGATCGGTTTTGGGGCCGCGGGAGCAGGAAGTCAGCAGGAAGAGGCCCGGCAGGGCCAACAACAGCAGGGCGAACAGGGCGACAATGCGTTTCATGGCGGGTGTCCTCAATCAGTTGAAGGGGTTGGGATAGGCCGGCCTGAGTCCGAATTCAGCAGGCGGCGGCAAACGGTCAATCGTCCTGGGCGCTCCGGCCGGAGCAGGGGCTTCGACCGCGGGCGGGTCCCAGACAAACTTCAGGGTTCCTGGTCCCGAGACCACGCGGAAGAAGTGCATGACCTGACCGGAATCCGGATGGTAGAAATCGAACCTCATGCTGCCGTCGAAATGGATCATGCCGACCGTTTCCCCCGACTCATCGGTGGCGGGGATATCCTCCACCCCGAACAGGGACGGGAAGTAGCGGCGGTCGGTGATGGTGACCCGTCCTGCGGCGTCGGTTTCGCCGTCGGCCTGGCCCGAGGGGTCGAGGAGGGCCATGTACATGCCGACCGTTTCCTCGAACAGCAACGTTCCCGACTCGGGGTCGATAGCCTGCATGCGCGCGTAGTAGACGCCGGAATCCTGGTCCTGCCCGGCGTCGTTGCGGCCGATCCAGTTGCTGGTATTCCGTCCCGCCGGGACCAGATCCTGTTCCAGCACCGCCAGGGTCACCCCGGCGACGTCCTCGACGGTCACCCGGACGCTGCAAGGGGTTGCGACGCTGTAGGGAATCGTAACCCTCGACTTGTCCGCATATCCCGCGAGATCCTGGTAGTAAGGCAGATCCGCTGCCAGGGCCATCGCCAGCCCGGAAACGGGTTTGCCGTCGGCATCGACGACTTCAACGGTCAGGGAAAAGGAACCGGGCGACACCCCGTCGTCGCCGCAACCGGCGAACGCAACCGCCAGAATCATCAAACCCGCAACAATCTGGATTCGCCTCATCGCCATACCCCGCTGGAGATATCAGCCCCGCTTGCCGTAGTTGGGGGCCTCCTTGGTGATCTGGATGTCGTGGGGATGGCTCTCGGCCATGCCCGCGCCGGTGATGCGGATCAGGCGAGCCCGCTTCTGGAAATCGGGGATGGAGCCGCACCCGCAGTAACCCATGCCGCTGCGCAGTCCGCCCACGAGCTGGTACAGGACGTCCCGGGCGCTGCCCTTGTACGGCACACGACCTTCGATGCCCTCGGGCACCAGTTTTTCAGTCTCGGTCACGTCGGCCTGGAAGTAGCGGTCCTTGCTGCCCTGCTGCATGGCACCCAGGGATCCCATGCCCCGGTACGACTTGTAGACGCGGCCTTCGAACAGGACCTTCTCGCCGGGCGACTCGTCCGTGCCCGCCAACAGGGAACCGGCCATGACCGCATCGGCACCCACGGCGATGGCCTTGGCCACGTCGCCGCTGTAGCGCAATCCGCCGTCCGCCACGATGGGCACGCCGACCGGACGCGCCACCTCGGCCACGTCCTTGATGGCGGTGATCTGGGGCACGCCGACCCCGGCGACCACCCGCGTCGTGCAGATCGACCCCGGGCCGATGCCCACCTTCACCGCGTCGGCCCCCGCGTCGATGAGGGCACGGGCCGCCTCGCCGGTGGCGATGTTGCCCGCCATGACCTGGGCGTCGGGGTACTTCTTCTTGATCGCCGCCACCATGTCGATGACGTTGCAGCTGTGGCCGTGGGCGGTGTCCACCACCAGCAGGTCCACCCCGGCGGTCAGCAGCAGTTCGGCCCGCAGCAGGGTATCGGGCCCCACACCCACCGCGGCGGCCACCCGCAGCCGGCCCTCGGCGTCCTTGCAGGCCAGCGGGTAGTCCAGCTTCTTCTGGATGTCCTTGACGGTGATCAGCCCGCGCAGCTCGCCGGCGGCGTTGACCACCAGGAGTTTCTCGATGCGGTGCCGGTGCAGGATCTCCGCGGCGTCCTCGAGGGTCGTGCCCTCGGGGACGGTGATCAGATTCTCGCTGGTCATCACCTCGCGCACCAGCCTCCCTGTGTCCTTGACGAACCGCAGGTCGCGGTTGGTGAGGATGCCCACCAGCTTGGCGCCTTCGGTGATGGGCACCCCGCTGATGCGGTAGTGGCTCATCAGCGCCATGGCCGCGTCGATGGTCTTGTCCGGCCCCAGGGTGATGGGATCGGTGATCATACCCGACTCGGAGCGCTTGACGCGCTCGACCTCGCCGGCCTGGGCCTTGGGGTCCATGTTCTTGTGGATCACGCCCAGCCCGCCGGACCGGGCCATGGCGATGGCCATCTCCGCTTCGGTCACGGTATCCATGGCCGCGGAGAGCACGGGAACCTGCAGCTCGATGGTCCGGGTCAGACGGGTGGCGGTGTCGATGTCCCGAGGGATGACTTCGGAGTAGCCGGGCACCAGGAGCACGTCGTCGAAGGTCAGGCCCTCGCGGATGCCGGCGGTATGCGGACTCGGGTCAGTCATCGTCCCTCACGCTTTCATGATGCCGATGAACGGCAGGTTCCGGTACTTCTCGTCGTAGTCCAGGCCGTACCCGATGACGAATTCCTCGGGGATCTCGAAGCCCACGAAGTGCAGGGGCACGTCCTTGGTGCGGGCGGGCTTCTTGTCCAGCAGGGCGGCCACGCGCAGGCTGCGGGGGTTCCGCGTCTGCAGCAGTTCCATGAGGTTGTCGACGGTCAGGCCCGAGTCGATGATATCCTCGACCAGGATCACGTCGCGGTTGGTGATGTTGCTCTTGAGATCCTTCTCGATCTTCACCACACCGGTGCTCTGGGTTCCCCCGTCATAGCTGCTGACGGCCATGAAGTCCACCTCGTGATCGACCGACACGCAACGCGTCAGGTCGGCCAGGAAGGGATAGGCCCCCTTGAGGATGCAGACGAAGATCGGCGTGGAGTCCTTGTAGACCTCGCTGATCTCATTGCCCATCTGGCGGATGCGCAGCTGGATATCCTCGCTGGAAATGAGGATGCGCTCGATGAAGGGGTAACGCTGCAGGTATTCCTGGTCGTCGAATGTCACCTTGGCCTCCCTGGGCTGGTTCGCGGGGCGCCTAGACGCCGTCCGCTTCGCTTTCGGTGCGGGCTTCGCGGACCTGCCGGTCCAGCTCCCGCAGCCTGTCCCTCTCGCGGATGATATCGTGGATCTTGGTGGAGATCAGGTCGATGGCGACCTTGTTGTGCCCACCCTCGGGAATGATGATGTGGGCGTGCCGCTTGCTCGGGGCCACGAACTGCAGGTGCATGGGCCGCACCACGGACAGATACTGGTGGATGACCGATTCCACGGTACGGCCGCGCTCGACGGTGTCGCGCCGGATGCGCCGCAGCACCCGCTCGTCGGCGTCCACGTCCACGTACAGGCGGATGTCCATCAGATCCCGCAACTCCGCCGGCTCCAGCACCAGGATGCCCTCGACGAACAGGATGTCCGGCGGCGAGACCGTTTTGGACTGGGGCAACCGGCTGTGCGTGCTGTAATCGTACTGCGGCACCTCGACCGTCCGCCCGGCCTGCAGTTCCTGGATGTGACGGATCAGCAGCGACGTCTCGAAGGCGTTGGGGTGGTCGTAGTTGATCCGGGCCCGCTCGGCCAGAGGCAGGTGGCTGTTGTCGTGGTAATAGGAATCGTGATGGATGATGCGGATGGTCTTGCCGGGGCAGGCTTCCCGCACGCGCAGGGCGACGGTGGTTTTTCCGGAGCCTGAGCCACCGGCGATACCGATCACCACGGGAGGAAGCGGGTGCCAAGCTGGATCTGACATGGGCGTAAGATATCCGCAGAGGGTGAGGCTGTCAATCGGGGGCCTCGGGCGCCTGGCGGGCGACCCCTGTGAAGTGACGGGAGAATCCCCATCCTGGGCGGGCGGCCTAACCCCGGGATCCCTCGTCGCCGACCCTCTTGACCGCTACCGGTGGACCCCGGACGCTTCGTTCCCGGTGCGGGCCACGAACTCACTGTATGAACCATCATAAATCAGAGGTGGCTGGGCCGGCCCGCCTGGGCTTTTCCCATCGGCATTCTGGTCGCCGGGCCGCAGCTCCAGGACCCGATTGCTGAGTCCCTTCAAGAACGTCCGGTCATGGCTGACAAAGAGCATGGTGCCTTCAAAGTCGGCCAGGGCGGACACGAGCATTTCCTTGGTCTCGAGGTCGAGGTGGTTCGTGGGCTCATCCAGAATCAGAAAGTTCGGGGGATTGAACAGCATCCGGGCCAGGACCAGCCGGGATTTCTCGCCGCCGGAAAGAATGCGGGTCGGTTTATCGATATCATCGCCACAAAACTGGAACGCGCCCAGCAGATGGCACAGCACGCCGCGGCCCTCGGCGGGAAAATGCTTCTGGACCTGTTCGAAGACCGTCAGTGCGGGGTCGAGTTGCTCAAGGGATTGCTGGGCGAAGTAGCCGACCTTCAGGTTTACACCGAGACGAACCGAGCCGGCGTCGGGGGTCGCCTTGCCCGCCACCAGCTTCAGGAGCGTGGTCTTTCCCGCGCCGTTGCGCCCCAGAACACACCAGCGCTCCTTGCGCCGGATCTTGAGGCTGAAGTCATCATAGATCACCCGTGATCCATAGGCCTTCGACAAGCCCTTCAGCTCCACAACGTCATCCCCGGAGCGTGGCGGGTCCTGGAACTTGAATTCCACGATCCTCCGCCTGCGCGGCGGCTCGACCAGTTCGATCTTTTCCAGTTTCTTGACCCTGCTTTGAACCTGGGCGGCCTTGGCCACGTGGGTGGCAAATCGTTCGACGAACCGACGTTCCTTGGCGAGCATGGCCTGCTGTCGGGTGTAGGTGGCCTCCCGATTGGCTTCAGCGACGGCCCGCTGGCGAACGAAATAGTCGTAGTCCCCCGTGTAGGAAATGAATTCTCCGCCGTCGATTTGATCGGCCGCGAATCCCAGCCCACCCAGAACGGTGCGGGCCCGGGATTCGAGGTCATAGCCGCCCTGTCCCTGGTAGAGGTCCAGCACTTCCCCGAAACGCTGGACGATTTGCTCCATCTCATCGGCCCGATCGGGATCGGCCATGGCCAGTTCGAGATCCCTCAGCTCGTGGTGAAGTTCGCCGAGATGGCCGCTGCCGGCGATGGTTTCATCCAGCACCGAACGCCCGCACATTTCGCCGATGTCTTGCCGGAAGTAGCCGATAGTCGTTCGCTTCGGAACCGAAACCGTACCCTCGTCGGGATCCTCCTCGCCCACGATCAAACGGAAGATGGTGGATTTGCCGGCGCCGTTGGGGCCGACGAGGCCGAACTTTTCGTCGGGATTGAGCTGGAAGGACGCCTCCACGAAGAGGATCTGCCGTCCGTATCTTTTGGAGATGTTGGAAAGAGTGATCATGGAGTTTTCCGCAAAAGGGCCAGAAGGATGTTT
>PFVX01000049.1 GCA_002790835.1 bacterium CG_4_9_14_3_um_filter_65_15 | reverse complement strand
GCTCAACGAGACGCAGAAGGAGATCGAGACGGACATGAAGGACCGCAGCCAGCGGCTGTGCGACATCCTCGGGGCGCTTCGCCTCGAGCTGGCCCGAAGGGAGGCTTGACGTGACCAGCAGAGAACTCTTCGATCGGGCGATCGAGGTCGTCCTCGAGCATGAGGGAGACACCTACACCGACAACCCTGTCGATCGGGGCGGGCCGACCAAGTTCGGGATCGCCCAGCGATGGAACCCGGATCTGGACGTGGCGAGCCTCACCCGAGAGCGGGCGATCGAGGTCTATTGGGAGAGGTACTGGCGGGGGCAACGGTACGAGTTCCTGCCCGAGGCGATCGCCATCAAGGTCTTCGATCTGGCCGTCAACCTCGGCAACAAGACGGCGGTGACCTGCCTCCAGCGCGCCTTACAGGCCAGTGGGCTGCGGGTCGTGATCGACGGGATTCTCGGTACCGAGACCTGCGGGGCTGCGGAGCAAGCCGACCAAAAGGCGTTGATGGCAGCCCTGAGGTCCGAGGCCGCCGGCGAGTACAGGCTCCGCGTGGCCCGAAGCGCGGATCAGATCGTGTTCCAGGGTGGGTGGCTGAACCGGGCCTATGCCTGAGAGGAGAGCACAATGGTTGGAGAAATCCTGGGCATCCTGGGGAAAGTCGCCGGCGGAGTCGCCGACCGCATCTTTCCGGACCCCGAGCAGGAACTGAAGCGGATCGAACTGCAGCAGGCCCTCCAGGCGGCTGTCCTGGAGAGGACCTCGGAGATCGAGAGGGCGGCTGCCGAGGTCGTCAAGGCGGAGGCCCAGGGTCAAAGCTGGCTCCAGCGGACCTGGCGACCGATCACGATGCTGGTCTTCGTTGGGCTGATCGTAGCCCGGTGGCTGGGGTGGTCTGCTCCCAACCTGGGCGAGGCCGAGGTACTGAAGCTCTGGGACATCGTCGAAATCGGCCTCGGTGGGTACGTGATCGGGCGGTCGGCGGAGAAGGTTCTGCCAGCGATAGTCCAGTCAATGAAGAAGAGTTGAAACCCAATCGACTGCCTACTTACGTGTCTTGGCATGAGCAATCGCCCGGGCGATCAGTCCCCCTGCGAAATTACGGAATGCCAGTTCCTGACTCGGCTCGCAGAAGTCACCATTCAGTCCGCCTTCCCGCGGTGACGCCAGAAGACAAGCCCCATCATAGAGCTGTTCACGTAGGAGCTTCGTCAATCCGATCTCATAACGCCTGATATACGAAGCATCGCGAAATTCGTCGAAGACCCGAAAATGGGGTTCGGCGACACCTACCGGTGCGCGAGACTTTGGGGTGTCTTCGATCAGCATTAAATAGCCAAGCCAAGGGCGGAGTGACGGCTTGAAAGCTCCCTCGCGGTAGGCAGCTAGGACGTCGGTCGCATTCCCGAGGGCCTCTTCGGTTCGATTGTTGAAGTTGTTTCCGAACGAGGGTCCGATATGCGCTTTGAATTCAACCGCGGCAATCAGCTGCTCTTGTGAGACCACGAGTAGGTCCCACTTCTTTTCTGGCCGAAACCAGCCTGGAATCTCAACTCCGCGGCGACCGTTGCTAATTTCCGACCGTTTGATCCCGTTTTCGAGCAGGAGCTCTTCGACAAGCGTGGCAAAACCATCCAGTTGAGCGCCGCCAGTAGCGGCAGTCCTAAGACCGGCATCTTTCACGCCGGACTTCACACCCTGGTATCGGCTCTGTTTGTCGCGCGTCTGCCAGAAGAACTTGACCGCACTCTGGACTCTCTGATCCAGATGTTTCATTTCTCTGCCTCGATTGTTGCGGTAGAAAAAATCCCTCTGGTCTCTCTAGTGAGCCGATCTAAACCTAACTCGAAATAGTGCGGGTCTAGCTCTATCCCGATGCTATTCCTCCCCCACTGCGCAGCCCCGACAGAGGTGCTCGCCGTGCCCGAAAAGGGGTCGAGCACGGTGTCACCGACGAAGGTGAACATACGAATCAGCCGCGTTGCCAACTCGACCGGATAGGGGGCAGGGTGGTGGCGGGTCGATGCTCCAGTGATTCCGGTCAAAATTTGTTGAAACCAGAGCTGATAGTTCTCCGCCGAGATGACGCTCAACAAGCGCTCGGGCAGCGAAGGCTTCCTATAACCTCCGGGTTTGCGGAGCATAAGGATGAACTCGATATCGTTCTTGATCACGGCTCCTGGCTCATAGGGCTTGCCCAGGAAGCCGGCACCATTTCCTTCAGCCTCATAGACGGCGTTCGCGATCTTGTACCAGATGATCGGCGCTAAGTTGTCGAATCCTATAGTACGGCAGTTCTCCTGGATGGTCGCATGCAGAGGGACAACGGTGTGCCGGCCGTTGTTCTTGCGCCGGGAAAGACAGACGTCTCCAACGACGCAGATCAATCGACCGCCTGGGACGAGTGCCCTGAAGGCGTGCCGCCAAACCTTGTTCAACTCCCGGTGGAATTCTCTGTAGTCAGCGATGAAACCAAGCTGTCCCTCTTCCACCCGGTAGTCCTTCAGGGTCCAATAGGGCGGGGAGGTCACTACGAGATGGACACTTTCGGCCTCGACTCCTGCCCAGCGCTTGCGGGCGTCCTGCCTGACAAGTCGATGGTGGGTCGGGACTCGTTTAACTCCCTCCTCGATTGCAGCTATCAAAGCATGATCTTTCGCAATACCGGGCATTGCCGTCTGAGTATTGTCGAGCGACGGAAGTTGTTTTGTGGGAATGTATTGCCAGAGTCCCCTTGGGTCACCTATGGCTTTCTGTGCAGGCTTCAAATTCCACTCCTTAGTGATGTGAGGCTTGAATTGTAGTCTACGGAGGGCTGCAATACCAGAGTTGAAGAGACTACAGCCAGGGCTCATGCTCGTTATAGAGCCGTGGAGGAGATAAACGCTCAGGCGTCTTCGGATCGGAGGGCGCAGGGCCAGAACTGGCCCCCGCGGATCTATCGGCCGATCACGATGTTGGTCTTCGTCGCGTTGATCGTGGTCCGGTGGTTGGGGCGATCGGTCCGGAACCTGGGCGAGGGCGAGGTCCTAAAGCTCCTGGACAACATTATCGAGATCGGCCAGGGCGGGCATGTGATCGGGCGATCGGCGGCGAAGATCCTACCGCAGATTGTCTGGTCGACAAAAAGGGACTGAGTCGCCGGGATCTTCAGGGTCACCAGGTACGCAAAGCGCAAGTACTTCTTGACCTCTGCTAGTGACTCTCGTAGCCTCTCGATGGCATTCGTTGTCATTCTCTGACACTCCTGTGATGTGGAGGACCG
>PFVX01000090.1 GCA_002790835.1 bacterium CG_4_9_14_3_um_filter_65_15 | reverse complement strand
CAGTTCACCATCAACGACGCACGGCTCAAGCTCAAGTCACTCTACCCGAAAGGCAAATTCTGACAGAGCACTAGCACAATGTGAAGGGAACCAAATTCAAAGGATCATCCCTTCCCGCCACATCATCGGAGGTGGCGGGTTGATTTTTCCGTTCTCATGAATCACCGCAGATTAAAGAAAATCCTATAGTTCAGTACCGAGATGACGATGAGAAAGCAATCGGAATGAATAACTGGTGCGCCGGTTCATTCGGAGTTGCCTGCACACGAAATCGACAGGCAATGGCGAAATTGTTCCTGAGGGAGCTTTAGTCCATGCGGACAGTGATCATGAAATTCCCGATCATCATGGCGATCTTGATGGTCGCCCCGCTTGCGGTCGCCGGAAACGACGGAAACCAGGTGGAGATCCACGGTTACGGGGGCTGGGCCTACGGCCGCCAGGATTCGGACGGAAACAACTACCTTTCCTCGACCGGCGTTGGGGATGCGGACTACGTCAACCTGGCGGTGTCCTTCACTTCGTGCACATCGGAAAAGGTCCGTCTCAACGCACAGGTCTGGTGGCAGCATACCCAGGAGGAGGAATGGATTTCCGTGGTCGATTTCGCCTTCGGGGAATATCGGGTTTCCGATGCCCTGCGGCTGCGAATGGGCCAGGTCAAGCAACCCTTCGGGATCTATACCGAAGTGTTCGACGTCGGGACCATCAGGCCGTTCTTCTGGCTCCCCCAGAGCATTTATGGGCCTTCGGGTATCGTGGCCGAGGCCTACCGTGGCGTGGGGATCACCGGGTCGACCTTCACGCAGAGCGGCTGGAGTTTCGAATATGACCTCTACGGCGGCGAGCTGAGTCTCGAAGCCCCGGATTTCGCCATGGTCCTCGATGAATTCGCTGCAGATGCAGAAGATGCGGGCGACGAGGAAGTGGAGGAAGAGTTGCGGGATTTCATGGGCTTCCGTGTGACGGCCGTCGTTCCCGGGAGCGCCATTCGCCTGGGTGCGTCGGGTTACTCGGGACGTGAAGAGACGCCGGGTGGTGACCGCCATGCAACCCTGGCCGGACATCTGGATTACACGGGGGATGACTGGCTGCTGAGGGGCGAGATCGCGGTGATGAAGGACTTTCTCGACTTGAAATCGACGGCGGCTTACGTCGAGGTCGCCCGGGTCCTGGGAAAAGGCTGGCAGGTCGCCGGGCGCTGGGATCATTCGCACACCGACCTGGGCGGGATGGAAGTCGAAGCCCCGTCTTCACTCCTGGATCACCGCGATGTCACGGCCGGACTCAACTACTGGTTCCATTCCGATTTTGTCGTGAAACTCTCGGCAACTTGGGTTGACGGAAACCGCTTCGCCCGGCCCGAGGACCCGGGGGCTGCGCTGGAGAGCGGAACCCTTGACCGGACCACCCGACTCGTTTCCCTGGGGGCGCAATTTGCGTTCTAGGGCTAAACGAGGATTCCTCCTCGCTGTGGTGCTGTTCATCACGGCCATCGCCGTCCCGCCGGGAAATGCCGGCAATGGCGCTGCGCAGCAGGACAAGGAAGATGTGGGATTCATGGTGGTGGTGAACGCGGCCAACCCCGTGGTCTCCCTGACCTTGGAAGAGGTTTCGCGATTCCTGCTCAAGAAGGTTTCCCGCTGGGATAACGGCCAGCTTGTGCATCCGGTGGACCAATCAGTGGATTCCACGGTGCGCGCAGTCTTTACGCATCACATCCACCACAGGGAGGTGGATGCGGTGAAACGCTTCTGGCAGCAGCGGATCTTTGCGGGACGGGATACCCCGCCGCCGGTCCGGCCTTCCGATGAGGAAGTGATTCGGTATATCGAAGGAAACCCCGGCGCAGTGGGTTACGTGTCCTCAACCGCGACCCTTACCGAAAAGGTCCGCCAGGTTGCGCTCGTGGGGAGAGACAAGTGACCGAACGGCTCTCGATCAAGCACCGCTTGACTCTCCTGCCCGTAATGGCAGGAATCGGATTCTTCGTGTGTTTCGCCGTCGGCGCCAGAATCGAACACTCGAACCGGATCATGGTCGAAGAACTCCAGGAACACGCCTACCCCTCCCTGGCGTGGGGCCGGAATCTGAACCAAACACTTTTCCATCTTCAGCGGCATATGCAGGATGCCGTCGCCGCGTCCGATTTCGACCAGTACGAGGCAGGGGAGGCGGAGTGGGATGATTTGGAGCAGACCATCGAAATGGGGGGAAGGCTCGGGTATGGTTCGCCGGAACGTATCGCCCACCTGCGTGTTTCCGCCGCGGACTACCAAAAAATCGCCTGGGAAACCGTTCCACTCATGATCGAGGGATCCGAGAGCGAGGATCTGTTCGACAAACTGGGAACCCTGACGGTCCAGTACAACCGCATCAGCAACGAGGTAGCAAGTATCGCCCAGGCCAAGGAAGATGAGATGGATGCGGTCCTCGAGTCTTCCCGCGCCCGCGTCAAACAAGGGTTGTGGGGAATTTCGGGGACCACATTATTGTGCCTCCTGTTTTTGTCCTTGGCCTCCAGGCGCCAGGTTCTGGCCATTACGCGTCCCTTGGCCGCGTTGGTGGCGATGGCCGACGAAGTGGCCCGCGGCAATTACCAGACGTCCGTCAAGGTGGAGGCGGAAGATGAGATCGGTCGGCTCGGGGGCGTATTCAACGACATGGCCGACAGCATTTGCTATTCCATGGATCAAGTGAGGCGAAAAACGGAAGCCCTGAACGAGGCCAAGCAAAACGCCGAGGCTGCCAACCACAACAAGAGCGCCTTCCTTGCCAGCATGAGCCACGAGATCCGTACTCCCCTGAACGGCATCATCGGAATGACCGAACTGGTGCTCGACGGCGAGACCACCAAGGACCAGGCCGATTGCCTGCGCATCGTTCAGAATTCGGCGAACGCGCTGCTGGAGATCATCAACGAAATCCTGGATTTTTCAAAAATCGAATCGGGCCACCTTGTTCTGGAAGCCGTGCCTTTTGAGGTGCAGGAACAGATCGACGATGTAATCGCCCTCCTGGCTCCCCGCGCTCGGGAAAAGGGGTTGAAGTTTCATGTCCATGTTGCGCCATCGGTTCCCAGGAAGGTCGTCGGGGACAAGACTCGTCTGCGCCAGGTGATCCTGAACCTCCTGGGAAACGCCCTCAAATTCACCGAAAAGGGCGAGGTGAGGTTGGAGGTCAAACCGGCGTCGGTCCAGGCGCCGGAGCTCCTCCAGTTCACGGTTGTCGATTCGGGGATCGGGATTGCGCCGGACCGCATCCAAGACATCCTGAAGCCTTTCGTGCAGGCGGACAGCGAGACCACCCGGCGCTACGGGGGAACGGGACTCGGGTTGGCGATTTCATCCCAGATCGCCAACGCCATGGGGGGGCGCCTGTGGGTCGAGAGCGAAGAGGGGCGGGGGTCCACCTTCCACTTCACCGGGAGGTTTGCGGCCGCGCAGGAAGCCGAATCCAACGTCCTGGAACGGGCCTCGGCGGTCTGCCGGGGTGAACTGGATATCGGCGGCCGACGCATCCTCGTGGCTGAAGACAATCTGGTGAACCAGAAGGTTGCCGTCCGCATCCTCGCCAAGCTGGGACACGAGGCCGTCGTGGTCCCGGACGGCTTGCAGGCCGTCGAGATCCTGGAGAAGGAAAACATCGATCTGGTCCTCATGGACATCAACATGCCCGTCATGGACGGGCTCGAAGCCACGCGGAAAATCCGGGCTGCCGAATTGGGGTCCGATCGCTACACACCCATCATCGGCCTGACCGCCCTGGCCATGAAGGGCGATGCCGAGATCGGTCTCGAGGCGGGCATGGATCACTACCTCTCCAAGCCGTTCACATCGAAGCAGCTCGCCGCAGCGCTCGCCTTGGTCGTCGAGGGCGCCTATTGCCCCCTCGGCTGAAACCGCTCCCGATTGCTCAGACGCTTTTCAGCTTCCGGGCGACCTCGGCCACCCGCCGTCCCAACGCCTCGCCCGTCTTCTTGTCGGCCTCGTTCGGGGCCTCCTCGGGCGGCTCCTGGCCGGCTTGACCACCTGCACCGAAGTAGAAGCTCAATCGGTTGAGCCCCTCGCCGCCGGGGATCATGTCGAGCCCGACCCAGATCATGCCGTGCTGCATGGCAAGAGTGGCCATGCGCACCAGGGTGCTGAACTTGTCGCCGCTGGGGCCGCTGGAAACGGTAAACGCCCCCCCGACCTTGTCCACCCAGGCCCGTTTGTACCAACGCTCGGCTGTCGCGTCGAAGAAACACTCCATCTGGCCGGACACGCTGCCCATGTAGGTCGGAGAGCCGAAGATCACGCCGTCGGACGCATCGATCCGTTCAAGAATGTCGTTATTGGTGAACCGTCCGTCGGTGATGTCAGCCGGGTCGATGGCCAGCAGTTCAGCCTTGACGCCTTCGACTTCGCCGGCTCCCTTGGCGACGGCCTCGGCCATCGCTTTCGTGTGTCCCATTCCGGAGTGGTAGACAACCGATACCGTGGCCATGGTGATTCCTTTCAGGAATACGAAGCGACTTCGTATTCGATGCCGTCCGGATCGTCGAAATAGAATCGGCGACCCGGATCGTAGTCTGCGTGGGAGTGGGGGGTCAGGCCGGTGGCCTTGACCTTCGCTTCGACGGCGTCGAGATCCTCGACCACGACGCCCACGTGATTGAGCCCCCCGAGAGTGGCGTAACTGTTGCCTGCCGCGCCGGAACCCCCCAGGGAATAGACGGCGATGTAGCTGTTTTCTCCGCCCACATGGTATGTCAACCCGTCGTGGATCGCCGGACCGGACCAACGGATCTTCCAGCCGAAAATTCGACACAGCAGTTCGGCCGTAGCCTGCGGGTCACCGACGGTGATGTTCACATGTTCCAGGAATGATTCCACAACGGCCCCTTCCGTTTCCGCGGTCGCCCGGACCGGGATGGATTGATGTTGAAAATCCTAATCATGATCTTGGATTCCGGCAACGCGAAGTCCTCAGCCGACTATTCCGTTTCCTGCGGCGGTGGAGGAGGGGATCCCGTACAATGCGTTTGATGGTAAGAAGGTGCCGGGGGATTCCCCGCGCCCTCCCGGCAATCGTCACCCAGGAGGACCCGTGCAACATCCCCGCATTTTCCAGATCAGCACCTCCCGCGGAGGTGTGCCAAAGTTGGCCGTTCCCCGCGCGGCGATCACTCTTGAAGGACCGACCACGGACGAGCAGGCCGATTTGAAACATCACGGCGGTCCCGAGCGGGCCCTGTGCCTCTATTCCCTTGAACGCATCCTCGAACTGCAAACCGAAGGGCACCCGATCTTTCCCGGCGCCGCTGGAGAGAACATCACCCTGGTCGGCCTGCCCTGGGAGGATGTCGTGCCGGGTTGTCGGATCAAGCTGGGCGGCACGGTGGAAATCGAGATCGCTTCATTCACGACCCCCTGCGCCACCATCAAGGGTTTCTTCCGCGATGAGAAACCCAACCGCATCTCCCAGAAGCACCATCCGGGTTGGTCCCGCGTCTACGCGCGCGTGCTGCGCGAAGGAATGGTCGGTGTGGGGGATCCGGTGGTGATGTCGCAGGAATCCCCCTCCTGACGATCGGCCTCAGCCGGATTGTATACACCGGAGAAATCCGGTGGTATTTTCCCGGAGTCACCCTGAGGCTCGTCTCGTCCCGCAAGGGGCACCGCCACCGAACGGAGGCTATCATGTCCAAGGCTGCACCCGCTCCCAGGCATCTGTGGGTCATCGGAATCGTCACCCTGCTCTGGAATCTGATGGGGGCCTACGATTACCTCATGACCGAGACCCAGAACGCGACCTACATGGCCCAATTCGACCAGGCCCAGCTGGATTATTTCTACGGTTTTCCCGTCTGGTTCATCGCGCTGTGGGCCATCGCCGTCTGGGGCGGGCTCGCCGGCAGCGTTCTGCTCCTGTTGCGCAAAGGGCTGGCGGCTCCGGCCTTTTTGGCTTCCTTTGTCGCCATGATTTTTCCAACGATCTACAGCTTCGGCTTCTCCAACGGCATGGAGGTCATGGGGGCCACGGGATTCGTGTTCACCATCTTGATCTTCCTGGTGTCCCTGGGGCTGGTGCTGTATTCGCGCGCGATGCGGACGCGGGGCGTCCTGGTCTGACCCGGGGATCCGGCCGCATCACACTTCCGAAAGAGCAGGACCGATGGAACGGGTATTTCTGATCACCGCGACGATCAACGGATTTCTGGCCGTGGCCCTGGGTGCGTTCGGCGCCCACGGCCTGCACAAGAAGCTGGCCGGTCTGCCGGACAAGGCCCTCCGTCTGGACTGGTGGGAGACGGCCGCCCACTACCACCTGACCCACGCCCTGGCCTTGGGAATGGTGGCCTACCTGGCCACCCGTTCGCCCGGCATGTCTGCCACCCTTGCCGGATGGGTGATGCTGGCCGGTATCGTCCTATTCAGCGGGAGCCTCTATGTGATGACCCTGACGGAAAACCGCAGCCTGGGTGCGAGCCTCGTGCCCCTCGGCGGCACCCTGTTGCTGGTCGGCTGGGTTCTGGCGGCCGTGGCGGCCTTGCGGGTGATCTGAGTTCCCTTTGCGAGGGCCACCCACCCTGGAGGGGGTCACCGCTCCGTCTGGGATTCCGGAGGAAATCATGCGCCGCATTCTCGTATCCGTGACCCTTTTGCTGCTGACCGCCGCCCCGTCGGGTGCGGTCCTCCCCAGCCACGACGACCCCACGCGGACGCTGTGGCTGATCCGGCACGGCGAGTACGACCACGGGGTGGATGCCCCCGACGAGGGCGACCTGGTCGCCCTCGGACGTCAGCAGGCGCGGCTGCTGGCAGCCCGGCTGAGCGGTTACCCCGTCTCCTTCACATCCCTCCAAACCAGCACCATGGCCCGAGCGCGCGAGACGGCGGAGATCCTGGCGGCCCGGTTTCCCGACCTGACCCTGCAGACCTTCGACGATATCCGCGAATGCACGCCGACCATCCCGTGGACCCGGCCACGGGAAAGGCCCTGCGCAGCCTGGGATACGTGCGCTGACCGGAAGAACCGAGGAGTGAAGGCATGGGTTGGGAAATCGAACGCAAGTTCCTGGTCAGGGGCGACGATTGGCGCGCGGGCGCACGCGGCGAGCTCTGTCGCCAGGGCTACCTGAGCAGCGCCCCGGAGCGCGTGGTGCGGGTGCGCATCATGGGGGTGCGGGCAAACCTGACCATCAAGGGGCTTGCGGTGGGTCTGACCCGACCGGAATTCGAGTATGCGATTCCGCCGCGGGAGGCGGAGGAGCTGCTGAAGCTCTGCGAACAGCCTCTCATCGAGAAGACGCGCTACCGGGTCAGCCATGCCGGGCTGGTCTGGGAGGTGGACGAATTCCACGGCGCCAACGCAGGGCTCGTCCTGGCCGAGTGTGAACTCGAGGCCGAGGAACAGGCCATCATCGCCCCGGACTGGGTAGGGGAGGACGTTTCCGGTGATTCCCGCTATTTTAACGCCAACCTAGTAAACCATCCCTTTTCGGCCTGGTAGGGCTTCTCGCCGGGGGAGCGCGGATCGGGTTGAGGAAAACTTGATTCGGTTACCGAACTTAGTGTATACTGTAGGGGGTAGCAATCCCCCCAATTGAAGGAACAACCGTGCCGATTTCCCGAGTGTCATCCGTGGTCGTCCGCTTTTTTGCGGTTGTGTGTGTGGCGAGCCTCCTGGCTTCGCCCTCCTTCGCCACCTGGTCCCAGGTCTGGTCGGACGAGTTCAACGGCACGGCCCTGGATCCCACCAACTGGACGGCGGACATCGGCACCGGCTGTCCCAGTCTGTGCGGCTGGGGCAATAACGAGCTGGAATACTATCGGTCCCAGAACGTGACGGTGGCAGGCGGCAACCTGGTCCTGACCGCCAAGGCCGAATCCTACGGCGGCGCCAGCTTCACCTCCGGCAAGGTCACCACCAGCGGCAAGCGGTCGTTCCTGTACGGGCGCATAGAGATGCGGGCCAAGCTCCCGGTGGGCGGGGGCATGTGGCCCGCCTTCTGGATGATGCCCCAGGACGACGTCTACGGCAGCTGGGCGGCCAGCGGAGAGATCGACATCATGGAGTCGGCCAACGCCATGACGTCGGTGGGCGGAGCCCTGCATTACGGAGGCCAATGGCCGACCAATACCAGCACCTCCAGTTCCACGACGCTGGGCGGGGCCAGCTTTGCCGACGACTTCCACATCTACGCGGTGGAATGGGAGCCCGATGCCATTCGCTGGTACGTGGACGGTTCCCTGTTCAGCACGCGGACCAGCGCCCAGTGGTATTCCGAGGGCGCCCCGAGCAATCCCCGCGCTCCCTTCGACCAGGATTTCTCCATCATCCTCAACGCCGCCGTCGGCGGGGAGTACACCGGTTGCACCAACGCCGGCTGCGTCACCGCGTCGTTCCCCCAGCAGTACCTCATCGACTACGTGCGGGTGTACCAGGACATCCCGAACCTGGCCCCCACGGTGGCGGTCACCTCTCCCCAGTGGGATGCCAACCCGGCCGCGGGTGACGTCACGTTCACCGCCACCGCCTCAGACCCCGACGGATCCATCGCCACCGTGGAATTCTACGACGACGCCACCCTGCTGGGATCCGACTCCAGCTCACCCTACGCATTCACCTGGATGTCCGTGCCCGACGGGTGCTACACCGTGAAGGTCCGGGCCATCGACGACCTGGGCGCCGCGAGCGTCGACTCGGTGGACATCACCGTGGGCGCGGGCTGCGGCCAGGTGCCGTACCCCGGCAACGCCTTCGTTTTCCCCGCCCGGATCGAGGCCGAGGATTTCGACTTCGGCGGCGAAGGGGTGGCTTATCACGACCTGGACCCCCTCAACAACGGCAGCCAGTACCGCCCCGGTGAAGGTGTGGACATCGAAGCCTGCTCCGATACAGGCGGCGGCTACAACATCGGCTGGCTCAACCCCGGCGAATGGATGGAGTACACGGTCGATATCCACTTTGCGGGGCAGTACACCATCGAAACCCGCGTGTCCTCCCTGGTGACCGGCGGGGCCTTCCACCTGGCCTTCGACGGAGTTGACCAGACGGGGCAGGTCATCGTGCCCGCGACCACGGGCTGGCAGACCTGGACCACGGTCACCGCGACGGTCGACCTGGATGCCGGGACGCAGGTCATGCGTTTTGTTCCGGCCACCGGAGGATTCAACGTCAACGCCTTCGTGGTCCTGGCGGCCTCCCCGGTGCCGAACGCCCAAGCGGCCGGCGCCGTTCTGCACCCTTGCTATCCCAATCCCTTCAACCCGACCACGACCATCGGTTTCGACTTGCAGCAGACTGCCACGGTCACCCTGGCGGTCTACGACCTCGCCGGCCGTCGAGTCAGGACTCTGCTGGACCGTGAACCCACGGCTCCCGGCCGTCACGACGCGGTCTGGAACGGCCGCGACGAAGCCGGCCGCTTGGTCCCCGCGGGTGTGTATCTGTATCGCCTGCAGGCCGGGGATTTTGCCGAGACGCGGCGCATGGTTCTCGTGAAATGATACCCGACACCCGATCCGAATTTCCGCATCGCACGGAAGTTGGACATGGCGCCGGTGCGTCCGTATCATATTCCCAGCGACCAGATAGGACATGAAAGGGAACCTCAATGTCTACGCACGCCAGGTTCGGCTTTCGTGCCGCCGTCTGTTTTCTCGTTTTGGGAGGCCTCATGCCGTCTTGGGCCCAATCCGCACCCTGCGATCAACCGGAAGCGCGCCAGTTCGACTTCTGGGCCGGCAAGTGGGATGTGTACGAAAAAGGGGAGCAGGTCGGCTTCAATCACATCTCCATCATCCAGGGCGGATGCACGCTACTGGAGGAATACCACGGCGTGAAGGGTCCCTTCGAGGGCAAGTCCTTCAATTACTATGACCCCTCGGACACGAGTTGGCATCAGGTGTGGGTGGACAACTCCGGCACCCGGTTGCACCTGGTGGGGGGATTCGACGGTGAACGCATGGTGATGAGCGGGTCGCGGCTCTCCAAGGGAGCGGCCGTCATCGACCGCATCGCCTGGACCCCCCATCCCGACGGCACGGTGCGTCAGGTCTGGGATTATTCCCGCGATGAAGGAAAAACATTCACCATCGTTTTCGACGGCCTGTATCGCCCCCATCCGGATGGGTCCGACTAACTTCCTGCAGTATTTCAAGTTCCATTGACGGGGTGGGAATTGCCGGCTCGGCGCAAGGTCGAGCCGCGGCATGAAACCTTTTGGTCCTCGCTTGCGTCTCTTCTTTTCGGACACTTTGCCAACCCGTCACCGAGCCGCGAGGTCGATTCCCATGAGTCAACACAAGAGCCGCAGGGGCCTTCTGATCGCCATTGTCCTTGTCATCGTCGTAGCCGGCGCGGGCGCGCTGTGGAAAACGGGCATGCTGCCCGGATTCGCCCAGGGCAACCCCGGCGAAGGCGCACCCGACGATTCCACCACCGTCGCCGAACAAAAGGCTGATGGTGGAGATAAAGAGGACAAGGAAAAGGAAGTCACCGTATCCGTCGAGCTGGCCTTCGCCTCCCGACGCGCGATCGACAGCTACTACCGCGCGGCTTCCGTGATCGAGGCGAACAGGCTGGTGTCGCTGGTGTCCAAGACCCAGGGGCGCATCGGCGCCCTGTTCGTGGAAGAGGGCGATTGGGTCCACAAGGGGCAGGTTCTGGCCTCGCTCGAGAGCGATCGCGAAGAAGTGCAGTTGCGCCAGGCGGAGTTGAAGCTGAAGGACCAGCAGCGGCTACTCGACCGCAACCATGCCATGCTCGAGGAAAAGCTGATCAGCACCCAGGAATTCGACGACGTCCAGTCCCGCTACGACCAGGCCGTGGCCGAGCGGGACCTGGCGCGGATCGCTTTCGAGGAAAAGCGCATTGTGGCGCCCTTCGACGGCCAGATCACCCAGCGCATGATCGTGATCGGGCAAATGGTCAACGCGGCCGAACCCCTGCTGTCCCTCGCCGATTTCTCGCCCCTGCGCCTGCGGGTCCACCTGCCCGAAGCCGTGGCCCGCAAGATCGAAGCCGGGCAGCGCGTGCTGATCCAGCCGGAGGCCCTGGACGAATCCCTCGAAGCGGAGGTCGAGCGCGTATCTCCGGTGGTCGACCCGGCCACCAGCACGGTGCGGGTGACCATGCGGCTGGATGACGATCAAAGGGCCCGTGTCGGCGGCTTCGTGAAGGTCCGCATCACCACCGACAGCCATGCCGAAGCCCTGGCCGTGCCCAAGATTTCCCTCGTCGAGGAAGGTAGCCTGCGCAGCGTCTTCGTCGCCGAAGCCGACACCGTGCGCAAGGTCGAAATCCGCACGGGGCTGTATGACGAACGATACGTCGAGGTTCTCGACGGTCTGGAAGATGGTTGGTTCGTCGTCCAGGTGGGCCAGGGCGGCCTGCGCGACGGCACGCGGATCGAGGTTCTCAATGCCGACGAGGTCGGCTGGAGCGTCGACCCCGAATCCCAAGGCACCTCCGACCTGGACGGCCCCCTCGCGCGCGCCCAAGAACAGTAGCCGGGGGTCCCGAACGTGAAGGCAATCCGCTACGCCGTAACCCATCCCGTTACGATCTGGATGGCCACAGCCGCTGCGCTCGTTTTCGGGGTCGTGGCCCTGGGCCGGCTGGACATGCGTCTGCTGCCGGAGATCCGCTATCCCAGCCTGACCATTCAGACCGAATTTCCCAACACCGCTCCGGTGGATGTGGAAAACCTCGTGACCCGCCCCCTCGAGGAGGCCGTGGGGGTGGTGCCCGGGCTGCGCCAGGTGCATTCCATCAGCCAGTCGGGCCTGTCCCAGATCACCCTCGAATTCGGCTGGGACACGGACATGGATTACGCCGCGCTGGACGTGCGCGAAAAGATCGACCTGGTCCAGCTGCCCCTGGAGGTGCCGCCGCCGGTGCTCCTGAAATACGATCCGGCTCTCGACCCGGTGCTGCGCATCGGGCTGTGGGGATCGTTGCCGCAGATCGAAATGCGGCACATCAGCGAAGAGGTCATCAAACGCGAAATCGAATCCCTCCAGGGCGTGGCCGCGGCCAAGGTGGCCGGCGGGCTGGAGGAGGAGATCCGAGTGGAGGTCGACGAGGATCGTCTGTCCAGCTACGGAATCCCCATCACCAGGGTGAACCAGGTTCTGGCCCAGGAGAACATCAACGCTTCGGGGGGGCGGCTGCGCGACCGCAACGCCGAGTACATCGTGCGCACCCTGAGCCGTTTCAAGAGTCTCGATGATATCGGCGGGGTGACGCTGGATGTGGTCGGGGGCGTGCCGATCTTCCTGCGGGACGTCGCCGAGATCACCCGCACCCATCGGGAGCGCACGACCATCACCCACGTGGGTGGTCGCGAGAGCGTGGAGATCGCCGTCTTCAAGGAAGGCGACGCCAACATCGTGGACCTGGCGCAGAAGGTCACCACCCAGCTCGAAACCCTCAAGAAGCGTCTGCCCGAGGGTGTGCAGATGGAGGTGCTCTTCGACCAGTCGGTGTACATCGCCAAGGCCGTGGCCGAGGTGCGCAACAACGCCCTGGTTGGCGGGTTGTTGGCCGTCCTGGTCCTCTTCGTCTTCCTGCGCGACCTGCGCAGCACCCTGATCATCGGCGTCTCGATCCCCATCTCGATCATCGCCACCTTCATCCTCATGTACACGCGCGGGGTTTCGCTCAACGTCATGTCCCTGGGCGGTCTGGCCCTCGGGGTGGGGATGCTGGTGGATAACTCCATCGTGGTCCTGGAAGCCATTCACCGGCGCCGCGAGGAAAAGGACGGCGGGGACATCATCGAGTCCACCATCACCGGGGCCGGCGGGGTTGCCGGCGCGGTGACGGCCTCCACCCTGACGACGGTGGCGGTATTCGTGCCCATCGTCTTCGTGGTCGTGGGTGTGGCCGGGCAGATCTTCCGCGACCAGGCCCTGACGGTGACCTTCTCCCTCCTCATCTCCCTGGTGGTGGCCCTGAGTTTCACGCCCATGGCCATGGCCTTCGGGCGCAGTGGCGGTTCACAAACGTCCGGTGCGGTTGTCCCCCGTGGAGGTTCCCGCTATCTGGACTGGATGCAGGTCGTGGGCGATCGACGGGGATGGAAGCGCTGGGTCCGCCTGGTGCCCCTGGCGCTGGTTCTGGCCCTGCCGACCCTGCTGGTCTGGCTGATCACGATGCTCGGCGCTGTCCTGCGCTACCTGCTGATCAAGGCGTTGACGCCCCTGACCTGGAGTTTCGAGCGGACCTGGCCGCGCGTTTCCGAGGCCTACCACGGGCTGTTGGGCGCCTCGCTCAGGCACAGGATCCCGGTGCTGCTGGTCGCGGTCCTGATTGCAGCGGGAGCCGTGTTGATCTTCCCGACCCTGGGCACCGAACTGATTCCGACCCTGGCCCAGGGCGAATTCACCCTGGCGCTGGAGATGCCCGAAGGGACGCCCCTGAGCCGCACCGACCGTGTGGTGGGAGCCATCGAGAAGAAACTGTTGCTGGTGGACGGCATCGATCTGCTGGCCGCCGACGTGGGTGTCAGCCACGACGGCCAGTCTTCCACCCAGCGCCGCAAGGAGAATCGCGCCGAGATCCACGTGAAACTGGACCAGGCCACCAGCGAGCGGGAGGCCCGGGTGCTCGATGGCGTCCGCGCCGTCCTGGCGCGCTATCCCGAAGTGGCGATGGAGATCCGTCGCCAGTCGCTGTTCTCGTTCAACGCCCCGGTCGAGGTGGACGTGTTCGGTTACAACCTCGACGACCTGCTGACCGTCTCCGACCAGGTGGCGGGGGAACTGGGGAAAATCGACGGCCTGCGGGACGTGCGACTGGCGATGGTGCCCGGCTCACCGGAAATCCACGTCAGTTTCGACCGGGACAAGCTCAACCATTGGGGTCTGAACCTGGCCACGGTCAGTGAAGTGGTGCGGGGCAAGGTGCGCGGCACCGTCGCCAGCCGCCTGCGCGACCGCGAGCGGCACATCGATATCCGGGTGATGAACATGGACGAGCAACGCAATAACGTCCAGGCCATCGGTGACCTCATCGTGGCCGAAAGCGATGGCGTTCCCGTGCCCCTGGGCGCGGTGGCGACCATGGATATCGCGCGCGGTCCGTCGGAGATTCACCGGCTCGGCAGTCGGCGCGTGGCCGTGGTGACGGCCAATCCCGCGGGGGTCGATCTGGGCAGCGTGAACAAGGAGATCCAGGCCCGGCTCCGGGGCGTCTCCCTGCCGGCCAGCACCTCCTGGGAATTGGGCGGACAGAACAGCGAGATGAAGAACTCGTTCCGGTCCCTGCAGATGGCCATCCTGCTGGCCGTGTTCCTGGTCTACCTGGTGATGGCGGCCCAGTTCGAATCGTTCCTCTATCCGCTGATCATCATGTTCACCGTGCCGTTGGCCCTGGTCGGGGCGATCTACGGGCTCAAGCTGACGGCCCTGCCGATCAGCGTCATCGCGGTGATCGGCGCCATCATGCTGGCGGGGATCGTGGTGAACAACGGGATCGTCCTGGTCGACCGCATCAACCAGTTGCGTCGTCGCGGGATGGAACTGGATGCCGCGGTGACCGAGGCCGCCGGCGAAAGATTCCGGCCCATCCTGATGACCACCACGACCACGGTGCTCGGCCTCGCCCCCATGGCCGCCGGCCTGGGCGAGGGCTCCGAGTTGCGCATGCCGCTGGCGGTGACCGTGATCAGCGGCTTGATGCTGTCGACCCTGCTGACCCTGGTGGTGGTGCCGGTGGTCTACACCCTGGTCACGCCGGGCCGGAGGGACTGAGATGTGGTTGACCCGTCTCTCCCTGCGACGCCCGGTGACCCTGGCCATGATCCTGGCCACGGTGCTGTTGCTCGGCGGCGCCTCCATCTGGAAACTGCGTCTCGACTTCCTGCCCCGCATGGAAATGCCGTTCATCGGGGTGTTCGTGCCCTATCCCAACGGGATCCCGAGCCAGGTCGAAAAGGAAATCGTCGCGCCCATCGAGGAGATTCTCGCCACCCTGGGCGGCGTTGATGAAATCAACAGCTACAGCGACACCGACCAGGCCTTCATCGGCGTCAACTTCGCTTTCGGTCGCGATGTCAACATGCTGCGCATGGAAGTGAAGAACAAGATCGACCAGATCCGCGGCGACCTGCCCCCGGACGTGCGCCGCATCCTCCTGTTGACCTTCAACACCAGCGACATTCCCATCATGGAAGGGCGCATCGCCGCAAATGGTCGCGACCTCTCCGAGAGCTGGGATCTGCTCGACCAGAAGATCATCGCCCCCCTGCAACGCATTCCCGGTGTCGGGCGGGTGAACATCGACGGCGTCCTGCCCACCCAGGTGTCCATCTATCTGGACTTCGACCGCATCATGGAACACGGCGTGGATATCGGTCACCTGTTCGACGAGCTGTCGGCCGCCAACGTCGAGCTGAGCGTGGGGGAGGTCACGGACCGGGGTCTGCGCTACAGCGTGCGGACGGTCAGCGGCATCGACGGAGTGGAGGACCTGCGCGAACTGCCCATCAACGAGCGGGGCCTGCGGCTGCGGGATGTGGCCGATGTGATCTACGGCGCGCCCGGCCTGAGCTACGGGCGCCACCTGAACGGTGAACCGGCCATCGCCTTCTGGATCCAGAAGGCCTCGGGCTACAACACGGTCGAGGTCTGTCGGGCGATCAGGAACGAACTCGACCGCATCAACCAGGACCCCGCGCTCCAGGGAATCAGCAGTTTCACCTTCTTCGACCAGTCCGAACAGATCACCGATTCGTTGCGGTCCCTGCTCCAGGGAGGGATGCTGGGTTCGGTGCTGGCCATCGTGATCCTGATCGTGTTCCTGCGCCGGCTGGGCATGACCCTGGTGATTTCCATCGCCATCCCCCTGTCGATCCTGGGCACGACCATCTACATGTTCCTTGCCGGCCGCAGCCTGAACGTGCTGTCGATGATGGGCCTGATGCTCGGTGTGGGCATGCTCGTGGACAACGCGGTGGTCGTGCTGGAGTCGATCCACCGCAAGCAGCGCGAAGGCTATCGGCCCGTGGCCGCCGCCCTGCGGGGAACCCGCGAAGTGGCCCGGGCGATCACCGCTTCCACCCTGACCACGGTCATCGTTTTCGCGCCCATCGTCGTCAGCAAGTCCGACGAGATGGCTGTGTGGCTGGGCGAGGTCGGGGTGACCATCAGCATCACCCTGATCCTGTCCCTGCTGGTGAGTCTGTCGGTGATCCCGGCCCTGTCGGTGCGCATGGCCGGGGCGGGCGGTTTCACGGAGGAAAACGGCTGGGTTTCCCGGTTGCGCACCCGTTACGTGAGCACCCTGCGCTGGACCGCCATCCGGCATCCCTTGGTGACCATCCTGCTGATCATCCCCGCAGTGCTGGCGTTCACGGTGGGCATGATGAAGGTCACCGGGTTCAAGCCCGACCCGATGGGCGACGAAGGCCTCCGGCGCGAGAACCTGTACATCCAGTTTCGTTTCGGCGACAACGTGGACAAGTGGCGCTCGCTCGCCGCGGTCGAAAAGGCCGAAACCTATCTCGAAACCCGGCGCGAAGAACTCGAACTGCGGGACATCTACTCCTATTACACGGCCAACGGTGGAGGGATTGCCCTATTTTTCAACAAGGGCGTGATTTCCGAGGAATTCTACACCGATGTCCGGGAGGATCTGCGGAAGAACCTGCCCGTGCAGGCGGGCCTGACCTACATGTTCGGGGACGAAGAAGGATCCGGCAGCGGGGTAAAAGGTTTTGAGGTAACCCTCTACGGCGAGGACACCGAATTGCTCTACGACCTTTCGGATGTCGTGAAGCGTCAGCTGTCCGCGCTCGACGGCGTTTCCGATTTGCGCAGCGATGCGGACGGTGGCCAGAAGGAGATCCAGATCCTGGTGGACCAGGAGTCGTCGGGACGGCTCGGAATCAACGCCTCGACCATCTCGCAGATCATGGGCCTGACCTATCGGGGAGTCCAGTTGCCGCGCCTGAACACCGGGGCCAAGGAAGTGGACATGGTGGTCTCGCTGGATCCCAGCGACCAGGAGTCCATCGAGAATCTGGCTCTTCTGACGGTGGGCGAATTCAGCGGGCGCCCGGTGCGGTTGGAGCAGGTGGCCGATTTTCAGATCGTCAACAGCCCGCAGCGCATCCACCGCGTGAACCGCAAGTCGGGCCTCACGTTCCGGGGTTCCTACGAGGGGGAAAAACTGGATGACGCCCTGAAGGACATCCGGATCCTCCTGGACCAGATCGAGATGCCTTTGGGGTACGGCTGGAGTTTCGGCTCCCAGATCGTCCGCTCCCGTCAGCAGCAGAGCGAGATGGGCATGAACATGATTTTGGCCCTGTTCTGCGTCTTCTTCGTGATGGCCAGCCTGTTCGAATCGCTGCTGCACCCGCTGGTGGTGATGGCCTGCGTTCCCTTCGCCTCCATCGGCGTGTTCTGGGTGATGATGGCCACCGGGTCGCCCTTCAACCTCATGGCCATGATCGGGATGGTGATTCTAATCGGCATCGTGGTGAACAACGGCATCGTGCTGATCGATCACGTGAACCATCGCCGCCGCCTGGGCGAGGACATCCACGAGGCCCTGCTGATCGCCTGCGGCGAACGGTTGCGCCCCATCCTGATGACCGCCGGCACCACCATCCTGGGTCTGTTGCCGTTGGCGGTCTTTCACGGGGCCCACATCGGCGACGCCGAATACTATCCCATGGCGTGGGCCATCATCGGCGGCCTGGCCTCCAGCACGCTGCTGACCCTGCTCGTGCTGCCGACGTACTATCTGCTGGCCAACAGCTACGCCACGGCTTTCGCCGGCTCCCTGCGGGCTTTGCGGCATCCGCGCACGAAGGTCGTCGAGCCCCGGGAAACTACCCCATGAAACGCGCGATCAACGGCACGACGATGGCGATGGCGCCCAACACCATCAGGACCAGGATGAAGAGCGAGTACCGGGCGCGGTAGGATTCGAGAAGGTCGGGGCTGTAGTATTTCGCGACCTCGTTGTCCTGGTACATCTGTGTCAGACCGGTCACCAGTTTCTGGCGGGCCGAGCGCCCGGCCAGCAGGGCCCGGACGGCGAAGGCGTTGATCAGGATCGTCCCCAGGATCATCAGGAACAGAATCAGGTCGTCGTCTCCGGATGCCTGGTTTTTGGCAGCCTCGGATGCCACTCCCCAGTTGATGCCCAGAACCACCAGGTTGAACAGCACCGCCGCGACAACGAACACCGTGTTGGTGCGGGCGTTCTGTTGCAACTCGTCGACCATATGACCGTGGATTTCCTTGAGCAGGGGATTCACCTTTCGTCCGGGTTTCCCTCCAGGATGACCGGCAAGGGTGATGGGCGCATTTTCAGGTTACCGGGAATCGGCGCGGGGGACAATGGGTGATGGCCCCGGATTCGTGATATAATGTACCCATTCATTCGTATCTACCCGAGCGCAAGAGAGCATCTCCATGCCCCGCATCCGGCTCTCGACGATCCTCGTGTTGAGCATCATGCTGCTTTCGTTGGTGGCGGCAGTCGGTGCGCAGGCCGTGTCGATCACCTTCCAAGTCCACATGTCCCGGCAGGTGTTGCTGGGGTACTTCGATCCGGCGGTGGACTTCGTGGATCTGGCCGGCACCTTCAACGGCTGGGGCGACAGCCCGCTCATCCTCCTGGCTGACGCCGACGGCGATTCGGTCTACACCGTCGATGTGGGCGGATTCACCGCCGGTGATTATATCGAGTACAAGTTCCGCATCAACGGCCAGTGGGACGGCACCGAGGAATTTCCCGGCGTCGGCAACAACCGGGTCTACACCGTCCAGGCCGCCGATAATTTCATCGACGTGTGGTACAACGACCTCCCGGCCAAGATCGGAACCTCGCGCTGGTGGAACGACACGGTCTTCTATGAGATCTTCGTGCGCAGCTTCAAGGACAGCGACGGCGACGGAATCGGCGACCTGGTCGGTTTGACCTCGCAACTCGACTACCTCAACGACGGCGATTCGGACACCGACACCGATCTGGGGATCACCGGCATCTGGCTCATGCCCATCAACGATTCGCCCAGCTACCACGGTTACGATTCGGTCGACTATCTGTCCATCAACCCCGATTACGGCACCCTCGCGGATTTCGAGGCCTTCCTGGCCGCCGCCCACGCGCGCGGGATCAAGGTGATCATCGATTTCGTGATGAACCACTGCTCGAACGAGCATCCCTGGTTCCAGTCCGCACGGCAGGGCGACCCCCAATACCGTGACTTCTTCCGCTGGTCGGCCTCCGATCCTGGAGAGAACGGGCCCTGGGGTCAGAACGTCTGGCACTGGGATTCGTCGGGTTACTACTACGGCCTGTTCGGCGGTGGGATGCCCGATCTGAACTACGACACCCCGGCGGTGAAGGAGGCCATGTTCGCTTCGGCGAACTGGTGGCTGGAGACCATCGGGGTGGACGGGTTCCGCCTCGACGCCGTGCTCTACATCGACGAAGACCCGGGGCAGCTGCAGACCACCCCGGGTACCCTTCAGTTCTGGCAGGATTTCGGCGCGCAGGTGCGGGCGACCAGCCCCGAGGCGCTGACCGTGGGCGAGGCTTGGACGGGCAGCAACACCGTCGTGCGGTATGTCACCAGCGACCGCCTCGACCTCTGTTTCGAGTTCGAGTTGTCCTACGCCCTGCTGGATGGGGTGAACTCGGGAGATGCGTCCGGCTTGGACTCCCAGACCTCCCAGGTCTACAACCTCTACCCCTACCTGCAATTCGCCACTTTCCTGACCAACCACGACCAGGATCGTTCGTTCAACGCGGTCGGACTGGACGAGGGCAAGGCGCGGGCGGCCGCCGCGTTGTATCTCTCCCTGCCAGGTGTGCCCTTCCTTTACTACGGGGAAGAGATCGGCATGCAGGGTACGGGATATGACCCCAACAAGCGGGCGCCCATGCAGTGGAACGGTTCCGCCAAGGTGGGCTTCACCACCGGTACCCCCTGGGAACCCGTGGGCGCGGGGGCGCAGCAGTACAATGTCCAGGACGAGGACACCGCCCCCACCTCCCTGCTGATCTGGTACCGGAAGCTGGTCCACGCCCGAAACGGTTCCTCGGCTCTCAGGCGGGGCAATTTCACGGCGTTGTCCGGTTCCGACCCGGCGGTGTCGGCGTTCCTGCGGGCCGATTCCCTGCAGACGGTCCTGTGCCTGGTGAACCTGTCGGGCACTCCCGTTTCCGGCCTGACCGTCTCGGGTCTTGGGTCCCTCGTTCCAGGAAATTATCCGCTGAGCGATCTCTTGGATCCCACCGATACCGTGGTGGCCACCGTGACCGCAGAAAATGCCATCTCCGGTTTGGCTCTTGAGGGTCATGGAGCCCGTTTCTATGTCTTCACGGGGGCTTCGGCGGTGGATCCGGGGGGACGCCAGGTGCCGGGAATGGGCCTGATGTTGGGACAGAACGTCCCCAACCCTTTCAACCCCGATACGGTCATCACCTACCACCTTCCCGAACGGACGCGGGTGCGGTTGGATGTCTTCGACCTGCAGGGACGACGGCTGGCTCGGTTGCGAGACGAGGTGCAGGATGCCGGTCGACATCAGGTCCGGTGGGACGGCCGGGACGCTGGAGGCAGGCCGGTGGGGTCGGGAACGTATCTTGTTCGGGTCGCTGCGGGAGGGGCATCGCGGCAGATCAAGGTGGGGCTGTTGAAATGATATGGTAACAGGAATCAATCATAATGGACCGCCCTTGAACATGAGGAATCCAGCATATTTTGATAAATAAAAGTCGAAATACATAAATTTTATCAAGTTACACCCCTTTTGTTATTGGTTTACACCTCAGGTTTCTGCTATAATCAGCCGATGATTGGGGGAGTCAATTTCAGCTTTTCCCATAGGTGTTCGGGGGGGCCGAGGGATCATCATGGATTGGGTCATCATGAATTATTGGTTACGGGTATTCGGCGCCGAAAGAATGGGGGCTTGGCGCCCTCTCCTTGGGGCATTTCTTTGCTTGGCGCCCTTTCTGGGCACCGCGGCCTGGTCAGCTCCCTTCGCGTTGACGACGGTCCAACCCCAATTCCGGGTGAATACCTACACCTGGGACGGACAGCACCACGCCACCGTGGACATGGACGACCAGGGATTGTTCCTGGTGACCTGGAATTCCCATTTTGCCAACTGGACCGATATCAAGGCCAGGGCGTTTTATGCCGACGGTCAACCCTGGACGAAGGAGTTCCTCGTCAACAGGCTGGTAATCGCCGGCTCTCAGTACTCTCCCGACGTGGCCACAGGGGGGGGGGCGAACTGGGTGGTCGTTTGGCCGAATTCCGAGACCGGCGACCTGACCGACATCTATGCCAAGATCTACTCTTCGGCAAGCCATCAGACCCAGATCGAGTTCGTGGTCAATCCGGACCAGGATCCGTCGGTCCTGCGCTGCCGGCCTGATGCCGCCATGCTCCCCAACGGGGATTTTCTCCTGATCTGGGATCACGGCGCGTCCGGGAAGTCCTTGATCAACTACTTCGTGCAGATGTTTGATCCTGCCGGAAACCCCTTGACCGCCCGAACCCAGATCAACCAGACACCTTCCGACCTGCCGCCGTTTGAGGCCACCGGCACCCCCGACATCGTGGTTCAGGAAGTCGATGGCCAAGTGACGGCTTTCGCCTCTTGGAAGAAATGGCACACGACCGACGGGGAGTGGGCTGAACTCGTGGGCCGGAGGTTCGACCCCTACGGCATGGTGTTGGAGGACGAATTCGGAATCAGCCCGGCGGATTCCGGTGTGCACCAGGGTCGTCCCATGGTGGACATGAATGGACAGGGGGACATTCTGGTGGTGTGGCAGGAATTCAACCTCGCCGATGGCCTGTATGATATCCATACGCGAAAATACACCGCTGGGACCGACACCTGGGGGGCTCTGATCGATCCTCCCGGAAACGCGGAATACGAACAACACCGTGCCCACGGCCTGCTCAGCGAAAGCGGCGGCATGATGCTGGGCTGGACCAGGATCGAACCCGCCAACGGCTCCGACAACGTCTATCTGATGGCTTATGACGACCAGGGCAACGAACTGCTGTCTGCTCCGGAAATTGTCAACACCACCAAGAACGGCATCCAGCGGCGCCCCGCTCTGGGAATGGTGGAATCGGGGGGCAACACCCACCTGGCCGTGATCTGGGAAAGCAACAACAACGACACGTCCGGTTATGCGGTCATGGGTGCGGTCTACGACTTCGACGGGTTCCCCGCTACCGGGAGCAAGAACTCCGAACCCTGGGCGGTCAAGAGTTCGCGTCCCCTCGTCGATTTCGGCCTCGATGCGAAGGATCTCTATCCCCGCAACCTCGCCCCAATGGAACCGCTGAAGGCTCCCCAAGGCATTACCGGCTTTTCCAGCTCTCCCAACCCCTTCAATCCCACCACAGCCATCAGTTTCAGCCTGGATGAGGCTGCTCCTGTCACCCTGGAAATCTTCGACCTGGCCGGCCACAGGGTCCGGTCCTTGGCCGCGGGCCAGACCTTCTCCGCCGGGTCCCACGATCTGACGTGGCATGGGCGTGACGAGGGGGGGCGGCCCTCCTCTTCGGGTGTTTATTTCCTGCGCTTGACCGCAGGGGATCAATCCCGTCTGCAGCGCGTGACCTTGGCGCGCTGAGGAAACCGACAGTGATGAACGCGGGTATGGGTGGTAAATGATTGACCTCGGCAGAGCCACGAGATTCGCCATTCTGGGGCTTTTGGGCGCGGTGGCCATGGCGGCCTTGGCGCCGGTTTCGGTCCGGGCCCTGACCGTATTCGAGGATGTCTCCGCCCAGGCCGGCATCGACCATGTGGGTGTCTCCAAGGGGGTTTCCTGGGGAGATTTCAACGGTGACGGTTGGCCCGATCTGTGGGCCTGCAACCACAACTTCCAGCCCAGCCTCTGGTTGAACAACGGCGACGGGACCTTCACCGACATCATCCTGCAGGTGTGGTCCGACAGCCCGGGCCTCGATACCCACGGCGCGGCATGGGGCGACGCGGACAACGACGGCGACCAGGATCTCCTGGAGCTGGTGGGCGCCGCCTTCGGCGAAGGCAGCCATCCCAACCGGGCCTACATCAACCAGGGCGGGGTGTTTGTCGAGTCCGCCGCCGCCCTCGGCCTGGAGTACCCCGATGCCAGCGGATACACGCCGCTGTGGTTCGACGGGAACGGCGACTCCCGCCTCGACGCCATCCTGTGCAACCGGCGACGGTACATCACCAACCCCCCGAATACGGTTTTCCTCAATGAGGGCTCCAGCTTCCGAGACGTGGGAGCCCAGATCGGTTTTCTCCCGGAGAACGGTTCCAACTTCGCCATGTTGAGCGACGTTTCGGGCGACGGACGTCTGGACTTGATGCTGCCTGGGTACCCATTCCCGTCGGTCATCTTCGATATTACCAAGCCGGTCCTGACCGACATCACCGACCAGGTCCCCGGTCTCCCGGTGGATATCCGCTGGCAGATCACCGATGCCGCAGTCGCCGACCTGAACGGGGACATGATTCCCGACTTCTTCCTGACCGGGGACAAGGGAGGGTCGGACGTCTACCAGGTTTCCGATCAGGAACTCGCCTTCACCCTGCGAATCTACAGCGGGCCCATGGGCTTCGACTTCACCGCCTCCGGTCCGGTGTCCTTCGCTTTGTATCCCCATCCCTGGCTCTCTCGGCAGCACATCTTTATCGGTGCGGGCGGGGTGCATCCGGACGATCTGAACTTCACCCTGGATCCCGATTCGACCTGGACCTGGGGAATCGCCCCTGCCGACACCTCCCAGCCGGAAGCCATCTTCGTGGGATACGATCCCGACCTTGGTCAGTGGACCCTGGGGACGCCTCTGCCCGACGCCGAGACCTGGAACGGCCGCGTCACCTCCACTTCGCCGGTGGCCGTGGTTGCCACCCGTGGATTCAGGCAGTTCGCCCCCTACAGCCAGGATTACGTGGTGCTCTCGGGTGACGGCGGTTACGTCACCACCCTGTTGCCCAAGCTGACCGCCTGCGGTTCGGTGGTGGCGGGCGATTTCGACAACGACATGGACCTGGACATCTATCTGGTCAGCACGGGGCCGGTGGCGAACCTGCCGAACATCCTTTACCGCAACCAGGGTGACGGCACCTTCCTCGAAGTGACTAACGCAGGCGGCGCGTCCGGGTCGAAGCGGGGCGAGGGCGAAAGCGTGGCCCTGGCCGATTACGACCGCGACGGATTCCTGGAACTGTGGGTCACCAACGGCGATGAATACGGGGATTTCGGCAGCGGACCCGACCAGCTCTTCCGCAACCTGGCGGGGACCAGGCAGAATCCTCCGAACCACTGGCTGGAGGTCGACCTGGTCGGCACGGTTTCCAACCGGGACGGCATCGGCGCGCGGTTGTTCGCCTACGCCGGCGGCGTCGGCCAGCTGCGGGAGCAGAACGGCGGCATGCACAAGTATTGCCAGAACCACACGCGCCTGCATTTCGGTCTGGCTCAGAACGCGGTGGTTGACAGCCTGGTCGTGAACTGGCCCAGTGGATTCGTTTCCCGGCTCTACGATGTCTCCGTGGACCAGATCCTGTCGGTCACCGAACCTGCCGGGAAATCCCTGGCGGACGCGGGGCAGGCGGAAAAAACCGCCAAACCCGCGGGCCCCGAACTGGCCGAAGCCTTCCCCAACCCCTTCAATCCGAGTACGACCATTGCCTTCGAGCTGGGCGAGCCCGGTTCCATCGACCTGTCCGTCTTCGATCTCGCCGGTCGCCGTGTCGCCCGGCTGGCCTCCGGCCCCTATCCGGCCGGTGCACACCAATTGGTTTGGCGCGGCCGCGACGCCGCCGGGCGCCAGGTCCCTGCGGGCACCTACTACTATCGCCTGTCGGTGGGGAACGAGACCCGTGTGGGGAAAATGATCCTGGTCAAGTGACCGGACTGGTTGCCAAAACCTCGTCGACCGTAGCGCACAGTTGTTCCCGGTTGATCGGCTTGAGCAGACAGGCATTCATGCCGGCGTCCAGGCAGCGCTGGGCCGCCTCGGCCGAGGCGTCGGCCGTCAAACCGATGATGGGGATTTCCCCCGGTGCGCCCGGCAGGTTCCGGATGGTCATGGTGGCCTCCAAGCCGTCCATGACCGGCATTCGCATATCCATGAAGATCAGGTCATATCTCTTGTTGATCAGCATATCCAGGGCTTCGCGGCCGTTGTTCGTCATGTCGGCCTCGATGCCCACCCGGGCCAGGGTCTTGCGGGCCACGAGCTGATTGACCGAGTTGTCCTCGGCCACCAAGGCGGACAGGCCGTAGTCCTGATCAACGGTCTCGGCCTCTAGGGCGGGCTCGATCTCCTGGGCGATCTCGAGTTGGATCTCGACGGTGAAGGTCGTGCCGTGGCCCTGGACCGACGTCACCGTGACGTCTCCCCCCATGAGCCTGGCGAGGCTTCGGCATATGGCCAGACCCAGCCCGGTGCCGCCGTAGCGACGTGCGGTGTCCTGTTCGGCCTGCTCGAATTCCACGAAAATGGTTTCCAGGCGGTTGGCCGGAATCCCGATGCCGGTATCGACCACGGTCATCACCAGGTTGCCGGGCCCTCCCGCCCCGGGGTTGCAGGCCAGTTGCACCGACCCCTCAGAGGTAAACTTGAGGGCGTTGCCCACCAGATTGTAGGCGATCTGGCGGATGCGCGTGGGGTCACCCACGAAGGTCCGCGGCAGGTCGGCGTGATAGGCGAACTCCAGGGCTATCCCCCGGTCCTGGGCGGTGGGCGTCATCAACTGGATCACGTCCTCAAGCGTGGCCGGAAGGTCCATGGGGATGGACTCCATGGTCATCTTGCCGGAGCCGAGTTTGGAGAAATCCAGGATGTCGTTGATGATCTTGAGGAGGGAGCCGGATGAACGGTGGATGATGTCCACGTATTCCCGCTGCTCGGGCTCCAGCGCGGTGTCGGCCAGGATTTCGGCCACGCCGATGATCCCGTTCATGGGTGTGCGGATCTCGTGGCTCATGTTCGCCAGGAAATCGCCCTTGGCTTTTTCGGCCGCCAGGGAGCGATCCAGCTCCCGATCCAGGCGCCGGTTCAGATCGTGGGTCCGGCGCAGAACGCGAACGAAGAACAGGGGCAGGGCCACCATGCCCACCAGCAAACCCAGGCCGATCCCATATTCGCTCTGCCAGAACGGGTTGATCAAAAACACGGTGCCGAAACCGACGAGTCCCCCGCAGGTGGCCGCTACCAGGTAACGGATTCCGTAGCGTAGCCCGTAGCCCACGATGACCCACAGGTAGACAGGATAGAAGAGGGTCCCGCGATCCCCGGCCAAATTCATGGAGTAGGAGATCAAGGCGATATCGCAGACCATGGACAGATAGCAACGGAACCGGTATCGACCGGGCGTGCGGCGCACCCAGAGAAACCAGGGGAGGGAGACGCAGGTGTAGAGGGCGCACGCAATGACTTCGCGCGGGAGAACTGATCCTTCCCACCCATGCTGTCTGAGGAAATTCAGCTCCAGGATAATCCCGGCCAAAGACGCAAGGACCAGGCGGGCTACCGCCTGGGATGATTCCTCATTCGCATTGATCGTACGCGTTTGCATGGTCCGATCCGTGTTCAAAGTGGCCTGTGGTATTTCGGCCTCTCAAGAATCGGAAGATCGCGGGTTAGATTGAGAAATATGTCAGGGGGCGGGCCAGAAAGCCGTGAGGATGTCGTCCAGTTGGGCCCGCCATGCGCCCCAGGAATGACCTTCGTTCAGGATCAATTTCCTGTAGCTTATTTCTTTGTTGTTCAACATGTTACAGAATTTCCGGGTGTCTTCCCCGAAGTCGTGAAGGGTGCCCCAGGTCAGGAAGATGTCCACGTCCGCCGGGGGGGACTGTTCCCAGAGCCCGATGATGCGGCTTTCGCCCGCCTGGAAGGCCGGCGATTGGATTCCGATCCGGCCGAAGGTGTCGCCTGCCCTGAGCGCGAACCAGGCGGCGTTCAGGCCTCCCAATGAGGTGCCCAGGATACCCCGGTCCATGCGCCCTTTGCCGGTCCGGAAGTGGTCGTCGATGACGGGCACCAGTTCGTCCCGCACAAAGCCCACGAAATTCTCGTTCAGGATGTCCTGCTCGGCACGCAGGTTTTTTCCGTTCACCCGCGGATCGATGAACACGGCCAGCAGGGGACGGAGGCGGTGGGCGGCGATGAGGTTGTCCAGAACTTCGACCATGCTGCCCAGGCGGGGGTCGGCGTACTCCTGGCCGTCGGTCACGTAGATCACCGGCAAGGAATCCAGGTCCGCGTAATCGGCCGGGGTGTAGACGGTGTATTGCACCGTGTAGCCGAGGTTGGAGCTGGTGAGGGCGGCGGCGGTGAGCGAACCCCGCGGGACGTCGGGTTGGCGTTCCACCCAGGGCGATGGGACGTAGGCGGGCATGCGGAGTTCGGAGTTGTCGCCGAAACCGCCGCGCTGGGTGCGGGGGTTGGCGGGATCCAGCAGCCAGGTCCCGCCATTGATCACGATCTTGTAGTCCAGGCGGGCGTCGCCGGGAAAGACCTCGTTCTGGATCCACAAATCCGTGCCCGGGATCCTGCGGGCGTGGGGAGGTTCGGGATTCCAGCCGTCGAAGTCTCCGGTGAAGGTTACGCTGCCTGCCTGGCCCCGGAAGAGGAAAGTCACCGAGTCGGCGGCCACGAAGGGGATGCGACCGGCAGCCTGCAGGCCTGCCCAGAGGCTGTCGAGTTCAGCCGTGCGGCGGACGGGGTTCTCCAGGGCGGAAATGTCGTGCAGATGGGCCAGGAAATCCGCACGGGAAACGGGAGGGCTCTGCAGGCGGGGGGCGGGCCGGACGGCGCAGCCGGACACACCGCACCCCAGGCAGAAGACCAGCAGAATCGCGAGCGCGCGCATGGGGGACCTTTCGCCGTGAAGGGAATTCCGTTGCCCGCATCATAAGTTGGACGTATCTTGAGGCCTAGAAAAAAGACTGAGCACGTGCGGCCCACAGGGGGCCGCCCAATAAGCCACCGCGATTTTCTGCATGCCTCTCGGCCCTCCGCCTCCTGCGCACGACCGGGATCACGCTGCTGGATCCCGGATCGACGAGACAGGAAACCATGAACACACCGACCTTTTCCGACTTGGGGCTGAGCGAGCCCGTTCTGCGGGCCTTGGCCGATTGCGGTTACGAAGAACCCACACCCATCCAACATGAGGCCATCCCCGTGGTCATGGCAGGGGACGATCTGATTGCCTGCGCGCAAACCGGCACGGGCAAGACCGCCGCCTTCGCCCTGCCCTTGATCGACGACATCGCCACCCGATCCGCCCGCAAGGGCGACAAACCCCTGGTGCTGATCCTCGCGCCGACACGGGAGCTGGCCGTTCAGATCGACGAGAACTTCCGCGCCTATGGCCGCTACACGGGCATCCGCACCGTGGTGGTGCTGGGCGGCGTTCCCTCGGGGCCGCAGATCCAGAAGATGCGCGACGGCGTCGACGTCGTCATCGCCACCCCGGGTCGGCTCATCGACCTGATGGAGCAGAAGGCGGTGAGCCTCGAGGACGTGGAGTTCCTGATTCTGGATGAGGCGGACCGCATGCTGGACATGGGATTCATGCCGGACGTGCGCTGGATCGCCGAGCATGTGCCGAAACCTCGACAGACCCTGCTGTTTTCCGCCACCATGACCGCGGCCGTGCGCAGCCTCGCCTCGACCGTCCAGACCGAAGCCCACATCATTTCGGTGGCGCCGCCGGCCACGGTGGCCGACAACATCGAGCAGAAGGTCATGTTCGTGCGCAAGCACCACAAGCAGGACCTCCTGCTGGATATGGTGAAGAAGCAGGAAGCCGGCAAGGTCCTGGTCTTCGTGGGCACCAAAATCGCGGCCATCCAGGTCACCCGACATCTGCAGAGTCACGGTGTGCGTGCCGCTGCGATCCATTCCAACAAGAACCAGGCCCAGCGCCAGCAGGCGTTGGAGGCGTTCACCGGCGGCAAGGTGAGCGTGCTGGTGGCCACCGACCTCATGGCCCGGGGCATCGACGTCGATGACATCACCCACGTGGTCAATTTCGACCTGCCCTCGGACCCGGAAAACTACGTCCACCGCATCGGGCGCACCGCCCGCGCCGGCCGCGCCGGTGTGGCCGTGTCGCTCTGCGCCATCGGGGACGTGCCTCTTCTGCGCGGGGTCGAACGCATGATGTCCCGCTCACTCGACGTCCACGAGGACCACCCCTGGCACTCTTCGCGGGTGGCCGCCTGCCTGTCGGCCTCGGCCCGAGCGGCGCGCAGTCGGGCACGGTCCGGCAAGGCGCGCGGGTCAGGGTCCAAGTGGCAACGGTAGGAAACGGAAGACCCCGGACCGTCGGCCCGGGGTCGTTTCAGAGCAGATCCAATTTGGCCAAGACGGCCTTGCCCAGGCCGTAACAGACCCCCACCAGAACCAGCCAGCCCAACAGCATCACGGTGTTCATGGGGAACCTCTCCGGGCCTCAATAGGCCTCTTCATTGCGAACATCATCGACCCCGACCCGCTTGCCAGCCATGGCGCGCCAGACGTAGGCGATATAGGCCAGGATCAACGGGATGAACAGGGCGACGTAGGTCATGACCGTCAGGGTGAAGCGGCTGGACGATGCGTTGAAGATGGTGAGGCCGGACGCGGGGTCCGTCCGGGACGGATAGAAGGCGGTGTTGTGGTAGGCCGGCAACAACAGGAGCGTCAGGCCGATCAGGAACGTGCCGAATCCACCGAACCAGATGCCGCGCAACGAAGCGCTGCGCGCGGACTTTCCCACCCCCCATGCGACCAGCGCCAGGCCGGCCGCCAGCATGACCGGCAGGACGGGATGGGCGAGCAGGTTGTCGAGGTACTTGTGGGGCGCAAGGACGATCGCGCCCTCGGCCCGGACTTCGTGACCCTTCATCAGCAACAGGCGGACCAAGACGTACATCAGGAACGGCAGGGACACGATGAAGTTGATGCCCGTCGCCCGGCGCAGGCGGTCGGCGAGGTCCCCCTGGCTGCCCGGGTCGAGGTTGTTCAGCAGGTACATGGCTCCGAGGGTGCGCGCGTGGAAGACCATGAACAGTCCCAGGCCGAGGTTGAACGGCTCGAAGACGGCCTCGATCCCGCGCAGGGGCGAGACCCAGGCCACCACGTTGTACTGGTCGAGGGTGAACTCGGATCCGGTGAAGAAGGTCCCGACCACCGTCCCGATGAGCAGGACCCCCAGGGTGCCGTTGATCAGCATAAACAGCTCGTAGGTCCGTCCGCCCAGCAGGTTGCGGGGCTTGTTGCGGAATTCGTAGCTGACGGCCTGCAGGATGAAGGTGAACAGGATGAGGATCCACATCCAGTAGGCTCCGCCGAACGAGGTGGCGTAGAAGAGGGGAAAAGCCGCGAATAACGCCCCGCCGAACGTCACCAGGGTGGTGAAGGTCAGCTCCCATTTCAACCCCAGGGAGTTGACGAAAAGGGACTTCTCCTCGGCCGTCCGCGGTACGGTCCACAACAGGCTCTGGCCGCCCTGGACGAAATTCAGACACAGGAACAGGGCACCGACGATCGAACAAAGCAGCCACCACAGTCCCTGCAGGGTCGAGTATTCCAGCGAGCCGATCATGTCATCCCTCCTCCGGTCCGATGGAGATCTGCTTGAGCATGATCCCGACTTCCGCGATCAGCAGCACCGTGAACAGGAACAGGAACAGAAAGAACGTGGCCCGGACCGAACCGCTGGACAGGCGGGTGGCCGCCACGTTCACCGGCAGCAGGTCCTGGATGGCCCACGGCTGCCGTCCGACTTCGGCAACGATCCAGCCGAGCCAGTGGGCGATCATTCCGGGGATGAGCAGGATCGTCCCCACCCGCAGCAGCCCGCGGTGCTTCTCGAACGTGTTCCGCCAGGCGACGAGCAGGAACAGCACGGACACAACCGGGAACAGGGTGCCCAGGATGACCATGAAGTGGAACGAGTAGAACGACAGGGCGATGGGGGGAACGGCGTCCTCCGGTTTTTCCAGGTAGCCATAGCCGATGTAGTCCTGGTTGGCCCTCAAGGTGTCCCGGGCGGCCGCGGCCCCCGCCTCGTCCCCGGCCTGCCGGTCGGACCTGTATGCGGCGAGGGCGGCCAGGGCCGTCCGCCCCTTGACCATCTTCTGCTTGGCGCCCAGGAGGTTCTGTTCGGGGTTGCCGTACACCATGTCGCGGACACCCGGCACGAAGGACTTGAAGTTGCGGTTGGCGAGGTAGGACAGGAGTTCGGGAATGCCGATATTGAGCCGTGTGACCTGCTTGTCGTCTCTGATGTCGTGGTCGTCCTTCACCACCCCGATGGCGATGAGGTCGGCCCCCGTCTGTCCGCGCAACAGACCCTCGCAGGCAGCCAGTTTCATGGGCTGTTTCTGGGCTACGGCGTAGGCGGACTGGTCGCCCGTGAAGATCACGAACAAGGAGGAAAGCAGACAGAACACCGAGGCCAGGACGATGGAACGCCGGGCCATGGTCCGGTGCCGACCCTTCAGGAGATACCACGAGGAGACCGAGATCACGAAGAAGGCCGACAGCACCATGGAGGAACTCGCGGTGTGGGTGAATTTGGCCACCGCGACCGGGGAGAACACGATATCCCGGAAAGAGTTCATTTCGAACCGGGCGGTGTCGGGGTTGAACTCCTGACCCGCCGGGTGCTGCATCCACGCGTTGGCGACCAGGATCCAGACGGCCGACAAGTTGGAGCCGAGGGCCACCATCCACGTGGAGACCAGGTGGAACCTCCGCGAGACACGGTCCCAGCCGAAGAACATCACGGCAAAGAAGGTGGATTCGAGGAAGAAGGCGAACAGTCCCTCGATGGCGAGGGGCGCGCCGAAGATGTCTCCCACCATCCAGGAATAGTTGGACCAGTTGGTGCCGAACTCGAACTCCAGGATGATGCCGGTGGCCACGCCCACGGCGAAGTTCACGGCGAAGAGACGCATCCAGAATCGGGTCAGCCTCTTCCACTCCTCGTTGCCGGTCCGGTAGGAGATGGTGTGGCAGTAGGCGATGAACCAGGTGAGGCCGAGGGTCAGGGGCACGAAGATCCAGTGGTACATGGCCGTCAGGGCGAATTGTGCCCGGGCCCAGTCGACCATGGTGGGATCGAGATTCTCGATCATGGCGATTCGCTTCCGGTGGTGGGCTCAGGGATGGGTGGGGTGAGCTGCTCCAGCACGAAATCGGCGCGTTGCCGATCGGTGGAAAACCCGGATTCGAGAAAGTCAGGGAAGAAGAAGATCTTGAGCAACCCGAAAATGACGAGGATCTTGATGGCGACGACCAGCCATAGGGAACGGCCCAGGGTCATGCCGCGAAAACCTTCGCGGTAGAATACCATGATATTTCGCAACAAATTGCCCGCTGCCGCGCCCGGTCGCACGCGATACCTTCTTTCCGATTATTCCCTCCGGGTGGAAAGCTAAACAGCGACCCCGCGGGGGGAAAGGAAAATGTACCAAATTTGTCCTAAAAACCTAGGGAATTGGTTGGTCATCGAAGCAAGACACCCGACCAGATCGAAATGGGGATTCGTTCGGCACTTGGAGAGAGATTATGTTATAATATGATAACTAGTCACGACAGATCGGTTTCAGCCCTGTGAGTCCCCTCCTTGCCGACTCTGAGTTCCGCAGTCCGACGGCTTGCCGTCATTTTCCTGGTCCTCGTCCCCCTGCAGGCGTTGGCTGAAGTTCCGCCTGCCAAGTCCTACGGCACCCTGGTGTCGGAGGTGATGACCTTCCTGCAGTCGGATGTGGGCATCGACGGCATCCGCACCAACGACAACGACCCCGGGGGCTACCCGGTGCCGCCCTACTTCTACCACTACGCCGTGCGGGACGGGAACGGGTTGTGGAGCAGCACCACCGGTTACCCCGGTTACGCGGCGGTCAGTTATCCGGCCTACACCGCTTGCGTGGCCATCGACGCCTTCCTGGACTGGCGACGCTGGAGCGGTGACCCCGCAGGATTGGCCCGCGCTCGGCAATTCGCCGACTGGATGCTGGAGCACCGCACCCCCGCCGGCGACCTCTACGGCAACTTCCCCTTCAGTACGCAAACCGACGGCGTCATGGGCGGCGGTTGGGACGGCGCCGCCAACATGACGGACAAGGCGCCCATGTTCGGGCTGCGCCTGTTGCGGCTGTACGACATCACCGGCGATGCGTCCTACTGGACCGCCGCACAGGAGATCGCCGCCACCCTGCTGGCCACGCAGATGTCCGGCGGCCCCGTCGACGACGGGCGCTGGCCGTTCCGAGCCGTTCCCGCCGACGGCACGGTGACCCAGGATTACACCAGCCATCTGCAGCCGGCCGTGCGCTTTCTGGATGCCATGACGCAGAGGACCGGCGATCCCGGCTACGCCCTGGCGAGGGACCGGGCCTGGGCGTGGCTGTTGGCCAACCCCTGCAATCCGGCCGCGGCGGATTACATGCGCTGGGAGGCGTTCTACGAGGATCAGTCACCGGCCATGCAGACGGGCTTCCAAGATCACTACTCGGCGCACGAGATGATCGTGGAGCTGGTTGGGCGTCGACCGGCCGGTTGGCAGGATACGGCCATCGCTATCCTGGATTCGGTGGGGGCCCGCTATCTGGTCCAGGGAGCGGGCGCGGTCACCGCCCCGTACGAGCCGGTGACCCTGGAGTGGGCCGGCTGGCCGGAGGCCACCTACGCTTCGAGCCTGCAGTGTGCGCGAACCGCCCTGTTGCTGGACCAGGCCCTTGCCGGTGACGCCCGGCGCGACTCGACCATGCGGTCGACGGCCTTGGCCATGGCTGCGGTCTGCTCCCACGGTCAGAACGATCGGGGCCTTGGGGCGGACGGGCGCATGTTCACCACCATCAAGGATTTGCTCTTTCATTTCAGCGTGGACAACTGGTACGAACAGAACTTCAACACCGTCAAATACTACCTGGAAATCATGGGCCTGGAACCGGACCTCGCTCCCGCCGACCGGACTCACATCTTGGCGTCGAACGAACCCTTGTCGCTGGTGGAGTATCCGGGCTCGGGGATCGCCGCGCGCTGGGCCACCGCGTCGGGTGCGGGGCTGGTCGGGGTGAAGTTGCCCACCAAACCCGCTTCGCTGCAGGCGGCGGGAACGGTTTTGCCGGAACTGGTTTCCCCTCCCACCGATTCGATCGGCTGGTACTGGGAAGCCGTCACGCATGTGGCCACCGTTCGGCACACGGCCGGCCCGGTGGAGGTTCTGACCGCCGTTTCGGATGTGCCGTTTTCCGGGAGCGCCGGTCACGCGGGGTTGACTCTTTCCGCCTATCGTCGCCAAACCGGCGAGATCTCCATCGCCGCGGACATGTCGCGGGAGGGGCCTCTCGAAATCCGATTGTTCGATGTCCGGGGGCGCCTGGTGCGCACCCTGGGCACGGCCGAACTGCTGGCTGCGGGTAGACATGAATTCACCTGGGACGGCCGCGACGATCAGGGACGTCGGGCAGCCGGCGGTGTGTACCTAGCGCAGGCCCGATCGCGCGCTGCGGTCGCCGCCGCACGCCTCGTGTGGAGCAGGTAAGTCATGAGCAACCGATGGCGCACCGCATCTTGGCTTTTCCTTCTGCTCCTGCCGATGACGACGATTGGTCTCGCCCAGGTGGAATTCGATTTCGAGACGCCTTACCTCGTCCATCCGGGGCGCCAGGTGTGGGATTTCTGTCTGATCGAAGACCAGGGTTTCTACCACGCCTTCTACCACTCCTTTCCCCAGCAGACCCTGAATCCGGCCGCCGCCGACACGATCTGGCACGCGGTTTCTGCCGACCTGCGGCATTGGAACATCCAGGGACCCGTGCTCACCGCCGGACCCGATTGGTGGGATGCCGAGGCCATGTGGGCTCCCGATGTGGTTTACGACACCCAGAGTTCGCGCTGGGCCATGCTCTACACGGGGGTAGGGGCGAAGATGGTGCAGCGCGCCTGCCTGGCCTGGTCCGATGACCTGGAATCCTGGACCAAGAGCGCCGCCAACCCGGTCTTCGAGCCCGACAGTCTTGTCTACAGCTGGTCGCCTTCCCAGGCCTGGAGCTCGTTCCGCGATCCCTTCCTCTATCACGACGGCGCCCAGTGGAACATGCTGTCCACCGCGGCCCTGCGTCTGGGCGGATATCCGGGATACCGCCGGGCCATCATCCACCGTGCCGTGTCCACGGATCTGGTGAACTGGCAGGATGCCGGGGCCTTGTACACCCACGACGGCCCCGTCCCGACCTACGACCTGGAGAGTCCCCAGTACGTGGTGCGCGCGGGCTGGCATCACCTGTTCTTCACCGAGCAGGATCCCAACATCACCCACGTTCCGGTCAGCCACATGGTGGCCGCCGACCCCTCGGGATGGACCATGGCCCAGCGGGACATCGTCGATGCCGGCTGGGCGCCCGAGGTCGAACACTTCGGTTCCCCCGGCGGCCCGGATGTTTTCGCGCGTCTGGCCAAGGACCAGGATCCCCGCGACGATTCCTGGTTCATCACCGTGAAGTTCGACAGCGTGCGCTTCGACGACGGCGGCATGACTCCGGTGGTCTCGGTCGCCGACTACCTGGCCGACTGGCCGACGCGCACCGGTGTGGCGACCGTCACGGTCCCCACATTTGCCGACAACCCGGTGCTGCGGGGAGATTTCGCCCAGCAGCCCGAGGGACACGGCTGGTTCAGCAGCCGCGAGAACTACGGCGGTCCTTTGACCCGGATCGGATCTCCGGGGACGACCCAGGCGGTCGATGCGGTGGGGTCGCTGCTCTCGCGTCCCTTCGTCCTGAACCGCAGCTACCTGGGGGTGATGACCATATGCGGCCGCACCGGCGCGGCGACCCACATCTCCCTCGAGGATGCCGATACCGCAATCGAGTTGGATCGCCTGGTGCCTTATGCGAGTCACCCGCTGCAGGAGCGGATGTGGAACGTGGAGCCGTTCCTGGGGCGATCGGTTCGTCTGCGCATCGTGGACGAGGACACCACCGCGTCCGGTTGGATCGCCGTGGACAGGATCCGTGAGATGGACGGGCCTTCGGCGGTGGGGCCGGTGGTCGCTCCCTTGCGCGCCCGGGCTGCGCCCAACCCGTTCAACGGCGGCACGGTGATCAGGCTGGACCTCCCCGTCGACACCGAAGCGCAGGTGGAAATTTTCGACCTGCAAGGCCGCCGTGTGTGGCGCTCGCCTCCGCTCCGTTCCTCTGCGGGGCGCCTTGCAACGACCTGGAACGCCGTCGATGCGCAGGGGCGACGCCTGCCGTCGGCGATCTATCCCTTCCGGGTCATGGCCGACGGCCGACTCGTGGCGGCGGGGCGTCTCGTTCTGGTCAAATAATCCGAAGTATCAGCGCACGAGCTGGATCTTGCCCCGCAGCAGCCAGGTGCCGGAGGAGCCCTCGGCGTCGCGGCCGCTGCTGGTGATGCGGTAGAGGTAGGTGCCCGACGGGCGGGGTTTGCCGGCGCCGTCATTGCCGTCCCACAGGAAGTCCCGCGGCCCCGGACCGGCCGTGGACTGCAGCCTCTTCAGGATACGCCGCCCTGCGACGTCGAAGATCTCCACGACGTCGAGCGTCGGGCCGTCGGCCTCCCAGAGGATGTTGCAACGCGGGTTGAAGGGATTCGGGTAGGCCGCCAACAGGCGGACCGGCTGGGGCGCCGAGGGGGTGCCGGCCACATAGGGGCTGCCGTCCATCTTGTGCAGCAGCCAAAGATCCGGGTCGAAGTCCACGCTCGTGACCACGGCGGGCATGGTGAAGGTGTACATCTGATCGGCCTGATCATTGGCCACCGTCACCATGGTGTCCAGACCGGCGCCGCGCAGCCGGATGTCCGCCTGAACCTTGTACGGGGCGTTGCCGTCGAGGGGATCGGGATCCTGGACCTGCTCCAGGCGAATGGTCACCTGATCCTGCCCGTCCTGCCAAACCTCCGACCAACCCATGCGAAAAACGGGATGGTTGTTCCGGTACAGCCACTGGTGGAAGAACCACTCCAGATCCTGCCCCGAAACGGCTTCGCAGTGTTGCTGGAAATCGGATGAGGAAGCGTTGGCAAAGCGCAGAGTCGGATCCTCGAGGTAGTTGCGCAGGATCGTGAAGAAGTCGGCGTCACCGACCCAGCGGCGCAGCATGTGCAGGACCCAGGCGCCCTTGTTGTAGGGGATGGGGTTGAAGTAGTAGGTGGGGTCGGAAATCGCCGCGTTCTTCACCAGGGTGTCCCAGCCGTACCCGAAGCCCCAGTTGTGGGCGCCCATGAAGCTGCGCAAACCCGCCTGGCCCCATTGGTGCTCGGCCCACAGGGCCTCGCAGTAGGTCGCGAACCCCTCGTTGAGCCAGACCTGGGTCCAATCCGTCGGCGTGACCAGGTCCCCGAACCACATGTGGGCCAGCTCGTGCATCACGATGGTTTCGAATTGTCCGTCCCCGGTGACCAACACGTCACCCCAGGTCACGGCGGTGGGGTGTTCCATGGCCTCGTCCCACACGCATTCGGTCATGCCGAATTGCTGCCCGGTGAAGGGATAGGGCCCGAACAGGCCGCCGCAGAAGTCCAGCATGTCCGGCAGGACGGCGAGATCGAGTTCGGCGGCCGCCGCATCGGCAGGAAAGAGGTAATGATGCAGCGGGAAATCCCCGGCCGTTCCCTGGTAGTCGTCGACCAGTTCGGCGAAGTTGGAGACGGTCAGGCTGAACAGGTAGGTGGGGATGGGCTCGGTCTCCACCCAGGAGAAGGTGTTGTCGCTTTGGGCGACCAGATTCCCGATGGAGACGGCGGTCATTCCTTCGGGAACGCGGATATCAACGCTGAAGGTTGCCTTGTCGGTGAGGTCGTCCTTGCACGGCCACCATGACCGCGCGCTCCACGGCTCGCTGACGGTGGCCAGGACAAGGTCTCCGGCCGGCGTGGAGTCGATACGGAAGCCAAACAGACCTTCAGGTTCGGGATGACCCAGAAAGGCCACGGCGATGGTTCCCGGCTCCCCCGGCCCCAGAGGTTCGGGCAGATCGATGACGAGCAGGTCGCTCGAATGGACAAAGGTCAAGGCTGACTGCAGGGGAGATGTCATGGTCACGCTAAAGCAGGTCATGCGGTCCTTCAGGTCCAGAACGATCTGCGTGACGGGTTGGTCCCGGGCGGTGAAGTCGATCGTCACTATACCGGCGATCAGCGTGTCGGCGGGGACGACTTCCAATATCAGCCCGTAGTGGAGGACGTCGAAGAGATCCTGCCGGGCGTCGGGTACGGGCATGCCCAGGGCTTCGGGGCCGGCCGGCTGCAGCAGGAAGGGGTCGGCACTTTCGATGAGGCAGCTCTGGGGCCACACCTCGGGCATGGCATTTTGGCCTGACCCATGTGCGATGGCCGGTCCGCACAGCAGGACGACCACAACCGTAGCAGGTTGCACGACGCAGGATAGGTTGGCGAGAAACCTGCGGAGCATTGCGGATGATCCACTCCAAGGTTCGACCGGGAGTTTGCTGAGGGGCCAAGAATGGTCCGGAGCGCGAAACAACTGCGCAACTCAAGACCAAGGGGCTTGCCTGAAAAATTCCCCCGGTATGGTTGTCTTTCACGGGTGCCGATACACCTTACGACCGTGCCATGATATCAAAAACAGGGCATTTGGGACAAAGTTTTTTTCTTTGTCATGTCGGTCCCGAAAAATCGTCCGAAATGGGTCAGGGCCGAACCACGTCCCATTCCGCGAATCCCTCGGTGCGCACGTTGGCCTTACCCTTTGTCCGGTAAAGGGTTTCCACGTTGTAGCCCCAGTTCAACCACCGGGAATCGCCGCCGCCGCGGGTGGTGACCAGGAAGCGGTTGGCGATACCGCCGAAAGAGAAGCAGCGATCTCCCTGCCATTCCCGGTCGCCGGCATTGACGTCCACCGGCACCCAGCCGATGCGCGGCAGGAAGACTTCGGCCCAGCGGTGGTAGGCCGTGTCGATGGAGGCGTCCTCCCCCCTCAGCACCATGGCCCCGACATAGCGGGCGGGGATTCCGGCGGCCCGGCAAAGCGAGACGATGGAAAAGGTGTACTCGGAACACGAGCCGGTGCCGCGCTCGATGACGGTCGGTGCGATGTCCCAGCCGCCGACCATCTGGTAGTTGATACGCCCGATGAGGAATTCGTACAGCTTGCGGGCCTTGAAGTAGGGGTTGGTCTCGTCGCCGACCACCTCGGCTACCTTCTGCTGGATGAATTCCCCCTGGACCCGGTACTTGTCGGCATCGCCCAGGTACTTGTCGGAGATGTCTGTGGGGATCTCGGTCAGGCCCCCCACCAGATGCGGGAAGATCTTGTATGAGATGCGGTGGAAGGTTCCGGTTCCCGTCAACTGGACGGACTTCTTTTCGCCCGGCCCCAGGCGTCCCAATTCGTACGCGGCGACTTCCTGGTCCCACTGGTCGGTGTGGCGTTTCGCCCCCCTGGTCATGGTGACCGTATCGAGTTCCTGGTTGGGGCCGCCTGTCGGTACGGCCAACACCATGGTGCCGCCGGTGATTTCGCCCGGGCCGAGGTTTTGGACCTCGCTGTAGAGGGTGGCCTGCCCCCGCCGCGCATCCGACCGCACGCATTTTCCGGTCAACTCGTACACGTTGCAGCGATAGAGCCGGTCGGTCTGGTAGTCGGTCGCCAGGAGCACCTCGCCGTCCAGCCACAGGCCGCTGACCACCGGTCCCGGGGCCGCCAGGGAGAAAATGGTGTAACCGGTGCGGATATCCACCAGGTAGATCCGGTCCTGTGCGCCGTTGGCTGCCCACAGGTATCCCTGGGGGTCGAAGGCCAGGGCCGTGAGTTTGGCCGAGGGAGCGGGGATCGAGGCCAGCGTTGTCCCGTCAAGCGGATCGATGAGCTGCAGTTCATCTGCGCCGCGTGCGCTCACCCACAACCGGTCTTCATCGTCACAGGCCAGCCCCGTCACCGGTGTCAGGGGGGATTCGATGGTGCGGACACATTCCCCGCTATTGGGGTCGAGAAAATAGATCCTGCCGTTTTCGCTGTCCGCCGACACCAGCAGGGTGCCGTCCCAGGCCAGGGCCGAGGGCTCGTAGGCGGGGTACTCCAGTTCCCGGATTCGTTCACCCTGCTCGGAAAAGAAGACGATGCGGTCTTCGTGCCGGTCGGCCAGGGCCAAGCTGCCGTCGGCCTTGACCACGCCCAGGGCGAAGTGGGCCGGCAGGTCACAGACGGCCGTGAACAGGCTGTCCTGGTCCACGAAACCGTTGCCATCCGGATCCAGACGGATGTCGCAGACCTGGGCGGTCGCCGGAAGGGCTTGCAGGGCGAGGACGACGAGCAGTGTTGCCAGCGATTTCATGACGGCCTCCTGGGGTGTGAGGGCTTGTGGGTCGAGCTATTCCGCAGGAACTTCGAATCCCCGTTGGCAGATGGGACAGATGTCCCAGCGGCTGCGTCCGGTGGTCAGGATGGGGATGAAAAACAGCGTCAGCCGGTTGGACAGTTCCACGCGTCGCCAGCGGGTGGTGTTGTGGCAGTGGGCGCAGGTCTGTTCGCCCACCGGTCCCAGGTCCCTGCTGTGCTTGTTCCAGCCGATGAGGAAGAACATGGCCTAACTTCCGGGAACGACGTACCAGAGCACGCACAGGTAGTGGCACAGGGTGCCGATCAGGACCAGCAGATGCCAGACCGCATGGTGGTAATGGAATCCCCGCCAGGCGTAGAAAACGGCGCCGCCGGTGTAGGCGACACCCCCTGCGCCGATCAGAGCCAGCGCCGGGGTGGGCAAGGCCGCGACCAGAGGCTTGACGGCCAGCACCATGAGCCATCCCAGCAGGAGGTAGAACAGCAGCGAGAGCTTCTTCGACGGGCGCTTGAGGACGACCTCGTAAAGGATACCGAGCCCGGCCAATCCCCAGCTGATCCCGAACAGGGTCCAGCCCAAACTCCCGCCCAGGACACTCAAGGTAAATGGGGTGTAGGTGCCGGCAATCAGGAGATAGATGGCCCCGTGATCCATGAGTTCGAAAACCCGTTTGGCGGGTGCGGGGGTCAGGGCGTGGTACAGGGTCGAGGCCGTGTAGAGCAGGAACATGCAGGTCCCGAACACGGCCACTCCGACGATCAGGCGCGCGTCTCCGGTGCGGGAGGCGCGTACCAGGAGCACAACCAGGCCCGTCAGGCTCCCCAAAGCGCCGATGCCGTGGGTGACGGCGTGGGCGATCTCTTCGCCGGTCGTGAATCCTTCATAGGCAAATGAACCACGCAAAAGAGGATCCCTCCGGGAATGGGGTAAAATGCAACTATAGCCCTTGTTTGGCGGGAAACCAGGGCAAAATCGAGGCGACCATAGCGACAAAAATCCCACATAATGAAATTGTGTGGTGGATTTTGCCCGGTCGATCCGGTAGACTCGCGATACGATTCTCATTTCACCTGATTTTGCATGGGGGGATATCCATGTCTTCGAGGAAATTTTCGTGGCTCCGTATGGGTCTGTTGGTCGGCCTTCTCGCGATGCTGGCCGGATCGTCGGCCCTGGCTTCCCGGCCTGCCGTCAACCTGCAATCGATCGAAGGTCCGGTCGCCAACGCCGTACCGGTCCAGGACGCCGCCACCCTGCCGGTCCTGTCCGCCGAGCCCGTGGATGTCGCCGCCGCCCGGGCCGAGGACTCCGACCGGGAGGCCATGGGCCTGCCGCCCCGGTTCGCCTTGCCCTCATCCGTTTCGGTCAGCCCGGAAAACAGCGGTCTGTGGGAGGACCTCGACGGTCCGTTCGCCATGTGGCGTTATCGCGTGCAGGCTCCGGGAGCGATGTCCCTCAACTTCGGGTTCTCGTCCTTTCGGATGCCCAAGTACGGCCGTTTGACGATCTATCCCGCCGGCGCCCGCTCGGCCGCCGACGCCCGCGGAGTGCGGGTGTTCACGGATCGGGACAACGAGGATCACGGCCAGTTGTGGACCCCTGTGGTTCTCGGCGACGACGTGGTCATCGAGTTGGTCCTGCCGGATGAGGCGCGTCATGACTACGCGCTGGAACTGACCGCCGTCAATCGCGGCTACCGTTATTTCGGTGAGGATCTCAGCGACAAGTCGGGCTCCTGCAACGTCGACGTGATTTGTCCCGAAGGGGACGATTGGCGCGACGAGATCCCCTCGGTGGGTGTGATCTCCACCGGCGGCAGCACCTTCTGCACGGGATTTTTGGTCAACAACACGGCCGGCGACGGGACCCCGTTCTTCATGACGGCCAACCACTGCGGGATCAACACGGGCAACGCGGCTTCCCTGGTCGTGTACTGGAATTTCCAGAGCCCCGTCTGCGGTCAGCAGGGCGGCGGCAGCCTGAGCCAGTTCTCCACCGGCTCGACGTACCTGGCCGGCAATTCCACTTCCGATTTCACCCTGGTCGAGTTGGACGACCCCCTCAATCCGGCATACGAGTTGAGCCTGGCCGGCTGGGACAACACCAGCGCCGATCCGGTGCAGGCCGTGGCCATCCATCATCCCAACACCGATGAGAAGAGCATCAGTTTCGAAATCGACCCCACGAGCACGACGTCCTATCTGGGCAACACCGTACCGGGGGACGGGACCCACGTCCGCATCACGGACTGGGACCTGGGGACCACCGAGCCCGGTTCCTCCGGGTCGCCCCTGTTCGATCAGAACCATCACATCGTGGGGCAGTTGCACGGCGGGTATGCCGCGTGCGGCAACAACTCCTCCGACTGGTACGGCCGCTTCTCCCGCTCCTGGCCCTTCCTGGCGGCCTATCTCGACCCCAGCGGAACCGGCGCGACCTCGCTGGACACATTCGTGCCGGGCCGCACCGGTCTGGTGGTGACGCCACCCGGAGCATTCACCGTCACGGGTGATGAGGGCGGACCCTTCACGCCTTCGCAGCGGATCTACAACCTCGAGAACAAGAGCGATGTCGAACTTTCCTACCAGGTCACCGTCGATGTGCCCTGGCTGGATGTGAATGGTGGAGCCGGGACGATTCCCGCCGCCGGCTCGGTTCCGGTGATGATCGCCGTCAACGATGCGGCGGGAGCCCTGTCGCTGGGCCGGTACGTGGGAACGGTGACCTTCCTGAATCTGACCGACGGTGACGGGGACACCACCCGTCCGGTCAACCTGCAGGTGGGCATCCCCGAACTGGTGTACGGCTTCAACATGGATACCGATCCCGGCTGGACCATGGACACCGGCTGGGAATACGGCATTCCCCAGGGGCTCGGCGGCGAACACGGCAATCCCGATCCTACCAGCGGTCACACGGGCGCCAACGTCATCGGTTTCAACCTGGCCGGTGACTACATCGCCAACATGGGCCGGTACAACATGGTTTCCGGTCCCTTCGACTGCTCCCGGTTGAGTGCCGTGACGGTGAAGTTCTGGCGCTGGCTGGGGGTCGAAAACTCCTCGTACGACCATGCGGCCTTCGCGGTCAGCAACGACGGAGTGAACTACTCCATCGTCTGGCAGAACACAGCCACGGTCGAGGACGCGGCATGGACCCAGGTCGCGTACGACATCAGCGCCGAGGCCGACGGCCAGGGGTCGGTCTACCTGGCCTGGGCCATCGGCCCGACCGACGGCAGCTACCAGTACTGCGGCTGGAACATCGACGACCTGGAGATCTGGGGCCTGAATGGGGGCGGGAGCGGCCTGGATCTGGCCATGACCCCGCTCAATCCTCCGGTGCAGATCCCACCCGCTGGCGGTCAGTTCGTCTACCAGGTGGGCTTGGCGGTCGACCACCCGGTGACGGTTTCCGCCGCCTTCGAGGCCGTTCTGCCCAACGGCGTGGTCTACCCGGTGCGGACCACTCCCGTCCTGAACCTGGCTGCCGGTAACTACGTGTGGCTGAACCTGATCCAGAACGTCCCGGCCAACGCTCCGGCGGGGATCTACTCCTACCGGCTGACGATTTCCACGGCCGACGGTGAAGCGGCCCAGGCCATGTTCCCCTTCGAGAAATCGGCGGTCGCCAAGTCCGGCGGACGTGTCGACGACTGGGAACTGAGCGGCTGGGAAGACGGAGACCGCCCGTCCGACCTTCCGGCTGGATTCGCCCTGCGCGGCGCGTCGCCCAACCCGTTCAACCCCTTGACGAACATCTCCTTCGACCTTCCGCGCGCCGCGAAAGTCTACCTGGACGTCTTCGATGTGGCCGGCCGCAGGGTGAGGACCCTCGTCGGTGGCCAGACCATGCCCGCCGGACAGCGTTCGGTGATCTGGGATGGCCAGGACGACACAGGCCGCGGTGCGGCGACCGGGGTGTATTTCTATCGCCTGCAGGCGGGAGAGTTCACCGGAACGGGCCGCATGATGCTCGTTAAATAGAAGATCGTGTTTCTTCCACCCGAGGCCCCGGACCACCTGGTCCGGGGCCTTGGTCTGTTTGAGGCGAACCGGTGCCAAAATCAAGATTTCGACAATCAGGTTTAAGTTCCAGGGAAAGGCGACGATATAACCGGATGAAAGGAAATTGCGGTTCCCTGTGGGGATGCCGCCTTTACCCTGTCCGGAGATAGTCATGCATTCTCGTTCGCGTGAGTTTTTCTGCCGCGTTATCGCCCTCTGTGTGCTTTTTTGGCCCTGCGTGGCGAGTGCATTTTCCGAGCTGCCGGTGAAATTCCAGCGGCTCATGCTGGCGGACGGGTTATCCCAGAGCTCCATTCTGGCGGTCTACCAGGACAGCCGCGGATTCATCTGGATGGGTACCCAGGACGGGCTGAATCGCTATGATGGAAGGCGGATCATCTCCTTCAAGGCCGACCCGGATAATCCCAACAGTCTGAGCAGTTCCACGGTCTGGTGCATCACCGAGGACCCCGAAGGAGACCTGTGGGTGGGCACCGAGGGCGGGGGGTTCGACTGTTTTCATCGGGAAACCGAAACCTTCACCCAGTACCGGTACGACCCCTGGGCCTCGACACCCGGCAGGTTCTACGACGTGCGCGCCATCGCGGCCGACTCGTCCGGCAACATCTGGATCGGTACCCACGGCGACGGTTTGCTGTGCTTCGACAAGAGAACCGGCGTTCTGACCCCATATCGGAACGACCCGATCCAACCCGGCGGCCTTCCCGACGACCACGTTTCCAGCGTGATGTTCGACTCCGCCACCGGCGTGTGGGTGGGGACCGACAAGGGGTTGACGCTCTTCGACCCGGCCACGGGCAAGATGAGGAACTGGCTCACGAATATGCCGGACGGGCAACCGGGGGAGTCGGGATTGCCGGCCGGGGAGGTGCAGGCCTTGAGCATTGGGAGGGGAGGCGGAATCTGGGTCGGGTCGGCCACGGGTTTGGCGCACATCGACCAGGGCAGCTTCCGCGTCGACTACCGCCCGGCCGCGAACGCTGCCGGCCGGCCGTCGTCCCTGTCGGTGGTGGCCCTGCAGGAAATGCCCGGCGGGGAATTGTGGATCGGGTCGGCTCACCAGGGCGTATTCAAGCTCAATCTGAAGTCCGGCGCATGGCGGGGATTCCGGAACGATCCTCAGGATCCGACCAGCCTGAGCGACGACGAGGTGTACGTCATTCGCGAGGACCACACGGGAGTGGTCTGGATCGGAACGAGCAACGGGGCCAACCGCCTGGACAGCCGCGCCAAGCAGTTCTACCACTTCTTCAACAAGCCTGGGGACCCGCTCAGCCTGAGCAACGATTGCGTCTGGTCCATGTGCGAGGACAAGCGCGGCAACCTGTGGGTTGTCACCGAGTCGGGCATCAACATCCTCGACTTCGAACGCAACACCATGACCCAGGTGTTCGCCGACCCCGACGACCCCCTCAAACCCAGCTACGATTCCTTCATCCAGGCCCGGGAGGACTCCCAGGGCGGCATCTGGCTGGGGGCTCGCGACGGAGCTCTCAACCGGTATGACCCGGAAACGGGGATCTACCGTCGCTTCGAGCCGGATCCCGACGACCCCCGGTCGGTCGGCGACGACAGGGTGTTCTCCATCGTATGCGACCAGCAAGGCCGCGTTTGGATCGGCACCATGAGCGACCTGGAATGCTACGATCCGGATACGGGCCTGTTCACCCGTTTCCAACATGACCCGGAGGATCCGGACAGTATCCCTTCCGGGAGCGTGCGCGCGCTCCATGGGGACGGCCGAAACCGGATCTGGATGAGCTTGTGGGGTAGCGGTGTCTGTTGCCTCGATGTCGCCACGGGAAGTTTCCGCCACTTCGTCCACGACGATTCGGACCGGAACTCACTGGTCAGCAACGTCGTCCTGTCCATCACCTCCGATCCCCAGGGCCGGATCTGGGTGGGCACGTCCTCGGGGTTGGACCTGCTCGACCCCGTGACCGGTTCCTGCCGTCGCTACAGCATGAAGGACGGGCTGCCCAACAATACCATCTACCGCATCGAGTCCGACAACGCCCGCAACCTTTGGGTGGCGACGAACTTCGGGTTGGCCCGGTTCAATCCCGTCACCGGTGAGGTCCAATCCTTCGTCGACCGCGACGGGATCCAGAACAACGAATTCAACATGGGCGCTTCCCATGTCGGTCGCAGCGGACGCATGTACTTCGGGGGCATCCGGGGCTTCAACGCATTCTATCCCGATCACATCCGCAGCAATCCCATCGCACCGCAGGTCGTTCTGACGGATTTCCGGATCTTCAACAAACCGGTGCCCATCGGCCCTCTGCCCGACGGCCGCACGGTCCTCGAGCGGGCCGTCAGCGAGACCGATCATATCGAGTTGACACACAAGGATCATGTCATCTCGTTCGAGTTCGCCGACCTGCATTTCGCTTCGCCCCTGAAGAACAACTACGCCTACATCCTCGAGGGTTTCGAGGACCGCTGGAACGAGGTGGGCACGCGGAACCACGCGACATACACCAACCTGCCGCCGGGCGATTACACCTTCCGCATCAAGGGGTCCAACAACGACGGGATCTGGAACAACCACGGCCGGGCCGTGACCCTGCACGTCAAGCCCCCCTTCTACCGGACCGCGTGGTTCATCGGCGGGATGGTCCTGTTCGTCGTGGTCACGGTCTACGGCGCGCACCGCTACCGGATGCGCCTGCTGGACGTGAAGAACAAGCTCCTGGAGCAGCGGGTCAACGAACGCACTTCCGACCTGACCTTCGCCAACCAGGCCCTGCAGCAGGAGATCAACGTCCGCAAGCAGATCGAAGAGGAGTTGCGCGAGGCGCGCAACAAGGCGGTGGCGGCTACCAAGGCCAAGAGCGAATTCCTGGCCAACATGAGCCACGAGATCCGCACGCCCATGAACGGTGTACTGGGCATGACCGCGATCCTGCTCGATACCGACCTGAGCAGGAAACAGAAGGAATATGCGGACGCCGTCCACACCAGCGCCACCAACCTGCTGGCCATCATCAACGACATCCTGGACTTCTCCAAGGTGGAGGCGGGAAAATTGAACCTGGAGGAGATCGAGTTCGATCTCGTCTCGGTCCTGGATCGGGTAACCGAGACCCTGGGCTGCAAGGCCCAGACGAAGGGCTTGTCCTTCAGCAGCGAGCTGGACGAACACGTGCCGCGTTATCTGGTGGGGGACCCCGGGCGCCTGACCCAGGTCCTGGTCAATCTGGCCAACAACGCGGTGAAGTTCACCCACCGGGGCGATGTCCAGGTGAAGGTGAGTTGCCCGCAAATCCGTGACGGCAGGGCCGACCTCCACTTCGAGGTTCGGGACACCGGGGTCGGCATTCCACCGGATCGCTTGGATCAGGTGTTTGAATCCTTCACCCAGGTGGACACCTCGATCACCCGCAAGTTCGGCGGCACGGGACTGGGTCTGGCCATCGTCAAGCAATTGACCAGCCTGATGGGCGGTGAGGTCCAGGTGGAAAGCGCCGAGGGCCGGGGCACAACCTTCCACGTCCACGTCTCGCTGGAAATGAGCCAACCCAAGATTGCCCACGTGCAACCCGAGCGCATCCTGGTGGTACATTCCCAGCCCAAGGCCCAGGAAACCATGCGGCGCATACTGGCGGGTCTCGGATACCACGCCCGCACCGTAGCTCCGGAAACCGCGCTGGGCGTGTTCGCCAAATCCGCCGCCGAAGACAGGCCGTTCCAAATCGTCTTTCTGGATGATGCGGCGACGGGGGAAGGCGACCTCCCGCGGCAGATGCGCAACATCGCGGGCGATCAGACTACCCGGATCTTCATGCTGTGCCCCCATGGCTGGGAACTGGATGAGGCCGGCCTGGAGGGAATGGGCTTGTCGGGTTGGCTGACGGTGCCTCCGCTCTATGACCGCCTGGAGGAACTCCTGGCCGGCCTGCATTCGCCCGCGGCCGGAGTACCGAGCGTCGAGACCCTTGGAATCGGATGCGGGGAGGACGACGAATCCGCAACGGCGCAGCGGCCCTTGATCCTGCTGGCCGAGGACAACGCCATCAATCAGAGGGTCGCGATCTTGCTGCTGGAGAAACTGGGTTACCGCGTGGACGTGGTCGAGAACGGCGTGGAAGCTCTGGCTGCGGTGGCGGAAAAGGATTATGCGGCCGTGCTGCTCGACGTGCAGATGCCGGAGATGGACGGGCTGGAAGCGGCCCGCAGGATCCGGGCCGACGATTCCCCGGCCCGCAATCCCCAGGTTCCCTTGATCGCCCTGACCGCTCACGCCCGCACCCAGGATCGCCAGCGAAGCCTGGAGTCGGGGATGGACGATCACCTGGCGAAGCCCATCAATTCGGCATCGCTGGGCCGGACTCTGGCAAAATATATTGCACGGTCAAAGCCGAAGGCCCCTCAGGAGGTCTGAGTCGACGGAGCATCAGGATCCCCGCCGGAGCCAGCCGAAGCCCAGGTGGGTCACGGCGTAGATCGAACCGGTCAACAGGACGATGGTGGCGCCGGCCGGCAGGTCGGCGCCGTAGCTTATGCCCAATCCGGTGACGGTGAACACGGCGCAGAGCACGGCGGCCAGCACCATGGTCGGCCACAGCCGCCGGACGAACAACCCGGCGATGGAAGCCGGCAGGGTCACCAGGGCGATGACCATCACGATGCCCACCACGTAGACCAGCGTCACGATGGTCAGGGCGATGAGAGCCAACAGCAGCGTGTACAGCCAGCCCGTCCGGACCCCCCGCAGGCGCGCGAACTCCTCGTCGAAACACAGCGCCAGCAGTTGCTGGTAATAGACCAGGACCAGCAGCAGGATCAGCACGTCCAGGCCCACGAGGAGCCGCATGGCGGTGGGATCCACCATCACGATGTTGCCGAACAGGTAGGTGATCAGGTCGGCCTTGTAGCCCGGGGTCCGGAAGAGGAAGAACACTCCCAGGGCCATGCCCACCGCCCACAGGGCCGAAATCACCGTGTCCTCGCGCTCGCGGCTGCGGGCGCGCACCAACCCGATGATGACGGCACCCAGCAGGGCCGCCACGACCGCACCGTGCAAGGGGTGCAACCATTCCAGGTGATGCACGGAGCGCAACCAGTAGGCCGCTCCCATGCCGCCCAGCACGGTATGGGCGAGGCTGCCGGCGATGACCGTGATTCTCCGGGCCACCACGTAGGTGCCCACCACGCCGCAGGCGACGCTGGCCAGCAGACCCGCCAGGAGGGCCTGGCGCAGGAAGGCGTGTTCGACCAACGCGGAAGCGAAGTCGCTCATGGCCGACCCCCGGGGTGGCCGTGCCCGTGGTGGTGATCGTGTCGCACCAGGGACAGTCCGGCGGCGCCGGGGAAGAGGTCGGCCAGGGCCCCGGAAAGTCCGCTGGCCGGATGCTCGTCGATGCCCTGGCTGACGCACAGAACGGTGTCGACGTGCCGCGAAACGGTGCTGACGTCATGGGAGACCAGCACCACGGTCATCCGTGCGTTGAGGCGGTGCAGCAGGCTGAACAGGTCGTCCTGCACGGTGGGGTCCAGGCTGGCGGTGGGCTCGTCGAGCAGCAACAGGTCCGGCCGGCAAGCCAGGGCGCGGGCGATGAGCACGCGCTGGCGCTGCCCCCCGCTCAAGGAGCTGAAGGGCCGGTCGCCCAGCCCGGCGGTCTCGGTTTCATTCAGGGCCGCCCGCGCGATCTCCCGCTCGGCACGACGGAACGGGCCGGCGGGTCGCCCGCGGTCGAGGCGCCCCATCAGGGCCACATCCATGACCGTAACCGGAAAGCGGGGGTCCACGTGGGCGTGCTGGGGCATGTAGCCCACGCGGTGTCGCATGCGGTCGGGACGTCCGCCGAAGAGGCGCACGGTGCCCCGGTCGGGGGTGATCAAACCGAGGATGAGTCGCAACAGCGTGGTCTTGCCGCCGCCGTTGGGGCCCACGATGGACACGAAGCTGCCGTCGCGGATCACGGCATCGGACCCGGTGAATACCGGCTGGTCGCGGTAGGCGAAGTGGAGGTCCCGGATCTCCACCACGGGCTGGGTGGGTTCAGTCGGATTCATCGAGTCCCTCCCGGATGGCGTGGGCCATGGCGGTCATGTTGGCGACGTAATCGGGGGCCAGGGGGTCGAGAACCACCAGGCGGATACCGGCCTCCCGCGCCACCGCGTGCGCCGAACCCAGGGAAAACTGCGGCTGGGCGAAGACAGTCCGGGCGCCCTGGGCCTTGATGCCCTCCAGCACCCGGGCCAGATGGCGGGGCGAGGGGTCCAGCCCGCCTTGCTCGATGGCGACCTGCCGCAGGCCGTAGGCCTGGGCGAGGTACCCGAAGGCGGGATGGAAGACGAACATGTCGCGGCCACGGACGGGTGCCAGTTCATCCTTCAGCCGCCGGTCCAGGTCCATCAGGACGGCCTCCAAGCTGTCGGCCCGGGCCAGGATCGGAGTGGCCCGCTCCGGAAACATATCGGCCAGGTCGCCGGCCATGACGCGCACCTGGTTCCGCATCAACCGGGGATCAAGCCACAGGTGGGGATCGGAATCGCCGTGCTCGTGATCGTCGTGCCCGGCGAACGTCGCCCGCGGCAAACCGGTGGTCACGTCGACGATCTCCAGCATGGGGTGCCCCTGGCGCAGGCGCGGCAGGAGCTGGTTCTCCATGGGCACGCCGCACGCGAAAAAAAGGCGGGCGTCCTGGAGCCGGGCCATGCGTCGGGGCCCGGGATCGAAGGTGGCGGGGGATTCGCCGGGCAGGATCACGGTGGCCACTTCGCCGGGATTACCCAGCAGGGCCGAGGCCATGGCGGCCAAGGGGGCGATGCTCACGGCGATGGCCGGTCCTGAGGCCCCGCCGGGGGTCTTGCCCGGTGCGCAACCGACGAGGAAAACAACCGCGGCGGCCAGAATCACTCTCTTCACGCCATACCCTCCCCGGAGCTGCAGGCGTCGCAGCGCCCCCGTACCTGGACCTCAAAATTGCCTTGTCGCACGGCCCGACGGCAACCGTCGGCCCCTTCGGGGCCCGTATCCAACTGCGGCAGGCAGACCATCTTCCCGCATGAGCTGCACAGGAAATGGGGATGGGAGCGGACGCCGTGTTCCTTGGCCGCGTCCTCGAAACGCCATACCGGTTCGCCCAGTTGCGTGCGCCGCACAAGCCCTGCGCGCTCCAGGTCGATGAGGTTGCGGTACAGGGTGGCGCGGTTCCAGGGCCCGTCGCGCAACAATTCCGCGATCTCACCGTGGCTCAATGGCTTACGGGCCGAGCGCACCAATTCCAGCACCACCATGCGGGCGGTGGTGGCGCGGAGGTTGGCCGCGTGAAGGGTTTGGCGGACATCGAGACTTTTCATGTGGGGAACATGATGCAGGCTGGTGCTATTTGCAACAGTGATTCAAATAAATACGAGGACGCGGGCCCGGGCTGTTGTTAGATTGCCGGTACCAAACCCCGTTGCCACGCCCTTCAGGATGCTTTCATGACCCACCCCGGTAATCCCCGCTACCGCTCTGCGCCCTTCCCGGTCACCAGCTGTGACTGCAAGGACTGCCGCGCGGCGTGCCAGAACTCGCCGGGCTGGTTCATGCCCGGGGGCGTGCGCGCGGTGGCCAACCACCTGAATCTCGATGTCCCGACCCTCTTCGCGAAGTACCTGGCCGTCTCGGTGACCGCCATGCCCGACGGCACCCAGCGCCACGGCGTCATGCCCCACAAGCTGCGCGACGGCAAGAAACCCGGCAGCGTGTGGACCTTGGAAGAGGTCGCGGTGCCGGGTCGTTGCGTCTTCTTCGACCGCGGCCAGTGCACCATCTATCCGGTGCGGCCCTACGAGTGCGCCCGCGTGATGCACGACAAGCAGCGCGAAGGGGTGCGGTTGCGTCACCACATCATCAAGTCCTGGACTCCTGCAGAACTGGCTCCCTACGCCGAACTGACGGGGAAGCGCCTGTTCGGCTCTCCTCCGCGCAAATCACGCCGCTGATCTGATCCTCCATTTGTGGTGTCATGACCATTGATGAGTCAATGTCGACTGATCTCAGGGGGGAGTTGGACCATGTCCCGTTGGAAGATCCTGGCTTTTGTTCGGGTAATCGTGGGTGCAGGTGGCGAGGCAATCGGCACGCCGGTTCCCCTCGACTCCGAAGTGCTGCGCGCTGCGGCGGAAGTGAACTACCGCCTGCCGGCGACCGTCCCCTCCGATATCCTCGCTCGCGCGGCATCGATGCGCCCCGCTGCGGCATCTCCCAAGGCCATGGCTCCCTGGCCCACTGACGGCTGGACCACGAGCACGCCGGAAGACCAGGGCATGAGCACCACGACCCTGACGGCGGCCTTCCGCTATGCTTTTGCCCACGGCGCTCGCTCGGTGGCCGTGTTCCGCAACGCGTACCTGGTGGGAGAACATTACGGGCCGGGATGGGACGCATCAACACGCCAACAGGCCTACTCGGTCTCCAAGAGCTTTACCAGTTCCCTGCTGGGAATGCTCATGGACGACGGGGTGATCACCGGGACGGACCAGGCCGTGGCCGATTTCATTCCCCAGTGGGATGACCCCCAGCACGGCGCCGTCACCATCGGCCACCTGCTGAGCATGGACTCCGGCCTGGAGTACGGGCTGCTGACCGACCCCCTGCTCGTGGTCAGCCGTAACCAGAACGACTACGCCATCGGTCTGCCCATGCAGCACGAGCCGGGCACGAAGTGGGTGTATCACAACGCCGCTTGTCAGGTGCCGTCGGAGATCATCCTCAACGCCTCCGGCCGCCAGGCTTCCCGGTTCGCCTGGCGGTTTTTGATACCCGGGGCCGCCTGGTGCAGACGCTGCTGTCGGGGACCTCCCTGGGGCCAGGGGAGCACCGCGTGGCCTGGGACGGCCGCGATCGGACCGGCAGCCGGGCCGCATCGGGAGGCTATTTCTACCGGCTCGAGGGGGTCGGCCAGATCCGCCCCGGTCGGATGGTCCTGGTGGAATGACGGGCACGGCCAATTGATCTCCCGCGGGCAACAACCCGCCCCTCGTTGCGTAGGATCTTCCGTTGTCCTGCCTGATTCCTCCCTGTAGGATGCGGGGGGGATGAGCCACTCCTGATTTTTGACCATCGGCCCGAAACATGAGGCACCCATGACTCCTGTGCTCGAAGTGCGCGACCTGCGCAAGGTCTTCGGCGACCTGGTCGCCGTGGACGGGATCTCGTTTGCCGTCGGCGAGGGCGAGATCTACGGCTTCCTGGGCCCCAACGGGGCCGGCAAGACCACCACCATCAGCATGATCTGCGGGCTGCTCAAACCCACCGAGGGCGAGGTCCTGGTCCAGGGTCTGAGCGTGGCCGACGACCCTCGCGCCGTGAAGAGGCGCATGGGTGTGGTGCCGCAGGAAGTGGCGCTCTACGAGGAACTGAGCGCCCGCGCGAACCTGGAGTTCTGGGGCGGCATCTTCGATCTGCGCGGCAAAGAGATGAAGGATCGCGTCGCCGAGCTGCTGGACCAGGTCGGCCTGGACGAGCGCGCGAGCGAGCCGGTGAAGAACTTCTCCGGGGGCATGAAGCGTCGCCTGAATCTGGCCATGGGTCTGGTCCACGACCCCCAGTTGATCCTGCTGGACGAACCCACCGTGGGCATCGACCCGCAGGCCCGCCACAAGATCCTCGAGATCGTGAAACAGATCGTGGCCAAAGGCCGCACGGTGCTCTACACCACCCACTACCTGGAAGAGGCCGAGGATCTGTGTGACCGGCTGGCCATCATCGACAACGGGTGCATCCTGGCCGAGGGTTCGGTGGACGAGTTGAAGGCCCAGCTGGGCGAGGGCAGCCTGTTGACGGTCCAGGGCGGGTTCGGGGCGGCGGACCTGACAACCGCGGCGTCCGGCGTCTCCGGCCTGCAGCCGGTGGAGATCGCCGACGGGCGCGGCATGCTCCTGGTCGGGCGCGACGGCCCCGGCGTGAGCCACGCCCTGGAGGGATTGTTCCAGGCCGGCCTGACCTTCGATGACATCAGCATCAAGGAGCCCAACCTGGAAGACCTCTTCCTGCGGCTCACCGGCCGGGAGTTGCGCGATTGATGGCGCCCACCCTTAGCTGTGAAAGTTGCCCGCCATGTGGCCGTTGATCCGCAAGGACCTGCTGCGGCGCCGCGCACGCCCCGCTTCCACCCTGGTCATGGTGGCCTTCCCCCTGTTCATGAGCCTGGCTTTGGGCTCGGTGATCGGCGGCGGTGGCGACGGACCGGAATTCCCGACCATCTCGATCCTGGTGGAAAACCGGGATGAGGACGGCTTCCTCTCGCGGGCCCTGGTCGGCGCCCTGTCCTCGCCGCAGAGCGAAGGCTATCTGGAGGCCACGATCGTGGGGGCCGAGGGGCGGGAGCTCATGGAGATGGGCAAGGCCAGCGCCCTGCTCATCATCCCCGTGGGTTTCACCGCTGCCATCCTGGATGGAACGGCTGCCGAACTGCGCATCGTCCGCAACCCTTCCGAGGGGATCAAACCCGAAATCGTGGTTCAGGGCGCCGAACTGGTGGCCGCGTGGCTGGATCAGGGTTCGCGTCTGCTGGGCGGCGAACTGGGTCAATTGCGGGGAATGATCGAAGGCGGGAAAATTCCGCCTGCGGCCCGCGTGGGTGCCCTGGCCGGAGCGGTCACCGAACGCATGGCGGCGGCGGACGGCATCCTGTTTCCGCCGGTGGTGGGCATCGGCAGCGCCAAGGAGGCGACCGACGAGGACGACGGCAGGCTGAGCGCCAAGGGCATCTTCGGTTACGTGCTGCTGATGACCTCGGTCATGGCGCTGCTCTTCGTGGCCGTCCGTTCGGTGACCGACCTATTCGAGGAACAGAACAGCGGCATGCTGCGCCGCCAGTTCACATCCCCCCAGCCGGTGTGGCGGATCATGACCGCCAAGTTCCTGTTCAGCCTGACCCTGGGACTGGTCGTCATGACGATCCTGGCGATTTTCGGATTGGCCCTGGGCTGGCTTGAGGTACCGGAGCACCCGCTGGCGGCGATCCTGTTGGGCGTGACCTTCAATCTGGCGGCCTGTTCGCTGGTGGCCTTGATCGTGGGCCTGTCGCGCAACGAAAAGCAGGCGGGCATCCTGTCCTGGCTCATCGTCATGGGCATGAGCGCGATGGGCGGCAGCATGGTGCCGTTGCAGCAGTTGCCCGCAGGCATGCGCGCGGTCTCCGACTTCACGCTGAACTTCTGGGTGATCGACGGCTTGACACGCGTCATGTTCGAATCCGCCGGCCTCGGTGAGGTCGGGCGCAATCTCGCCGTGCTGACGGTTGCGGGGCTGGTCCTGGCCGTGGCCGCCGATGCCCTGCTGGTGCGACGGTTCCGGGAGGTGGGGGCATGAGGCGCATCTGGCATCTGGCCCTGCACGACACCCGCCTGTTCCTGGTGGCTCGGGAGAACCTGTTCTTCATGTTCCTGATGCCGGTGATGTTCATGCTGTTCTTCAGCGTGGTGTTTCGCGGGAACGGACCGACCGACGTGTCCATCTCCCTGCAGGTGGTCGATCGGGACAGCGGGTTTCTCAGCCGGGCGTTCGTGAAGCAGCTCGAGAGCGGGCGTTTCGATGTCGTCGCCGTCGCGCCGGCCGCGGCCGATTCCACCGCGTACATCCGTCGCCTGATCATCCCCGTGGGCTTCACCGATTCGGTGCTGGCCCACCGGCCGGTGGACGTGGCCCTGACCAAGAAATCCGACAGCAACCTGGAGTACGACGCCGCGGCGGAGGTGCGCCTGCGCCAAGTTCAGGCGCGGTTCCTCGGCGCCCTGGCCCGGTGGAATCAGGAAGCCGTCTCGGAAATATCGGTCGCTGATCAGGAGGCCCTGCTGGCCCTCATCGCCGAACAGCCCCGCCTTACCGTGGCTGCGGAATTCGCCGGAAGCGGCCGCCCGGTTCCCTCCGGTGCGGGCCAGTCCATCCCCGGCATGCTGGCCATGTTCATGGTCATGACCGTGGCCATCGGGGGCTCGGAATCGCTGACCCGCGAGAAGCTGGGCGGGACCCTCGCTCGGCTGGCCACCACGACCTACAGCACCGGCGAGATCCTGGGCGGCAAGCTGCTGCATCTGGTCCTGGTGGGTATGGTCCAGGCCATGGTGTTGATGGCGGCGGGGCAGGCCATCGGCCGCCTGGGCCTGTTCGGCATCGACTTTTCCTGGGGACCGCGATACTGGGTGGTGCTCGTGGGACTGGTGCCGTACGCTTTCGCCGTGGGAGGGGTGACCCTGTTGCTGGGCGGGCTGTTCCGCACCACCCAGCAGGCCGAGAGCCTGGGCTGGATGGTGGGTATGGTGTTCGCCGCCCTCGGAGGCTGCTGGTGGCCCCTGGAAATCATGCCCCGCGGAGCGCAGATCCTGGGCGGATTTTTTCCCACCTTCTGGGCCATGAAGGCGCTGCACGCAGTTGTCACTTTCGGCCGCGGCCTGGACGGCATTCTGCTCCCCATGGCGGTACTGGCCGGGTTCGGCGCATTGTTCGCTTGGTTGGGCGCCCGGACCATGAAGGTCACGGGCTGATGAAAGAGAACGTCGATGAGTGAAAAGCGGGGCTGTTTCAAGACCGGCTGCATGGGGTGCCTCGGCATCATGGTGGTGGGATTCGTGATCAGCGGGACCCTGGTCATGGTCGGCTGGTCCAGTTCGCGTCACCGGGACATGCAGGACCGCCGTATGGCGGCCGCGCCGGCGGCAGAGGCCATGGCCGATACGACCATCGTGCCGGCCGGTTTCGCCTGGCAAGGCCATCCGGGCAAGGTGGTCCTGAAGATGTCCCACGGGGGATTCACCGTCACACCCGCCGCCGAGGGCGTGGGCCTCTCTGCGCGGGCCCGGTTCGACGCCGAGGCCTACACCATCGCGGAGAAGTTCAGCGTCGAGCCCGATTCCACCTGGGTCTACAGCATCGAATTCCATCGTCACATGAACGGAATGCAGGCCCTGTTCCGGGGCATGTTCATGCACGACAACCAGCCCCAGATCGAAATCGCCCTGCCCGGTGACGTGCCGCTGGCCCTGGTTGCGGATGTGGCCATGGGCGGCGCGGAGATGGAACTGGGCGGCCTGTGGCTCACCTCGGCCGACCTGCACTGCAACAAGGGCGGGTTTTCCCTGGCCTTCAGCGAACCCCTGCGGGAGCCCATGGACTCCATGGTGCTCAGCGGTTCCATGGGCGGACTGGAAGTCCTGCGGATCGGCAACGCCAGTCCCCGGAACCTTGATGTCGATTGGCGCATGGGCGGAGGCGATATCGATCTGCGCGGGGCATGGCGCAATGATTGCCGGGCCGGATTCGCCATCCGCATGGGCGGCATGTCGGTGACCCTGCCGCAGGACATCGAGGTGGACGGCGCGGCTTCGGCCACTCCGACCATCGCGGCGCCCGACCGTGAAAGCCCCCTGCCCGTGCTGCACATCAGCAAGCGTGCGAGCATGGGGGAGATCGAATTCCAACCCTAGCCCGCATCGCTCATGAGGGTCCTGCTGCGGAGGGTCAAATGCCTTGCCCATCAAGCGTTCTCGGTTTTGCTCGGTCAACGTGCCGCACCGGGTACGCATCCCTTGCAAATCCTTGCGAGCACTTGATGGGCGAGGCATTTTCCTCCTCCTCGCTCCGGACCTTCATGAAAAATCCGGGCTAACCCGGATATGCTGGATATCCTGATCATCCTGGCCTACTTCACGGCGATACTCGTCGTGGCCCTGCGCTCGCGCCTGAGTCCGGCCGCCGGGATCGACGAATACTTCGTCGGCGGTCGCGACCTGCCCTGGTATTCCATCGCCGCCTCGACCATCGCCACCAACCTGCACGCGGGCCATTTCCTCGCGGTCATCGGCGCGGCCTACGCCTACGGCCTGGCCCAGGCCAACTTCGAACTGAACGCGGTGTTCGGCCTGCTCCTGGCGGCCTTCGTGTTCGTGCCCCTCTATCTGCGGGCCGGCGTGGTGACCATCAGCCAGTTCTTCGAGATGAAGTTCGGGCCCAGGGTGGCGACGACATACTCCCTGCTCACCATGTTCCTCTACGGTACGCTCTATCTGGGCGGCACCCTGTTCTGGGGCGGGTACGCCCTGGAGGTGCTCTACGGCGAACCCCTGCAGGCGCTGGTGGGGGGGAGCCCCGCCCTGCGCATCGTGGCGATGATCATTTTGCTGGGAGGGATTTCCGCCCTCTACACCTGGTCCGGGGGGCTCGGCGCCGTGGTGCGCACGGACATCGTGCAGTTCGTGCTGTTGCTGGGAGGCGGGTTGACCCTGACGTTCCTGGCGGTCCACCGCGCCGGCGGTATGGGGGCGCTGTTCGCCTTGGCGCCGGACAAGATGCACCTGCACCTGCCCAATTCCCATCCCCAGCTCCCCTGGCTGGGAATCGTCGCCATGCTGCTGTTGAACCTGCAGTACTGGGGGTGCAACCAGGTGATTCTGCAGCGGTCGCTGGCCGCCCGCAGCCTGCGCCACGCGCAGGTCGGCCTGCTGGTGGGCGGGGTATTCAAGTTCATCACCGCCGCCATGCTGGTATTGCCGGGGATCGCCCTGGTGGTGATCCTGGGTCCGGAAGGCGAGCTCCACGACCCCGACCAGGCCTACCTCAAGCTCGTGAACCTGCTGCTTTCCCCCGGCGTGCGCGGGCTGGTCCTGTGCGGCCTGTTCGCCTCGCTGATGAGCAGCGTCGATTCCATCTTCAATTCCATCTCGACCCTGTGGTCCATCGATTTCTACCGGCGCCGCATCAACCCCCAGGCCAGCGAACAGCAGGTGGTGGCCATGGGCCGGCGGGCGATCCTGGTGGTGCTCGTCGTCGGAATCCTGTTCGGCTTCGTGTTCACCTACATCAAGCTGGAGAACCCGACCTTTCCCCTGGATCCCTACTTCAAGAAGGCGAGCTACTTCATCAAGAACGGATTCGTGGTGTTGATCTCCGCGGCGGTCTTCCTGCGCAACCCGTCCCGCCGCCTGGTGTGGACGGCGTTCCTGGCCACCCTTCCGGTGACCATCGCGATCAACCTGGCGTTCGCCGGCACCCCGTACCTGATCCTGACCATTGTGGCCATCGTTAGTTCCTTTCTTCTGGTGGCGTTGCCCACCTGGTGGAGGACGGGCTGGCGTCTGGACGGAAGTCTGTTGAAGGTGGAGAATCAAATCGTGGGTTGGTTCGGGCTGGCCCTGGGGGCGGGGCTGGTGGTCACGCATTTTGTTTTATCGTGATTCCTCCGGGCCCTGATTTTGCGAGGAACTTTTCGTTCAATCCCGAGTTATTCGAGAGCATCATTCTCCCGTTTTTGAAATGCAGCAGGTTTTTTCTCTGATTGGAGGCTCATTTTGGGGCGCAATAAATGGCTGTTTATCTTGGTCCTGGCCATTCTCATGGGCTTTTCCGGAATCGTGGGCCAGGCCGTGGCCGCCGACGGCGACGCCCCGGCTCCGTCGGCGATTCTGGCCGCCAAGGATTTTCACATCGAGGATTTTCACGGCCAGGTCGTCCTGCTGGACTTCTGGGCCTCGTGGTGCGGTCCCTGCAAGGAATCCGTGCCCTGGCTCGTCAAGATGCAGCACAAGTACGGTTCGGAGGGTCTGGTCGTCGTGCCGGTCAACCTGGACCGGAATTCCCACAAGGCCTTGAAGATGCTGCAGCAGCTGGGCCCCGACCTGACGCGGGTGGTCGATCCGGAGGGTGACCTGGCTGCCCTATACGACCTGGAGGGGATGCCGAGCTCCTTCATCTATGATCGCCAGGGCAAGCTGGTGGCGAGCCATGTTGGGTTCAACCTCCAGAGAGTTGTGGAACGGGAAGACGAGATCCGGTCGATCCTGGCGAAAGGAACCTCCGAGTGAATCACCTGCAAAAAACACGGACGGCTGCGGCCTGGATGGCCCTGATCCTGGTGGGTTTGACGGCGGCGCTGACGCTGCCCGGTTGCGCCGGTGTGGGCGTCAAACCATGGGAGCGCGACATCCTGGCCGCGCCCGGCATGCAGGTGGATCCCGATCCCCTGGTCACCGCCCTGGACGAGCACATCTATTTCAGCAAGGAAGCTTCCACCGGCGGTTTGGGAACGGGAGGGGGCGGCTGTGGCTGCAACTAGAAGCTCAGGGAGCGCGGTGCGCGGGGCCCTGGCAGCGGCCTGCGGTCTGCTCGGAGTGGGGGGCGCGCGTGCCCAGGCCACCGAGGTTCAGACGGCCGTCCTGGGGTACTCCGAACCCGGCCGGGTGACCGCGTTCGAGGGGATCGTCGACGCCAGCCATACCCTGTTGAACGGCAAGACCCTGACCGGGCACCTGGTGTTCGACACCCTGACCGGGGCGTCGGCCAACGGGGCCGTTCCGACCGGCGGGATCCAGACCTTCACCAGCCCCTCGGGCGAGAGCAACTACCAGACCGAGGCGGGGAAGACGCCCCTGGATTCGACATTCAAGGATACGCGGGCCGCCTTGAACCTCGGACTCTCCACTCCCTTCGATCGGCTGACCGCGTGGGGGGCCGGGGTGTATTTCTCCGGGGAGCACGACTACACCTCGCTGGGGGCCAACACCTCCCTGACCCGGGACTTCAACCGCAAGAACACGACGCTGGCGCTGCGGGCTTCCTACTACGGGGATTCCATCTCTCCCGTCGGAGGCAGGCCGATTCCCTTCGCCGCCATGGTGGCCCCGGACATCGCCCAGCCGCGGCAGAACGGCAACGGCACCAAGAACACCCTCGATCTGACCTTCGGTCTGACCCAGGCCCTAAGCCGCAGGACCATCTTTGCGGTCAACTTCACCCACAGCCGGGTGCGCGGCTACCAGACCGACCCCTACAAGGTGCTCAGCCTGGTGGACGACGTGACGGGCTCGCCGCTGGACTACCTCTACGAAAGCCGGCCGGACGCCCGCAACAAGGATATGGTCTTCGCCACGCTGGCCCGGCACATCGGGGGCGACGACGTCCATCTTTCCTACCGCTACTTCACCGACGACTGGGGGGTGGCTTCCCACACCGCGGATTTCCGCTACCGCTGGCATGCGGGGTCCGACTGGTACCTGCAGCCCCACGTGCGATATACCCGGCAGACGCGGGCGGATTTCTACCGCCGCTTCCTGGTCAGCGGGGAGCCGTTGCCGGAAACGGCATCGGCCGACTACCGCCTGGCCGATATGAAAGGCTGGACGGCGGGACTGCAGTACGGTCGTCGCCTTGCCTCGGGTCACGACCTGACCCTGCGGGCCGAATACTTTCGCCAGACCAACAGCGGAGCAGGCACGACGACGTTCGGGGATCTGGCAGGGTACGACCTGTTCCCCGCAGTTGACGCGATCATCCTCCAGGTGGGCTACAGCCTGGATCTGGGGGTCGATGGCAGGAGTGGGTGAATTCCGGCTGCTCAACCGCGGCGACCACTGGCAGATCCGCTTCCAGGCCATGGCCAGCCCGTGCGAGGTGCTGTTGGATCTGGATGACGACCCGGACGGGAGGCTGGTCGCCGAGCACATGGCCCGCCTCGCCGTCCGGGAAGCCCACCGCATCGAGGCCAAGTTCAGCCGCTACCGCGAAGACAACATCGTGCATCGCATCAACACCGCGATCGGCGAACCGGTCACCGTGGATGACGAAACGGCCGACCTACTGGATTTCGCCGCCCGTTGCTTCGCGCTGAGCAACGGGCGTTTCGATATCACCAGCGGGATCCTGCGCCACGCGTGGATCTTCGACGGCAGCGACCGCATCCCGACCCGGGGCCGGGTCAAGACCCTGTTGCCCCTGGTGGGCTGGGACAAGCTCACGTGGCGTCGGCCCGAGTTGCGGCTGCCCGCGGGCATGGAGATCGATCTGGGGGGCATTGGCAAGGAATACGCCGTGGATCGGGTCGCGGGGTTGCTGACCGCACCGGCGGCGGTTTCGCCCCTGCGCAGCGGACCGGTTGCGGCGCTGGTCAACTTCGGGGGCGACCTCAGAGCCCGGCTGCCCCGTCGCGACGGGGCGCCCTGGCGGATCGGGGTGGAGCGCCCCGGCCTGGAGGAGGTGCCCGCCCTGCAACTGGTCCTTCAGGAAGGCGGTCTGGCCACCAGTGGAGATGCCCGGCGGTTCCTGCAACGCGGTGGTGTCCGCTATCCCCACATCCTGAATCCCCGCACGGGTTGGCCGGTTCTGAAGGCTCCCCGTTCGGTCACCGCTTTGGCCGATTCCTGCACCGAAGCGGGTCTGCTCGCCACCCTGGCCATGCTAAAAGGCGCGCAGGCGGAAGCGTTTCTGGAGGCTCAGGACGTCCGCTGTTGGGTCATTCGTTGAGATGGCCTCCCGCCGCATTTCGCTTGCCATCCTCGGACAAAACCCTTAATTGGATAAAAACATCCTATTAACCGGAAGTTTGGCAAAGGAGCCGGAATGAGCGCGTCCGATCTCGGCATCAACCCCTCAATGACCCTGTTCGAAGTCACCGAACGATATCCCGCCACGATCGCCGCGCTGGTGGCCAACGGCTTCGAACACGTGGGGGACCCCGCCAAGCGAACCACCCACGGCAAGATGGTGACCCTGGACCAGGCTGCCCGGATGAAGGGCAAGGACCCGACGGCGTTGATCGCCCTGCTGCAGGATGCGGTGACCCAGGCGGCCACCGCCCCCGACTTGACCCTGGAGATGGCCGACCAGGAGGGAATCTTTCCGACCGACGGCCATGTCCGGGTGGCGGGCCTGCTGCCGTGCCCGGTGCGCATCCCCCTGCTCGAGGCCTGCGACGCGGTGTGCCGGAAAGTCACCGCCGAGACAGGCCGGACCGTCGCGGTGAATCTGGCTGCGGCCTCGGTGGGGGCCGATGTGCTCGATCGGGCCATGCAATCCATTCACGGCGTCGAGGATCTGCCCGACATCTTCCTGTCCGCCGGGTTCGAGGCGTTTTTCGACCGCCGCAACATGGCCCGTTTCCGCGACAAGGGTGTATTCAGCGACCGGTCCTGGACCGGGCGCAACCCGTTGTTCGCCGACTATGACCTGGAAGATCCCCACGGCCACTACACCATGCTGGCGGTGGTGCCGGCGGTCTTTTTGGTCGACCGCACCCGGCTCGCGGAGGGAGAAGAGGGGCCCCGGTCGTGGGCCGAACTGCTGGATGAGCGGTTCACCGGCCGCCTGGCCCTGCCGGTGGGCGATTTCGATCTGTTCAACGGCATCCTGCTGACGATCTGGAAGCTCTTCGGTGACGAGGGGGTCGCCGCCCTGTCCCGCAACCTGCAACAGGGCATGCATCCCAGCCAGGTCGCCGGCCGTTTCGCGCCCCGCACGGGCGAGGGCCCCACCGTGTCGGTGATCCCGTACTTCTTCAGCCGCATGGCGGGATTCAATCCCGACGCCGAGATCGTCTGGCCGGCCGAAGGCGCCATCGTCAGCCCCATCTTCATGCTGACGAAGACGGAGGCGGAGCCTGCGGCCCGCAAGGTGGCCGAATTCTTCGCATCCCGCGCCGCGGGGGAGATCCTGGCCCACCGCGGACTGTTTCCCAGCTGCCATCCGGAGGTGGAAAACCGGGTGCCGGACCCCGCTCCATTCCTGTGGCTGGGTTGGGACTTCATCCTCGAGCACGACCTGGGCGATTTGATTCCCCGGGTGAATGCGGTGTTCGAAAAGGCAGGCGAATAAGATGCGTTTCGTGACCGTCAGCGGACCTCCGGCGGTGGGCAAGACCGCCGTCATCATCAAGACCCTGGAGCACATCCAGGGCGAAGGCCACAAGGTGGGGGTGGTGAAGTTCGACTGCCTGGCCACCGAGGACGACGTCCTGTACCGCAAGCGCGGCATCCCCGTGCGCAAAGGGCTGGCCGGGGCGCTGTGTCCGGATCACTATTTCGTCAGCAACGTGGAGGAATGCGTCCAGTGGGGTCTGGCCACGGGGCTGGACATGCTGGTCAGCGAGAGCGCCGGGCTCTGCAACCGCTGCTCCCCTCACATTCGCGGGGTGCTGGCGGTGTGCGTCATCGACAACCTGAGCGGCACCGACGCCCCGCGCAAAATCGGGCCCATGCTGAAGGCCGCCGACGTGGTCGTGATCACCAAGGGGGACATCGTCAGCCAGGCCGAGCGCGAGGTTTTCGCCGCACGCGTGCGCATGGTCAATCCCCAAGCGTCGATCCTGCACGTCAACGGCATCACCGGGCAGGGCAGCTACGAGCTGGGCACCCTGTGGTCGGGCACCAGGGAGACGGCCACGGTGGAGGGACTCAAGTTGCGCTTCTCCATGCCGGCGGCACTCTGTTCCTACTGCCTGGGCGAAACCCGCATCGGGGCCGACTATCAGCTCGGCAATGTACGGAAGATGGATCTGGACCTTCCCACCGGAGCCAAGACCGACGGCGGGCCGGGAGGCGAGCCATGAGCGCCGACCTGGGCGGAATGACGGTGGAAACGGTCCTGGGCCGCTGGCCGTTTGCGGCTCAGTTCCTTCAGGAAAAGGGCCTGGCGAATGTCCTGGACCGGCCGGATACGGCCCTGGACGTCGTGGTGGACCCCACGGTTTTGCAGGACATGGCGGCGTTCATCGCGGAGATGGAGGCTTTCCTGGGCTCCGGGGAGGAACCGGTCCGCGAGCTGACCATCAAGGGGGGGCGAGCCAAGGACGGCAGTCCCGAACCCGTGGCCGAACTGACCGCGCGCGCGGGGGAAGTGCTCTGCATCGTCGGGCCGACCGGAAGCGGCAAGAGCCGGTTGCTGGCGGACATCGAATGGGTTGCCCGCGGGGACACGCCCACCGGGCGCCACGTGCTGATCAACGGGGAGGTTCCCGACAACAGGTGGCGCGGGGGTTCCGGGATGCACCTGGTGGCCCAGCTCAGCCAGAACATGAACTTCGTCATGGATCTCTCGGTGCGGGACTTCCTCTCCCTCCACGCCGAATCCCGACAGGCGCCAGAGCCCTTGGAGAAGATCGAACGCATCGCGACCTGGGCCAATGAACTGGCGGGCGAACCCTTCGCCATGGACACGCCCATCACCAGTCTGTCGGGCGGCCAGTCCCGGGCCCTGATGATCGCCGACATCGCGGTGCTGAGCGCCAGCCCGGTGGTTCTCATCGATGAGATCGAAAACGCGGGCATCGACCGCAGGCAGGCTCTGGATATCCTCATCCAGCAGGAGAAAATCGTTCTGATGGCCACCCACGACCCGATCTTGGCCCTCATGGGGGATCGCCGTGTGGTGATCGGCGGCGGGGCCATGACGAAGGTCATCGCCCCGAGCGCCGGGGAGCGGGCGAACCTGGTCGAACTGAAGGCACTGGATGCCCGGTTGATGGAACTGCGCCGCCGTTTGCGGGCTGGCGAGGTTCTGGACCAGATCTGAGCCGCAGGGTGGCTAGGGCAGGGAACCGGCCTTCCGCGTGCGGAAGGCCGTCTCGAATCAGCCGATCTCCACCAGGGTCAACTCGAAGGTCAGGTCCTCGCCGGCCAGGGGGTGGTTGGCGTCCAGGGTGACCATGTCCCCTTCCAGGCCCACGATGCGCACGGGGATGGATCCCTCGGGCGAATTCATCTGCAGCATCATGCCCACTTCGGGTTCCATGTCCTCGGGCAGGTTGGCCAGGGGGATCTGGCCGACCATTTCCTCGCGCGTCTCGCCGTAGGCCTCGGCGCAGGGAATGGTGATGGTCTTGGTCTCGGCGACCGCCATTTCGGTGACTGCGCTCTCGAAGCCGGGGATTACCGAACCTTCGCCGACCACGAACTCGATGGGGTCGCGGCCCTCGGAGCTGTCGAACACGGTTCCGTCGCCCAGGGTGCCCTTGAAGTGGACCTTCACGGCCTTGCCGTTCTCGATCATGCCGGATCATCCTTCGGTGCTGCCGATAGGGAAAAGAACCGAGACACGGCAGCAGCATGAGCCGGATCCGGGGCGCTCGCGCGGTATCCGCAGCGCCGGGGCTTGCCCACCAAACTATGATTTCAAGCCGGGAATGCAACCGAAACCGGAGCCGGGAGGGACGGTGGCCCGTCCTCCCGGTCCCCAGGCGAACTACTTCAACAAGGTCAGCTTGGTGACCGCGCGCCGGTCTCCGCTGACCAGACGCGCCAGATACACGCCGCTGGCGGCCCGGGCGCCGTCGTCCGTGCGTCCGTCCCAACGCCGGGTGTGCTGGCCGGCAGGCAGGGTCTCGTCGACCAGGGTGCGCACGCGCCGACCTTTCAGATCACAGATGGTCACCCGGACCGGGCCGTCCTGTGGCACGGTGAAGGCGATCCCGGTGGTCGGGTTGAAGGGATTGGGCGCGGCGGAAATGGCGGCCAGTCCGGGAACGGGACGCGGAACGGGCGAGACGGTGTCCAGGCGCATCACATCGAGGACCAGATCGTCGAAGGCGAACCCGGCGCCCGAGATGGCGCTGTCGCTGGCCATCCGGAAGCGCAACCGCAGGTCGGCCTGGCCCAGGACGGGGGCCAGGTCGACGGTGTTGAGCACCCAGCTGCTCTGGATGCCGTCGAAGACGGGTGTGCCGGAAGGATTCTGGACGCCGTTGCCGCTGGCGCCCTGGGTGTGGTCGGTGTCGACGGCAAACCAGCTCACACCGCCGTTGGTGGAGCCCTCCAGGAAGCAGGCGTCGTAGTTCGCCTCGATGTCCCACATGGCCTCGAAGCGCAACTCACCGGCGATGATGGTGGTGTCGCTCAGATCGACTCCCGCGACCATGGTCGTGATGGTGTTCGCGCCGGCGGGATAATCGCCGGACGGGCTGTCGGTCAGAGCCAGTGTGGAATTGAAGCCCGGCCCGGCGGTCGCCCAGTCCCCGGTCCAGCCGGGGGCGCCGCTCTCGCAATCCGAGACGAACAGGGTGTCGATCACCGTGGGGCCCAGGGAAACCAGCGCCACATCCAGGGTGGTGGGCGTGCCCCAGGTCGTGCTGACGCCGCTGATGGTCTTGCCGGAGTACCCGGTCGCGGTGAAGGTCAGATCGAAGGTGCCGGTATCCAGGAGCTTGGTGTAGTCGCCGTGTTCCGGGTCGGTATGCACGGGCATGCCGTTGCCGGTCACGGTGATGGTCGCATCCAGGGGCAGGCCGCTCGTCGAATCGGTCACCACGCCGTGGATCCCGTAGTGGGAAGCATCGATGTAATGCAGCAGGCTCTCGCGGTTGTCGTCCCACAAGGCGTCGAGCTGCGAGGCGGCCGGCCATTTGCTGTTGCCGAGTTCGACGGTCACGTCGATGCAGTCGGTGATGCCGTAGGACCAGTCCTGCAGCGTGCCGGTGGCCACGTACCAATCCGCCCCGTTGGTGATGCCCTGGGAGAAGGACGTGCTGTTGTACATGGGCAGGTTGTAGGTCGAGTACTCCAGGGAGAGCTGGATGAGGGCGTCGTTGTCCGGTGCCCGGACATCGGTGAAGTCCCAGGGGTAGTTCACCACCAGGGCGCCGCCGTGCCCGTTCTGGCTGATCACGAAGTGGTGATCCTGGGCGTAGTTCATGAAGGCGATGTTCTCCGGCTCCTGCGTGGCGTGGGTGCCGGCGGGCTCGGGAAAATTGCGATTCATGTCCACGGAGTGGGCGTTGGTCCGCGTGCCGGCCACATAGCCGTCGGGGTTGTGCAGGGGCATGATGTGGATCTCGGTGGAGTTGACCAGGTCGGTCACGGTCTCGTAGCCGGGCCGGCCGTAGTTGTTCACCAGGTACTGGGCCAGATTCCACAACAGGACCATGCCCACGGGCTCGTCGCCGTGGATGGTGCTGGACAGGCGCACCTCGGGTTCGGCCTCGGTGTTCTGCACGTCGTCGGAGATCACGATGCCCCACAGCTCGCGACCCTGCACCGTGGTGCCCCAGGTGACGGTGCGGGCGATGGTCGGGTTGGCGGCGGCCAGGGCGGCAAAATCGCTGCCGATCTGGGCGTGGGTAGGGTAATAGAGGGCCTTGTCCGGATCCTGGGCGGGAAAGCCCTTGGCCTGCTGGTCGGCCCAGAAGGCCTCCACGGCGCGGCGGCCCTCCTGCTCGCGATCCCACACGCGCGTGAAGAAGTACCCGGCGGCGGTCAGGTCGGCGGCCTCCCGCCCGGTGATCCGAGGCGTGATGACCAGGGACCCGTCGGGCATGGGTTGGATCTGTTCGCGGTTGAAATCGGCGAGGGGCACGGCAGCCAGCAGGCGGCCGAGAGCGGAGGGATCCTCCAGCGTAATTCGTACGGGGAAATCATCGTATTGGGCGACTGTCCATTGGGGCGCGGCCGGTTGGACCTGCGATGCCGCCGTTCCGATACCGGGCACCAGGAGAGCGAATACCAGGAAAAGAATGCCCGCGCGGCGGATAAAGGGTGACATCAGACTCGACGGTCCTTTCGAGGACAGGGAGACCCAGGCCATAGGTGATGATTGGAGAAATCCCTGGCTTATTATAACACAAAAACCATGGGTGAAGAAATCGTCAGCCCCGCACCTTGCTCTTCAGGCCGAGTTCCATCAGCTCACCCTGGAGCTGGTCCAGGCCGGCCAGAAAGGAGCGGCTGTTATCCCGGCCCAGGCGGGCGGCCAGTTCACGGTAGTGGGCGATGCCCTGCTGCAGGTTCTCGCGGGTCTCGGTGACGGCCTTCTTCATCATTTCCGAGGGAGCCTCGGCGTGTTCGGAGAGATCCTTGCGCAGCTGTTCGATGTGCAGGGACAGTTCCTTGAGGAACATGTGGGGCCGATTGCCGTGGAGGGCGATGCGGGCCCGGCCGTAGATGTGGTCGATCATTTCCTTCAGGGTGACGGCTTGCTGGAAGTAAGCGGCATTGGGGCCGCAGCAGATCGCCGGGGTGGCCCCGGGGTCGATCTCCAGAGGCACGGTGGCGCAGCCGGAAAGGTCGTGGCAGATGCAGGCCTTGGCCACCACATCTTCCTGGGCGCGTCGCTTGTCCACCGATGACAGTTGCGACAGATCGATCTGTTCCAGTTTGCGCCGCTGGAAGGCGCGGCTGGCCGTGCACAGGGGCATAGTGGTGAACTCGGAACTGGAAACCAGGTAGCCCTTGGGACAGGGGCTGCCCGGTTGGTCGGAGGAGATGCGCTGCAGGCGCTTCTGCTCACTGGCTGAGGTCGTAAGGTTCCAGAAGGGGACCCCCAGGGGCGAGGCGCCACTCAGCCGGATGTCCTGTTCCCCCGCGTCGATCAACTGTTGCAGGCTTGCGGGGTCGATGTTCACGGCCTCGGGGACGAACAGGAAGGCGCTGCCCCAGCCGGTGCCGTCCACGCCGTAGACCTCGCGCAACAGACGCTCCTCGTCGGGATCGCCGAGCCCGCCCTGGACCGTGATGCGGGGCACGAGGGTGTCGTCATCGCAGGAATCGCCGCACCCCAGGGCCTTGAGCGTCTGGCTGCGCACGTTACGCAGGGTCTCGGCCAGCTGGGCCTTCTCCTGCTTGAACTCCTCCAGCACCGGGCCCAGCAGCTTGCCGGCGCCACCGAAGGCGTGGCCGCCGCAGTTCAATCCCGATTCGACCCGGAATTCCGCCACGGGCAGGCCCAGGCGGGCCAGCAGCTTGCCCTGCACCAGGGCCGAGCGGTAGTCGCTGACCTTCAGGACGATGCGCTTGCGCAGACCGGCGCCCTTGTCGGCGGTCAGGTCCTTGAATTCCCCCATGTAGGAAAACAGCCGGCGATTCATGCCGGCCGACAGGACCAGCGAGCCTTCGACCCGGCTGTTCATGAAACCACGCAGAGCGCTCAGGGCGTCGGAGCAGCGATCGGGCAGCTTATGGCCGCTGCGGTCGCGGTCGTTGTCCAGCTTGGTCATGATGTTCACGTCGATGCCGCCCGGCTGCACGAACTGCCGCAGGTTTTCCTGGAGCTGAAGGCGCTCGGGGCCGTCGAGTTTGGCCTCCATGCTTTCGTAGAGCCGGCGAAGGGGCGAGGGGGGCAGCAGCTCGAAGTAGCGGGCGATCTCGCTGCCCTTGGCGAACACGGAGTTGCGCACCCGTTCGACGTTGCGATGCACGAGGGTGTCCAGGAGGTCGAGGTAGGCGGTGATGCGTCGCGCACGGGCGTCCTCGTCCTTGTCGGCGATGGGTTCGTAGGGTTCGCCGTGGTCCCGGCAGATCCGCGACCGCATCTGTTCGATGAACCGGTCGTCAACCAGGGAGATAGCCGAGGATATGCCGTAGTGGGCAACCTTCAGGGGGGTGTCGATGGTGAACCCTGTGCCCATGACGGGGATGTGGAACGTATGCACAGGTGAGTTCATCGCGATATCCATGAAGGCTCCATCCAAAAGAAAGACCATACCGCAGGACGGCTGCGGTGCGGCGGCGCATTCAGGGTTAAATTACCGCTGCCAAGGTGCTGTGGCCAGAGTTTTCTCGATTCGGGGGATTTCAGTCCAGGGGGATCTCGATGCCCTCGACGGTGCCTGCGTCCTCGATGGTGATGATTCCGGCGGAGTCCCAGCCGGTGCCGGGGTACCAGACAGCGATGTCGAGTATCTCGGAGTCGGAATAGCCGGAGACATCGGACCAATATGCGGCTCCAACCTTGTATTCGCCGTCGGGAAGACCGATGAGTTCGAACTCCTGGTAAGATCGGGTCCAGTACTGGGTCCAGATGCTTTCTCCGTCGGCCTGGGCCACGTAAACCAATATGGAGGTTTGGGTATTGGATGCCTCCACTCGGCCGCTGACGCCTCCTCCGACCTGGACGTTCCAGGGTAGGTGAAGGATTTCGCTGGGTTGGGTTATGTCGATCGACCGAGCCTGGTCGGAATCGACGGCCCCATCATACCATTGGTCATACCAGGGCATGAATCCGCGTTCGGACTCGGGGAGCGCAATGCGCAGGAGGAATCGGCCCTCCCAGAAGTTGGAAAGGACGATGGTTTCGGGGGAATCCTCCCAGGATCGGAAACGCGCGATAAGGGTGAGGTCATCGGGGTCGTAAAGTTCGAATTGGCCGGGAAAATATCCCCAGGATGTTTCCAGGGAAATGCTGGGTTTCACCAGGATGGCGGCGGTCTGGATATCGATACCGGTGATCGTTTGTCCAGGTTGAGGGTCAAACACCGAAGCCTCGGCGAATGACGGCCCACCGACGTATTGGGGGGGGCCGTTTTGGTATACCAGCACCTTGAGGGGCTGCGGCCAGAAGAGGTCGCGCGCGAAGGTCCCATCTTCTTCAACCGAAAAATCGGTGATCGAAGTGGAATCCAGTGCGATGAAGAAAACCCGAGGTTCGGAGGTGGAACCCAATTCCAGCCAGGCTCCGCCAACGCGGCCGGCCAGGTGGGCGGGGGGCGTGTTTTGGTGATACGGGATGGTCAGCAGGGAATCGGTGGGAACGTCATACCAGGCGGCGGAGGCGCTGTCGGGGAAGGAGGGCAGCCAGAGTGTTTCATTGTTGATCGCCAAGCGGACCCGGTAACGGCCCGGCAAGATACCGGCGAGCGTGATCTCGCCGACGTTGCCTTCGAGATTGGTGGAACCCGACATAAGGGCGGACCGGTAATGCCAGGAATCTTGTTCGCTCCGGAAAAGTGTCGCCCCGATCCAGAGGTTGTCCGTATCTTCCCCGGGAAATTCCAGAGGCACCGCCAGGCCGGCCAAGGGAAACTCCAGATGGCCGGTATCGTGAAACGCGTCAACGTTCAGGGTGTCGGGGGGACTTTTCCCGGTTGCGGGACCGGAGAACGAATAGCCGTATTGGCCTCCCTGGTGGAGGTGCAACTCGACAACATAGCGGCCTGCGGGGACATCCAGATGAAAGCGACCGTCATCCATCAATTCTATCCGGTACTCCTTGCGCAGCGATGTCTCGCCATCGACGGGGATGGCCTCGATAAAGCCCAAACAAGGAAGTCCACCGGTAAGGACTCTTCCCTGCAGGCGTCCGCCGGAAACATCGGGAGCGATGGGATCCCCGATTCCATCACAGCCGGCCAGGTGGACCAGGAGGGCCGCGGCGGCGACCAGAAAAGCCAGGAATAGGGCCCGGCGGGAGATGGCTGAAGACCGGGTCCTTGTCGTCATGGCCGGCCCTTTTCGCCGACCTTCAGGTTCCAGGTGATGTCCTGGACCGACCCGTGCCCGTGGATCGTAACGGGCTGGGCATCGGCGAATTCGCGGGTGCCCGGATACCATGTCACGTTGGAATTGGATATCCCGGCGGCGAGGTAGACATCCCCATCGGGAAGGCCGACGAAGGAGAAGATACCGTCATCGAAACTGATCCAATCCGGGTTATCCCCACCGTACATCGGCAAACCGTCGGAGTCGAAGATGGCGCACCTCACCTCGCGAAGCACCAGGCCATCGGAGTAGAACACTTGGCCGCTGATTGTTCCGCCGGTTTCCAAGGGGAAATCAAGTATCCGGAGTTCGTCCGAAGCCAGGTCGATTGGGGTGGCTGCCGCAAGTGACTCGGCGGCGGAATACCATTGCGCGGCCCATGGCTCCCGGGATCGAAACCCGTTGATCTGTACGAAATACCTGCCGGCCCCCAGGTTCCCCAGCACATAGGGCGGAGTGCCGCAGAAGTGGAAGGACTCCTTTATGCCCGATTCCCTCCGGAGGATGACGATGGAGTCGTAGAAAAGTCGTTCTCCCGGTCCCCGGAGATTCAGGCTCAGGGAGCTCGTGGAAAGGGTGACGTCGGTGATCCGGTCTCCCGGTTCCATTGCGAAATGGGTAGCGGCGGCACAGGAGGCGCCTCCGTACCAGCGAGATATGGAACCCTGTTCTGTTTGCAATACGATGGGTTGGGGCACCAGAAAAGTGAGTTGGAAATCGCCGGTTTCGGAACATTTCCCTGAATAGATAAAAGTCGAATCAGGACGGTAGGCCTTGATGACGAAGTCTGCCCCCCCCTGCCATGGCCCGGAAACCCGGCCTTTGAGGGTGGCGGTCGAAGCAGAGAAGTCCAGGTCCAGGAATGCCGGCGCTCCGGGATCCACCCGCAGGGAGTCACGCGTTTCTCCCGCGAAATCCGGGTCGGGCAAATGCACCTTTTGACACTCGTCGACGGAGAGATGGACCTGATAGGGGGCCGGCCTGAGGGCCGGGAAGTCGATATGGAGTCGGCCGTTCAAGATGGTGTCCCTTGTACCATATGCCCAGTAAATCCCGCTCAATTCCAGACTGCCGGTTAAGCCCTCCAGTTCCGGCGGAAAGAGGGCGTCCACCGAGAGGCTGGACAGGGAAAAATCCTTCCTCAGGGTCTCTTGGGGACGGATCCGCAACGTATCGCCCTTGGAAACACTATTCCCGCGGTCCAGGTCCGGAGCCACCTTGTACAGTCCGGCGGGCAATTCCATGAGGTACCAGCCGTCGGAGTCGGCACCGGTGGCCAGGGTGGCGTTGTGAAAGGCGTCATCCATGGCCTCCGCACGGATCTCGCAGGAATACCCCTCCCCATCCACCGTCACCCTGCCCTCCACAACCCCCACGTTGTATTCGGGCAGCATGGGGTCGTATTGCGAGCACGCGAACAGCCCCAGGGCCAATCCGGCCAGGGCCGTCGCGATCACGGTTGCGCCGAGGAATTCCCGCAAACGGATTTTCATGGCCTGCTATCCGATAGAATTCAGGGGTCTTGGTCGATAAGCTGGGTGAATGATAAGGGATTGCCGCCGGGAATGTAAAGCGGGACGGCCAAGAGGCGGCGTTCAGGCTTTCGGTCTCTGCTTGCCGGTCACGCTTTCCAGGGTCACCCGGACCACGGCGGTGCGCTGGACCATCTGGTCGCCGAAGGTGAAGGGGCCGTCGGCGTACTGGGCCATCAGCACGGCCAACCCTTCGCGTTTTTCGGCAGGGTCGGCGACCAGCTCGGCGGTGCCGACGCCGATGACGCTGCGGTAGGCGGTGGTCCAATCGCAGGCCTGGGGCCCGGTGATCAGGCCGTCGTTGATCTCGAATTCCACGCACACCCGGTTGTTTCTCTGCAGGATGTCGATCTTGCGGCCCAGGGTGGAGCTGTGGAAAAAAACGTGCCGTCCGTCGTACCCGAAACTCACCGGCACGACGTAGGGCTGGCCCTCGTCAACCAGGCCCAGGTGGCACACGGGGCAGGCCCGGATGATGGCGTCGATCTGGTCGCGGTCGGTGATTTCTCTATCCTGGCGTCTCATCGGGAATCCCCTTTCCTGAGCTGAAGATGGCAGGACCGCGGGACGCTGGCAAGCGGCCGGATCATTAATTTGACAAATTTGGTATTCTTTAATACATCGTGGGGCGGAAGGCCCCACCAGGGGCGCTGAATCGAGCATTCAACAGGGAGATAATTCCCATGCCATACCCCGAGCAGATGGTGGCGCCCATGCGCGCCGAACTGACGTCCAGCGGCATCCAGGAACTGCGTTCGCCGGACGAAGTGGACACGTTTTTCCGTGACGGCTCCGGGCTGTCGCTCCTGCTGGTCAATTCCGTATGCGGCTGCGCGGCGGGCAGCGCCCGCCCCGCGATCCTGCAGGCCATGGAACATGGGAAGCGTCCGCAGCGCTTCGCCACGGTCTTCGCCGGACAGGATCTGGAGGCCACGGCGCGCGCCCGCGAGCTGATGGGGGATGTCCCGCCCAGCAGTCCGTCGGTGGCCGTGTTCCGCGACCAGGAACTGGTCCACTTCATGCCGCGGCACCTCATCGAGGGCCGGTCGCCCGAGGAAATCGCCGGCGACCTCACCGCGGCTTTCGACACGCTCTGCAGCTGATTGCGCACACAGGAGGAATTTCCATGGGCACGTTTCACGACACCCGCGATCCCCTGCACGGCATCACCGTGGCTGCGGTGATGGGCGACACCGTGACCGTCGGCCGCTGCCACGAGCGCACGGCCGGGTCGGTGGTCCTGGTCGATGCCGACCAGCACACCGAAGGGGAAGGGGGCAAGACCAACGCCGAGTACCTCAGCCGCGCGGCCCGCTTCGGGGTCTGGAAGAAGCACGACCGCCTCGAGCTCGACGCGGCCGCCTTGACCAGCCTGGCCCCCTTGAAGGACTACTTTTCCTCTACCGGTGGGACGGTCGTCCCCAAGGAGTCGGCGCCGCCGCCTCCGGAGGCCGGGACCGCCGAGCCGCAGACCGAATCGTCGTCGCCGGTGAGCCTGACGCCCGCCGCGGTGGCCGAAGTTGCGCGCCTGTTGGCGGCCGAAGAAAAACCGGATCACGGCCTGCGTCTGGGCGTGGCCGGCGGAGGATGCTCGGGCCTGACGTACCAGCTCGAATTCACGCCCCGGCGCGAAGGCGATCTGGTGATTTCCCAGGATGGGTTTTCCATCTTCCTGGATCGCAAGAGCGTCATCTACCTGCGTGGGGTGAGCCTCGACTTCGAAAAAGGCCTGGGCGGCAAGGGGTTCCGCTTCGGCAACCCCAACGCGACCAACACCTGCGGCTGCGGCGAAAGTTTCGCGGTGTGAACCGAGAACCGGAAGACCGGGACCCGCAGATCCGCCCGCGCGGCATCGTCACCGACTGGCAGGGACCGCCCCACCTGGGCGCCCTGCTGGTGTCGGGTCCCGATGCCGTCGGGTTTCTGCACACCCAGCTGACCAGCGACGTGCGCGCCCTGCAACCGGGAGACGGGCAGGCCTCGGCGGCGTTGCTGCGGTCCGGTGCGGTGCAGGGCCTGTTCCATCTGTTTCGTTTGCCTGATCGCGGGCAACCCTTCCCTTCCTTTTTCCTGCTGGCCGATTCATCCCTGGTCCCGGGACTGCAGCGTCATCTGGAGGCCTTCGTGGTAACGGCGGCGGTGGAGATCGAGGATGTCGGGGGGGAGTTCGGCGGGATCCTGGTCCAGGGTCCCGAGCAGGCGGTGGAAGATCTCCGGGGCGGTCTGCCCGACCTGGCCCTGGTGTTCGAGGTTTCCCTGACGGGAGATCCCGGCTTCCTGGCCCTTTATCCTTCCGGCGCAGACACGGTGGAAATCGAGAATCTCCTGACCGCCACCGACCTGGTACGCCTGGCGGACGACGAGTCCGGCCGCCGGCTCTGGAACGAGCTGCGGCTGGAGGCCGGCTGGCTGCTGCCCGGCCGGGACTACGAGCCGGGCGCCACCATCTTGTCCGCGACCGGCATGGAGCATCGCGCGGTGAGCTGGACCAAGGGTTGCTATCCCGGCCAGGAGGTGGTGGCCCGCATCCGCACCTACGGATCGGTGCCGCGGTGCATGGCGGGGTTGATCATCCACGAACCGCTGGGACTGGCTGTGGGTGACCTCCCGGCGACCGGCTTGCCTGTTCTGGCATCCGATGGCGCCAAGATCGGGACCTGGGCCTCGGGCGGATATTCCGCCGTGTGGGACCGTCCCGTGGCCCTGGCCTACCTGGATCGGGATCATCGGGCTCCGGGCACGCGGCTGCAGCTGGCGGCGGGCGAACGGGAGCTCGAAGCCGAGGTCGTGACCCTGCCCTTCTACACCGGAACCTCGGCCGAGGAACGGGCCCTCCAGGCCTACCGGCAGGCGGTGCATCTGTTCGGGTCCGGTCAGGATGACCGGGCCGTGGCCTTGTTGCAGGAGGCGGTGACCCTGGACACCGGCTTGACGGAGGCCTGGGAGGCTCTGGGCGTGGTCCTGGGGCGCATGGAACGGTACCACGAGGCCATCGACATATTTCGGCGGCTGGAGGAACTGGCCCCGGACGAGCCCATGGTGAACACGAACCTGTCGCTGTTCTCCATGAAGCTGGGGGACAAGGAGGAGGCCGAGAAGCAGAAGGCCCTGGCCACCCTCAAGAAGTTCGGCTCCGGCCTTACCGCAAAAGAGATCGCCGTCCGCGACGAGACCCGGCGTAGGGAAAAGGCGGCCGACGCCCGCCGCCGCAAGGCCCTGTTTGCGGAGGTGTTGGAACTGGACCCCGTCGACGGGCCGGCCCTCATGGGCATGGGCGGCGCCTTGTTCGATCTGGGGGAGGCGGAGGAGGCCGAACCCTACCTGGCCAAGGCCTGCGAAGTGATGGGAGACAGCAGTCCCCTGTTCGTGTCCCACGGCCGGGTGCTGGAAGGGTTGGGACGGCGGGGCGAAGCGGTCGACGTCTACCGCCGGGGAATCGCGGTTGCCGCCCGCAAGGGCGACCTCATGCCCCTGCGCGAATTGGAACACCGGTTGTTCCTGCTCGAGGAATCAAACGGCTGACGCGTCGCCCTCGGTCTGGGCCGGTCCCTGGTCCACGTCTTCCAGGATCATTTCGAGGGTGCGCCAGGGCAGCGTGGCACACTTGACCCGCGTCGGAAAATCCTTCACCCCGCTGAACACCGCCAGCTTGCCCAGACCCTCGGGGTCGGGGGCCTTCTCGCCCGAAGTCAGCATTTCCAGGAAGTCATCCAGGATACCGCGGATCTCGCTCACCTTGCGGCCCTTGAGGGCCTCGGTGAGCATGCTGGTGGAAGCGGTGAAGATGGCGCATCCCTCGCCCTCGAAGCTCAGGTCTTCGATGAAGTCGTCCCGGACCCGGGCGTAGAGGGTGAGTTTGTCCCCGCACAGGGGGTTGTAGCCGTCGTTGTGGCAGCACGTTGCGCCTTTTTCGCAGTCGCAGGCCCCCATGGCCCGTCGGTTCCGGGGATGGCGGCCATGGTCGAGGACCAGTTGCTGGTACAGGTCGCGCAGATCACTCATGCGGCAAAGAACTCCTTCATGCGTTTCAGGGCGGAGACCAGCGCATCGACGTCGGCGCGGGTGTTGTACAGACCCAGCGAGGCGCGGGTGGTCGCCGGAACCCCGAAGCGTTCCATGACCGGTTGGGCACAGTGGTGGCCGCTGCGCACGGCGATGTTGTCGGCGGCCAGGAAGGTTCCCACATCGTGGGGATGGATGCCGTCCATGACGAAGGAGAACAGCCCGGCCCGCACGGCCGGCGTGCCGATGAGCCGCAGCCCTTCGATTGCGGCCAGCTGGGGTTCGGCATAGGCCTCGAGGTCTTCCTCGTGGGCGGTGATGGCCGGCCATCCGATGGCGGTCAGGTAATCAATGGCCGCGCCCAGTCCCACGGCTCCGGTGATGTTCGGGGTGCCGGCTTCGAATTTCCGGGGAGCCTCGGCATAGATGGTCTTGTCGAAGCTGACCGACAGGATCATGTCGCCCCCGCCCTGCCAGGGCGGCATGGACTCCAGGTGTTCCCACTTGGCGTAGAGGGCTCCGATGCCCGTGGGCCCATAAAGCTTGTGCCCGGAGAAAACGTAGAAGTCGCAATCCAGGTCCTGCACGTCCACCGGCAGGTGGGGCACGGCCTGGGCCCCGTCGACGAGCACGGGCACACCCCTAGCGTGGGCCAGGGCCGTCATCTCCCGCACGGGGTTGACGGTGCCCAGGGCGTTGGAGACGTGGGCGAAGGCGACCAGCCGCGTGTGCGTGCCCAGCAGGGCGGCGAATTCATCCAGATCCAGGTCGCCCCGGTCGTTAATCGGAGCCACTCTCAGCTGCGCACCGGTTTCGGCGCAGACCATCTGCCAGGGCACGATGTTGGCGTGGTGCTCCAGGTGGGTGATGAGGATTTCGTCGCCTGGGCCCAGCCGGGGCCGGGCAAAGCTGTTGGCAACCAGGTTGACGGCCTCGGTGGCGCCCCGGGTGAAGACGATCTCACGGTCGGCGTCGGCGTGCAGGAAGCCGCGCACCTTGCCGCGGGCGCCCTCGTAAGCGGCGGTGGCCCGCTCGCTCAGGGCGTACACGCCGCGGTGGATGTTGGCGTAGCTTGTCGCGTCGAAGGCGCGCATGGCGTCGAGCACCACGGCGGGTTTCTGAGCGCTGGCCGCGCTGTCGAGGTAGACCAGGCCGGGATCCGCGAACACGGGAAAGTCGTCGCGCCGCGTGCAGCCGGCGGTGGCGGTTTCCTTGCTCACGGCCGCGTGCTTCATGACGGCACCTTGTCCAGGATCTGCTGGATGGAGGCCGTCAGCTCCTCGCGCAGACCGGGATGTTCCACCTGGTCGACGACCTCGCTCGCGAAGGCATAGGAGAGCAGCCGGCGGGCCATCATCTCGTCGAAGCCGCGACTGCGCAGGTAGAACATCTCCTCGGCGCTCAACTGTCCGGTGGTCGAGCCGTGGCTGCACTTGACGTCGTCGGCGTAGATCTCCAGCCGCGGGATGCTGTAGCTGACGGCATCGTCACTCAGCAGCAGGTTGCGGTTGGTCTGGTAGGCCCCGGTCTGTTGGGCGTCCGGAGCCACGCGGATCAGGCCGTCAAACACGCTCTGGCCGCGGTCGATGAGGATGCCCTTGTAGAGCTCGTCGGTGGTGCAGCCGGGCACGTCGTGGTAAACGCGGGTGCGCACGTCGGTGTGGCGCAGACCGGATGCCAGGGTGAGGCCCGCAAGGATGCAGGAGGCGCCCGGACCCGCAAGGTGCAGATGCATTTCGCGGCGCACCCGATGGCCCGCCAGCACGAATTCGCGGGACACGTAGCGGCTACCCTCGTCCTGCCGCACGAAGGTTCCCCCGTAGTGCAGGGCGTCGGGCCCGTTCCCCAGCCATTTCAGGTGGGTGATGTCGGATCCGGGTCCGCAGAGCACTTCCACCACCGGGACATTGAGCACCGGGTCGCGACCCAGATCCAGATGCCGCTCGATGATCACCGCGCGGCTGCCGCCACCGGCGGTGATCAGCACCCGCGGGGCCACCAGCCGGTCGGAGCTCCGGTCATCGGTGACGAAGACCAGTTCCAGGGGGCGGTCCGGCGCCGCGCCGTCTTCCAGGTGGATGTGCAGGGTTTCCTGCCGGTTCCTGTTGTTCAGGTCGGCGATGGTCCCGGACTCGTCGGTCGCCAGGGTGCCCAACCCGGGAGCGGCCCGGTCCTTGGTCAGGGCGGCGATCGTCATGCCGGAGGACCGGTCGTCACCTGCGGTTTCGTCGGCCAGGCAGGTCTCGTTCCAGAATACCAGGCGCCGGCTGTCGGCACAGGCCGGCAGCAGGGGCAGGTCACCCGCCGGTGGGGCCGGCGCGGCGAACGGCGCGAACCGGTCTCCGGTCAACGGCGCCGGGTCGCTGTATTTCCAGCTTTCCCGACCGGTGGGAGTCTCCAGCCATTGCGTCAAGCTGTTCACGAGGGATCCTCCCCGCCGGTGGCGACCCCGGCCTTCTCGGCCAGCCAGCCGTAGCCCTTGTCTTCCAGCTCCAGGGCCAGTTCCTTGCCGCCGCTGCGGATGATGCGGCCGTCGGCCAGCACGTGCACCGTGTCCGGCACGATGTAGTCCAGGAGGCGCTGGTAGTGGGTGATGACCAGGAAGCTGCGTTCGGGGCCGCGCAGGGTGTTGACCCCGCGGGCGACGATCTGCAGGGCGTCGATGTCCAGGCCCGAATCGGTCTCGTCCAAAATGGCGAACGTGGGCTCGAGCAGGGACATCTGCAGGCACTCGTTGCGCTTCTTCTCCCCGCCCGAAAAACCGGCGTTCAGGGAGCGGGTCATGAGCTTGGGGTCCAGCTCCAGCTGCGCGATCTTGTCGCGGGCGAACTTGCTGAAGTCGAAGGCGTCCAGCTCGGACTCGCCGCGGTGCTTGCGGTGGGCGTTGACCGCCGCGCGCAGGAATTCGGCGTTGGCGAAGCCCGGGATTTCCACCGGGTACTGGAAGGCCAGGAAGATCCCGGCCAGGGCGCGATCCTCCACCGACAGTTCCAAAAGGTCACGGCCCTGGTAGGAGATGCTGCCGGCGGTCACTTCGTAGTCCTCGTTGCCGGCCAGGACCTGGGCCAGAGTGCTCTTGCCCGATCCGTTGGGGCCCATGATGGCGTGGATCTGCCCCGGGGCGATCTCGAGGTCGATGCCCTTGAGGATGGGCTTGCCGTCAACGGCCGCGTGCAGGTTCTCGATCTTCAACATGGTTTCGACTCCCGCCCCCGTGGGGGCCTGTGTGGTTATCCGACACTGCCTTCGAGGCTCACGCTCAACAGCTTCTGGGCCTCGACGGCGAACTCCATGGGCAATTCCTGGAATACCTCGCGGCAGAATCCGCCCACGATCATGCCCACCGCTTCCTCGGTCTCGATGCCCCGCTGGTTGCAGTAGAAGATCTGGTCGGCGCCGATGCGCGTGGTGGTGGCCTCGTGCTCCACCTGCGCGGACGAGTTGTGCGATTCGATGTAGGGGAAGGTGTGGGCCCCGCACTTGTCGCCCAGCAGCATGCTGTCGCACTGGGTGAAGTTGCGCGCGCCGTGGGCCTTCTTGCCCATGCGCACCAGGCCGCGGTAGGACTGGTCGGCCCGACCGGCGGAGATCCCCTTGCTGATGATGGTGCTGCGCGTGCCCTTGCCCAGGTGGATCATCTTGGTGCCGGTGTCGGCCTGCTGGAAGTTGTTGGTCAGGGCCACGCTGTAGAACTCGCCCACCGAATCGTCGCCCTTCAGCACGCAGCTGGGGTACTTCCAGGTGATGGCCGAACCGGTCTCGACCTGGGTCCAGCTGGTGCGCGAGCGGTCGCCCGCGCAGAGGCCGCGTTTGGTCACGAAGTTGAAGATCCCGCCTTTTCCGTTCTCGTCGCCGGGGTACCAGTTCTGCACCGTGCTGTACTTGATCGCCGCGTCGGTGTGGGCGTAGAGTTCGACGACCGCGGCGTGCAGCTGGTTCTCGTCCCGCATCGGGGCGGTGCAGCCCTCGAGGTAGCTGACGTAGGCGCCCTCGTCGGCCACGATCAGGGTGCGCTCGAACTGGCCGGTGTTCTCGGCGTTGATGCGGAAGTAGGTGGACAGTTCCAGCGGGCACTTCAGGCCCTTGGGGACGTAGACGAACGAGCCGTCGGTGAACACCGCCGCGTTCAGGGCGGCGTAGTAGTTGTCGGTGTAGGGCACGACCTTGCCCAGATACTGGCGGATCAGGTCGGGGTGCTTCTGCACGGCCTCGCTGATGGGCATGAAGATCACGCCCATCCCGGCGAGTTTTTCCTGGTGGGTTGTGGCCACCGAAACGCTGTCGAAGACGGCATCGACGGCCACGCCGGCCAGGCGTTTCTGCTCGCTCAAGGGGATACCCAGTTTTTCATACGCTTCCACCAGTTCGGGATCCACCTCGTCCAGGCTGCCGAGCTTCTTCTTCGGCTTGGGCGCCGAGTAGTAGCTGATGGCCTGGTAGTCCACCGGGGGAAACTTGACCTTCTGCCAGGTCGGCTCGGTGAGGGTCAGCCAGTGGCGATAGGCCCGGAGCCGGAATTCCAGCATCCAGTCCGGTTCGCTCTTGCGGGCCGATATGAGGCGAATGACGTCCTCATTCAAGCCGGGTGGGACGGTCTCCGATTCGATATCCGTCACGAATCCCCACTTGTATTCGCGCCGCGACAGATCGTCGAGAAGCTGCTTTTCGTCGTTCATTGCGTCAAGCTCCCTTGCCCTCGAGTGAGGGGCAGGTGTGGGCGGCGGAGGCCGCCATATCGGCCAAGGTCACGCTCTCCAGGGTTGCCTGCAGGCGCTGATTGATGCCGGTCCACTGCTTTTGCAGGCCACAATCGTTCATGTATTCGCACAGACACTCCCCGTCGGCGGCGCAATCGGTCAGGGCCATGGGGCCCTCCAGGGCGCTGACCATCTGGGCCAGGGTGATCTCCCCGGGGTCGCGGGCCAGAATGTAGCCTCCCCCGACTCCGCGCCGTGATACAAGCAATCCCTCCTGGCACAACAGCTTGAGGATCTTGCTGACCGTGGGAAGCGGCATGCCGGAGCGCACGGAAAGGTCTCGGGCGTTGGTGAGGTCACCGACGTCGTCCTGTGCCATGCGGGTCATCAGGCCCACGCCGTAATCGGTCAATCTTCCCAGGCGGATCATGGCGATTCCTTAAAGAGAACAAATTCAGTACTGTTTGCCTAAGGACAAGTTAATACGGGGAATTTGCGGGTGCAAGGAAAAATAGGAGAAAATCAGTGCTTTATCAAGAGGAAGATAATCGGGGGCGCCCGCAGGCGCCCCCGATAGGCGAAATTACTTCACCAGCAACATCTTGCCGGTGTCGATAAAACCGTTGTTGGTCTCCAGGCGATAGAAGTAGGTGCCGCTCGTCACGGTGCGGCCCCGGTTGTCCTTACCATCCCAAGAGTAGTCGCCGTTGTAGTATCCACGGGGAAGATCGGCATCGACGACGGTATCGATGAGCCGGCCGCGGACGTCGAAGACCCGCAGCAGGACATGGGAGTCCTGGACGAGCGCGAAGTCGAACGTGGTGTTCGGGTTGAAGGGGTTGGGGAAGTTGGGTTTCAGCGACGTGGCCTCGATGGGCAACTCCGGCACGGGGCTCAGGTAGTTGTTGGGCGCCCCGGGGGTGCCGCGGTCGCCCGAGCCGAAGACCGGGCCGTTCTGGGCCCAGTTGGCACCGTTGTTGTTGTCGCCGGGGACCACGAACTGCATGGAGGAGCCCGTCGGGTCCGGCCAGAGGATGCCGCCGTCCCAGGCCACGCTGTCGATCTGGGCCTGGGTGGTGTCCAGCAGGACGAGTTCGTCGTCCCCATTGCCCAGGGTCAGGCTGGAGTACTCGTAGAAGGGCGTGACGCCTTCCAGGGTCATGGTCGCGGCGTTGCGCACGAAGACCTTGTACTCGCCCGGGCCGATGATCAAGGGGCCGCCGTTGTTGATGACGTGGGAGTCGAGGCCGGCGTCCTTGATGGTCCAACCGTTCATGTCCACCGAACCGGAGCCCTGGTTGTAGACCTCGAACCATTCCCCGACGGCGTCGTTCAGCACGTAGGGGTTCTGCATGATCTCGTTGATCACGATGTCCCCGTTGCCCACCTCGATGATGGCGATGGTGCTGCCGGGGGCGATGGAGTTGTTGGAGGTGTCCTTGACGTTGTTGACCTGCAGGGTGTGATCGACGCCGCTGCCGCTGGCCGCGAGGGTCAGCAACACGCTGACGCCGTTGACCTGCACCACGGCGCTGTTCACCGCGATGGTGTTGCCCGGGGCGGCCGTCTCGTAGACCTGGTAGTTCCCCGCCACGGCGGCGGTCACCGGATCGACGGCTTCGTCGAAGGTCACCAGAACGGTGGTGGGGGTACCCAGCAGGGCGCTGACCAGGGTCGGCGCCGTCACGTCGGGGCCCTGCCCGTTGTTGGCGACGTCGGAGGCCAGGCCCACGAGGATCTGGCCCGCGCCGGCGTAGGACCCGCCGGCGCCGGCGGCGACGAGTTCGTCTCCGACCAGCCACCCGTCCATGCCCACGATGGTGTCGTCGTCGATGCGGACGACAACCGGTCCGCTGCCGTCATCGATGGTGAAGTTGTGGGCCGGGTTGGTCCCGGTGGTGGTGGCGATGGCGGTGATGGGGCCGGTGGCCTTGATGTAGGTGCCCTCATTGGACAAGGCGGCCGCTGCGGCGGTGGTCAAGACCGTGGGGGTGAGCGGGGTGTTGCCGTTGCTGAGCAGTTCGACCTCGTAATTCACCAGTTCCAAAGTCGTGCCGTAGTAGCTGACGTAACCGCTGATCTTCACGATGTTGCCGGTGCTGTTGAGCAGCGTCATGCCGGTGCTGCGGGTGGTGCCGAAGATGTTCATCCCGCGGCCGGAGCCGTCCTGGATATAGGCGCTCACCGAGGTCCCGTCGGCCTTGTAGTCGCCGGGGACATAGACCTGACCCTGGACCATGAGCAGCGATCCCGCGGAACCGGCGGAGTCGGCGTGGATGGTCGCGATGGGCGTGATGGCCTCGTTGGCCACGAAATAGGTGTAGTAGCTCGTGGGCGCATCGCTGGGGTTGCTGGAGGTCTGGGCGTCGTTGTCGGTGGCGGTGACGTAGTAGTCGAGCTGGTCGCCGTCGACTCCGCCCGGCAGATCGGTGGTGTAGATGTCGCCGCTGAACAGGCTCATGGCCTGGGTCAGCCAGGAACCCATGTTGTAACTGTAGTGCATGGTCACCGCGGAGAGGGTGCCGTCGGCGTCGGTCACGGTGGCCTGGATGGTCACGGTCTCGTCGGGCACGGGCAGCAGGGGGCGGTGATAGACATCGGTGATATGGGGAGCCTGCAGGGGCACGCTGCCGTTGGCGGCGCCCGGGGTGCCGGCGTCGCCGCTGCCGAAGGTGACGACCGAGGTGGACCACGCGGTTCCCACGTTGTTGTCGGGGGACACCTCATCGAACATCATGGAGGCGCCGTTGGGATCCGGCCAGAGCGGGCCGCCGTCGTATTCCACGCGGTCGATCTCGACCAGGGACGCGTTGAGCAGCACGATCTCGTCCGCGGCGTTGGCCAGCTGGAAGCCGCTGTACTGGTAGACCGCGGTGACGCCCTCGCCGGCCATGGTCACGGCATCGCGCGCCAGCACGGCGTACCCTCCGGCCGGAACGATGACCGTTCCGCCGGTGGTGATCACGTGGGATTCGGTGTCGTTGTCCTTGATGGTCCAGCCCTCCATGTCGACATCGGCGGCGCCGGTGTTGTGGACCTCGAACCACTCACCGGCGGTGTCGGCCAGGACCAAGGGGTTCTGCATGATCTCGGTGATGACGATGTCGGTATCGGCGGCGACAACGATCCCCGGAACCGCAAAAGAGGCGGCGAGGATCAGGATGCCCAGGGCGGAACCCAGGCGACGCGGGCGCAACGCTTTCATGGCAACTCCATTCTTTCCGTTTGGCGGTTCAGGGGTAAACCGAGTCCCCAATGTCAATATATCACTTATTTTACCAAAAAAGGAAAAAGGAAATGGTGTAAAATCCATTTAAGGCCCCCAGGAGAATTCTTGAGTTCCCCCCGGCTCGCGAGGCAATCGGCAAGAGATGGAGGGAACATTGGGCTGCGAGATATGACTTCATTAAAAAAAGTAAAATATCCCTTGAATGGGGGTGCAATGAGGAGTATTTACTTCATTTGAATAAGTTCGTGCCGAATACTTGGGCAGCGAGATAGCCGGAAAGCCTGAATTCAGTCATATGAAGTATGACGAAATTGATCCCCAAATGGCGACCCCGGCCCGGGTGGCGATCCTGGCAACCCTGGCCGACGGGAAATCCTGGCTGTTTGCGGATCTTCGGCGGGAAACGAATCTGGCGGACGGCAACCTGCACGTCCAGACGCGACGGTTGAAGGATGCCGGGTACGTCGCTGCGGAAAAGGTTGTGCGGGGAGGTCGCCGGGTGACCTGTTTCGTCCTGACGGATCTGGGCCGCGAGGCCCTGGCGGGTTACGTGCGCAAGTTGGGCCGCGTTCTGCGGGATGCGGAGACCACATCGGATGGCGGGGAGTCCGCCCGACCTGCTCGGCGTCGGAATGACGACAGCAGGGTCTGGTAACGGAGCATCGGAGGTCTCATACCATGAAAATCGCCATCGGCGCCGATCATGGCGGATACGAGCTGAAAAAGCACCTGGTCGCCAACCTCCAGAAACTGGGCCACGAGGTCGCCGACGTGGGGACGGACTCCACCGCTGCGGTGGACTACCCGGTCTTCGCCCGCAAAGTTGCCGAGGCGGTGGCCTCGGGCGCGGCCGAGCGCGGAATCATGATCGATGGGGCGGGCATCGGGTCGTCCATGGTGGCCAACAAGGTGCCCGGGGTAAGGGCGGCCATGGCCTACGACCTTTCGAGCGCCCGCAACGGGCGCGAACACAACGACGCCAACGTGCTGACCCTGGGCGCGGGCCTGATCGGTTCCGGCCTCGCCACCCAGATCGTGGACGTGTTCCTGAACACCGATTGCTCGGAGCCGAGGCACAAGAAGAGGGTGGCCATGATCATGGAAAGTCGGCCGGGTGCCACGGCGCCGGCGGTCGCTGCGGGCGAACTCAGCGCAGAGGACGTCCGCCGGATCGTCCTGCGCCTGCAGGGGATGCTGGGCGGGCAGGCCTTCGGCTTCGACCACGGCGGACCCTGCGTGGGGGAATGTCCCGATACCGCCCGCCGCTTTCTGCAACTGGGCGCCGGGCGACTGAGCAGCGGGCCGGACAGCCCCGGACGCATCCCCGAGGACATCGCCCGCTACATCGACCACACCATCTTGAAACCCGACGCCACGCGCCAGATGATCGACAAGGTCATCGCCGAGGCGCGGGAATTCGGTTTCCGTTCGGTTTGCGTCAATCCCTGCTGGGTGGCGCGGGTGGCGGCCGGGCTGCGCGGCACGCCCGTGCTGACCTGTTCGGTGGTGGGTTTCCCTTTGGGGGCGTCGACGCCGGACATCAAGGGGATGGAGGCGCGCAAGGCCATCCGCGACGGCGCCAAGGAAATCGACATGGTCATCAACGTCGGCCGGCTCAAATCGGGCGACGACGATTTCGTTCTGAGGGACATCCTGGCGGTGACCGACGCGTGCCGCGACGGCAGCGCCGTCAGCAAGGTGATCATCGAAACGTCCCTGCTGACGGACGAAGAGAAGGTCCGTGCCTGCGAACTGTCCCGCCGGGCGCGGGCGAATTTCGTCAAGACCTCCACGGGGTTCGCCTCGGGAGGGGCCACCGCCGATGACGTGGCGCTGATGGCCTCCGTGGTGCGCGGCGCGGGCATGGAGGTGAAGGCCAGCGGGGGGATCCGTTCGTTCACCGATGCCAAGCGCATGATCGAGGCGGGCGCGACCCGCATCGGAGCCAGCGCCAGCATCGCCATCGTCCATGAGGCGGCCCAGGTCTCGGTGAACGCCTGACCGCACAGGGAGAAGAAACATGGTTGATTTGCGAGCATTTTGCGTCATCGACAGTCTGCAGCCCCAGTTCGCATCGTTTCAGGCGACGGTGGCCCAGGGGTTCCTCCCGCGCGTCGGACAGGCCAGCCTGTTCGTGGAGATCGCCCCGGGCATCGAGATCAACCGGGTCACGGACATCGCGCTGAAATCCACCCGGGTCACGCCGGGCATGCAGATCGTCGAGCGCCATTTCGGCATGCTGGAGGTCCATGCCGACAGCCAGGCCGACGTGCGGCAGGCGGGGCAGGCCATCCTCGACGCCCTCCAGGTGACCGAGGACAGCCGCCTCAAGCCCCGCATCGTCTCCAACCAGGTGGTGCGCCACCTCGACGATCACCAGTGCATGCTGATCAACCGCATGCGGCACGGCAATCTGATCCTGTCGGGTCAGACCCTGTTCGTGCTGGAATGCGAACCGGCGGCCTACGCCGCCTTGGCCGCCAACGAGGCGGAAAAGGCCGCCCAGATCAACATCCTCGAAGTCCGCTCGTTCGGCAGTTTCGGGCGGGTCTACATCGGCGGCGAGGAAAAGGATGTGACCGTGGCCCGGCCCGCCGCCGTGGCCGCCCTGGAAGCCCTGAACGGCCGTGCGGTCCCGCAGGCAAACCGCAGTTAAACCCCTTGAAGGAGGAAGAGCCATGGCAGACGCCCTGGGAATGATCGAATGCAGAAGTTTCGCGGCGACCGTGGAAGCGGCCGACGCGATGGTGAAGGCGGCCCGGGTGGAGCTGACCGGTTACGAGAAGACCGGCGGCGGCTACACCACCGTCATCGTGCGCGGTGACGTGGCCGCGGTGAAGGCAGCCTGTGACGCGGGCCAGACCGCAGCCACCCGGGTGGGCGAGATCGTGGCCGTGCACATCATCGCGCGCCCGCATGCCAATGTCGACGCGGTGATCCCGCTGGGTCGCCAGGACGAGGCGTAGGTCGTCATGAACCTGGCCAAGGTGCTGGGAACGGTGGTGGCCACCCAGAAGGAAGTGAGCATCGAGGGCCTGAAGCTGCTCATGCTCGGGGTGGCCGGACCCGACGGCGAACTCACGGGTGCGTCGGTGGTGGCGGTCGATGCGGTGGGCGCCGGCGAGGGCGAATTCGTCCTCTATGCGTCGGGTTCCTCCGCGCGTCAGACGGTCGCCACCGAGGGCAAACCGGTCGACGCGGTGGTCATGGCCATCGTGGACAGCTGGGACACGGACGGCGAACTGCGCTATCGCAAGGGGCGTGACGGATGAGTCCGTTGAGCGAAGCCCAGGTCGAACGCATCGCGCGGGAGCTGGCCGGGCGTATGGGCGGGTCCGCCCCGCTTGCCCGTTCGAGGACCTCGCCGGCCGGATACGTGGCGCGCATGGCCCTGACACCGCAGGCGCCGGTCCCGGAACCCGTCGGGGCCCGACTCGGCGACGGGGTGTTCGCGACGGTCGACGATTGCATCGAGGCGGCGACCATCGCCTTTGCCAATCTCAGTGCGGCAACCCTGGAAAAGCGGCGCGAGATCATTGCGGCCGTGCGGGCGGCCATGCGGGAACACGGCGAAGAGCTGGCACGGCACGCGCACACGGAGACCGGCCTGGGTCGCTTCGAACACAAGGTGCTCAAGAACCGGCTGGTCGCCGAGAAGACCCCCGGGCCGGAGGACCTGGTCCCCGAGACGGTGACCGGCGACCATGGCCTGACCCTGACCGAGTGGGCGCCTTTCGGGGTGATCGGCGCCATCACGCCCACCACCAATCCCACCAGCACCATCATCTGCAACACCATCGGGATGGTCTCGGCGGGCAACAGCGTGGTCTTCAACGTGCATCCGGGGGCGACCGAGTGTTCCATGGCGACGATTCGCCTGCTGAACCGGGCCATCACGGGAGCTGGCGGGCCGCAGAACCTGATCACGGCGGTGGCGCGTCCGACCATCGGGTCGGCCACGGAGTTGATGCATCACGGAGGCATCAACCTGCTGGTCGTCACCGGGGGACCCGGAGTCGTCAAGGCCGCCATGCAGAGCGGCAAGCGGTCGGTATCGGCCGGTCCGGGCAACCCGCCTGCGGTGGTGGATGCGACCGCGGACATAGCCAAGGCGGCGCGGGACCTCGTTCACGGCGCCGGCTTCGACAACAACATCATCTGCGTGGACGAGAAGGAAGTCTTCGTGGTGGCCGAGGTCGCCGACGGGCTGATCAAGGAGATGCGTCGCTGCGGCGCCTATCTCGTCGACCAGGCCGAGCTGCGCCGGCTGGAGAAGGAGGTTTTCGTCGAGATGCCGCCGCCGCGCACCCACGGCGCGGTCAACAAGGACCTGGTGGGCAAGAACGCCGGGGAGATCCTGGGTCGCATCGGGGTGCGTCAGGGACCGGAATGTCCCCTGGTCATCGCCGACGTGCCGGAGGACCACCCCCTGGTGTGGTCGGAGCAACTCATGCCCGTGCTGCCCATCGTGCGCGTTCCGGACGTGGATCGCGCCATCGAGCTGGCGCGGGAGGCGGAACACGGCTTCGGCCATTCGGCCAGCATGCACTCGCGGGACATCGACGCCTTGAGCCGCATGGCGCGGGTCATCAACACCAGCATCTTCGTCAAGAACGGGCCCATCGTGGCCGGCCTGGGCGCCGGGGGCGAGGGTCCCACGAGTTTCACCATCGCCAGTCCCACCGGCGAGGGCCTGACCGGCCCGCGGAGTTTTTCCCGCCGTCGCCGCTGCGTGATGGTGGACCACTTCAGGATCGTATGATGCACACCGCGCTGGCATTGCTGGAATTCAACGGACCGGCCATGGGCATCCTGGCCGTCGACCGCATGCTCAAGAGGTCGCCCGTGGCCCTGTTGCGCTGCGGCACGGTTCATCCGGGCCGCTTCCTGGCGCTGATCGGCGGCACGGTGGCTTCGACCGAAGAGGCCCACGCCGTCGGCGGGCGTGTGGGCACCGAAAACGGCGCGCTGGCCGACGAGGTCCTGTTGCCGGATCCCCATCCGCAACTGGCCGCGGCCCTGGCCGGGTCCCGCAACGCGCCCCAAGGCGAAGCCCTCGGTGTTCTCGAACTCTCCACGTCCCCGGGTTTGCTGCGCGTCCTGGATGTGGTGCTGAAAGCCGTTCCGGTTGCCCTGGTGGAGGTGCGCTTGGCCGACGATCTGGGCGGCCGGGCGCTGGGCATCGTGGACGGCACGCTGCCCGACGTGCAGCAGGCCCTGGAAATGGCGGCGGCGCACTGCGGTCCCTGCGCCCGGGTCTTGGCCGCCTCCTTGCTGCCGCGCCTGGACGAGACCTTGCGCGGCGTGCTGGCCGCCGGCACGTCGTTCGCGTCCTGCACCGCCGTCGAGCCGGCGGGCGCCGAAATCCTGGAGGCTTGACCGTGTTTCTCGGACGCGTCACCGGCAGACTGGTTCCCGCGGTGATCACCCCGGGCCTCGAGGGCGTGCCCCTGCTGTGGGTCCAGCCGCTGGACAAGCACGGGCGCGACGCCGGCCAGCCCTTCGTCTGTGCCGACGGGACGCGCATGGCCGGCCACGGGGAAATGGTGTACTGGGAAGCCAGCCGCGAAGCCGCCCTGACCCTGACCCCCAGCTTCGTGCCGGTGGACCACGCGGTGGTCGGCATCGTCGACGACGTGAGGCTCGAAGAGGAGGATGCGCCGTGATCTACGCGCGGGTGGCCGGCAGCATCACTTCGACCATCAACCACCCGGATCTGGACGGCCGGCGTCTGCTGGTCTGCGACAAGCTCACCCCCGACGGAAAGCCCGCCGGCGGTTATCTCATCGCCGTCGATACGGTGGGCGCCGGGGCGGGGGAGACGGTCATCATCCTGGACGAGGGCAACGGGGCCCGTCAGATCCTGGGGTGCAAGGACGCCCCGGTGCGCTCGGTGGTGGTGGGAATCGTGGACGAGGATGCTGCAGGGGACTGACCGGGATTCCCTTACGTGAGCATGCTCCGCACGGCCTCGGACAGATCCTCGAGTCGGTATGGTTTGGCGATCAGGCCCCGCGCGCCCTCGTCGAGAACCACCTGGGATTCCTCGTTCAGTCCGTACCCCGTGGACAGGAGCGCCCGCACGTCCGGGTCGATCTCCTGCAGCTTGGCCAGGGTCTCTCGGCCGTCCATGTGGGGCATCTTGAGGTCGAGCAGGATCCCGCTGATTTCCCGGTTCCGTTCCCGAAAGATCGCGACCGCTTCCCGACCGTCCTTGGCGACGATGACCGTGTGGCCGAGCTTCACCAGCATCCGTTCCGCCATCCTGCGCACGATCTCCTCGTCGTCCACCACCAGAATAAACTCGCTACCCTGCTGGGCGGGTCGGTGGCGCTCGGGGACGGGCGCTGCTTCGCGTGAACCCCTGGGCAGGCGCACCGTTACCGTGGTGCCTGCGTTGGGCTGCGAGGAAATATGCACTCCGCCGCCATGATTCTGGACGATACCGTAGACCGTGGACAGCCCCAGTCCGGTCCCCTTCACGTCCCCGTCCTCGCGGGTGCTGAAGAAGGGTTCGAAGGCCCGCAGGCGCACGTCTTCGGTCATGCCCACCCCATCATCACGGACCGTGAGTTCCACGAAGTTTCCGAGGCGGAGTTCCGGCCAGGCCGGGTCTCCCTCGGCGGGGATCTTCAGGTTGGTCGAGGTGACCGTCAGGGTGCCTCCCCGGGGCATGGCCTGGCAGGCGTTGACGCACAGATTCATGACGACCTGGTGCATCTGTCCGGGGTCGGCATCCACGTTGTGCAGGCCGGGGTCGAGCCGGAAGGCGAATTCGATCTTCTTGTCGAAGCTATGCGCCAGGAGTTCCGTGACCTCGTCGACGATGAGGTTCAGTCCCACGGCAGCCACCAGGTACTTGCCCCTGCGCCCGAACGCGAGCAGCTTGCGGGTCAGATCAGCCGAGTGCTCGGCGGCGCGCAGGATCTCGGAAAGGGAGCTGCTGCGGTCCGGGTCCTGTTCCATATCCAGCAGCAAGCTGGCGTGGCCCATGATCCCGCTCAGCATGTTGTTGAAATCGTGGGCCACTCCGCCGGCCAGCAGGCCGATGGAGTCCAGCTTCTGGGCCTGGAGCAGTTTCTCTTCGGCCAGCTTGCGATCGGTGATGTCCCGCCAGACGGTGTGCAGGATCTGCCGGTCTTCCTCCACCGAGACCGCCGTCAAGAGGACTTCGACCGGAAAAACCTCCCCGTCGGCGCGTTTGTGCTCCCATTCGAAACGGTGGGATCCCCGTTCCATGGCGATCCGCATCATCTCTTCGGCCTTTTCGTAGGACGCGCGGCCATCGGGCTGGTGCGGCGGTGACAGCTGGGACGGATGCGTATTCAGCAGCTCGGCCTTGCCGCCGTAGCGAAGGAGGCGCACGGTGGCCTCGTTGCAATCCCGGAACTGTCCGTTCTCGATGATGAGAATGGCATCGCCGGTTCTCTCGAACAACTCGCGATACTTGCGCCGGCTGTTGAAGAGCGAGGTCTCGGTTTCCCGCAGGCGCGTGCGATCGTGCATGAAGACCGCACGGCGACCGTCCGGAAGTTCATGGTATTCCACGTCGACCCAGACCTGACGGCCGTCCGGCACGATCTGCAGTTTTCCGCGGGTCACGGAAGAGCAATCGGCGAGCGGGGCCGGAAAAATTTCGGCAAGGGACAGGCCCAGCAGCCGGTCACGGGACCATCCGGTCAGGGTTTCGGCGGCCTGATTGGCCTGGACGACGTGTGTGTCGGGGTCGCAGAGGAAGCAGGCCAGGGGAGCCCATTCAAGCATCTCCCGGGCCAATTCCGCGGATACCGAACCGAGCGAAACCTCGGTCAGGGTGTCGCAGTTTCCCCCGGACAACGGTTCCGCTGAGGATTCCCACCGCGTTTTTCGGCCTTGATTCATGGCAATCCCACTCCTGCTGACCCCTGAACTCCGTCCACCCTATCGTCCGCAAATGGGGGAGGTTGAGAGGTTATCCACCCAGCAGGGCCTGCCGCAGCAGGTTTAGGGCGAAGAGCAGGGCGACGGTCAGGACCAGACGGCGAATCCAGGCGTGTCCCCGCTTGATGGCCAAACGCGTGCCCATCCAGCCGCCCAGGGCGTTGCCCGAAGCGAGGGCCAGCCCCCGAGGCCAGTCGACCTGGCCGTGGACCACGAACACGGCCAGGGCCGCAGCGGTGAACAGGCCCACCACGAAGACCTTGACGGCGTTGACGCGCACGAGATCCAACCCGTGGACCATCAGCGCGGCGATGATCAGGAATCCCACGCCCGCCTGGATGAATCCCCCGTAGAAACCGATCAGGAGGAATGTCCCCGCCAGCAGGGCCGTGCGTCCGCGCAGGGGTGCGCGTCCGTCTGCACGCAGCTTGCTGACCGGATCGAAAATCATCACGGCGCACACCATCATGATGACGCCGGCCAGGATGGCGCGGAACTGGTCCTCGCCGATGTGGATCGCCATTCGCGCGCCCAGAATGCTCCCGATCAGGGCGGTGGGTGCGCAGGTCAGGGCGGTTTTCAGGGGCAGATAGCCGCTGCGCCGGAAACTTCCGGACGCCACGATGTTCTGGACCAGGATGGCCACCCGGTTGGTCCCGTTGGCCATGGCGGCCGGCAGGCCGAGAAACAGCAGCACCGGCAGGGTCAGCAGGGAGCCGCCCCCGGCTAGGATGTTGACGACGCCGGCGACGAGGCCGACGGCGAAAAGGATGAGGATATCGGGAATGGTCATGGGGGCATTATCCCGCAACATGCAGGCAAGGGCGACGAGAATTCAGCGCGGCGTCGATGGCGTCGCTTCCAGCAGCACGAGTCCGGCCCGACGGTCACTTTCGCCGAGAGGTGTTCCCAGTCGATCCTCAAGCTCGGCCCGCCGTGATGGCGTGGTCAGGATCATGCCCCCGTTCTCCAGGAGCGTGCCCATGGCCGCGGTCTGATCGGCCGGAGGGAGGTTGGGGCCGCCGAAGCGCTCGTCCCGGTTCGTGCCGTATTCCGCAACATTCCCCTGATTGGCGAACACGATGCCGCTGGGCAGGACGCCGTAACAGGCCACCACCGAGCCCTCGCCGCGGGCCGTGCGAACCAGGTCCCACGTGGGCGGGCCGAGGTGCATTCCGCCCAGCACGAAAGGCCAGGCGAGGGCGATGGCCAGCCAGCCGAGGCTGCGGCCACGCAGCGAGCGCCCGGTGATGCGGGGCACGCCGGCCGCGGCCAGGATCGCCAGCGGGGTGACCAGGGGCAACAGGTAGTTGGGGCGCTTGGAACCGCTCAGGGAGAAGATGAGCAAGGGAACCAGGATCGCCAGGAGCACCAGGGTGCGGCCGACGGCGTTGAGGGGGCCTTGTCGGCGATGTCTCAGCCCCCGCCAAAGTTCCGGCAACCACGGCAGCATCAGGGCCGGAAATTGCGGCAGGAAATACCACCAGGGTTCGGAGCGACCGTGTTGGGTCGACATCACGCGGCCGGCGGTTTCCTCGCCCAACCAGAACCCCCACAGTCCCGGGTGGCGTTGCAGGACGGCGACGAACCAGGGCGCCGCCAGAACGATGAATACCAGCAGGGTCACCGGATGAACCAGTCGCAGCAAGGGGCGCCATCGGCGACGTCCGGACAACGCCAATGCGGCCAGGGGAATCACCGTCCAGAACAGCACCATGTGGCCCTTGGCCATGAAGCCCACGGCCAACCCGAGCCCGGCCAGCAGGTTTCGCACCGGGTGCCGGCGACGATCCAGCACGGCCACGTAGGTGATCAAGGCGCCGGTCCATAGGAAGATGTCGCCGGTGGTCATGCGGCCCTGGATCATGGCCAGGGGGGACAACCCGGCCATGAGGCCGGCCCAGCGGGCGCGTCGATCGTCCAGACCCGCCAGCAGAGCGAGCTTCAGGGTCAACCACGCGCACAGGATGAGCGCGCAGGTGGCGGGCAGCCGCACGACCCAGACGGTGTCCGGCAGCAATCCCAGAGCCGTCGCGCCGGCCCAATAGGCCAGGGGCGGTTTGGTGAGCAGGGCCGTTCCGTTGAAGGTCGGTGTCAACCAGTCCCCGCCGTGGGCCATGTCCCAGGACACGGAGGCGTAGCGGCCTTCGGTACTTTCCAGAAGGGGATAGGCGGCCGAGCCGAGCAGCCACAAAAGCACGGCGCCGAGAGTCAGGATCTGCACGTTCCGGCGGGTCAATGCACCGCGACGCCTTTCTTCCCCCGGCCGCGCAACAGCAGCGCCAGGGGCATGAACACCACGAACGAGATCATCAGCATGTGGAAGACGTCATTGTAGGCCATGGCGGCGGCCTGCCGCTGCACCATTCCACCCAGGAGCCCGTTGGTGACCATCTGGTTCGACGCCGGGTCCAGTCCCGACACCGAGTTCAAGGCGTGGGCCGTGCCCTGCAACTGTTCCTGCAGCACAAGATTGCCCGGGGTGAGGTTTTCCACCAGGCGGGCATGATGGATTTGCGCGTGCTGGGCCAGGATCGTGGACGAGATGGCGATGCCGATGGAGCCGCCCTCGTTGCGCATGAGGTTGAACAGCCCGGTGGCCGACCCGATTTTCTGCGGGGGAAGGTTCACGAAAGCCGCCGCCGTCAAGGGCACGAACAGGAACCCCAGACCCACCCCCTGCAACAGCCGGCTGCCCATCATGTACTGGAAATCCACGTCGAGGTTCATGTGCATCATCATCCACATGGACCACACGTTCATGGCGGCGCCGAAGATCACCAGCGCCCGCAGGTCCACCCGGCCCACGAGGGCACCGACCACGGCCATCGAGAGCAGCGAGGTGATTCCGCCCGGCGACAACACCAGTCCCGCCCAGGTGGCCGTGTAGTGCATGAGGGTCTGGGCGAACAGGGGCAGCATGGTGAACGATCCGTACAGCCCGAAGCCCAGCAGGAACATCAGGGTGGTGCCCACGGCGAACTGCCGGTCCCGGAACACGCTCAAATCCACCAGGGGACGGGAGGCGGTGAGTGACCGCCAGATGAACAGGGCCAGGGCCAGCGCGGCGGTCAGGGCCAGGAACTGGATGAAGGGGCTGGTGAACCAGTCGTAGCGCTCGCCGCGGTTCAGGAAAATTTCCAGGGCGCCCAAGCCCACGGCCAGGAAGAGGAAACTCATGTAATCGATGCGCCCCTCGGGCTTCTTCATGTAGGGGGGATCGGTGATGTTGAGCATGGCCATGGTGATGCCGATGAAGCCCACCGGCACGTTGATGTAGAACACCCAGCGCCAGGTGATGGTGTCGGTGATCCAGCCGCCCAGCGTGGGCCCGATGATCGGCCCGAAGATCACGCCCACGCCGAACATGGCCATGGCCTTGCCGTGCTCCTGCGGCGGAAATGATTCGAGCAGGATGGCCTGGGACATGGGGACCATGGCGCCTCCGGCCATGCCCTGCAGCACCCGCATGGCCAGCAACATGGGCAGCGACACCGCCGCGCCCGACAGCAGCGAAGCGAGGGTGAACAGGGCCAGGCACCACATGTAGGCCCGCTTGCGCCCGAAATAGTTGCCGATCCATCCGGTCATGGGCAGGATCACCGCGTTGGCCACCAGGTAGCTGGTGATGACCCAGGTCACCTCGTCCTGCCCGGCGCTGAAGGTGCCCTGGATGTGCGGCAGCGCCACGTTGGCCACCGATGTGTCGATGACCTCGATCAGCGTGCCGATCATCACCGTGACCGCCACCAGGTACTTGTTGGCTATGGGCCGCGCCGTCGTCAGGGCCCCTGCTTCACTGGCCGCCAAGGTCAGTCCTCCAGGTCGCTGGTGTCCACGGTGACCGCGCACGATAGCCCGATCTTGAGCAGCCGTTCGGGTATGGTCTCATCCAGGGCGATCCGTACCGGCAGCCTCTGGACGACCTTGATCCAGTTGCCCGTGGCGTTCTCCGGCGGCAGCAGGGAGAAGGCCGCGCCGCTGCCTGCGCCCAGGCTGGCCACGTGGCCGCGGTATTCCCCTTGGCCGTCCGCGTCGATGGTGAGCGTCACCGGCTGCCCGATCCGGATCCGCCGCAGCTGGGTCTCCTTGAAATTGGCGTCGATCCAGGCGTGGGCTCCGTTCGTCTGCACGATGCGGCACAGCGGTTGCCCGGGGGCCACCACCTGGCCGGTCATGGCCCCCTTGTCGGTGATGACGCCCGAACAGGGAGCGGTGATGGTGCAGTAACTGCGCTGCAGCCTGGCGTTGTCCAGCCCGGTGTTGGCCTTGGCCAGGGCCTTCTGTTGGGCCTCGAGTCCGGCGCGGGTGGCGGTGAGCTGCTTGCGCGCGGCGTCCAGTCCGGCCTCGGCCACGCTGGCCGCGGCGATGGCCTGGTCATACTGGCGCCGGGCGGTCGAACCGCTCTCGTCCAGGGCGGCATACCGTTCCCGGTCGCTTTGGGCCAGACGGAGTTGCGCCTCGGCCGCGGCGACCTGGGCCCGGGCGCCGGCGATCAACGCCTCCTGCAGCGCCACATCGGCTTGAGCCGCACCCACGGCGGCTTCCTGCTTGGCCACATCCTGGTCGAAGTCCCGCGGATCCAGTTCGGCGATGACCTCGCCCTCCTGCACGGAGTGGTTTTCCTGCGCCGCAACCAGCAGGAGGGTGCCGGGCACGCGGCTGGATACGGCCGTGACGTCGGCTCCGATGTAGGCGTTGTCGGTGCTCGGGAAAATCTTCCCGTGTTCCCACTTGAGCCAGCCCAGCAGCACCAGGACGGCGGCGACGATCAGGATGATGCTGAGTCCGATCCAGCGTTTATTCATGGCGCGATGCTCCCTTGTGCGGCGCGTTGGGGTTGCGGAAATAAGCGACGAGATCACGGCCCTCGGCCGCAGCCATCCGGGCTCCGGCCAGGAAATCCTGGTGATGCTTGAGGATGACCTGGAGACGGGAATCGGCCAGCAGGGCTTCGGCGTCCAGCACGTCCCCGGCGCGGGCCACCCCTTCACGGTACTGGTCGCCGACGATGCGCAGGTTCTCGGCGGCCGCCGCAACGTTGGAACGAGCGGTGGCCTCCTCCCGGCGAGCGCGGGCCTGGTCGAGCCGGGCCTGTTCCCTGGTGATCCGCGCGCTGCGTTCGGCCTCGGTGCGCGACCGGTCGAAGGCGAGTACACCGGCGGCGGCCTTGGCCGATTGCGCAGCCCGGGCCCCGCCGTCGAAGATATCCCAGCTCACCCCCAAAGCCACCGCATTCACATAGGGGTGGACCAGGGCGTCGTTTTCCTGCCAGGAGTGGCTCGCGGCGACGAAGACGTTGGGATACCACGCCTTGTGCGCAAGACCGGCCAACGTGCGCGCAGTCTGGGCGTTCGCGGTGGCGGCGCGGACCTGGAGGTTGTCTTCCAGCGGGTATCCGGACCCAAGAGTGTCGGGCACGGTTGAGCGGATCGCGAGGACCAAGGTGTCGGGCAACGAGACCTGCGCTGTCGGTTCACGACCCAGGATGCGGTTCAGGTCCTGGAGAACAACCGTCAGGCGATCGTGCACTGCGGACCGATCATCACGGATGCGGTCCCGCTGGACGCGGATCTCCAGGAGGTCGTTCCGCGCCACCAGGCCCTGGTCGAACATATCCTGCACTTCCCGCAGGCGCTTTTCCAGCGAAGCGAGAGTCGCCGCAAGCACGACATCCTGTCCCTTGAGATTCATGGCGGTGACGTAGCGATCCAGTGCGGCCAGTTGGGTGGACTGGATCCGCGACCGGCCCTGGGCGCGCACCGCATCCAGATTCTGCCGGGCCGCTTCGATGGCCAGGCCGCGCTGGCCCCCGTTCCACAACAGCTCGCGGGCCGTCAACAGGTATTCCCCGTTGCTCTGGTTGCCCATGGCGAAGCTCACCGGACCGGCGGCGATTTCGGGCTGGTTGTCGCGGGCGGTGTACTGCCCCTGGAATCCCAGAGTGGGGTACAGGGTGGCGCGGGCGTGGCGGACGTCGGCCGCCGCCGCCAGGGAATCGCTGGCGGCAAGCTGCGAGGCCAGGGACATGTCGGCCGCCATGGTGACGACGTCGCCCGGCATCAGAAGCGTGTCCCCGGCGCTCGCCGAAACGGCCGTGAGCAGGACCCAGCCAAGGATCATGGCCTGGAATCTCATAGGTTGAACCCCTTTTCCAGCGCGGCTGCGGCATTGGCCTCCAGACGCTGCATCATGCTTGTCAAAGTGGTGACCTCCTGCTTGGTGAAACCCTGGAGCAGGTATTCATGCCATTGCCACAGGGAGGCGACGATGGGTTCCCACAATCGACGGGCTTTGGGCGTCAGCAGAACGGTGTTGGCCCGCACGTTCCCCGGGACCGGCGACCGTTTCACCAAGCCCTTCTTCTCCAACCCCATCAGCATGCGGGCGGCCGTGCTCTTGTCCACGAATAAGCGGCCGGCGAGTTCTTCCTGGGTGATACCGTCTCCCTTGGTAACCAGGGTTCCCAGATAGAACAGCTGCTCCTTGGTCAGACCGTAGGGTTCCAGGATCTGACGGGCATACCGGCTCCCAATCAGGTTGATGATGTAAATCATGCGCCCAAGGGACAATTCAGGATCGTGCAGCATGGCGTCTCACCGGCTCCTAAAGGTTGAATGGCCAACTAATGTATATGCAATTGTTGTTTGTGCAACTAAAATTTTCCAAGGGGTCCTGCCGCGTGGGTTTACACTGTTTCCAGCGGGATTCCCGCGCGTTTTCGGATCTTGCCCCCGAGAGAAAGGCCCCGCCCATGCACGCCCCGGACCACGCCATCGCCGTCGCCCAGCTGGTTCGCCAACACGGTGGCCGGGCGTTGCTGGTGGGCGGCTGGGTGCGCGATGCCCTGCTTGGCCACGACTCTCCCGATCTGGATCTCGAAGTTTCCGCAATCCCGGCGGATAAACTGGAGAGTCTCCTTGCGGAACACTACCGCCTGGACCGTACGGGCCGGGCTTTCGGCATCCTCAAGCTGCACGGGGAAAACATCGACATCTCGGTGCCGCGACGGGAGACCAAGACGGGCTCGGGCCACCGTGGATTCCTGGTGGATGCGGCGCCGGACCTGCCCTTCGAGCAGGCGGCCATGCGGCGGGACTTCACCATCAACGCCATGGGGTTCGACCCCCTGACGAATGAGCTGTTGGACCCCTGCGGTGGCCGGGTCGATCTCACCGACGGTATCCTGCGCCACACTTCGGGCCAATTCGCCGAGGATCCCCTGCGGGTGCTGCGCGGCATGCAGTTCTGCGCCCGTTTCGAGTTGACCCCGGCGCCGGAAACCATCGACCTGTGCCGCACCATGGACGACGAAGATCTGGCGCCCGAACGCATCTGGCCGGAGTGGCGCAAGCTGATCCTGCTGGGTCTGCGGCCCTCTCTGGGTCTTGCTTTTCTGCGCAGGTCCGGATGGTTGCGGGGTTATCCCGAGCTGGCCGCCCTGGTCGGCGTACCCCAGGATCCGCGTTGGCACCCCGAGGGTGAAGTCTGGGTCCATGTCCTGCATTGCATGGATGAGTTCGCCGCCGAACGCCTCGGCGAGGAATCCGAGGATATCGTGGTGGGACTGGCGGTCCTGTGCCACGACCTGGGCAAGCCCGCCACCACCACCGTGGAAGGGGATGCGGTGCGGTCTCGCGGCCACGCGGAAACGGGAGAGGAGGCGAGCCGGGCGTTCATGACCCGCCTGGGGGTTCCCGGTCGCATCGTCGACGATGTCGTGCCCCTGGTCTTGGAGCACTCCCATCCTCAGCAGCTCTTCCAGGCTCAATCATCGCACGCTGCGGTCCGCCGCCTCGCGCAGCGGGTGGGACGGATCGATCGGCTGGCTCGGGTCGTTCGCGCGGACATGTTGGGTCGGCCCCCCTTGCAGAGTCGGGAAGTTCCGGTGGCCGACTGGCTCCTGGCGCAGGCCGGCGAGCTGGGCGTTCTCTCCGCCGCCCCCGCCCCCCTGATCCAGGGCCGGCACCTTCTGGCCGCCGGCCTGGAGCCCGGCCCAAAGTTCAAATCCCTGCTGGACGCCTGTTACGCCGCCCAGCTCGACGGCGAATTCGGTGACGAAACCGGCGGCATGTTCTTCCTGCGCGGTCTCCTACCGCAAAAATCCGACTAAAGACCCCATATCCGGACGCCGATCTTTGGGGAAGAGGGAGGGGCAATGCTGCCTTTCCCGTCGCTTTGCCAAGGAGATGCCATGCGTCTGGTCACGCGTTCCGATTTCGACGGTCTTGCTTGTGCAGTGTTGCTGGTCGAAGCCGGCATGGTGGACAGCTACCTGTTCGCCCACCCCCGGGACCTGCAGGACGGCAAGGTGGAAGTCGGTCCCGACGACATCCTGGCCAACGTGCCGTACGTGCCGGGTTGCGGCATGTGGTTCGACCACCACGCCAGCGAAAACGAGCGTCTGGCCCTGTTCGGGGAGCATCACTACGAGGGCCGCAGCGTCATTTGTCAGAGTTGCGCGCGGGTGATCTACGATTACTTCGGCGGCGCGGAGAAGTTCTCCCGTTTCGACGAGACCGGCATAATGGAGGCGGTCGACAAGTGCGACAGCGGTCAGCTGTCGGTGCAGGACATCCTCGATCCCAAGGGCTGGGTGCTGCTGTCCTTCGTCATGGACCCGCGCACCGGCCTGGGGTACGAGAAGGACTACCGGGTTTCGAATTACCGCCTCATGCTGGACATGATCCAGTACTGTCGGCACATGACGCCCGAGGAAATCCTGTGGCAACCCGACGTGACCGAACGCGTGGATCGCTACTTTGCGCAGGAAGCGGACTACGCGGACATGATCCGCAATCACGCCTCGGTGCACGACAACCTGCTGGTCCTGGACCTGCTGGCCCTCGAACGGCCCGCGGTCGGCAACCGCTTCAAGGAATACGCCCTGTTCCCGGACCAGGACATTTCGCTGCGCGTGATCTGGGGACAAAATCGCGAGGTCGTGTCCTTCACCTGCGGGCACAGCATCATCAAGCGGACTTCGACGGTCAACGTCGGGGAGTTGATGCTGCATTACGGAGGCGGGGGGCACACCCGGGTCGGCACCTGCCAGGTCCCGGTGAGTGACTACAAACGCGTCAAGGCCGAGCTTCTGGAGGCCTTGACGGCCCAGGAACCGGCCTACTCCTGAGCCTTGGCGGCGGGGCGGATCCAGCTCTGGGCGTCCAGCAGGCGGTTGCCGGTCTGGTCCATGACGGCGAACTGGAATCCCGGCTGGATGGAATATGCACTGCAGCGACCCTGCTTGTCGGCGGCCAGATAGCCCACCTGGACATCCTTCCACCGGGGATTGCGACGCACGATCCGCGCGATGGCCTCGTGGCAGGCCTCCGCCGGGGACAATCCCTGCCGCATCAATTCCACGATGAGAAAGCTGCCCAAGGTCTTCATGACCTCTTCGCCGACGCCGGTGGCGCAAGCTCCTCCCACTGCGTTGTCCACGAACATGGCCGCTCCGATGATGGGGCTGTCACCCACGCGGCCATGCATCTTGTAAGGCAGACCGCTCGTGGTGCAGGCGCCGCACATGTCGCCGAAGCCGTCGACGGCCAGCATGCTGATGGTGTCGTGCCCGGGGTCGGGGTCGGCCGCTTGGGGCCAGGCCTGGTAGTCGGCGGTTTCCCGCCATTTGCGCCAGCTCTTTTGCGCCGCGGGGGTGAGCAGGTCCTTCACCGGAAATCCGTTGGCCAAAGCGAATTCACGGGCACCCTCACCCACCAGCATGACGTGGGGGGTCTTCTCCATGACCAGGCGCGCCACGGAGATGGCGTGCTCGATGCCCTCGAGAAAGGCCACGGAGCCTGCGTTGCCGCCCTGATCCATGATGCACGCGTCCAGGGTGACGTGGCCATCCCGGTCGGGGTGTCCGCCGCAACCCACGGAGGTGACCTCGGGATCGGCTTCGGAAACGCGCACCCCGGTCTCGACCGCATCCAGGGCCGTGCGCCCTGATTGCAGGGTTGTCCAGGCGGCCTCATTGGCGGCGAGTCCGTGCGACCAGGTGCTCACGGCAAAGGGAAGCTCGAGCTGGTATTGCCCGCTGCTCCCGGAGGATCCCCAGCGAGAAGGGGGGTGGGACCAGCTTTTGCCGGCACCGAGAGCCACGAGGCCGGCTCCGGCTCCGATCAGAAATTCCCTGCGGGTTGTCATGTCGCCAGCCTCCCTGAAAAAGATCTTGATGGGCGATTTTAATGTGAATCCACCACTTGGGACCAGGGGAGATTCGGCTTTCCCGAGAAATAACGATATGTTTAAAACTGACCCATAGTGGAAAAATTGTATTTTTATGCTGTTTTTTCATCCTGTTTATGATATTATTAGCACAATACACCGATGAAAATGATGTCCACACCCTGAGGCTTTCAACACGGGAGTTGTCACGATGAAACTTAAGCTCACGATTCTTCTTTCCCTGGTCACCTTGGTTGTCGCATCCACGGCCTTGGCCCAATGTGACATTTCCGGAAACATCACCGCCTCGGCGAACCCGGATTCCGAAGGCCCGGCGTGGATGTACACCCTGACCATTAACTGGGATACGGATGTGCAGTACGCGCTCAGCCACATGGATCTCATCATCGATTCGGAGGGTGGGACCTGCACCCTGTCGGACATCGCCGCTCACCTGTTCTGGGATCCCATCATCGGCACCTCCGATGGTGAGGGCGGTTGCACCGTCTCGTACTTTGGAGAGCTTTCCGGCAACGGGGATCCGAGCATTCCCGGAATCGGCGGCATCATCCTCAAGTTCGAGCCCAACGGGGGAGACTGCGAGCCCGGGAATGTCGGCACGGCGACATTCGTTTTCTACTCGGACCTGCCTCCGGTTCCCGTGGATGAAGACGCCCTGTCCCTGGTCGACAAGTACTCCCTGTACTACTGCATGGGGCACCTGACCGGCGTGTTCCCCGGATACGCATGCGACCCGGTGGACAACGAAGCCACGAATTTCGGCACCCTCAAGGGCATGTTCCGCTAGGGTCCAGCTGATTTCGGGATAAGCATCACGGTTCCTGGAGAACCGTGATGCTTTTTGTAACCTTTTGAAAAACATGTGGTTATGAAATTGATGATCTTTTCGGATATTATTGTTGCGAATTGAGAGTATTTCTGATAAAATGAGGCCGTAACAGGTGCATACAAGTCCATAATTTCGTTAATGCTGGGAAAGTGGAGGGAAAAATGAATACAAGGCTCCTGATGTTTCTTTTGTTGGCCCTGGCCGTTTCGGCCGGTAGCGCCTCAGCGCAGTGTGACATCTCCGGCAACATCAATGCTGCGCGCAATTCCGACCCCAACGGTCCGGCGTGGGTCTATACCATGACCGTCACCTGGGACAACGACGTGAAGTATGCGCTCAGCCACTTCGATCTGCTCATCGACGGGGTCAGCGGCGCCTGCAGCCTGGCGGATCTGGTGGGGGTCCTGTCCTGGGACGATCCCATTGGCACCTCTGATGGCGAGGGTGGCTGCACCGTGTCCTACTACGGGGATTTGTCCGATATCGGCGACCCCAGCATTCCCGGGGTGACGGGCCTGTTGCTGAAGTTCGAGCCGTATCCCGGCTGCGAGCCCGGCAACACGGGGACGGGCGTGTTCGTGTTCTATTCCGATCTGGCTCCGGTGCCGGTGGATGAGGACATCCTGTCCATGGTCGACAAGTATGCCTTGATGTATTGCTTCGGCCACTTGAGCGGCATGTTCCCCGGCTTGGACTGCAACCCGGTTGCCGACGAGGCCGTCAGCTTCGGTGCGGTCAAGGGTCTGTATCGCTGACCTGATCAGTTGACGCAACTCTGCATGATGCCGCGGACTCCGGTCCGCGGCATTTTTTCATGCCCGCAAGCCGGCGATCGGATTACCTTCCGGCCATGGACAAAAACCGACGAAACGCCCACCTGCTGCTGATGCTCGCCGCCGCCATCTGGGGCTTTGCTTTCGTGGCCCAGCGCGTGGGCATGCGGCATATCGGCCCCTTAACCTTCAACGGGGTGCGCTTCGCCCTGGGGGCGGGGGCCCTTGCCCCGCTGCTGCTGATCCGCAGGGGGTGGTTTGCCACCTGGACGGCGCCTCCTGTCTCGGAGACTCCGCCCTCTCGCCGGGAACTCCTGGTCGGGAGCCTGGGCGCCGGGTTGCTCCTATTCGGCGGATCCACCCTGCAACAGGTGGGGGTTATCTATACCACCGCGGGCAAGGCGGGATTCATCACCAGCCTTTATGTGGTTTTCGTCCCCTTGCTGGGGTTGCTCTGGGGACATGCCACGGGCGGTCGAACCTGGCTGGGGGTTTTGGCCGCCGCGGTGGGCCTATACCTCCTGAGTGCGCGGGGAATGGGAAGCCTCGACCGCGGCGACGGCCTCGTCCTGATCGGAGCGTGGTTCTGGGCGGGCCACGTGTTGCTGGTGGGGCACCTGGTGCAACGTTTGCCGGCCCTTCCCCTGGCGGTCCTCCAGTTCACGGTGTGCAGCGTGTTGAGTCTGATCGGAGCCCTGATTCTGGAGACCATCCGTATCCAGGCCCTGTTGGCCACGACCGGACCCATCCTGTACGCCGGATTGATGTCGGTGGGAGTGGCCTACACCCTGCAGGCTATCGGGCAGCGCCACGCCCGGCCGGCACCGGCGGCGATCATCCTGAGTTTCGAGGCCGTTTTTGCCGCGCTGGGCGGCTGGCTGATCCTGAGTGAGGGCATGACCCTCCGCGGCATGATCGGCGCTGCGCTCATGCTGGCGGGGGCGATCCTTGCGCAAGCCGACCGCTCGCAACTGTCCCGCGATTGACTCCACTCATCGCGTTATGTTACAATTGATTAGGTAAAATCACCGTTCCTCTGTCCACTCGCCCGGGACCATGCATCGCTGGGCTCGCCCCGATGTCCGCGCCGCCCGCCCCCCTGCTTGTGCTGGGGATGCTGCTGATTGCCGTTTCGTCTCCCGCCGCAGACCGTCTGCCGACTGACCCCACGAGCCTTCCCTACGCAGTTGAACTTCTCAAGCGGGGTGGTGTGTAGGGCAACGGAGCGGGGAAATCCTCCTGTGTCACGGCCGATATCGACGAGATCTTCACGTCCATCGTGAACAAGGAGACCGGCGCCTGGCAATTCGTGGTCGTGAGTCCTGCGCACCAGGACATCCAGTTCACCGCCCCCTTGCCCACGGGTCCGGACCGCCGCGCGGACGGCCGCTGGGACGGCCGCTATTACCCCGGATTCCTGCTGGCCAATGCCGACGGCCGCGGGCGACCGGGAATCCTTTTCACCCGGGAAGTCCAGTACGACGCCTACCCGAGAGGGCTGGTCGCGGTGGATCCCTTCACGGGCCAGATCATCCGGGAATGGTTGTGCGGGCCGAATCCCCATCCGGCGTCGGTGCGTGAAGTGGACATGGGTGACAGGGGGCAAGGCATCGCCTTCTTCGGTACCTCCCCGAACAATCTGGACGGGGAAATCGTCGGGGGCACCAGCGACGATCGAGGGTGTGTTTTCCTGGTTTCGGCGACCGGTCAATTGGTATGGAAGAATGTTGCTGGTCGCGGTTTCTCAGGCGGAGGAGTCGAGGGTGCCGACCTCGACGGAGACGGCCGTCAGGAGATCATCGCTTTTTCCCGCCGCATGGCGACGAACGTCCCCAGCGAACTGGCCATCTGGGATTGGCGCCGCGACGAGCCTCTGGCCAGGATCCGCAGCCAGGCTTGTTTCGAAGGGGTGGCCGTGATCCCCGGTCCCCGGGCCGGGACCAACTGGCTCGTGACCGGCTCCGATCAAGGGCTCGTCACCCGCTATCCCCATGAGGACGGTCGGTTGATCCAGGGTTTGCTGCTGGTCCGCGAAGTGGAGCTCAAACGGGCGGATATCGCCCTCCGGACACCGACCATCGTTTCGGATCCGGCCTTTCTTTGCCGTAGCGACAGTTCGGATCTGCGCTATGTCCTGGGCAATCTGCCGGACAATGCGGCGCGAGCGCTTGGCCTCCCGGGATGACAAGCAGATCACCCTGAGCCTGGAGCGGAAGGATCTGGAAGTCCCGATCACTGTGGCCGATAACGGGGCGGGCATCCCGGTTGAACACCGGGAACGCATTTTCAGCGGCCGTTTCAGTTTGCGCGGTGGAGGACAGGGGTTTTTCCGGTCGCGGGAAATCCTCAGATGCTGGCGCGGGGAAATTCGCCTGATGAATACCGGTGACGAGGCGGGGACCACCTTCACCGTGACCCTCCCGGCGGTGGTCAAGGATGCCCCAGCTGCGGAGTCCCGTTCCCTGGCCTGACCTGCCGGAAATTTATGCTATCATCATGCATCATCCTGGGATCCACATCGGAAAGGTTCGCCGTGAAACTCGGCCGCCCGCTAACCTTGTTTCTGGTTGCCGTCTGCTTCGTGACCCTGGTCCCATCGGCGTGGTCGGGAACGGACGTTCACACCACTTACCTGTGGCACATGCATCAGCCCATCTACTGGCCGGACGAGGGTCCTGGACACCCGGCCGGTACGAAACCGCGTACGAGACGATTACGCTGGGTCACAGCCAAAACACCGTGTTCGACATCTTCAACAAGGACGACCGGGTGGCCGACTACCAGGGGTATCCCCGCGACGCCATCGCCTCGGTGCTCGATCTGCCGGACGCGGGGGCCCAGGTGTCCTTCGCCGGGTCCCTCATGGAGAACATCTTCAGCCTGGGTGACGCCGGGTGGAACGGGGGCCGCTACGCCGGCGATTGGTACGCGCCCTATCGCCAGGCCATGGGCTGGACGACTTCGGCGGGGCAGCGTCGCCTGGACCCGGTGCTGGTGGGCTTTCACCACGCCATCGGCCCCCTGCTGGACGAGAACGCCCTGGCCATGGAGTTGGCTTGCGCCCGAGAGATCTGGAGCCGGGCCTGGGGGCCGGGCACGGTCTCCAAGGGGTTCTTCCCCGCCGAGATGTGCTTCAGCGAGCGCATGATTCCCGCCCTGGTCGCCGCGGGGGTGGAATGGTCCATCGTGCCCGACCTGCACCTGGGCCGGGCCTCTGTCGGATATCCCTACGGCGCCGAGCTGGACAACTGCGATCCACCCAACCCCGCTGATCAGACCAATCCCGCCCAGGCGAACTGGACCAACCACACCATTTCGCGGGGGATCACCTTGAAGGTGCCCTACCCCTTCGGCTTCACGCCGCACCGGGCGCAGTCCATCGACCCCGATGATGGAACGTCCCACTCCCTGGTGGTGGTGCCGGCTGCCGACGCCATGGGCTGGGAAGAGGGCTACGGCCTGTTCGGGACCGGAGAAATCGACGCCATCGCCGGCGCCAACGACTCCGCCCACCCCATGCTGGTGCTGTTCGCCCACGACGGGGACAACGCGTGGAGCGGCGGCTACAGCTATTACAACGAGAACGTCACCCAGTTCGCCCACGCGGCGGCGGCAAAAGGCTACACCCCGACCACCATTCAAACCTACCTGGCGCGACACCCGGTGCCCGCGGGCGACATCGTTCACGTGGAGGACGGCTGCTGGGTCAACGCCGACGGCGACTTCGGGTCGCCCCAGTTCATCAACTGGAACTGGCCCCTGGCGGACTCCTCGGGCCGGTTCGACATCTCCGCCGGATGGACGGAGGATGAGCGCAACTGGGCCGTGCTGACCGCTGCCCAGAATCGCGTGGAGACCGCCGCGCAGATCCTCGGGACCGTTGATCCGGCCAAGGTCGTGGATCCGCTATCAGGCGCCAACGCCGCCGAGCGGGCCTGGCATTTCCTGCTGGCCGGTTACGAAAGCGGCTACATAGAGCCTGTCCCAAAAAGCTGATTTCTGGCGAGACGGCCGTCTGGCAGGCGCCATGGCGCCGAGCCGTGCACGGCCATTTCCGCGATCGC
>PFVX01000011.1 GCA_002790835.1 bacterium CG_4_9_14_3_um_filter_65_15 | reverse complement strand
TTCACCAAAGGGAGTTTTTCTTCAAATCCCGTATCTGTCAAACTTTACGGGTCCCCCGGCAGAGCCGGGGGGTTTCATATTTGGACTAACACATGACCGGCCGCAGGCCCAGACTCTTGCTGTGGAGCTTTGCGCCGCAGGCCGCACATCCGCTAGGCGGATTGGGATAGGCATGACTGTGCAGAAAAATGATGGATTCCCCGGCTCACCCAGGGTTTTGATTGATCATTTGATAATGCGGGGACGTTCCGCATTTTCAGGCCGATTGTTCAAACGGCGCGGCAGGCCGACTTACCAAGTTTATATTGCCTTTTCTGCGGCCGTCGCTTAAGCCAAATTGAGAGCCCGTCGCGGGCGCCCCGGCTAGAGTCGCCCCGGGTCCAGGCCACCCGTAGAGAGGACGATCATGACCGCTTTCAACCCCAATCGCGCCTTCCTGCTGCTGTTGCTGGCGGCGATCACCGTCGTGTTCGCGGTGATGATCCGGCCGTTCCTGATGGCGCTGCTGCTGGCGGGAATCTTCGCCTCGCTGTGCCAGCCGCTGTACGGTCGGATGGTCCGTCTCTGTCGCGGGCATCGCTCGGGCGCTTCGCTGCTGACCATCGTGATCATCGTGCTGGTGGTGATCGTGCCGCTGGGCGGTTTCTTCGGCGTGGTGACCTCCCAGGCCCTGAAGGTGGCCGACACCGTGGCCGGCAAACTGCCCCAGGACATCCAGAACCTGGACCAGCTCGAGACCTGGTTCACCGGCCTACCCTTTTTCGGCAAGCTGCAGTCCTTCGTGCAGGGGTTGCCCCTGGTCGACCAGGTCACCCTGGACCGGCAGTCGATCCTGGCCAAGACCGCGCAGATCGTGCAGTGGTTCAGCGGATTCATGATCGCCAACCTGTCGGCCGCGACAACCGGGACCCTGCAGTTCCTGTTCATGCTCGGGCTGATGCTCTACAGCATGTACTTCTTCCTCATGGACGGCGGTCGGCTGGTGGATCTGATCCTCTACTACCTGCCCCTGGAAGACGCCGAGGAGCGGCGCCTGCTGGACAAGTTCCGCTCGGTGACGCGCGCCACCCTCAAGGGCACCGCCGTGATCGGTATCCTGCAGGGGGCGCTGGGCGGCGCGGCCCTGGCCGTCGCCGGCATCCCCAGCGCGGTGTTCTGGGGCACGGTGATGGTGGTGATGTCCCTGATCCCCGGCATCGGCACCGGATTGGTGTGGATCCCCGCGGCGATCATTCTGGTGGCCGGCGGCCACGTGTTCACCGGCGTCGCCCTGGCGATCTTCTGCGCGGTGGTCGTCGGCAGCATCGACAACGTGCTGCGGCCGCGCCTGGTAGGCCAGGACACGCGCATGCCCGACCTGCTGATCCTGCTGGCCACCATGGGCGGATTGCTGATGTTCGGGATCCTGGGCTTCATCGTCGGGCCCATCGTAGCGGCGCTGTTCGTGACCGTGTGGGAGATCTACGGCGTGGCGTTCAAGGACATCCTGCCGGTGGGTCGGGGGTTTCCGGCCCGGGAGGTTACCACAACTGAGAATAGCGGCGGAAAGGGAGAACCTGAACCGGACGCTTGATTCGCGGGTTCTATCGGTCTTGCTGTTCCCGCCAATAGGCCTTCTCGCTCTCGCGGCACTCCGGGCAGTATTTCACATCAACTCGGCCCGGAACCCCATGCCGGATGATGCATCCTCCCATCACCCTGCTGTTGGCCCAGGGAAAGCGGGCGCTTTGCGCTTCCACGAAATCGTCGGAAAAACAGTACAACCCGTACTCGATCCACACCTTGCCGACCCGGAGGTCGACCCCATGCACGGGACAGACGGTCTCCGGGGGCAGAGGAAAGGTGCAGGGTGAGATCCCTTCATTTTCTCCGAAAATAAGAGCCCTCACGGTGTCCCAAAATCCCATGATCTCTTCCAATCCTCAAGCTCGACATCAGGTACGATGACCCCCCGGTTACGGCATGGCACCTTCGATCATCAAGGCCAGGTCGATCAGGTTCTGCAGATCCCGGGGATCGGCCGTGGGGTCGGCAGCAACGCGGCCCCTCCTGGAGCGAGGCTGACTGCCGCCGGGGTGGACCCTTCCCGGGATTCGTAATCCGCCAGAACCTTGAGCAGGACATCATCCGCCTCGGCCCGGGCTCCGACCGGATCCTTCGGGATCAGGAGAAAGGTGTCCGCGTAGGGGGAATCCTCCAGTTCCACCCTGTTGTAGACCATGAACTCGACGAAACTCCGATCGATGATCTCCAGGGGCGTTTCGACCCCCCGAAGCGGTCCGAGCGGATCAGGCATACCATTCCGTTCGAATAGCTCCGCGTGGACGTGTCCTCCTGGTATTTGTAGCGGATGTCGCACAGGTAGATGGCCCGCGCGGGGTTCCGCCAGGCCCGGGGTCATGAGGGTGTAGCCGCCGGCGTGGGGAATATCGAACGTGCGATCGGAAATCTTCACCTTGGCGACGCCCGAGGGGCGGTTGCGCACCAGGACGGGTTGGCCTTTCAGCACCGTCCCGTCGCTGCCCCGGAGTTCGAAGCCCAGGCCCCCGAAGCGCGTGGTCGCCCGCGGGCCCTCCGGCCAAAGGACGACCTTCCCGGCGCCGGGAAAATCGACCCGCTGCTCCGCGACCAGGGGCAGGCTGCAGATGCGGTTGCGTTCCCCCATTTTCGTCGCCGTGGCGATGAAGGTCCAGAGCAGGAACAGGCCCAATCCGAAAAAGGGCCACGAAACCCACAGACCGTTGCGGTAGAAGAAATTCAAGACGGACACGGCCCACCTCCCCGAACGGGAATTCCGGCTGGACGCCGATCGACGGCAGAAGCCTACCATGGAGACGGGGTGGTAAACAATAATATGATTTCAAAATTGACCGGCTGGCGATGTGCTCCGATCATTCTAACATGACGCAGAATCGTGTCCTCGAACCCAGGGAGCCGCCATGTCTCCGCGCAATTCCCACAACCGCAAGGCGGGTCGCCCGCGGCCCGACCACATCCCCTCCTCGGAGGAGATCGCCCGGAAGGTCAAGCAGCTCAAGGGTCAGGACTCTCCCGCGTTCAACTACCGGGAAAGATCCTTGGCCCTGCACGGCATGATTTGCGCGAAGTGCGCCCGCGAGTTCACGGAAAAGGACCGCCATCTCCTGACGGTCCACCACATCGACGGCAACGACAAGAACAACCCCGCCGACGGTTCCAACTGGGAGAACCTCTGCGTCTACTGCCATGAGGCGGAGCACAGCCGGGGGCTGTTGGGCGACTATTTCACAGGCCAGGACTAGTGCTCTGTCAGAATTTGCCTTTCGGGTAGAGTGACTTGAGCTTGAGCCGTGCGTCGTTGATGGTGAACTGCCAATCGA
>PFVX01000003.1 GCA_002790835.1 bacterium CG_4_9_14_3_um_filter_65_15 | reverse complement strand
TTCCAGTGGGTGCCGGTGACCTTCTTGGCCACGGCGCTCAGGGTCCGGTAGACGTCGCCCTCGTACTCGAACCCCTTCGGCAGGACCCGCACCTCGATCGTCCGGTTCTTGTACCGCCGTGTGATGATCGCTCCGGGCATGGGCAGGCGGTCGTCCTGGGGGAGCGCGACGGGCGAGGTGGCGGTCTCGCCGCTTGGGGCGACCGGGCACGGTCGGGGCGCGGTCAGGCGGACGTCCGACTCGGTGGCCAGGTCCCTCGCCCGCTGCCGGGCGCGTTCCGACAGGCCGCCATCCTGGTTCACCTGGAGCCGCCAAACGATGCGGCGGATGAGGTACTCCTTGTGCCGGGACGTCGTGTCCTCGCCGAAGACCTGCGCGTACTTCCGCCGCAGTTCCGGAACCGTCATGCGCTTCAGCGCGGTCATTTCTTTTCCGATGTTCAACGCCATGATGCATCTCCTCTCATGATCTCGGTTGGGTTAACCAGGACACATGAGGGTCGCCGGGCGCGGACACATCAAGGGCTTTCTGGTCCTTTGAATTGGGCGCTGAATCGCATGCAGCCGGCGGGTTCCCGTGTGGACTGTTGAGGCGGAGTAGGCCGCGGCCAAGGATGGCGGCAACTTCCTTGCGGCGTTGTTCAGGGGTCAGAGCGTCGGCGATCGAATTTAGCATGGGTCGTCTCCGGGTTGCGGTCACACCTCTGGTGTTTACCTACCCTGGGACGAGTCGATGTGTCGGCGCAAGAAGCCCATGTTGTGATTTCAACTCAATGAATGGCCGGCGAATCAAGACGCCTGCCGGTGGTGGGCGGGCTTCACAGTCGGTACTACCTGGCTGCGGCGTAGGCGATCGGCGGGCGGCGATCGCTGCGGCCGCATCTCGCGGTGCCGGCGTCTGCCTATTCATTGCGATGGCGCGCCGTTTTCGAGGCAAAGGTCGCGGGATTTCCTGGATATCAACTATTTGTGTGGCTCTTATCGGCTCAAATTCCGGAGATCAGCAGATCAGTCTTGCGGTTGAGGTGCTGCACCTGTGATGGATGCGTGATGGATGGGGTTTTGCATAGGGTCAATGGCGTTTTGCATAGGGTCACCTCGAGAATTTCCTTTTGACAAGTCACTGACCGATGACCTATAGTCACCGCATTGTGACACAAACGAAACGCAAAGCCCGAACGGCCGCGCCCAAGACCTCTCCCTCCGTAGCGGCCATTCTCACGGCGGGGCTCCTTCACCTCGCCCTCCGCGCTCGATCGGCGCCGGAGTGGCTCGGGGTCCCACTGCGGACCGACGAGGGCTGGGCCCGCATCGAGTGCGCGGCCGTGGCGCTGGCGCGAACCGCCTTGAAGCCGAAGAGACAATGAAGGAGCGGACTCCCGGGACTGGGGTGGCTCCCTCCGATGGGCGGTGCCCCAGTGGGACAGGAACACGGCGAATGACGGCGGCGCGATAGCACGCAACGAAAGGGAGTCAATACATGCAGCGGGAAGGAGCACAACACATGAGTAGGAAGAGCACCGGTCACGACTTGCGTACGGGAACGGTCTTCATGATGCTGGCCGCGTTCGCCGCCGGATTGCCGGCTGCGGCTCAGGACATCAAGCCTACGACGGACGCGCCCCGGACGACGGTTGGCTTCGAGCTCGACGCACTGCCGTACCTCTCAGGTGGCTACTACGCATCCACGTGGATCGGGCGCGATCGGATCCGCGTGCGGCCGGTGATCACAAAGACCTCACTCCCAAGCTTCGTGGTGCAGGACGGATTCGAGAACGCGGAACTCGATGTGTACGCGGTGATCGTCGACTACTTCTTTCGGGAGGGCTTCCAGGGCTTCTGGATCGGTGCCGGAGCCGAGTATTGGCAGAATAGCATCGAGAACGAGGTCAACGGCGGTACAGCGGAATGGAATAACACGATAGCCACGATTGGCGGAGGCTACGTGTGGGAGTTCGCTGGGAACTTCTACCTGAATCCGTGGGCGGCAGGGCACCTCGTGGTGGGAGGCCCGACGAGCGTCGAAGTGGGAGGCGCAACCTACAGCCCCAAACGATTCACTCCGGAAGTATCCATCAAACTGGGCTGGCATTTCTAGCTGTTGCAGCGGTCGGCGCTCCGCGCCGCCCTCTCATGCCGAGGCCGTTAGGCGTTCAACGAGAGGGTGTGCATTGCAATGGTAACGAGAAGAAAGTTCATCACAGCGGCTGCAGCCGCGGGTCTCGGCGCCGCGGGGGTGTTTACTTACCGCTCCTTTACTGAGGGAAGCACGGAATACGAGCAGGCCGTGAAGCAGATATGGCGTCATGGTAATCTCGGTTCGAGCGACGCTCCCGCAGTACTGCGTGAACTTGTGCGCTACGCAACCCTCGCACCGTCCAGTCATAACACCCAATGCTGGAAGTTCGGGCTGGGTGACCAGTCGGTTTCAATTCTGCCTGATTATCAACGCAGATGCCCGATTGTTGATCCAGACGATCACCACCTCTTTGTCAGCCTCGGCTGCGCCGCCGAGAATCTCGTGCAGGCAGCGGCAGCATTGGGCTTTCGAGGCGAGGCCGTATTCAATACGGGAGATAACGAAGCATTGGGAATCTCTCTCGATCGCACAAAGGAGGTACGTACGCCTCTGTTCGACGCAATCCCGCGCAGGCAGTCGACCAGGACTGAATTTGATGCCAGCCCACTTTCAAACGAAGAATTGAGGCTTCTGGAAGCAGCCGGCTCAGGAAATGGTGTCAGGGTTCACCTGCTGACGGATAAACAAGCAATGGAGAATGTCCTTGACTTCGTAGTTCAGGGAAACACCGCGCAGATGCGGGACCCGGCGTTTGTACGCGAACTCAAAGACTGGATACGATTCAATGGTGCGCAAGCAGCACGACAGGGCGATGGACTGTTTGCTGGTTCTTCCGGCAACCCTCCTGTCCCAGGTTGGCTTGGCGGCCTGATGTTTGATCTTTTCTTTACCGAAAAGGCCGAGAACGACAAGTACGCGCGACATGTTCGAAGCTCCGCGGGCATCGCAGTATTTGTTTCAGATCTTGAGGATAAGAACCACTGGATCGAGGTGGGTCGTTCTTTTCAGCGGTTCGCCCTTCAGGCAACGGCGATGGACGTTCGAACCGCCCACCTTAATCAACCTGTAGAAGTGGCATCCCTCCGCCCGCAGTTTTCCAAATCAATCGGCATCGCGAGCGGAAGGCCCGATCTCGTAATTCGGTTCGGTCGCGGGCCCGAGATGCCAAGGTCCCTAAGACGCCCAATTAATGCCGTACTGTTGTAAGGCAGTGTAAATAAATAAAGGTATCAATGTGCCTATCGCGATTGGGGTCGGATGGTGTAATTCCAGTCTCCGTG
>PFVX01000060.1 GCA_002790835.1 bacterium CG_4_9_14_3_um_filter_65_15 | reverse complement strand
GCCCCGACGATGCAGTATGCTTCCACGTAAATTGGTCTGGACTATTATGAGACGGTTAGTAAGTATGCGTCGGTCATCTTAGCCAAGAGCAATCAGCCTTACGTGACGGATGACAGTCTGACTGCGACCCCATCCTTCGCTGCGGGATACGACCGCATCAAAGAGAACTGTGCGCTCTATTCAGGACTCGAAGCCGCCGGCGTTGCAGAAGTGTATGGACGGTACTCCTGCGCGAAGAAGGATCCTCTGCGCCAGGTCGTCGTTCTCGACATTGAGGTATCCCTGGCTCGCCACCAAGAAGACGGGTTGCCAGAGCCGGGCAGGAAACAGCGGACGCCGATGGACCGAATCGACCTGCTATTGATGGATACCAAGACGGGCCAGCTGCGGTTCTTCGAGGCCAAGCACTACAGCAATGGAGAGATTCGCGCCAAGACAGGGTCGACGCCCCGCATCGTTCGCCAGATAGCGCGGTATCAGAAGCAGTTGAACGACTCAGCGGTATACCGCGAGGTCCTGGATGCCTATCGCGCGCATGTCGCCGTCATCAATTCGCTCTTCTCACCGAATGTTCCGTTGCCGCAGCCAACCGAGATCGATCCGACGCCACGGCTCTTGGTGTTCGGTTTCGACGCGATGCAACAGGAGAAGCTCGACGTTGAACTGCGCACACTGAAGGCCCAAGGCATTTCAGCCTACAAAATCGGTGACATCCGCAAGGTGAACCCGGTCACTCTGTTCCGCGGCAACCCGCGCTGGTGATTGACGGAGTGAACCACTCATGCAGTTGACCATCCATCGTGGTGCCAAGGAGATTGGTGGGTCGTGCGTCGAATTGGCTCACGAGGGCTGCCGACTACTGGTCGATCTGGGAATACCACTGGTCAAACCCGGTGGCGGCGAATTTGACATCGGAGACCATGCGAGCGCTGACGGCCCTGAACTGGTGGCTCGCGGCGTCCTCCCTGATGTGGGCGGGCTCTACAAATGGGAGGCGCCAGAGATCACGGGTGTTCTCGTCTCCCATGGCCACCAGGACCACTATGGCTTCCTCGATTTCATTCATGCCGACATCCCGGTCTACCTGAGTGCCGGAACCGCTTCTCTCATCGAGATCACGGCCATGTTCAGCAACCGTGGTCGTCCAACAGGGAGGGTCGAGCGATTCGAGTGGCCTGGCCGCTTCAAAGTGGGAGCGTTCGACATCACGCCCCACCTGGTCGACCACAGTTGCTTTGGCGCTTTCGCTTTCGACATCGAGGCCGGTGGGAAGCGGGTCATCTACTCGGGAGACTTCCGCGATCACGGCCACGTCGGCAAAGCGACCGACATGATGCTCGACCGTGTACCTCCAGGTGCCGATGTACTCCTTCTCGAAGGCACCATGATGGGACGGAAGTCCGAACATGTGATGACCGAGCAGGAGTTGGCTGACGAAGCGAGAGCTATCTGCTCCGTCCCCGGTCGTCCGGTACTAGTCTATCAATCCGGCCAGAACGTCAGCCGCGCGGTATCCTTCTTCAAGGCGGCCTTGGCGACTGACAGGACCTTCGTCCTGGATGTCTATTCGGCCCATGTCCTGACCCAACTGGGCAATCTACCAGGCGGGGACTCGCTGCCCTATCCTGGCAACTCCCGCTATCGGAACATCCGCGTCTGGTATCCGGCCCGCATTACTGATCGCCTTTTCAAGGACGGTCGCCAAGACATCCCCTATAGCCAAGTTCAGTTCAAGATCCGCAAGGAGGAGATCGCTGCGAACCCCGGGGCGTTTCTCGTCTTCGTTCGGCCGGGCATGGAGATCGATCTTCGTCGAATGGGGGATTTGACGAGCGGGATTCTCATCTACTCGCTATGGGAGGGCTACCGCAAGTGCGATCGGACGCGGCGATTTGTTGAAGCGGCCGAGAAGCTCGGGCTCGACGTGCGGTCGCTGCATACGAGCGGACACGCTACCCTCGAAACCCTTCAGAAATCGGTGACAGCCATAAAGCCGAAACACATCATTCCGATCCACACCTTCTTCCCGGATCAGTATCGGTCCGTCTTCGGAGCTACGGTTCTGGAATTGAAAGACGGCGTTCCGTTTCAGGTCTAGGCGGAGCCGATGTCGCCTGATGAGTTGCTTTTACGACTGTTACGATCGGTCATCGGTCCGTCCCCATGCGTTAAATTTGAGGGGGTTGTTAAACCGAGATTTCGAGAGTTTTTCTACCACCCTTCGGGGTCCGGTCGTGAACCCTGACTGTTCCCACCGACCCCCAAACTCTCTCACCCAAAACAGAGAATCCGGCCCCACCCGCCAGAACCGCGCAAACCCTTGCCAGAACTGCGTATATACAAAAAACCCCGAAGCTCTCGCCCCCGGGCCGCGTCGTTAACCGAAATGCCTCTGGAATTCCGCAGAAAAAGGATTGGCTCCTCGGGTAGGACTTGAACCTACAACCCTGCGGTTAACAGCCGCATGCTCTACCATTGAGCTACCGAGGAACCGAATTCGTATTTCACGCTTGCCTGGCCAGTCTGAGCCATAGTTCGGCCCCGGACCGCCCGGCTTGAGCGGAGTGGCAATATACTGCCCCCCGCTTAATGCGTCAAGAAATCCGCCGTCCCCCCGGGCGGCGATTTGTGCCACCCCTCCGACCCTATTTCTCGAACCCGACCAGCACCGTCCACCCCTCGTCTCCGGTTCCCGGTCCGACCGGCCGCGCCAGGTAGGCCCGCACGTTGGGCAGCCCCCAGGCGAACGGCAAGTCCAGCCGCCGTCCCAGGCCGAAACCCACATCCCACAGGTGCCCCGTCCGCGTCTCGTCCGGCAGCGGGCCCGCTTCGGCCCAGGCCTGGCCGTGGTCGGCGAACAGGATCGGCTGCAAGCCCAAGGACTTCAACCCGGGCACCCGCAGCGCATGGAACGGGTCCACCCCCAGGCGCAGATCCACGCTGGCCCACATCGCCCGGTCTCCGCTCAGCGCCGCGGCGGGATACCCCCGCAAGGTGCCCCAATCGCCCAGCCACGTGCGCCACTGCCGGGGCGCCTGGCCGTCGAAGGCGCGGTAACCGCCGCGCACAACCCATTCGTTGCCCCGCTCATCCAGCAGTTGGGCCCGCGCGCCCGCCGACACCTCGTCCATCTGGAGACGTCCCCCGCCCGCCTCCCCGAAGCCATCGACGTCGTGCCTGGTCCAGGTGCCGTCCAGAGCCAAAGAACCCAGGTCCCACCGCGCCCCCGCCCCCCAACGGCGGTCATCCAGACCCTTGGCCGCCAGGTTCCCGTCGGGACTCAACCGCCGGCCCATCACGTTCCAGGTGGTCGTCTGCTCCAGGGCGCGCTCCTCGGCCACCCCGGCTTCCGCCCACAGGCTCAGCGGTCCCGCGTTCCACCTCAGCCGGGCCCGGGCGCCCCGTGATTCGAAGTACTGGTTGGGGTCGCTGCCGGCAAACAGCGCCGTGACGGTGCGGGTGCCGCGTCTGCCGTCGCCCGCGAAAGGCCGCGCGGCCTTCCAGCCGCCCACCTTCAGGACCAGCGCCCCCGGCGCCTGCCCGCCCCCCAACATCTGGGCGTCGGCGCCCGCACCGCGCAGCAAAGGCAAAGAGGCCCGGGCCGAAAACTCGGGGCGCTCGTTGCCGAACCCGTAACCCGCGCCCAGGTCCAGGCGCGGGCGCACGGACCCGCGGTGTCGCAGCGTCAGCCCCAAACGCGGTACCGGACCCTGCACCCGGTTGAACCCGGGCTCCGCCAATTCGTGCAGCTGCACCGTCCAGGGGCTGGCCTGGCCCATCTGCGCCAGTTCTCGGCGGCCCACCCGCATCAGGCTATCCACCTCGGCCTCGCTCAGTTCGACCGGCTTCAGGTCCGGCGCCAACTCATCATTCCAGACCTCTGCGATCCCGTCCCAGTAGGCGCGCAACGTGTCCTCGGATGCCTCGGGCGAAAGCCAGAAACCGTCCGAATCCGGTTCGGCGCTGGCCGGGTCGGGCATGAGGGGCGAATCCGGGTCGCGCGATTGGCCGTTGATGACGAAATCGCCCAGGGTCGTGCGCAGGTCGATGACCCGCGGCAGATTCAGCAGGGGCAGTTTGTGCAGCCGCACCTCCATCTGCATGTCGGTGGTGAACCAGTACTCGCCCAGGCGCTCCCGGCTCAGACGAAAGACCGGAACGCTCTCCAGGAACAGGGGAAAAGGCACCACCTCGGTCATGCGCGCCTCGACCTTGCGGATCACCCAGTGGCCGGTGTCCACCCAGACCGTGCCCGTCGGCAGCGCCTCGAAGCGGCTTTTCGGCGCGAAATCGATGCGGTAGATGAGGCTGTTGCCCACCAGGTCCCGCGCCGTGATCGTGTAGTTGTAGCGGCCGCCCGAACCGGGGACGAAAGGCATGGCCATCATCATGTTCTGCGACATGTCGTCCCAGCTGCGTTCGGGTCGGTCGGTGACGTCTTCCTTGACGACCTCGCCGTTCTTCACCTCCCGTTCGCGCTTCCACATGCGCACGCTCTGCCTGCCCCGGTCCGGGCTCAGACTTGTGCGCTCGGCCAGTTCGGTCACCTTGTAGTCGCCGCCGGAGCGCGACGGCGTGTCGTGTTCGACCACCGTGGTCAGGGTGGTGAACTCCACATCGCGCATGGCGCGCGCCTCGGCTTCCATGCGGCGCCCGATGGCCTCGATGACCTCACCGATGGTCACCCGCGGGGCCGTCACCAGCATGGTGTCCACGGTACCCGGATCGAAGCTGAAGGTGTCCTCGAACGCCAGCACCACGCCCAGCCCCGCGCGCAGCAGGCTGTCGGTCGCCGCGCCCGTGGTCGGGGTCCATTCAACGCCGGGAAGCAGGTCCTGGAGGGTCATACCCTCGGGCAGGAACAATCCCGGCAGGGTGGCGACGGTGTCGCTGTCGGCGGCGGCGGTCGCCGGGGCGGGGTCCGCACCCCGGGCCATCGTCGGCCACACCAGCAGGACCACCACGAAAAGGCGAAGCAGGAGCGTCATGATTCGGCACCTCGTCCACTGGGAATTCGCTTACGGGACGTCATGAAAACGGCATCATATCCCATGGGTTCCCCTGGTGGCCAGAACCCGTTTCGAGTTCACGAAGCGGGACGCTCCCACGCCGGAGACCGTCCCGCTTCCGTCCCACCGCCCCGCTGCGCCGCCGGCCACCGTGCTGCGATACTCCGTTTTGCACAAAAGATTGCTGCGGGTTTCGAGCACCGCCGGGTCCGCCTCGTCCGCTGGAGTCCGGGGATCGACACCCGACCCCTTGCAACCCCCGCGCCGCATCTCTTTTCCCCCTGCGGCAGGGCTTTCCCCGCAGGCGGGGGAAAACTTGTGTCAGCGCCCGGACCCCCCTCGCCCGACTTTGCCCCCTCCGGGTTACCGCTGCGGGCGCTTCTGGATACTCGTGACCCCCCTTGCCCGACTTTGCCATCCTCCGGGTTACCCCTGCGGGGGTATCTCAAACTCATTGGTCGTACCGGATGGCTTCCCTTTCCCTGGCGTCATGAAGGCCCGAAGGACAGGGATGTCAGAAGGGCCTGAATGCCGAGGCGCCCGGTGACACGAGGTCACGGGGCGCCGTCCAGGGACAGGGAAACCATCCGGAATGGCCTATGAATTGTTGAGATACTCCCGCAATTCCTCACTGGAGAAGGTATTGAGCACGCTGCTGCACCGCAGCCCCGCCTCCCTGGCCAGTTCGGCGCCGTGGCGGAAGTCCACCAGACGAGCGGCGCGATGGGCGTCGGGGCTGATCGCCATCAGCACGCCCAGCTCCTGCGCGAGGTGGCAGTTGCTCCAGTCCAGCTTGTTGCCGGTGGGATTGGCCGTCACTTCAATCACCGTGCGGCCTTCGGCGGCGGCATGCAGCACCGTTTCCATATCCAGGACACCGTTCTCCTTGCGGAGCATGAGATCGCCCAAAGGTCTGCTGAGGATGGTCACCCGGGGTTGGCGGGCTACCTGGGCGACCTGCCCGGTAAACGTGTCGGGGTCGTAACCACCGTTTTCCGGAAACGCGACGATGACGTAGTCGAACCGGCCCAGCACATCGTCGGCCAGGGGCAGCCCACCGTCCGGGTTCGCGTCGATTTCAATGCCCTGGAGGAGGTCGAAATCGGGATACAGGTCGCGGAGTCGCTGGATCTCGGCCAGCTGAACCGCGGCCGCGTCGATGTCCATGCCCTCCTGGTGCGCCGAGGACAAGAAATGGTCGCTGATGCCCAGGTATTCCAGCCCGATCTCCCGCGCCGTCTCGACCATGGACGCCAGCGAATGGGCGCCATCGGTCCAGCGGCTGTGGGCGTGCAGGATCCCCTTGATTCGACAGGGACGCACCAGATCGTCTTGACCGGACAGTTCCAAATTTTTCTCCCGAGGTGATGCGTCGGGCGTGGGCTGCGTTGCGGACAAGCTCAGGTTAGCTCCGGCCTGAACAGTCCGCAACCTCCCGCGGCGAGGGCCGACGGGAGGTTGCCTGAGTCGCACGAAAGGACCGTCGGCCTAGAACGCGCCCCACTTCTGCTTGCCCGGAATGTAATGGCTGGGCAGCAAGAAGCGGAACATGCGGGCCAGGCGCTTGGCGCGCTCGAGCTTGGCTTCGCTCTGCATGGCCGCGGCGGCGATGCTGTCGTCGAACAGATCGGCGAAGAGGGACTCGGCAGCCTTGCTGCGCTCCTCTTCGGTCTCGTACTGGTCGCGGATCTGGTTCAGCTCGCCGTAGTCCAGGAAGTAACCCGCGCAGTTGGGGCACTCGTCCACCGTGACCTCGCGCCGCACGCTGGCGAAATGCTGCATCATGGGCATATCCTTGCAGCGGGGGCAGGTGCGCTTGTCGTTGTCGACGATGGTGACCGACGCATCGCGCACAACGTGCATCAGATCCTCGCCGAGGGACTCGTGGGGCTCGTCGACCTTCCTGAGTTCACGACCATCGAACCAGATGCCGCCGCAGCCGCCCTGGCACACATCAACTTTGACATCCTGGACGTTCACCTCGGTCATCCCGTGGCCGCATGCCGGACATTTCACTGGTCACCCTCCCAAATAAGTTCACGATGCTCGCCCCTGTGGCGATTTCCTTACTGAATTGTTATCGGCCGGAGACACGGATCATTAAGCCCGGATTGCAGATCTGAGCCCAGGGTGTGGACCGGGGATTCTTTTCCGTCCAGGGCGTCATGAGGACCCGTGAGCCATGGAGGGCGGAAGGGCCCGAATGCCGAAGCGGCCCGTGGCAGGACGCCACGGGCCGCTGACCCTGGACGGGAAGGAACCCCCGATCCGCACCCCTCGGCTCAGAACTCCATGCGGGCCGAAATCTGAATGTTTCGACCAACGGCGGGGATTTCCTGCCCTTTGAGGAGGTCGCCGGCGGTGAGCGCCGACTCGCGGGTCAGATGGTCGTGATACTCGCAGTCGAAGATGTTTCCCACACGCAGATCCACGTCCAGGCCGGCCACCGGTCGCGTGGCCAGCGCCACGCTCCACACCGCATACCCCGGTGTGGCGTTTTCGCCGAACAGGGGGTCGATCCGCTTCTGGTCGGCGGCGAAATCGCAGCGGGCCGCAAACCAGGATCCGGTGGCGGCGTGGGCGCGCAGGCGCAACTCGGCCGAACCGGACACGGGGGGGATCTCCGGAAGGTCGCGGCCGTCGGTGGTGTTCTCGCCCCGCACCACCGCAACCGAGACCGGAATCCGCACCCAGCCCCTCGGGCGCCATTCCAGACCCAGCTCGCCGCCGTACAGGCGGGCGTCCACGGGCAGGAAACCCTTGATGGCGTCAGGCAGGTCGTCCCCGTTGACATCGATGCGATCGATGATCTGGGGCAGGATGTAGTCGCTGAACCAGGAACCGAAGACACCTGCGTGGACCGAGATCTTCGTCTCTTGCCACGTCACCCCCGCCTCCAGTTCACGTTTCTTCTCCGCCGGGAGAGTCGGGTTGCCCAGCTGGTAGCCGCCCGGCGCCGGGGCGAAGGCGTAGTAGCGTTCGGTGATGCCGGCGGCGCGGGTGCTGAACCCGGCCCGCGCGAAACCGTTCAGGTGTCCGGACAGGGCACGATCCACCCGCAGGCCACCCGCGCCGACGGATTCGGTGCGGTCGGGATCCTCGGTCCCCAGACCGAAGTAGCGATCCCACTGCTGGCGAATCGTCAAGCCCTGCAGGCTGGGATCGTCGGCAGCCCGAACCCGGCTGTCCACCGCATCGAAGCGCCCGGTCAGCGTCCAGCGCGTGGCGCTCTGCGGGTCGAGCACAACTTCCGCCGCCACACCGAGGTTGTTCTGCCGGCCCTTGGGCCACAGGTGGTCGTAATAGGTCATGTCCATGGCCGTCAGGGTGCGGGTGCGCACCGCATCGCGGGTCAGACCGGTGGCATCCAGTCCGATGGTCACCCGCCGTTCGCCCGTATGGACGGCCTGGACGTGGACACCCCAGGAGCGGGTCTTGGCGTTCGTTTCGGCCGGCATCATCTTGGCGGTGGGCTTCATGCTGTTGTCCATGAGGTGGTTGATCTTGCTGAAGCCGTAGCTCGTCCGGATCTCGCTCCACCCCTCGTCGGGACGCAGCCAATCGTATCCCCCGTTTCCAACCAGGAAGTCCGTGTCGATGTTGTCCATGGGCAGGGCGGGAAAATCGACATCCTCTTCGTGGACGAAGGAAGCCGCCGCCCACAGCCGGGAATGATCGGAGGCCTGGTTGCTGATCGAGAGGTCGGCATGGTAGGACGATGCGTCCGCCGGCACGACCGTCCCCTTGGGTGACGTGTAGTCGCATGCTTCGCGCATCCCGGTTACGGCACGGATATCGGTGCCCCCCTGGCCTCCGAACACGCCGGCGTCCACGTGATAGGCGTCGCGCGCCGAGCCGTAGCCGCCTTCGAGGAACGGGGTCCATCCGTCCGGCGATCCGTTCGGCCGGGCGTATTGGGGATCGATATGGATCGCCCCGCCGGTTCCTCCCGGCATGAGGCCCATGCCGCCGCCGCGGGAGACATCAACCCGGTCGAAGCTCGTGGGGCCGAAATAGGTGGCCGGCGGATCCATGCGGCCGGGACAGGCTCCGTACAGGGGCACGGCCCCGAGCAGGGTCTGCACCCGCTCCCACCCCAAGCCGCGGATCACCGGCTCGGCGGCGTCGGCGGACCGGCGCACGGCCGTCACCCCGGGCAAACCGGCCAGCGCCTCGGCCAGGTTGCCGCCGTGCTGAGCCTGCAGCAGAGCCGAAGGAACGGGCTGGTCCCCCCAGGGCATGGCGTGGGGAGAGACTTCGAGGTCGCCGATGCGGGTGGTGAGGGTATCGGACGGGTCCATCGAAACCGGGGCCGCTTGAAGATGAGAATCAGGAGCCAGAAAACCGAAAACCAGCACAAAGGAGCAGACAAGGCGGGGCCTCGCACGCAGCATCATCCTCAACCTCCAGGGTATCCCCTCCCCCGGCAATCAGATAGGTCGCAATATAACCGCCCGGACCTGCGGATCACACTCAGAAATTCCATTGCGCGGCCAGCCGCACGTTCCGTCCCTGGGCGGGGATCTCCTGGCCCTGGCTGAGCCCGTCGGCGGGCAACATGGCTTCGCGGGTCAGGTGCCTGTGGTATTCACGGTTGAAGACGTTGTCCACTTGCAGGGACAGGCTCAGGCCCGCTCCGGGTTCGACGCTCAGACCGACACCCCAGATGGCGTAGCCGGGCGTGCTGTTCTCGCCGAACTGGGCGTCGATGTTGCTCTGGTCGGCGGCGAAATCCACCTGGGTCCAGAACCAGGTCCGGCTCGGCGAATGCAGCAGGAATTGCAGCTCCGCATAGCCGGACAAGGGGGGGATCTCCGGCAGATCCTTGCTCTCGGAGGTGTTCCGACCTCGCAGGTAGTTCACGCACAACGGCATCCGCATCCACGCCCTCGGTTGCCAACTGGCGCCGAGAGACCCGCCGTAGAGTTGGGCGTCGCGCGGAAGGAAGCCCTTGATCGCATCGGGCACCCCGTCACCGTCCACGTCGATCCGGTCGATGATGCGCGGAATGATGTAGTCCCGGGCATCGGTCATGAAGACCGTCGCCGTCACCGACAGCGCGTCCGAAGTCCACGTCAACCCCGAATCCACGGTCAGGTCCTTCTGCGTCGTCAAGGTGGGGTTGCCCAGGCGATAGCCGCCGGGGGTCGGAATGAAGCCATAGTAGCGCTGGCCGATGCCTGCGGGCCGGGCCTGGTACTCGAGCCTCAGGTAGCTGCGGACGCTCGGCGAAAACCCGTGGCCAAGCGTTGCGCTACCTGCGCCCACCCACTCGGTCTGGTCGTAGTCCGAGGCCTCGGTGCCGAAATAGCGGATCCAGTAGTCCAACAGCTGCTGGTTGCCCACCGTCGGCGCCTCGGCCGTCCGCGAGCGGCTGGTCACGGCCTGGGCCCTGCCCTCCAGGGCCAGACCCGAGGACTGCGCAAGGGAAATGTCCGCCCGGGCGTACGCTCCCCCGGCGTACTGCAGCGCGCGGGTATCCAGGTTGTCGAGCTGGGCGCCGCCGTCGGCCAGGGTCACCCCGCGCCGAGCGAAGGCCTGGGTCTGGTGGCTGAAATCCGCCCCCAGGGTGATCTCCGGCCCCGTGCCCGCCAAGCGGGTCCGGGCGTGGGCGTTCCAGGCGCGGATCCGACCGTTGATCTCCGCGGGTGCGGTCATCACCGTGGGTTTATGGCTGTTGCTCAGGAGCTGGTCCACCGCCGTGAACCCTCCGGTAAGGGAAATGGCGCCCAGGGTCGATCCGGGCCGCCGGAAAACCAGCCCGCTCCGGCCGCCGAGGTTGTCGGCGGTGATGGTGTCCATGGGTTGCGACGGCGCATCGATGTTCCGGCGCTGCAGGTAGGTGAAGGACGTCCAAAGGTCGTCCTGGGGGGAAAGATGCCAGGTCGCGGCCAGGCCGGCCCGGCGCGTCGACAGCCCCGCAGGCACCACCGTTCCCGACGGCGAGGAATAGTTGCCCGCTTCCCGCGCCCCCAGATCCGCCCTGGTATCCATGCGGGCGTCACCGCCCTTGACCCCACCGGCGATATAGGAGTCGCTGCGGGAAGTCTGGTATCCGCTGCGCAGGTAGCTGGACATGCCGGTGGCGGCGCCGGCCTCCGTGGGAACCTCACCCGGGTCGAGAACCGACCCGCTTGCGCCCAGAACGGGCGATCCGACCCCGCCGAACCCCCAGACCGGGTCCATCCGGCGCGGGCAACCCCAGAATTGCTGCAAGGACGCCTGTTCGGCGCTGAAGTCCCCGCTATCCAGACGTGAGAAAGGCATGAACGAAAGGGTGGAATCGAGACCGGCGGTGGCGCCGACATCCCCAGCCATGGCGGGCACCTGACCACCGGAAACAACCACGACCACCATCAACCCGAAACCCTGAATCCAGCGCATACTCGACCTCCCGGAAGGACTATCCGTTCCCCATACTATTCCGTGTGCCCCATCACGGCCACCCCATGGACGGCCGGACGATAAAAGAGCAAGAAGGATTTCATTTGCATTTTCACCTTCAAACGACCTGTTTTGAGCGCGCAGTGGAAAAGCAATTCACCGTTTGCCGACGCAGACGGGATCAATCGAAAGGGAAAAAAGTGGCTGATTTGATCAAACCCCATGGCAGTGACAAGCTGATGCCCCTGCTTCTTGAAGGCGATGCCTGCAAGGCCGAACTCAAACGGGCCGCAAGCCTGCCCCAGGTGTCCATCACCAGCCGCGAAGCCGGCGACCTGATCATGCTCGGCATCGGTGGCTTCACCCCCCTGACCGGATTCATGGGCGAGGCCGACTGGCGCGGCGTCTGTGAGAAGATGCAGATGGCCAACGGCGTTTTCTGGCCCATCCCCATCACCCTCAGCGCCGACGCGGACACCGCCGAGAGCCTGGCGGCCGGCGCGGAGATCGCCCTGGTCTCCGATGGCGAGATCATGGCCACCATGACCGTCAACGAGAAGTACACCATCGACAAGGCCTTCGAGTGCGAGAACGTGTACAAGACCACCGACTCCGAGCACCCCGGCGTCAAGATGGTCATGGACCAGAAGGCCGTGAACCTGGCCGGCCCGGTGAAGGTGCTGAGCGAGGGCGTGTTCCCCACGGAGTTCGCGGGCATCTACCAGCGCCCGTCCGAAAGCCGCGCCATTTTCGCCGAGAAGGGCTGGAAGACCATCGCCGCGCTGCAGCTGCGCAACCCCATGCACCGCAGCCACGAGTACCTGGCCAAGATCGCCCTGGAAACCCTTGACGGTCTGTACATCCACCAGCTCGTCGGCGGCCTGAAGGCCGGCGACATTCCCGCCGACGTGCGCGTGAAGTGCATCAACGCCCTGGTGGACGGCTACTTCAAGGAGGGCACCGTGGTGCAGGGCGGTTACCCGCTGGACATGCGCTACGCCGGCCCCCGCGAAGGCCTGCTGCACGGCGTCTTCCGCCAGAACTTCGGCTGCACGCACATGATCATCGGCCGCGACCACGCCGGCGTGGGCAACTACTACGGCCCCTTCGACGCCCAGAACATCTGGAGCGAGGTTCCCGAAGGCGCCATGGAGATCAAGATGCTGCCCATCGACTGGACCTTCTGGTGCTACAAGTGCGGCGGCATGATCAGCATGCGCACCTGCCCCCACGGCAAGGAAGACCGCTTGTTCCTCAGCGGAACAGCCCTGCGCAAGGGACTGAGCGAAGGTGCCGACATCCCGGCCGAGTTCTCCCGCCCCGAGGTGTTGAAGCACCTGCGCGAGTACTACGCCGGCCTGTCCGACGAGGACAACGTCGAGGTCAAGATGCATGACGCCGCGACGGGCAAAGGAACGGACAAGAAGTAGTTCCTTATTGCGACCAGTGACGAGAAAGGCCCGGAGCTTCGGCTCCGGGCCTTCGTGCTGGGAATCTCAGCTAATTCGCCAGGCGCCTGCGCCGATCCCAACCCGTCAGGCCCCACCAGGTCAAGAGCGCCAGGCCGCCACAGGCCAGAAACTTGACCCAGAGCGGCGAGGCCGCGGCCCGGTAGGAGAGGAAGGCGCCGAAAGCGCCCCTGCGGAAGGACACCGTCACATCGGCCAGACCGGAAAGATCGGCGGGGATTGTTTGCACCATGGCCCGGAAAGATCCCCGGGGAGGCAAGGCGGATTCCGCGGGTAGCCGCAACTCGGCCCGACCCGTACGCCCCGACCAGAACCACGGGCCGTCAACCTGGGAGACCTCGATCCGGTAGGCTGTGGCTCCGGCAATGGGAGTCCAGCGGAAATCCGGTCTGGAAGTGACCAGGACCTCGCTTTCAACAGGCCGCACGAACCCCATCCCGGCTGTGTCGCCCCGCACAAGGCCGAGCGGGGCTCGCGCGGCGGGAGGAAGGATCAACATCAGCACCAGCGATGCCGCCAGGGCCAGTCCACCCGCGAAAACCGTCGATTTCCGGGTTCGGCTTCCGGTGGCCGGCCTCACCGACCGCCCACCTTCCAGGGCCCATTCCCCTGCCCGCAGGCCGCCTTCGATTCGTCCCTCCACCAGAAGGGTAAGGCGACACGCATCACAGATGGATAGATGGTCCTGAAGCCTGCTCCGCAAATCCGGTTCCAGACCGGGATCCAAGCGGCGCCACAACAACTCTCCGAGTTCGGGCTCCACGCACTCGTACTGCGAGTGCGGACCCTGAATCCGGTCCGTCATCTCCATCCTCCCAGAGGATATCGGGGCGTCACCGCAGGTATTCCCGCTCCATCCCGGAACAACCCGGTGCCGGGTTTTTCAAAAGATAATTTCCGTTCAATCCCAATCATCCATTCTCCTTCTCAGGTACCGGCCCACCTTTTCCAGGCATTTGGCCCGCCTGTAGTAGACCGTCTGCACCACCTTCACGCCTTCTTTGCGCCGAATCTCCTCGATGCTGACTTCATCCTGGAACAGGGCACGCAACAGGTCGCGGCATTTCTCATCGAGCTGGTCGAGTGCCTTCTGCACCAGGTCGAACAGCTCCTTGCCCAGGAGCCAGTCCAGGGGGCCATCGGCATGGCTGGCCAGGAAAGGTGTGAAATCGTCGAGGGGACGACCTTCGTGGACCTTGCGCCACTTCACGAAATTCCGGCAGGTGTTGCGGGCCACCGTGATGGTGAACCGATCAAGGTCCCCCTGGAATTCCCCCCGGCGCCGGATATAGGCCAACACGGCTAGGGATGCTTCCTGGGCCAGGTCATCGGTGAACATCTCGCGGGTACCGAGGAAATTGCAGATTGTCCGCCGGGACAGGCGGGTCAGGAACGACGACAGGCGGTCGTCGGCCCCCGGCTCTTCTTCCAGGAAATCCCGGACCAGCAAGGCGGTATCGACCTCGCGCGGGGGAAATTTCTCGTCGGCATGTTCGGCAAATTTCATGATCTGGATACCCAGTCCGTTTCAAGGTTCTTGCCAGTCATGAAGATATCGTGGTTGAATCGGCTTGTCCACCCACCCCCGATAACCCGAGCAGGAACCCATCCTTGCGAACTTCCCTCGGCATATTTTCCCTCGTTCTCCTGGTGGGATTCGGCTGCGGTTGCGGCCACCAGGAACCGCCGTGGTACGAGGGGATCGCCGACCTGTCCCGGGTCCCGCTCTCGCCCGAGCTCGCGCCATACGTGGAAGCCGCGGTGGCTTCCCTGCAGGAGCCGGTGGGCCCGGACGAACTGACCAGCGATTTCGCGCTCTTCGAGGACTTCCCGCGCCGGCTCCGCCTCCCCGACGAGCGCGATGCCGCCGCCGCCGAGATCATCGACCGTTGGCGAGCCGAGCCCGGCAATCTGTTCTGGTGCTATCTGGGCATCCACCAGGCCTTCCTGATGCACCGGGACGACGATGTGAACGAGATCCACGCCTTTCCCGTCCTCAACGACACCACGACCGCCCTGGGCTGCTTTTTTCTCGCCGATACCGACCCCAGGGGCTACCCGCCGGGGAAATACCTCCGCAAGGCGGAACAGGGCGCGGCCGACTGGAAGCCCGGTGATCTGGTCTGGTTGAACATCCAGCTCGCGATTCAGGAGCACATCGAGGGACACCCCTTCGTCGCCGTGCGCCGCCTGCTCGGCATCATGCCTCTGGCCCGCGAGGCCGGCGGATTCAGCTGCCAGGCCCGCCTGTGGAAGATCATCGCCTGGCGCCTGGGCACGGTGGACCATCTCGACGACGCCCTGTATGCGGCCTCGCTCGCGGTCGCGCTGGACGACCACGCGGGTGTTGACTACCGGCGCGTATCCTCTCTCGTGACCCTGACCGAGATCATGGGACGCAGGGGAGAAACCGACGCCATCCTCGACCGCCTCCCATCCCTGATGGACTATGCGGAAGAGCATCGGTACTACCTGCCCCTGGGGCACGCCCTCAACCAGGCTGACGACCTCGCCCTCGAAGCCCGGGACTACCAGCGCTCCGTCGAGATCAACCGGCGAACCCTGGCAGTCAACGCACTCACCGATGACTATCTCAACTATCCCCGCTCCCTCGCCAACATCAGTGCCGGCTTCCGGATGATGGGACAGATGGATTCCAGCCTGGTCTACCTGCTGCGGGCCGACGATATCGTCAAACGTTACCGCTACAAGAACAACCAGGCGGTCATGAAGGAGAAGATGGCGGAGTACTACTGCCAGGTCGGTGACTACGCCAAGGCGGAATCCCTGCTGGTCAAATCCTGGGGCATCAGCTCACGGGACGCGGCCAAACCCCGGGAAGCCCTCATCCTGCTGGCCATGATCCCCCGGGCCCTGGAAATGGGTAACGCCGGCCTGGCCTACTCGTGCCTTGACCGGCTGGAGGAGCTGAAAAGCGCAATCATCAGCGACACCCCGAACAAGAACTATGAAGCGGACTTCGAGATGGTGTCCGCCCAGCTTCTCATGCGGCAGGGCGAGTTCCGGCGCGCGGCCTCCGCCCTGGACCGGGCCGCCCAAGCGGTGGTCGACAACCGGGGAGATGGCCGACCCTGGCGCTTGGCGTCACTTCAGGGGGGTCTCGCCCTGTTGCGGGAGGACGAGGCCGCGGCCGAAAGGTCGTTCCGGACCTGTCTGGAGATCGCCGAAAAAGGCGACAATCCGGACATCCTGGACGGCAGTCGCTTCCGGCTTGGTCATCTCTATCTCCAGATGAACCGCATCGACGAGGCCCTGGATCTGTTCGCGGCGACCCGGTCCAACTCGGCATTCGGATCCCGGTACCGGACCCACCTGATGAGCCAGCTTTTGACCGGCATGGCCCTGTCCAGAACCGGCCGCAACCAGGAAGCCCTGACCCTTTTTCAGGAGAACCTGGCTCACCTGAACCCCGACTCGCCCCGTGACCTGAAGCTCCGCTTCGAACTCGCCGAGGGTGAGGCCCTCGCGGCGCTGGGGCGATTCGGGGAGGCCCAGAAGGTCCTGCTCGCCGTCCAGGACGCCTCCGGCGACCTCCCGCATCAGGCCGGCTTCGACGAGTTGAAGATCTTCAGCGACAACGTCCACCGCATGGCCGAGAGCGACCTCATCTCCCTCTCCCACGATCACCCTGAGCTGTGCGCCGGCAAGGATCCCGCGCGGGCGACCCTGGACCTCGCGAAGATCTTTCCCTCGGGCATGCCTCACCCCGATCCCGGCTCGCCCTGGGTGGCTTACCGGGTCGGCGCCGACCGCTCGTGGGGATGGCTCGTGTCGGACCGGGGCGTCACCCTCTTTCCCCTGCCGGGCACGCGGGCCTTGCGGGATCTCCTGCGTCCGATGTTGGCGGACATGGTCATGCCGGACCGCCCGATGGACTGGGCCGCAGCCGCCGAATTGACCCAAGTGTTGTGGGGGCCCGTCCGCGACGCCTGGAGAACGGGCGGCACCTTGACCGTCGCGCCGGACGGCCTGCTGCACGATGTCCCTTGGGGCGCCCTTCCTTGGGGCGCCCTGCCCCTGGCCGCGCCCGCCGCGAACGGCGATGCTCGGCTGGCGCTGGACCACGGGGCCATCCGGGAATACCACGGCGGCCCGACCGCGAAGACGCCTCCCTCCTCTCCCGACGCCCTGGCGCTGCTGGCCGTCGGCTGCAACGGCCCCGCGGGGCAAAACCCGGAGAATCCGTCCCTGCCCCGGCTGATCAAGGCCGAGCAGGAAGCCGCCGACATCGCGGCGCACTGGTCGGGAACGGGCTCCCGTCTCCTGGTCGGCGACAAAGCGGATTGGCGAACCATAACCGGGCTGGATCTGACGAAGTTCGGCGTCATCCACATCTCCTCCCACGCCGAAGTCACCCATGGCCTGCCCGGCCAGTCGACGCTGCGGTTGGCCACCCCGGGCAAGGATTCCCCGGTCACCATCCCCGCCGTCAGCGGTCTGCACCTCGACGCCGAACTGGTCTACCTGTCCTGCTGCAACGCCGCCCGGCGGCTGTCTCCTGGCGGCGGCGGCGTTTCCGACTTTGCCGGTGCCTTCCTGCAAGCCGGGGCGAAATCGGTCATCGCTTCCACGTTGTGGGTGGAGGAGGAGTCCTCGGCCTATCTGGCGGAGCACTTCTACGCCCACTGGCAGGAGGGAATGTCCCGGGCCGAGGCGCTGCGGGCCGCCCAACAGGATCTGCGGGCGGCCCGGAGCGAGTGGAATCATCCGGCCTACTGGGCCTTTTTCCGCCTCATCGACGCCAATGGGTGAACCGCCTCGCCGTGGTTGAATTCAGAGACCACGTCTAGGGCGTCCAGCAGGAATCACCAACCTGGATAACCTGAGGCAGGATCTTCCCGCCGCCCTGGCTGATGCTGTCATCATCATTCAAACTCCAATCGGAAAAATGCGGCAAAGGGAAGAGGATCTCCGTGCAACGGTCGGTCAGGGACCAGCCTGCCGGAGGCTCGGTTCCCTTCAGCGCCGCCGGTGTTCCGGCAAGGACGTCGGTGACGACGTAATGCTCTCCCAGGTCGCGGGTCACGGCCTGGAGATGGAACAGGGTGAGGACCTCGCCGACCGGTTCGCCCGCCCACGTCGGCCAGCACAAGGTCGCCGTGACCGGTTCGTTGAACTGGATCCCGTCGGGAAAGAACTCGTAGGACGGCACGCCGGTGGAATCCCCGGTGACGGGGATGGACACGCCGAACTCCACGCTGTCCCCCCAGGTGGCGTCGAACGCGTACGGCGGAACCACCAGACGCACCTCCCAGCCGGTGGGCCAGCCCTCGGGCGTCACCGCAAGCGTTCCGCCGATCTGCCGGTTGATGACCTGGGTGGCGAGCTGGAAATCCCCGCCGGTGACACCGTTGAACGCCTTCTCGAAGTCCGCGTGGAGTTGGGGGTCGTCCGTGCCGGACTTGTCGGTGGAGCTGGAGATACCGGAATCGCCGACCGGAATGGTAACCGTCTCGTTGCAGGCGGCAAACGACCAGATCATGGCGGCCAGAATGAGGAAAATGATGGGTGAGGTTTTCATGGGGCATCACTCCTGGGGGCTTGAGGTGGGGCGAGAGGCTGTTGCCACCCGAACAAGCCGGCGGAGTGATGTTCAAAAAAACGGGCCCCGATCACTTGATCAGGGCCCGCACGGAGGGAAAAACGAGGATCAGGGCTGGGGCGGCGGCAGCACCGCCTTGTCCTTTGGAGAGACATATCCCGGGTAGGGCTTGACCGTGAAGGCGGTCTCGGCCGACTCCTCCCCACTGGTGATGCTTACCGTATAGACACCGGGGTCCACGAAGACCGGGCCGCCCAGGCGCGGGTTCGCGAATCGCCGCTTGGGATCGGCCTGCAGGTTCCACTGCACCCGGTTCAACCCCGGGCGCATGGAGCCGCTGAGGTTTTGCACGGTCTCCCCCGCCTCGTTCTTGATGGCGATCTTCACGCCGTCGTCGGCCAGATCACGCAGCCAGTAGGTGATCGTCGCGCCGTCGGGTGCCGGTGCGCCGCGGAAAACGCGGTTGCCGCTTCCATAGCCGCGGAACCCGTACAGTTGCGGGTCGGCGTCCGGTACGGCGAACAGATGCAGGGCTTCGTCCGCCGCTGCGGGAAGCTCGGCCAACGCAGCCATGCCGTCCATGATCCACAGGCTGCGGCCGTGGGTGGCGGCGACCAGGCTGTGCTCGCGGGGATGGACCACCAGGTCGTATACCGGAACCGTGGGCAACGACTTGCCGCCGAGCTTGAGCCAGTGTCCCCCGCGATCGAAGGTGACGTAGGCCGAGGTCTCGGTGCCGCAGTACAGCACGTCCGAATTGGCGGGATCCTCGCGCACCACGCGCACGGGACTGCCGGCGGGCAGGTCGCCGGTGATGTCCGTCCACTTGCGGCCGCCGTTGTCGGTCACCAGGATCAGAGGGGCGAACACGTCGCTGCGGTGACCGTCCACGGCGCAATAGGCGGTTTCCTTGCGCTGACACGAGGCTTCCAGGCACGCGATGTACAGGCCGTTCACCAGCTTGGGCGTCACATCCTTCCAGGCTCCGCCCTCGTCGAAGGTCACGTGAATGAGACCGTCGTCGCTGCCGGTCCACAGCATACCCTGCTGCACGGGTGATTCAGCCAGGGCGGTGATGGTGCCGTAAGCCTCGGCAGCCGAGCCCTCGGTCATGACCTTGTCGACCTCCTGTCGCGTGAGGTCCCCGCTGATCGCATACCAGTAGTCACCGCGGTCGGTGAGCTTGAAGACCTTGTTGCCGGCGTGGTACAGCACCGTCGGGTCGTGGCGCGAGATCCGGAACGGCGCATCCCAGTTCCAGCGCAGGCGCGCCTGGCCCTCGTCGGGAGCGGCCCGCAGCGGTCGCGTCAGCATGGTGCGCAAATCCACCCGGCCCATATGGCCTTCCTGGCTGGTGCCGTAGACGATGTTCTCGTCGACCGGATCGAAGGCCACGGTGAACCCGTCGCCGCCGTACATCACCTGCCAATCCTCGTTGAGGATGAAGGCCTTGCCGTCGCTGCCGGACTTGAACTTCACGGCCGAGGGACCGATCCACGACCCGTTGTCCTGCAGGCCGCCGCCCACCCGGAAGGGCGTGCTCATGTCCACGTCCACATGGTAGAACTGCCCCACCGCCAGGTTGTTCATCAGGTCCCAGGTCTTGGCCCCGTCGTGGCTCAGATACAGGCCGCCGTCGTTGCCCAGCAGGATGAACTCGGGATCGTCGGGGCAGACCACGATGGCGTGATGGTCCACGTGGACCTCGGTCGAACCGTCCCGGCGGAAGGTCTTGCCGCCGTCGTTGCTGATGGCCACGTCCCAGCCCGGCATGTACACGTGTTCGGGATCCTCCGGGTCCACGGCGAGCCGCGAGAAGTAGAAGGGCCGGAAACTCAGCTCGTTCACCCGCCGCCAGGTGTCGCCCCCGTCGTCGCTGCGGAACAGTCCGCCGGCCGGCGAACGGTCGTCCCAGGCGTCGCGCCCGATGCCGCCCTGGTCGCTTTCGATGGTGGCGTAGACGATGCCCGTGTCGTGCAGATAAATCGACAGTCCGATGCGTCCGGTGCGTTCGGGCAGGCCGCTGGTCAGGCGGGTCCAGGTCGCTCCGGCATCGTCGGACCGCCAGATCCCGGCCCGCGAACTGAACCCGTCGAAGCTCCACGGCGTGCGCCGGGCGTGGTACAGGCCGGCGAACACGCGGTTGGGGTTGGCCGGATCGATGACCACGTCGCAGGCGCCCACCTGGTCATCCACCTTGAGGACCTGCCGCCAGGTTTCGCCACCGTCGGAGGTCTTGTACAGGCCGCGCTCCGGGTTGGCGCCCCACAGGTGGCCCATGGCGGCCACGTAGCACACATCGGGATTTCGCGGGTCGACGGCCAGGCGCGGGATGTTCTGGGTCTCGATCAGACCGACGGATTCGAAGCTGCCGCCGCCGTCGGTGCTGCGGTACACGCCGTGGCCCCAGGACGAGCTGTTGCGCCCGTTCGCCTCGCCCGTGCCCACCCAGACGATGCGGCCGAGGCCCTTTTCGATCCGGTCCTCCACCGCCACGGTGTCGCCGTCGGCCGCCATGGCGTCCCAGCCGGGCCAATCTGCCGGGGCGTTGGCCACAGCCACCGCGCCGATGCTGCTGGTCTCCTTGTCGGTGAACACCGCCTGGAAGGTGGTGCCCATGTTGTCGGTTTTGAACAGGCCGCCGGTGGCGTAGCCCACGTAGAATTCGGTGGTGCTGCCGGGAACCAGGGCGATGGCGGCCACCCGGCCGCCCATGTTGGCCGGCCCGATGCCGCGCCAGCCGATGGTCGTCAGATCGTCGGCCGTGATGGCGCGGTGGTCATCCGCGGCCGTAGCCAGGACCGAGGTCAGACACAGACCCAGACAGAGGAATGCGCGCAACTTCACGACGATCACCTTTCGCAGGAGGGGATGCGGTTTTGCTTATCATGCCATCGGGGGACGAGAAAATCTACGGCGGGAAACTGCCGGTCACGTCCCGAAGCAGCCGTCGTGGCATTCGTACAGGATCAGGCCAAACAATATTGCAACGGTTATGCCCATGAAGGCCAGCACACCGGCCACCACTGTTGCTCCTTCAGATCCCTGCTCCGACTCTACCCGCATGACCTCATCGAAGGGGATCTCGTTCTCCTCAAGTCCGTAGTTGCCCACCTTGGCGACGGTCAGGGAACTATCGGTCAATGCGGTCACCGTTCCCGTCAATATCCCATCAGAAACCGTGGTAACGCGGACCTCCATTCTCTTTCTGACCATGGGCGGCGGGGGCGTATCGCCATTCTCCTCGGCGACGGGCTGGGAGGTCAGGGCCACGGGCCCGTAGCCGGAGCAGCGGGACGGGGAACACCGGTTCCGGATCCGCAGCATGACATGGCATCTCGGGCAGAGAAAGGAAATCCATCAGGCGGAATGGTTGCCCGCCCCGGCATGCAGCAGGACATCGTCCTTCTGGTCGCCGCCGAACCTCACACCCATCTGGCGCAGCAGGCCGAAGGGCGCGATACCGCCGGCCATGATGAAGACCTCGTCATTGGGCAGGATGATGGGGCCGTCGGGCCCTTTGAGGGTGACGACCTCCTCCTGGATGGCCGTCACGTTGGTGGCGCCCAGGAAGGTGAGGCGGCCGTCTTCGATCAGCGGGGCGATGCGTTCGGCGTTGCGCTGCTTGATGCGCAGCAGGTCGGGTTTGCGGTAGGACAGGGTGACCACGCAGCCGTCCTGATGCGCCAGGCCCATGGCGGCCTCCACCGCCGAATCGCCGCCGCCGACCACGAGCACCCGGCGCCTGGTGTAGGCCTCGGCGTCGATCAGCTTGTAGGCGACCTTGGGCAGGTCCTCGCCCGGCACGTTGAGGCGGCGCGGGGATCCCCGCCTCCCCAGGGCCAGGATCACCTTGCGGCAGGAAACCGTTTCGCCGCTGGTCATGACCCGGAAATTGCCGTCGGATCCCTCGACCCCGGTGACCCTCACGCCCACTCGGATGTCCAGCCCCTGGGTCTTGTGCAGCTCGTTCCAGATTTCCAGGAGCTGCTCCTTGCGATATTCCAGCTTCTTCAAGGGACCATAGGTGGGGATCGTGATCGGCTGCACCATGACCAGCTTGCGCCGCGGGTACTGCAGGATGGTCCCGCCTGCCCCCTGCTGGTCCAGCACCACGAACGACAGGCCCAGCTCACACGCCGTCAAGCCGGCGCTCATGCCGGCGGGACCCGCACCCACGATGACCAGGTCGAGCTTGCCCGTGTCGCGAGGGCCGGTGGATTTCAGCGACTGCGCCACCGCCTTGGCCGTCTCGGCGCCCTGGTTCACCGCGTTGTGGATCAGGGCGAATCCGCTCAGCTCGCCGGCGACATACAGGCCGGGGACATTGGTCTGCCGGTTCGCATCGAGCTGCGGGATATCGTCCCGTTTGGTGACGTCGCCCAGGCCCACGATGATCGCTCCCACGGGGCATGCTTCGGCGCACTTGCCGTGGCCGATGCAGCGCGCGCCGTTGATCACCATGGCCCGGCCCGAGACGATTCCCAACACATCACCCTCGGGACACGCGTCCACGCACGTCCCGCAACCGATGCACTGTCCGGAATCCACCAGGGGGTACTGGCCCATGGGCCGATCCATGCCCAGTTCCTGGTTCTGCGTCAGGCGCCGGGCCGCGCTCGAGCGCATGGCCCGGAAATTCCGCAGATAGACCCACACTCCCGTCACGACCGAGGCGAGAACCAATCCCCAGATCAGATACTTTTCAAAGAAGGCTTCCATGAACTGTTCTCACCCCCCTGCGGGTCCGATGCGATGATGGATTTCCAGATACCAGCGCTTGCCGACGATGTCGTCGCCCCAATCCTTGCGGTACTCCACGGATCCCGACCAGCTGCGGCTGAAATCGCGCGACCAGCGCAGGCTGACCCAGGTGTTTTTGCGGTTGTTGGTGCCGGCGGCGTCCTCGTAGGAATACCCGCCCCCGTCGAGGGAAAAGCGGCTTCCATTCTTGTACAGCGACAACCCGCCCTGCGGAGCCCAGCCCTTGAGGTAGGGGCCATCGAATCCGCGCATCACCAGGAGGAGGCCCAGCGGGGTGCCCGCAAGTCGGGGCTGGGTGAACCGGCCCATCCAGGAGGTGGTGTTTCCGTCCTGGCTGTCGTCCTGCCGCACGCTGCCGCTCAGGCGCAGCCGGCCGCTCGTTCCGGTGCGCATGCTCAGACCGGCCCGCCAGCCTCGACGACCGGAATTGCGGAACAGGCTGTCGGGCAAGGAGCGCGACTCCCAGGTGCGAATCAGTTCGCGGTTGTCGAAGCCCAGATCCAGCCGCGTGCGCCCGCTGGCCTTCATGCCGCCGGAAAGCGCGAATCCGGTCAAGGTCAGCGACTTGCCGTCGGCGGCATCCTTGCGCCAATCCCGGTTCAGGTCGACCTCGCCCCCCTGCATGAGGTTCCATTTGGCGCCGTCGCGCAAGGAGAGGGTCCAGGTCATGTACTCCCGGCTGATCTCCCCGCTGCGGTAGCGGCCCAGGGCGGTGACGGTCGCGTCGGCAAACTTCCCCGACTCGGTACGGGAACGGCTGTGGAAAGTCATGCCTTTGACGTGGTCGTCGGTGCCGAAGGCGTAGGTGCCCCACTCGGGTGTGAACCCGGCGAACAGTCCCCAATACGTTTCGCCTCCCAGGCGGCGTTCGACCAGCAGGCCGTCGAAGGGTCCGGCGGCGCTGGTCTGGCGCGAGCGCACCCGGCCGACGGCCAGATGCCACGGTGCTCCTTCGCCGTCCTTGACCAGGGACATCTCGCGGACGCGGTTGCGCCACTCCCCGCCGGGCGTTGAACCGCTGTAACCGGAGCGATCGAACCGCCGCAGCGAACCCCGCGACCGCAACTCCCAGCCCTTGCCCAGGTTTTCGACCTGGAAACGGAAGGGAAGCGTCCAGTAGTCGGTCTTCAGTTCGGCCTCGGCGGTGGACTCGGTGTGATCCCAGACCAAGCCGATGTTGCCGGTCAGATGGGCGCGTTCGGCTATCGGCACCAGGTCGGTCCCGACGCCGGCGACCGAAACCGGGCGCTGGCGGGACGGGCGGGAGACCGCAACGGTGTCCGCCTGGGCCTCATTCGCCTCGTCATCCACCGTGAAATAGACCTCCTCACCCTCGGCGACGGCCGCCGACTCCCCGACGGTCTTGCACGCCGCCGAATGGTCGGCCGTGAAGACCACTTCCAGCACCGCCACCGTCAGATCGCCGCGCCTCACCTCGCCCGTCATACCCACGCGCAGGCCATCCAGGGCTCCGGAATCCAGGTACACGTGTTCGGCGCTCAGGTAGCGGACCTTCACGATCGCCTGGTCCGCCTGAGCCATTCCAGCACCCACGGTCAGCAAAGCTGTCAAAATCATGATGTTGCGCAGGTGTTTCAATCGCTCCTCCCTTGCGGATGGCAAGCGTAACAGGCGTCGCTGTTGTAGACGTAGTTGCGCACCTCGCTGTGGTCCCTGTCGGTATCGGTCTTGTTGTGCTCGTGACAAAGGATGCACTCGAACTGCGCGTAGTCCGACGACACCACATGGCAATCCGTGCAGCTGTTCCACCTGCCCTGGTGTTTTCCCGAATAGATGGGGAAGTAGTCGCGGTCGTGGTCGAAAGTGCTCGGCTCCCAGGCCGAGGTGGTGTGGCACTGCGCGCAATCCAGCGGGAGATTCGCCGCGGCGTGGTTCGGGTCGGTGGTGTTGTTGTAGTCGTTCAAATGGCACGCGTCGCAGTTCGAAGGCGTGCCCGAATAACCCGAAGTATGGCACTGGGTACAGGCCGTCGTGATGTGCCGCCCGGTCAGCGGGAATGACGTCTGGGTGTGGTCGAAGGTCGCGGGGGTCCAGCCGGTGGTCTCGTGACAGCCCGAACAATCCAGCGGGAACGACTGGGCCTGATGGTCCGGGTCGGTGGTCCCGTTGTAATCGGTCAGGTGGCAGGCGTCGCAGTTCGTGGGCGTGCCGACATAGCCGGCATCGTGACACTGGAGGCACGAGGTCGTGGTGTGCGCGCCCGTCAACGGGAACGCCGTCTGCCCATGGTCGAAGGAAGACGGGGTCCAGGCGGTGGTGCTGTGACAACTGGCGCAAACAAGCGGAAATTGCTCCGCCTGGTGATTCGGGTCCACGGTTCCATTGTAGTCGTCCAGGTGGCAGCTCTGGCATTCGGACGAGGTCCCCGCGTAACCCGTGGCGTGGCACTGGGTGCAATCCAGCGGGCCGTGGGCGCCGGTCAAAGGGAACGACGTCAGGTTGTGGTCGAAATCGGCGGGAGTCCACGCCGTGATGGTGTGACAGTTGGTGCAGGTGGTGGGGAACTGCTCCGCCTGGTGGTCCGGGTCGGTGGTGTTGTTGTAGTCGGGCAGATGGCAGCTCTGGCAGTCCGTCGGGGTGCCCACGTAGCCGGAATCATGGCACTGGACGCAGGACGTCGAGACATGCGCGCCGGTCAACGGAAACGCCGTCTGACCGTGGTCGAAGGTGGACGGATCCCACGCAGTTGTTTGATGACAGCCGGAGCAATCCAGGGGGAACTGCTCGGCCGCGTGATTGGGATCGGTGGTTCCGTTGTACTCGTCCAGGTGACAGGCGTCGCAATTGGTGGCCGTACCGGTATAGCCGCTGGCATGGCACTGGAGGCAATCCAGCGCGCCGTGGGCGCCGGTCAATGCGAACGATGTCTGATTGTGATCGAAGTTCACGGGATACCAGGCCACCGGATCGTGGCACCGCGAACAATCGAGGGAGAACTGTTCAGCGGCGTGGTTGGGGTCGGTGGTCCCGTTGTAGTCGTCGAGATGGCAACTTTGACAGGCCCGCGGGGTGTTCACGTAGCCGGCGTCGTGACAATCGACACAGGAAGTCGTGGTGTGGGCGCCCGACAACGGGAACGCCGTCTGGGCGTGGTCGAACGTGGACGGTTCCCAGGCCGTGGTTTGGTGACAACCGGAACAATCCAGGGGAAATTGCTCGGCTGCGTGATCGGGATCGGAAGTGCCGTTGGTGTCGTCCAGGTGGCAAGCGTCGCAATTGCTTGCGGTGCCGGTGTAGCCGGAAACGTGGCACTGGGCGCAGTCGACCGCCACGTGGGCGCCCGTCAGCGGGAACGCCGTCAGGTTGTGGTCGATCTGACCGCCATCCCAGTTGTCGGTGTTGTGGCATTGCTGGCAAGCGGTGGGGAATCCGCTGCCCACGTGGTCCGGATCCACGGTGCCGTTGTAATCGTCGAGGTGACAGCTCTGGCATTCGCTGGAAGTGCCCGTGTAACCGGCAACATGGCACTGGGCGCAATCGACCGTCACGTGGGAACCCGTCAGCGGGAACGCCGTCAGGTTGTGGTCGATCTGACCGCCGTCCCAGCTGTCGGTCACGTGACACTGCTGACAATCCAGAGGGAACCCGCCGCCGACGTGGTCCGGGTCGCCGGTGCCGTTGTAGTCGTCAAGGTGGCAGGCATCGCAGTTGGCGGCGGTACCCGTATAGTCGGAAGTATGGCAGGACGCGCAAGCGGCGCCGACGTGGGCTCCGGTCAGGGGGAACGAGGTTTGCGTGGCGTGGTCGATGGTCGCTCCGCCCCAACCGTCGACGTTGTGGCACTGGGAACAATCCTGGGAATAGCCCCCGCCGGGGTGGTCCGGATCCGTGGCGCCGGCGTAGTTGTCCTGGTGGCAACTCCAGCAATCGCCGGCCGTGCCCACAAAACCCGCCTCATGGCAGGAGATGCAACCGGGGCCGCTGTGCGCTCCGGTCAGGGGGAAAGCCGTGGTGCCGTGGTCGAACGCCACCGCCCCTTCCCACCCCGCTGTTGTGTGGCACCGGGTGCAGTCCAGGGGGAATCCCTGCGCACGGTGGTCCTCGGCGCTGTTGTAGTCGTCCAGGTGGCACGCGTCGCAGTTCATGGCCGTTCCGGCGTAACCGGACTCGTGACACGAGGCGCAGTTCACTCCCACATGCCGCCCGGTCAGCGGGAAATCGGTGCTGTCGTGGTCGAAGACCGCCCCATCCCAATTGTCGGTCTGGTGGCACCGGCTGCAATCCAGGGGGAACCCGCCGGCCGCGTGGTCGGGATCATCGGTGCCGTTGTAGTCGTCCAGATGACAGGCATCGCAATTGGTGGCCGTACCCGTGAAGGTCGACACATGGCAGGCTGCGCAATCGACGGTCACGTGCGCGCCGGTCAGGGGGAAGTTCGTCAGGTCGTGATCGATTTTCGCACCCTCCCAGCTCACCGTGGTGTGACACTGGGTGCAGTCGGTGGGGAAGCCGGCCGCCTGATGGTTGGGGTCGGTGGTGCCGTCGTAGTCGAACTGGTGACACGTCGCGCATTCGGTGGACAGCCCCACAAACCCGCTGCCGACTTCGTGGCATCGTGTGCAGTCCAGGCCCGAGTGGCCCTCGGTCAGAGGGAAGCTCTGGGGATGGACAAAATCCCCCGCGCCCCAGGTCGCCGAAAACACGCCGTGGCAGGTCCGGCAATCGGTCCCGATGCCCGACTGGGCGTGAGGCGGGTTGGTCGTCCCGGTGTACTGTTCCTCATGGCAGCCAAAGCAGTCGGCGGAAGTGCCCACATAGTCGGCGCGCGCGGCTCCGGTGTGGCAGGCATCGCAATCGATCTGGGCGTGGGCGCCCACCAGGGGCAGGGCGGTCTCCATGTGCTTGCGGCTCATCTCGCCGCGGTCGACCCAGCCGGACGGCGTGTGGCAATCCCGGCAGGCGGGTCCCAGCCGGCCCTTGTGGAAGTCGGCGTGGCAATCCAGGCACTGGGTGCCCACGAAGGCGAACACCTTGTTGCGGTGGCATTCCCGGCACTCGACGTGATTGTGCAGGCCCTCGAGAAGGAAGCCCGTGTCGGAGTGGTCGAAGCCCTTGGGCGATCCGGTGATGCGCCAGGTATTCTCGGTGTGGCACACCTTGCAATCGAGGGAGATGTTGCCGTGCGGGTTGAGCGTGTCGGCCGCAGAGGCGGTCCCGGCCGCCAGCGTGGCGGCGGCCAGGGTAACGGCGGCCATGGCGATCAGGGTTGCGGGGCGGAGCTTCATGAACCGGTACTCCCTTCCCCGGGTTGGGCGTCATGACAGGCCCGGCACTCCATGGGCAGGGGCTTGTAGCGTGTCATGACGACCCCATCCGGGCCGGTCTCGGGCTTGTGGCATCCTGCGCAAGGGGTGCGCTCGTGGCCGCCCTTGAGGGCAAAGCGGGCGTCGGTTTCGTGGTTGAACTTTTCGGCCAGCCAGTCCGTCGTCACATGGCAATGGCCGCAGTCGATCAGCTCGGAGTCGGCCACCAGACGGTCGGCGAACTGGGCGCCGTGAACATCCTTGTGGCAGCCGTTGCAGTCGCGCGGAGCCTGGTTGAACAGCAGATTGCCCTTGTGCTCGGCGTCGGGCACATGGCAGCCGCGGCAGGACACCGGGCGATGGCGTCCGTCCAGGGGGAAACGGGTTTTGCCGTGGTCGAAGCCGCCTTCACCCGACACCTGACGCCAGGTGGCAGGCACATGGCAACTGCTGCAAGCCAGCCCGGCGAACACGTCACCGGACGCGGCTGATTTTTCGTGGGGATTGTCGTGGCAATCCCGGCAATCCTGACGCGCCGGGGCCAGATCGAGCTTCGCCGCGCCGGTCGGACCGGGGCGGCGGTGGCATTGACCGCAGGCCACGGCCAGATGCGACCCTTCCAGGGAATAAGCGCTCTCGCGGTGCTTCTGCAGGGGGTAGCGCGACGGACGGAAGCCCTCCAGGTCGTGGCAATTCTCGCAGGTCAGCCAGGCGGCATGCTCGCGCGCCAGACCGCCGTGCTCGTCCCGGTGGCAATCCTTGCAGGCGGCGTACGCGGGTTTGGTCAGGCCATCTCCACTCTTGGTGTTTCCGTGGCATTTCTCACAGGTCACCGAGGTGTGGCGACCGCGCAAGGGATACTTGGTGCGGTCGTGATCGAATTTGTCCGTCGCCAACTTCAACCATCCGCCGGTGTTGTGACAATCGATGCACTTGCCGCCCAAGCGTCCCTCGTGGGGATCCTTGTGGCAGTCGGTGCAGGCGGCGAAGACGAGGTTCGTGTAGCGGGGGGTGGGACTTCCGCCGGCCTTCACCGGTTCGGGCTTGTGGCACTTGGCGCAATCGACCTTGGCGTGCAGACCGGTCAGGGGGAATTTCGCGCGGGCGTGATCGAACAGGGGCTGCTTCTTCCAGTCGCGCTGGTCGTGGCACTTCAGGCAATCGTCCCCCAGCTGACCCTGGTGATGATCCTCGTGGCATGATTTGCACGCGGAGTCCAGGCCGAGGAAGGTGCGGTTGAGATCCTTGCCCATGGATCGCCACTTGAGGGGCTCCTGGGCGTATTTGACGGTGTGGCACTTGCGGCAGGCCAGCTCCGCGTGTTTGCCGGCGAGAGTGAACCCGGCGCGGCGGTGTTCGAACGAGTCCTGGCCCCCGTCCCATGCGATCAGATCGTAATCGGCCCCGTTGTGTTCGACGTGACAATTCGCGCAATCATCAAACTCGTCCTGGCTGTGTAGACCCTTCTTTTCGGTTCGCATGGCCTGGATCTCCCCGTGGCAATCCAAACAGCCCTGACGAACTTCGCGATTGCCGAAGTCATGGCATTTCTTGCATTTGCGGAGACCGTCGAGTTCCGCGTGGGCGTGGGTGAGGTCGCCCGGGGATAGCTGGGCAAGCACCGCTGACGGCATTCCTGTCCCCAGAAAACCACAAATGACCACCAAAATGGATAAGAATAATCGTTTATTTGAAAATGATGTCATGTTCCTACAATCCAAAACCGGGCCCTCATTCGGTTTCAGGGGGTCACGCCAGCCAGGTGTATCCCAGCATCACGGCGACGGTCACGTGAACGATCATGACAACGATCATGATGACGGCAAACGGTTTATGAAAGACATGCCAATAGTGGAATAGGTCGTTGACTTGCCGAAACAGGTGCAAACGGCGAGTCAAAAGAACCCATTCCCGGCCTTGATTCCTGGCCCCTTTGTCTTCGGACACGACGAAATCCCTTTCCCAATTTTGCAATCTCCGGGCCAACACGATATTCAGAAAAGGCAGGATCAATAAGCCCATGGCCAGAGGAACCCGAGAAAGCCTCGCCATGGCGAGATCCTCCAAGGCGTCCACCCCCGAGCCCTGGAGGCCGTGATCATCCGCCAAAGTGACCAGAAGTTCCTCGCGGCGATTCTCGATGGCCTCTTCGCTGAGCGCCTCACCCAGAACGTTGCGCGGAATCTGCTGGTAAAGATAGCGACCGAAAAAGCCGCTCAGGGCCACCGCCACCATGGACCAGTAGCTGACCGCCACCAGTCCCTGCACCTTGAAGGACGTGTGCAAAGTGATGAGAACCGGGCCCGCAATACCCAGGAAAATGTGATATCGCAACCAGATACGCAGGTTTCCCCAGCGTTGCATGATCTTGGTCCGCTTGCGGAGGGAATACACCAGCAGCAGCAAAACCATGGCGCTGCCCAAAATGCCCAGGCCGTGTCCCACCAGGCCGGCCGAGCGCAGCACGCGGAACAGGTCGTGATGAGGGCGGTCCGCATAACCGGTCAGGTAGAACGCACGGCCATAAACCAGAACCCCGGCGGTGATGAGTGTCACCAGGAACGCCAGCACGCCGATGACGAACGAATGGATGCGGTTGGCCATTAATCCCCCCTATTCAGTGGCATTTTGCAGCAAATTCAGCCCTGGGGAAAGATCAATTCCATCGAGAGCCCGAAATTGGGGTGATTCCCTGCCCATATAGACAATTCACTTTCAATTTGACATTGTGGCCGTGGGATCAATCCACGCCAACGGCACCCGATGCACTCTGATTCGGCTGCCGTAGCCCGTGATTGAAGGGAATCTGTCGCTGATTCACCACCACGGTGGTCGCTCCATGAGGGGGGTGCCATGCTCCGCCATCCCCCCTCCCCCCTTACCATCCGCCCCCAAATCCGTTACATTGGTCCGCCGAACCGATTGCGCCGGGCCGCGGCCCGCCCACACCAACGCGAAACCAGCCCATGGCCCAGATCGAACTCAAACAGGTCAGCTTATCCTTCGGCGGAGCGCCGGTGCTCGACCGCGTGGATCTGCGTTTGGAGAAGGGTGAGCGCCTGGCCCTGCTCGGACGCAACGGCGAGGGCAAATCCACCCTGTTGCGCCTGCTCACCGGCGAGATGACCCCCGACTGCGGCGAGGTCCTCATGCCCGGCCGGCCGCGCATCGGGTTCCTGCCCCAGGAGGTGCCCGACCATCTGCCGGGTGATCTGCGGTCCGTGGTGGCCGAGGGCCTGACCGGTCCGGGCGGCTCGGGCGGCCACGACGAGGCCTGGCGTCGCGAACACGTGGTGGAGCAGGTGCTCACCCGCGCCGGGCTGGATCCGGACGCCGTGTTCGACGAGCAGTCCCAGGGCAACCGCCGCCGCGTCCTGCTGGCGCGCGCCATGGTGGGCGAACCCGACGTCCTGCTGCTGGACGAGCCCACCAACCACCTCGACATCGACGCCATCGCGTGGCTGGAAGGCGAGCTGGGGCGCTTCCGCGGCACCCTGTTCTTCGTCACGCACGACCGGGTGTTCCTGCGGCGGCTGGCCGACCGCATCATCGAACTGGACCGGGGCCGACTGCGCGACTGGACCTGTGACTACGACACATTTCTCTCGCGGCGCGACGAGGTCCTGCGCAACGAGCAGGCCCGGTGGGACGAGTTCGATCGCAAGCTGGCCCAGGAGGAGATCTGGATCCGCAAGGGCGTGCGCGCGCGCCGCACCCGCAACGAGGGCCGCGCGCGCGAGCTGATGAAGATGCGCGACGAGCGCGAGGCCCGTCGAGGACGCCAGCAGGACGCCAGCTTCCAGCTCCAGGACACCGAACGCAGCGGCAAGCTCGTGGTCCTGACCCGCGACCTCGCCTTCGCCTACCCCGACGGCGAACCCATCGTGCGGGATTTCAGCACGCGCATCCAGCGCGGCGACAAGGTGGGCATCCTCGGACCCAACGGCGCCGGCAAATCGACATTGCTCAAGCTCCTGCTGGGCGAGCTGGAACCGACCGGCGGGTCGGCCCGTCTGGGCACGGGCCTGCGCCTGGCCTACTTCGACCAGCAGCGCGCCCAGCTCGACGAGACCAAGACCGTGCAGGAGAACGTGGCCGATAGCGGCGGCGACACCGTGAGCGTGAACGGCCGCCCGGTGCACGTGATCACCTATCTGCAGAGTTTTCTGTTCACCCCCGACCGCGCGCGCAGCCCCATCACCCGCCTGTCGGGCGGCGAACGCAACCGCCTGTTGCTGGCGCGCCTGTTCACCCAGCCGGCCAACCTGCTGATCCTCGACGAGCCCACCAACGACCTCGATCTCGAGACCTTGGATCTGCTCGAAGAGCTGCTGCTGGAGTTCGACGGCACCCTGCTGCTGGTCAGCCACGACCGCGAGTTCCTCGACCACGTGACCACCAGCACCCTGGCGCTGGAGGGTGAAGGCCGCATCGTCGAGACCGTGGGTGGGTACAGCGAGTGGGAGCGGGTTTCAAAAGCCGGCGCGGCGGCGACCGAGCCCAAGCCGGCGAAGGAGAAGCGCGACAAATCCTCGAGCGACAAATCCGCGAACGACAAGCCGCGCAAGCTCAGCTTCAAGGAGAAGAAGGAACTGGAGGAACTGCCCGCGCGCATCGAGTCCCTGGAGGGCGAAATGAAGCAGTTGCACGCCCAGCTCGCCGACCCCGACCTGTACCGCACCGCCCCGGAAAAGGTCGCGCCGCTCACCGAGCGCCTCGAAGCCGTCGAAGCCGAATTGCCCGGCGTGTACGCCCGGTGGGAAGAACTGGAAAGCCGGGAATGAAGATCCTGCTGAACTCGACCAAGACCATGGATCCGGACGTCGCCACGCGGCTGAAGACCACTGCGCCTCGCTTCGTCGCCGAAGCGCAGCAGCTCATGGCCGCGCTCAAGCCGCTGAGCCGAGGGCACCCCCTGGCCGAGTTCGACCTGAGCGAGAACACGCTGCCCGCGGCCCGCGCCCACATCGCGCGCTGGGGCGAAGACGGCGTCCGTCCACCGCCCCCGACCTGGCCGCGCACTGGAAGCCGCGCCTGACCGCCGCCCTGAAGGAGGAACTGAAGGATGGAGAACCGGTCATCAACCTGGCCAGCCAGGAGTATGCCAGGGTCATCGACATCAAGGCCTTGCGTGGGCCCGTGATTTCGCCGGTGTTCAAGGAGATCCGGCCCGACGGCACGCTCAAGTCCGCACCCGTCTACGCCAAGATGGCCCGCGGCGCGATGGTCAACTGGATCATCACCCGGGCCGCGCGCAAGCCGACCGATCTGCTGGGTTTTGGGGAGATGGGCTGGGAGGCGGGCAGCGAGCCGCCCGCGTCGGGCAACTGGCTGTTCACGCGGCCGGTGGAGCGTTAGCGGTCGGTGTCATTTCCCCATTTCATGGATGAGTGCCTCGTAGAATTCGAACATCTCCTCGTCGTAAGCCACCAGGTAGACCTTCTCGATCTCCGGGCATTCAGGCAAGGTCTCGGCCAGCGTGCGCACCGCCACCTCGGCGGCCTCATCCCGCGGGTAGCCGTAGATGCCGCAGCTGATCGCAGGGAACGCCACCGTCACCAGCGCCTCATCCGCCGCCACATACAGCGCCTGCCGGTAGCACGATGCCAGAAGCTCCTCCTCGCCGCGCCGGCCGCCGTGCCACACCGGTCCCACCGCGTGGATGACGGCGCGCGCCAGAAGATCGAATGCCGGAGTCAGGCGCACCTCGCCGGTGGGACATCCGCCCAGACGCTTGCACGCTTCCAGCAGCTGCGGGCCCGCCGCCCGGTGGATGGCCCCGTCCACGCCGCCGCCCCCGGCCAGATGTTCGTTGGCCGCGTTGACGACAGCATCGACCTCCATGGCCGTGATGTCGCCCAGAACCGCTTCCATGCGCTTGCCGATGTTGCTCATTATTCCTTCACTCCATCCAGATACATGGTCAGAAACGTTTTTACCGCGTCGCGGTAGACCGCGCTGTCGTCGAACCGGGTCCACAACGCCCGAGATCCGTGGTTGCCCTTGGTGTTGGGCACGAACGACGCCTTGACGCCCTTGACGCCCGCGTAAAGAGGCTTCCAGCCGTCGCGTTCGCTGCGGGCCGAGGTGATGAACACCGGGGCCTTGATCCCCCCGACAGCCCGGGTCACCCAGTCGTCCGACTTGCCGAAGCGCGTGAAGTATTCGCCGGGGGAAAACGCCAGCACCCCGTCCACCAGGCCCGGCTGGTCGCCCGCGATTTCCAGCACCAGGCCCGCCGAGTAGGAACTGCCCCAGGCGATGACGTGGCCCGTGGTCAGCTCGGCGCGCGCGTATTGCAGCGCCGCCACCAGATCCTTGCGCGCATCGAGGTAGGTGGTGCCCTTGTTGGCAGCCACGGCGCGCCCCGCCGTCTCGTTGGGCACGTCGTTGATCTCGCGCCCCGACCGCTGGTCGATGGCCAAACAGTTGTAGCCCAAGCTGTTGAGCCACGGCGCGATCTCGCGGTACTCGCCGCGGCTCCATTCGGCCTGATGGAACAGCACGATCACGGTCGTGGCCTTGTCCGGGTAGGGCGCGTAGAGGTCGGCGGTGATCTCCAGCCCGTCAAGCGAAGGAAAGGAGACGGGCTGGCGGGATGAGCCCGCCGCCGCGGGCAAGGCGACCAGCATCACACAAAGCAGGGCGAATACGGCGACCGAACGGATCATGACGTGCTCCCGGCTGGTGGGGTGGAAATCCTTCAACAATCTAACACCGGTTTTTATCCCGCAGCCAGATGAGACGCCCACGCCGGCACCTGGTGCAGGTCCACGCCGAAAGCGTACGGGCCCAGCACGTAAACGGCCACCGTGATCAGCACGGCGCAGAACAGATTGAGCAGAAAACCCGCGCGCGCCATGTCGCGCACGGTCACCTGTACGGTGCCGAAGATGATGGCGTTGGGCGGGGTGGCCACCGGCAGCATGAACGCGCACGAGGCGCTCAGCGTGGCCGGCACCATCAGCAGCAGCGGGTTCAGGTGCAGGGCCACCGCCAGGGAGGCCAGCACCGGCAGGGCCATCTGGGTGGTGGCGGTGTTGCTGGTCAGCTCGGTGAGAAACGTCATCACCAGGCAGACCGCCAGCACGACAAGCGGCACCGGCATGGACGATAGGCCCGCCATGCGCTCCCCCAGCCACAGCGACAGCCCCGTGTCCACGAAGCCCTTGGCCAGGGCGAAGCCGCCGCCGAAGAGCAGCACGATGCCCCACGGCAACTTGCGCGCGGTGTGCCAGTCCATCACGCGGCTGCCCGGTTCGCTGCGGCTGGGAACCAGGAAGAGGATCACCGCCAGGGCCATGGCCACGGTGCCGTCGTCGATCATCTCGCCGTGGGCAAAAAGAGAAGACCAGCCGGGCAAGTCCAGGCTCCCCACGACCAGCCCCTTGCGCGACAGCCACAGCAGGGCCATGAGGGTGAAATCGGCCAGGACGATCTTCTCTTCGTAGGACATGGGGCCCAGCTCGCGGCGTTCCCGATGCAACACCTCGTGGTCCACCACCAGATCGGGGTCGCCCAGGCGGAAAAGCAGGATCACCAGCACCCAGATGGCCGCCAGGGCCACCACCGCCAGGGGCACACCCAGCACCATCCAGCCGGCGAACGAGATCTCCGGGGCGCCGGGGAACATCAGTTCGAAATTGCTGACCAGCAGAGGGTTGGGTGGGGTACCGATAAGCGTGGCCAGCCCGCCCACCGACGCGCTGTAGGCCACACCCAGCAGCAACGCGGTGCCGAACCTGCGCGCACGCCGCACTCCCAGGGTGTCGCTCAGGCGGGCGATCACGGCCATGGCCACCGGCGCCATCATCATGGCCGTGGCCGTGTTGCTGATCCACATGGACAGGAAAGCCGTGGCGAGCATGAAGCCCAGCACGATGCGCCGCGGCCCGCCGCCGATGGCGGTGATGATGCGCAGGGCGATGCGGCGGTGCAGGGTCCAGCGCTCCATGGCCAGGGCGACCATGAAGCCGCCCAAAAACAGGAAGATGATCCAGTTGAAGTAGACCGGCGCGACGGCCTTGCCGGCCATCACACCCAGCACCGGGTACAGCACAACCGGCAGCAGGGCGGTGACCGCCAGCGGGACAGCCTCGGTCAGCCACCAGATGGCCATCCACAGGCCGATGGCGGCCATGGGTGTGGCGGCCCGGTGTGCTGGGTCGAGGTCGGCGAAGACCATCAGGGCGACCGCGGCCAGCGGGCCGCCCAGCAGACCCCCGCGTGAGGCGTCGATGCCGGGACGTTTCATGAGCGGGCTCCCTTGCTCAGGCTACCCTCATTTTTTACCACCCCCACCCTGGCTTGGAAAGAACTTGTCACCGCGCGGAGACATCGGGGTTCGGGAGCGTCAACTCACGACGACGGTAATCCCCTCATTTCCCACGACACCCTCGCTGAACGGAATCCACCGCCCGGCACGAAACTGGCAATGCCGTCGCGAACCATTCTCTCCCGGTCGGGGCAACCCCATGAGAAATTCGATCCTGATCCTGCTGTCGCTGCTGCTGTATTCCTCCACCGCCACCGCCCAGATCGCCATCAACGAGGTGCTCGGCGACCCGGCCCGCGACTGGGACGGCGACGGCGCCGTCAACGCCCGCGGGGACGAATGGGTGGAGATCATCAACCTCGGGGCCGTGGCCGTTGATCTGCAGGACTACTGGCTGCGCGACGACTCCTCGTACCTGCCCGACTACGGGCTGTCCGGATTGCTGGCTGCCGGCGGCGTCAAGGTGGTGTACGGGTCCGACGTCACCGCATGGCAGAGCGACAGGGGCTGGCTGGAAACCGGATTCGGGATCAACAACAGCGGCGGCGACCGCATCTACCTGATGTCCGGCCCCTACAGCGAGATCTTGGACTACCAGATCCTCGAGCAGGTGTGGGTGGGCGACCACGAGGCCGAGGATGACCGCAGCAGCGGGCGCGATCCGGTGACCGGAGAATGGGTCCTGTTCGACGGCCTGAATCCCTACTCCGGCAGCCAAACGCCCCAGGGCAACGGCTGCGCTCCGACGCCCGGAGGGTCCAACGCCTGCGAGCAGCCGGTTCCCGACCAGACGACGAGTTTCGGGGCCATGAAGGCCACGTACCGTTGAGCGCGGTCGTCAACCGCGGCCGAACCGGACCCAGAACACCAGCATGTAGCCCAGGGTGGCCCCAAGCAGCGTCGCCACGACGACCAGCGGCGGAAGGACCAGCAACACGGGCATACCGGGGCTGGAGCGATTCACGGGAGGTCTGCGGTCTTGGCAAGAGGAAGCCCCGACACCACGGCCCGAGCCAGGCGCCGGTATCCCTCCGCCGTGAAGTGGACGTTGTGAGGATTGACACGCAGGTTCTGCGGCATGGCGCGGCTGACGGCACAGAGATCGGTGATCCGGATCCCGTGGGCGCGCATGATTTCGGCGGCCACGGCGTTGTAACGGTCCACATCGGCGGAGAAGCGGCCCCGCTCTCCCGCCGGGACCGATGTGGTGGAGGCCCAGACCAGCGTGGCCCCGGTGCGCTCCAGCCTTGCGACCACCTGCTCGAGGTTGCGCCGGTATTCCACGAGGCCGATGGTCACCCGGCCGCACGCCTTGTCCGGAACCGAAGCGCCGCCGCGCACGGGACGGCGATAACACATGTCCCACAGGCCCCAGTTGAACTGGATGACGTCCCAGGGCCCGCCGCTCACCAGCTTATCCCGCCAGACCACGCCGTACCAGGAGTGGCGGGCGTTGCCCGGGCAGTGAACCACCTGGGCGCGATCGCCCAGCAAGGCCGCCACTTCGGGCGTGTAACCGAGAGAGATCGAATCGCCGATAATCAGCACGCGGGGACGAGGATCCTGGGGCCCTTCCCCAGGGCCGCAGGCGGCCAGGGCCAGCACGGCCACCAACAACCCGATGAGCGCCATCTTCTTCACGGCATCACTCGACGATCAGTTCGTCGACGAAGATGAACGCGTCGCCCCCGGCGCCCGGATGCCAGGCCGGCAGCTTGCCGTAGTTGCGCGCGGTGAAACGGATCGCCCGCAAAGGCCATCCATCCAGATCGAGGACCAGTTCTCGCGTGAAACTGCCCTCTTCGGTGTCGGGTACGTTGGCCGCGATCGTGCCGGCCTTGCGGAAATGCGTCCCGTCGGCTGAGATCTCGACCTCCAGGGCCGTGGGCATGGCGATCCACGAACGCATTTCCTGCAGGAATCCTGCGCCGGCGCGATGAACCGACCGCAGTTTCCCGAAATCCAACGTGGCCGTGAAATCCTGGCCGTCGTAACCCTGCCAGCGGCCGGTGCGCCAATCCGCCGTGCCGTGCAAACCGTCGACCAACGCCTCCGGCCCGCCGGCGGTGTACTGGGCGCTGGGCATCGAGGCCAACGTGACGGTCCAATCGGGATGCGGTAGCGCGGTGAAGGACGCGGTGACGATCGGGCTGTAGCCGGCGTCCGCCTGGGCCCAGAAGTTGATTTCCGTGGTCGATTCCAGAATCAGGGGTTCCAAGTACAGGATGTTATCGACCGGGGATGGGTGGTTGTCGCGACAGAAGATCTTCGCCAACGGATCCGCATGATCCAGGGTCACCTCGAGGCTGCCGCGGATCCGGTCCGACGGCGCATCGGCCCAGGGGGCGGCCACAACTTGCGTCAACGGCACCCTGGAGTGCGGACGGTCGGCCTCCGTCTGGCCCCAGACGCCCTCGGCGCCGAGATGGAACACCAATTCCCCGCCACCGATCAATTCGGCATGGGTCAGCCAGCCGCGGGTCAGGGGCTCGCCGTTCCAGGTCACGCTGGCGACGGCGCCGTCGCCCTCGCGACGGGTGGTGAAGGTGCGACCGTCCTCGAATCGCATGGTCATTTCGGGGTAGCGCGGCGGGATCACGCACCAGATCCCGTCACCCGGCGCGATGTCGTACAGGCCGTAGGCGGCCAGCACATACCAGCTGGACATCTGGCCGCAGTCCTCGTTGCCGATCAATCCGTCGGGCTTGTCGGTGTAGAACTCGTCGAGGATCTTGCCCACCACCGCGCGGGTCTGCTCCGGGCGGCCGGCGGCGTGGTATAGCCAGGCGATGTGGTGGCTGGGCTCGTTGCCGTGGGCGTACTGGCCGATCAGCCCGGTGATGTCCGCCTGGTCGCGGCCGATGGTGGCCGTCGGGGCGGTGAACAGGGAATCGAGCGCGGCGGCGAAGTCGTCCGCCGAATCGTACAGCTCCATGAGCTGGGTGACGTGCTGGGGCGCGAAGAAACGGTACTGCCAGGCGTTGGCCTCGGTGTAGTTGTTGTCCACCCGGCGTGGGTCGAACGGCTTGAGCCACTGACCGTTGCGCCGGGGCCGGAAGCAGCGGGTCTGCGGGTCGAACAGGTGCCGCCAGGACTGCGAGCGCCGGTCGAAATCCCGAGCGACGTCCTCGTCCCCCACCGCTGCGGCCATGCGCGAGATGCAGAAATCGTCGTAGGCGTATTCCAGGGTGCGGCTCACCGATTCGGAAGCCTGGTCGCTGGAGATGAAGCCGGGCGTGCGGTAGGCCTGCAGCCCGAAGCGGTCGCCGTGGGCCGATGACAGCATGGCCTGCAGGGCGGCTTCGCCGTCGAACCCCCCGATCCCCTTGAGGTACGCGTCGGCGATGACCGAAACGCTGTGGTAGCCGATCATGCAGTCGGTCTCGTTGGCCGCCAGTTCCCACACGGGCAAACGTCCGCCCTGTTCGTACTGGGCCAGCATGGTGTTCACGAAATCCCGCGTGCGGGCCCGTTCGACCAGGGTGAACAGCGGGTGGGTGGCGCGGAAGGTGTCCCAGAGGGAGAACACGGTGTACTGGTCGCGGCCATCGGCCTGGTGGATCCACTGGTCCATGCCCCGGTAGCGGCCGTCGGCGTCGCTGAAGAGGTTCGGCGCCAGGAAGCTGTGGTAGAGGGCCGTCGCGAGGATCGTGCGATCGGCTCCCGTAGCCTCGGGAACGTCGAACCGCTCGAGTTGCCGCACCCAGGCCTGACGGGCACGCCCGCGGGCGGCGCCAAAATCGAAATCCGCCCATTCGGCCTTCAGATTGCCGGCGGCTCCGTCGGCATCGACCGCGGAGATCCCCACCTGGGCAATGACCTCGCCACCCTGGTCACCAAACGACAGCACGGCCTTGGTTATCAGGCCATCGTCGTTGGTGATCAGATGTCCACTGTTCACGGACCGGGAAAACTCGACCCGGAAATACACCCACTGGTCGCGCGCCCAGGCGTCCGAGCGCCGGAATCCCCGCAGAACCCCGTCGTCCCCGATGCCCAGGTTCGCATCCAGCAGCTTGTCGCGATGCTCCAGGTCGATGATCACATAGGCCGGCTTCCCGGCGGGGAACACATAGCGGTGCAGGCCGGTGCGCGCCGTGGCGGTCAATTCCACGTCGGTGTCGTAGTCGTCCAGGTGCACGGAATACCATCCGGCACCCGCCCGCTCGGTCTCCTTGCGAAAACGTGAACTGTAGCCCGTGTCGGCCAGGGCGGGATAGGTTCCTGCCCGTTCGGGTCGTCCGGTCACCGGCATCAGCAGGATGTCGCCGTAATCGCTCACGCCCGTGCCGCTCAGATGGGTGTGACTGAATCCGGAGATCACCCGGTCGGAGTCGTGGTAGCCCGAGCAGCCGTCCCACCCGGTCAGGCGCGTGTCGGGTGAGAGTTGCACCATGCCGAACGGCATGGTCGGGCCGGGGAAGGTGTGGCCGTGGCCCCCGGTACCGATGAACGGGTCAACGGCGTCCGCCAGGGGCGAAGCCCCAGCAGCAGAAACTAGGGCGGGGAGCAGCAAGGCGATCAGCAGGACACGCAGGGACACGAGAACACCTTTCGCGCGGGTGAACACTTCAGGGACATTATGTCCGCACCGGTGTCCATTGGCGAGGCGGAATCGCAGGGCGCCGTCCGGGAAATATTTCCTGCGGAACCCCCCGCTGGTGACCTACCTTGGGGTAACTTGAATTCCGCAACCTCGAACCGGGGAAGTCCGCGTGTCCCGCACCGCCACCTTGACCACCGGACCGGTCGGCCCGGGTCTTTTGCGCATGGCCGGCCCCATGCTCGCAGGCATGATCGCCATCATGGCGTTCAACCTCGTGGACACGTTCTTCCTCGGCCGCTTCAGCACCGATGCCCTGACCGCCATCTCGTTCACCTTCCCGGTGGTGATGAGCCTGGCCAGCCTGGCCCTCGGCCTGGGCATGGGCACCTCGGCCGTGATCAGCAACGCCATCGGCGAGGGCGACCACCAGGGGGTCCAGCGCCTGACCACCGACGCGCTGATCCTCTCGTTCGTCATCGTGGTCGTGGTCGCGGCGGCGGGCATGTTCACGGTGCGCCCCCTGTTCGCCGCCATGGGCGCCAAGGGAGAGATCCTCGACCTGGTCGTGCGCTACATGCGCATCTGGTACCTGACCATCGGGGTCCTGGTGATTCCCATGGTGGGCAACAGCGCCATCCGGGCCACCGGCGACACGCGCACCCCGGCGATGATCATGGGGATCGCCGCGCTGACCAACGTGATCGCCGATCCCATCCTGATCTTCGGCTGGGGCCCGGTGCCCCGCATGGGGATCGAAGGCGCGGCCATCGCCACCGCGTTGGCGCGCGCCACCTCCCTGACCGCAGCCATCTACGTACTGGGCGTCCGCAAGAAGATGCTCTCGCGGCGCGGCATGACCCTGAGCACCATGCTCGCCAGTAGCCGGCGCATCCTGCACGTGGGCCTGCCGGCCGCCGCCACGCGCATGGTCATGCCTCTGGGCATGGGCGTGATCATCCGCCTGGTAGCCCAGTTCGGACCGGCCGCCGTGGCGGCCTACGGCGTAGGGACCCGGGTCGGCATGTTCGCTTTCGCCGTGATCATGGCCCTGGGGGCCTCGCTGGTCCCGTTCATCGGGCAAAACCTCGGCGCCCGCCGGCTGGACCGGGTTCACGACGCGGCCTGGTTCTCGGTGAAGTTCGGCATGGGTTACGGTCTCTTGACGTGGGTGGTCTTTCTGATCTTCGCGCGGCCGATCGCGGCACTCTTCAACGGCCATGAGGGCTTCCAGGAGGCCACGGTGCTCTTCTTCCGCATCGCCCCGGTGGGCGCGGTCTTCTCCGCCGCTGCGGCCATGGCCTCCACGGTGCTCAACGGCATGCTCAAGCCCCTGCGGGCGGCCTCGTTGTCGGTGCTGCAGATTTTCGTCCTGACGATCCCGCTGTCCATCCTCGGAGCCAGGGTGGCGGGACTGGCCGGGGTGTTCTGGGCCGGAGTCGTGGCCAACATCGTGACCGCCGGGGTGGGGCTGTTCGTCATGTCCCGCGCCATGAAGCAGGAGCAATTGATTGCGCCGGTGGCCCTGGAACAACCTCTCTAGGAAATGTCCAGACGATGAGTGTTGCCGATGCGCGCGGCGACCTCATCCGACACACCCGCAGCGGCGGCGAACTCCGGCCAGCGGGCGACGGCACGGATGACCTGGGCGAGGATCTCCTCCGCCCTGCCCCGCGCCAGGGAAAATCCCGCTGCACATGCCCGAAAATCCTCCACCGCGAAATCGTTGCGCTTCCCGTTGAGGGTCATCTGGTGGTCGTGGGTCCAGCGGCCGACGGGATTGTAGCTGTAGGTGAGATCGTAAGCCGGCGAGAGGGACCAGGACCCCGCTCGATCCATCAGGAAGGCAATGTTCTTGACGTGGTCGTCCTGGTTGCGGGCGACGATGTTGAAGGCCATGCGCCGGAACTGTTCCTCGATGCTCACCATGGGCATGTCCAGCCGGCGGATGGTTTGCAGGGCCTGCTCGTAGGCATAGGCCCCCGCCTTGCGGAAATCGAAATGCGCCAGGGCGGCGAGGGACTGCATGTGGATCTTGCCGCCGTCTTCGGTGCGGTCGAAACGCCGGGTCATGAAGTGGCTGCGACCGTTCTCCTGCAACAGGCGGCTTTCCTGCATGGCGATTCCCGCCGCAAGAGCCATCTCGTAGTAGGCGAACTCGATCAGGCCGAAGCCCGCGGGGGCCGCAAGGTCCCGATCCTGGTTGCCCCGCACCCCGTCGAACTTGATGATCCAGGACGTGAAGCCGGGCTCAGCGCCGACCTGGCCGGACCGCACCTCCTGGGTCCGGGGATTCCAGGCGACCACGGCCTTGGCCCGGGCGCCGCCGGCGGAGGTTCCCACCTGCAGGATCTTCTGCAGGGATTCGGTGCGGCGCGGAGGCACGAACGACCCGTCGAGACCGTGGCGACCGCTCAGAATCTCGCCGGCCAGTTCGACCAGTGCCGCCACATCGACGGGCTGGGAATGTCCCACCGCCGGACCTTGGGCGGGCTTGTATTCGAGGGCGCCCATGCCCCGGGTCCCGGTGTAGCAAAGGCGTTCGACGGGGTTGAAGCTGTCGGGATTGCGCCCCTGTTCGGCCAGCCAGGCGTCGATCAACGCGTTGCCGAAATCATCGGGCAGGGAATCGGCCACCAGGCCCGGCATGCCGTGGAAGGATTCGCCGACCAGGGCGGGGAAGGTGTAGATCCGATCCGCCAGCGGCATCACCAGCGGCGAGACCTGGATTCCGCTGTCCCGAAAATCGGGATCATATTCGAAGGCGGCCCTCCCGGCGTCGTCGTTCCAGGTGACCGCACCGATCGTTCTGCCCCACAGGATGACTTCGGCGACGGTCATTCCTCATCCCCCCACGACCACGGCTCGCCCTTGGCCGGTGGATTCGCCCGACCACCCGACGCGCGCTTGCGGATCTTCCCCTGCATCTTCACCTGCTGGATCGGGCTGGGCGCAGGTTCCGGAATCAGGGCCTCGAGGTTGGCCAGCAGGTCGAGGGATCGCAACAACCGGATCAGGTTGGACCCGTTGACCGACTCTCCGTGCTCGATCCGGTTGAGGGTACGCGGGGAAATTCCGGCCTCCCGGGCCAGGGCGGCCTGGGTCAGATTGCGGTTCAACCGGTATCGTGCCAACCGCTTACCGACTTCCTCAAGGACGGCCTCGTCCGAATTTTCGTTGATTATAGCCATATATGCCACCTCTGGCGTTTAAGACCGTGATATAGCCATGAATATGCCATATTTGGCCTTGTGTCAATAATTAATGAGATTGAATTTATGCCATATTTGGCTTATTAATGCCAATTTTCACAATAATCGGCACATTTTGGCTGATTCTATTCCCCAGAAGGTCTCTTCGAGAAGTGACGGTACAGCAATCCCGTCGCCACCGCGGTCAACAGAAACAGGGCCGGCGGAACAATCCAGGTCCAGAAAAACCCATGGATCGGAGACAGGGCGGGAATGGCGTCGTGCATGGAACCGGACTCCCTCGGCGGCGGGATGATGGCTTGGTCTTTCGTTCAGGAAACCACGCCCGCAGGTGGAAGGCAAGTCTGGGACACAAATTGTCGGAACGAAAAGCCCCGGACCCACGGCCTTCCTTTCCCAGAAAAAGGGGCCGGCACTTTGCAGCACCGGCCCCGGTCGACTTCAGTTCGGGTGGCGTTGGGTTTCCCTACAGTGAGGGTACTGCCTCAACGTCCACTGTCCGGAGACGCCCCGTCAAAGCAGGGACGCCACCTCCACCGAGTTCGCTCTATGTATACCCACCGGATCACCTCCTTAACGGGCGTGTCACCCACGGCGAGACCCACCTCGCCCAGCTACACAAACCGCCCTGGCTTGTGTTCGCTGCCGCGCCGCTGCGCGGAATGTTCACCAGCGCACAGGTTCTGCACCTTCATGCGCTTACTTGAGTGTACGACAAGGCACGGACGGAGGAAACAAAATTTTGACCGTCTTGTCTTCCCGCTCACGGGTTATTCCTTCCCGTGCCGCTTCCGCCAGTTCCACCACGCCAACCCCAGCCCCACGAACGAGGCCACGTAGGCGATGCTCATGCCGATGAGGGTGACCAGGCCCTTGTCCATCACGCCTCCTGTTCGTCCTGCCAGCGCAGGCGCCTTTCGAGTTGCTCCACGTAGGCGGCCTGCCGCGACTCGTACTCCTGTGAGATGGAGCGCAGCTTGGGGTCGATGATCCAGTAGATCAGGAAGATCAGGCAAACCGCCGCAACCAGCATGGCGATGCCGCCGGCCTGCAGCAGCAACGACTGCACCACGCCCAGCATCAACGCGGCCATGGACAGCGGCGAAAGCACGACCACCAGCCAATCCTCGCGGGTCCAGGCGTCGGCCTGCTCGGCGGTCCAGCGGCGGCGGATCAGCGGGCGCGGGCCGGCCTCTTCCACGGTCTTGTCCTCGGCGATCAGCCCGCGCTGCACGGCCTCCCGGTGCACCGGGCCCCACCAGCCCACCGGCCGGGTCATGACGTAATAACGCACCAGCCGGTCCATCTTCTCGGGCTTGGTGCCCAGGGTCACGGGGATAAAGATCAGCGCGCCCAGGGCCATCAGCAGCCAGAAATTCAGATGGTCGGGCAACTTGGGGATGACGCCGAACTCGGGCAAGACCCACACGATCAGCCACGAAACGCCCAGGTTGGCCATCCAACCGGACAGGTAGCCCCAGGCGTTGAAGCGCCACCACACCACCTGCAGGATGTTGGGCAGCCAGATGCCGGCCATCATCAGCCACAGGGCGAAGATCAGCCACTTGGTGATCTCCTGCATCATCAGGCCGTAGAAGAACGATCCGACCAGCAGCACGAAGGTGGCCGCGCGCCCCATCCACACCAGCCGCTTCTGGCTGGCGTCGGGCCTGATGTAGCGCTGGTAGATGTCGCGGGTGAAATACAGCGCGCCCAGGTTCAGATGGCTGCTGATGGTCGACAGGTGGATGGCCAGGATCGCGCCGAAGAACACACCCACCATGCCGACGGGCAGCAATTCGAAGCCCATGCGGAACCAGCCCAGCTCGTAGTCGGCCTGGTCGGCGATGTTCGGCAGCATGGAGAAGAACGCCAGCACGGCCGCGGCCCAGAATCCGTTGCGCACCAAGGTGACCGCACCGCCGGCCCACAGGCCGTAGGTCGCGTCGCGCACCGTGCGCGCCGACTGGATGCGCTGGGCCTCGACGTACCAGTCGATGCTCGTGCCCATGCCGAAACCGCCGATCACGGCGATCACCAGCATGGTCAGAAACCACACGAAGGGAAAATCGCCGGTGAACACCCCGCTGAAGGCGAAGGCGTCCAGGCGCCAGGCCTGGCCCAGTTCGACGATCTTCGCCGTCACATCGGCGGGACCGCCGGCCGCGGCGATACCCACCAAGGAAACCACCACGATGGCGAACACGGCCACGATCCCCTGCAGGAAATCGCCCATCACCACACCCCAGTAGCCGGCGGCCAGGGTGTAGAACGCGGTGACCACCGAGGGGATCACCAGCCCCACCCACAGCGGCCAACCGAAGGCCAGGTGGCACACCTTGCCCATGGCCATGCCCACCCAGCCGAGGATGAACATGTTCATGAAGATCTGCCAGCCGGCCATCCAGCCGCGCAGCATCTCGGCGCCCAGGCCGCCGAAGCGCTGGGTCTGCCATTCGGCCTGGGTGTAGGCCAGCGAGCGGCGGAAGATGCGCGCCGAGACGAACGCGCCGATGGCCGTCCAGGCGGTGAAGAAGGTGTACCAGATCCCGCGCAACCCGTTGGCGTAGATCACGCCGGTGATCCACATGGGAGTGTCGGTGGCGGTGTGGGTGCTGAACACGGACGACGCGGGCAGCCACCACGGAAGACCGCGGCCGGCGAGGAAGAAGTCGCTCTCGCTGCGGCGCGCCAACCGATAGAAAAAGGCCGCGCCCCCCACCATCAGCAGCAGGAACGCGACCGCCCAGAAGATATCCAGCCAGTTGAAGTGGACCATGGTACCGCCCGCGGGTTGGAGTTGAACGTCGGGTGGATTCTAGCATTGCGCAATGGGGGAGGCGAGGCGGGATTGTGGGGTTGCGTGGTGTCCTTCGCCTGGCCGCACCACGTTGACGGGACTATTATTCTCCTGTATCATCGGCGCCTCCGGTTCCCGGTCGGGTGAATGTCGTCAACAACGGTTTGGACCCCGCGTTCATCGTCGCCATCGGCGACGACAGCGAAGTCAACGTCATCTACACCGCGCCGAGCATCGCTCCCTACTGGTATCCCTCGGTCGTGTCGAGGGCTTTTGGGGAAGCCGACACGGGTGTCTTCAGCACCTTCCCTTGGTTCACGCCGCCGAGTACCTCGACGGACATGCTCTGGGACGACTACTTTCCGACCACCAGCCAGTGCCTCGTGTGGCTGGTCAATCAGGAAGACCAGGCCACTATGCCCGGGCCGGATATCACGGAGTTCCGCCATCTCATCGGCACGGGTGCCAAACGCGCGGTCTACGGACCCCTGTTCTACGTCGTGGGCGGCAACGCGGGCACAGTCCTGGGCTCCGGCGTCTCCAGCGTCGACGGGATCGTGCCGATCACTCGGGCAGGTCATCCTCCTTTTCGCCGCTCGGCAAGAGGGGCCGCACCGAGAACCCGCCGTGGGTCCGCAGGCCGAACATGCGCCACCCGATCTGCCCCAGGGGAGGCCGGGCACCGCGCACCAGTCCGGCCAGGACCAGCGGCGCACTCATGGCCACCAGGAAGCGGCCGACCATGCTGATGGCGAAGATGTCCCGATAGCCCCCGACATGCGGCAGGAAAACCAGCGACGCCGTCAACACGCCCGCCAGCTGCATCCAGCCGTTGCCCAGGCTCTGCAGGGCGAACAGGTAGGGCCGTTCGCGGCTGCGACTGTTTTCCAGCAGCAGGGACAGGTACCCCACTTCGAAACCGGACCACGATGCGCCCGACACCACCTGGGCCAAGATCACCATGCCCAGCCCTTTCGCCCACAGCCAGGGCAACGGCACCAGGGCGATGCAAAACATGCTGACCAGGAACACGCCGCGCGCGCCGTGCCGGTCGATCGTGCGGCCCCAGGGAAGGCTGGCGGCCATCTTCGCCATGATGACGCACAGCGACGCAGCCATGTACTGCAGGTATGTGAAATGCAACTGCTCGAGCATATAGGGTGCGAAGAATGGCGAACCCCAGTAGATCGTGAAATGGAAGAGCGCCCCGAGCAGGAGGATGCGCAGGGCCTGGCTGCCCTGCCTCGTGCGCGCCGCCAGCATGACCTGCCGCCGCGGCAGCAGCCCCCGGAACTGGGGCTCTGGCGCCGCCAGCAGCAGGGCCCCCGAAACCAGCCGGAAGACGGCCGCCAACCCCAGCAGGACCGCGAAGGCGCGTGAGCTGCCCGCGGCCGAGACGCCCCCCGGCGCCAGCCGGTGCATGATCAAACCCCCGACGACAAGCCCCACGCACGTGCTCGCATAGATGAACCGGTTGCGGAAGCTGAACCACCGTCCGCGCTTTTCGGCCTCCACCACGTCGCCGTACCACGAGGCCCAGGCCGTGCCCGCACCCTGACCCGCCATCTGGTAGAGGCAGATGCCCGCAATGAGCTGGGGAACATGGAGCAGATCGCGTCGCAGCAGGACCATCAGGCAGGCAAGGACCACGACCTGCAGCGCCACCGCAGCTCCGGCAAGCGGCCGCCGCCGGGGCCGCCACCGCAGCAGGGCGATGGTGGTCAGGGGCCCCAGCCCGCCCAGGGCCAGAGGCAGCGCCACGACCAGGCCGAACTGCAGGGGGGTGGCGCCCAGGAAGGCGGCGATGGCGATGAAGTAGCTCTCCGCCAGACCGACCATCAGCGCCCAGGCCGACCCTTCGGCCACCGACAGGCGCAGGGCTCGGCGCAGCAACGGTCCTTCGAGCGTGGACATGAACCTCCAGGGGTGGAAGAGCCGGCGAAAGGTGATTGCGCCGGAATTCCGGGATCATAAACCCAATGAGATTATCGAGACAGCAGGAAGAGGATCCGGAACCGCGGGAATACCGATCCAGGTTCCGGCCTTGCTGCCGATAATAATGGAGCGATATTGTCGTTTGAGTTTTCCCTGTCCAAGGAGGCCCCCATGAAACGCCGAGCCATCTTGACTTCCGTGTTGCTCGGGGCCTGTCTGCTGGCCGCCGGTTGCGGCAGCGGCAGCAATCCCCTGGCGCCTTTCTCGCCGGAGATCATCAGCAACGCCGATTCCTTCCAGTTCCAGATCACCGATGGCAAGAACGTGACCGTGACCGAGACCTACACCTGGACGAATCCGACCAACGGAGTTTCGGTGGATCATTCCACGGCCAAGACCGACGGCGGCGCCAGCATGGTGATCCGCGACGCATCGGGCGTGCAGGTCTACAGCAGCGAGTTGAAGGCCAGTGGGTCGGAACAGAGCATCTCCGGCAACCCCGGCGATTGGACGGTGCAGGTCATCTTCTCGAATTTCGACGGCACGGCGAATTTCCGGGTGGAAAAACTTCCTCTCTGATCCGCTCTCCCCGCCACAGCGCAAAAACGAAGCCGCCCCGGCCAGGGCGGCTTCTATTTTTTCAGGTTCCGCAGTTTCTAGCGGTGCAGGGCCTTGACGGTCCCGAGGCTGGATTTTTCGCTGTCGACGGTGCTGATCTGGACATCAATGGACATGGTGATACCCGCGATGTCCCGCTCGTCGGCTCCATCGAGGGTGATCTCCAGGGTGCTGATGCCCAGCGCCACGGCCGAGACCGGGCTGCCGCCGGAATTGTCCGCGCTGGCGGCATGGAGCAGGCTGGTGTTGTTACCGGTCACGGTTCCCCCGGCTCCGATGGCGCCGACCATGCTCCCGGCGCCCTGGCTGTTGAAGGTCAACTGCTCCCGCACATTGCCGTCACCGAAATGGGTGGTCCCGATGGACAAGTTCACCGGCTGGCTGAAGGTCAACGTGAACACCGTGGCGGGAATCGATCCCACCGTGCCCACGTTGCTCCGGATGTGGAGGTTTCCGTTAACGTGGATATAGGGCGCAACGAAACCACCATCGCCCTGAAGAGTGAGGTGGACCCCATCTTTAGGACAGGTCGGCG